>JALOON010000032.1 GCA_025454405.1 Oscillatoriaceae cyanobacterium Prado104 | reverse complement strand
CCAACTGCTGATAGAGTTCTCGGCTTTGTTGGTAATGGGCGATCGCCTCTTCGTACTTCTCCCAATCTTGATAGATGCGTCCCAATTGATTGTAGGCATTGGCAATGTTGGGGCGATCGTCAATCCTTCGATAAATCTCACAACTTTCTTGTTGGATTTCTAGGGCTATTTCATGTTTTTTCCAATCTTTATAACATCCACTAAGCTGAGATATAACCTCAGCTACAGTCTTATCTAAACCTAAGTGATTGTAAAGTTTCCTGCTCTGTTGATAGCACAATATTGCCTCCTCATACTTACCCCATTGTCTGTAGCAATTCGCTGACCACCATATTTTATTAGCGACTTCTTTTTGAAGACCTAAATTTTGATATAGCTCCTGGCTTTGTTGGTAATGGGCGATCGCCTCTTCGTACTTCTCCCAATCTTGATAGATGCGTCCTAATTTCCAGTAGGCTTCCGCAATGCTAGGTTGGTCTTGAAGTTTTTGTCGGAGTGATAAGAGTCGTTGTGCTGCCTCTAATGCCTGTTCATACTTGCCCCAATCTCGATAGCAATCTGACAAGGCATACCAGAGGCTAGTAATCTCCTGTTCTTGCTTTAACTGTTGCCATAGCTCGTGGCTTTTTTGGTAATGGGCGATCGCCTGTTCGTAGTTATTTTGTTCCTGATAAGCACAACCAGCTTGCCAATATCCAATAGCTCGATTCCTTGTCGATAGAGATATATCTATTAACTCCACAATATCGTCTGAGTTGTTAGATGTAGGATGAGCCTTATCGACAGCAATTTCAAATAAAATTCGTTGCATACTATTACGTATTACTTCGGATATTAATACGTTGTTGGCAACTACTTTAGAATATTCTAAAATAGACTGAGTTAAACCTAAAACAGCAAGATTTTTATATTGTTCTTTTAACTGGCTGCCAAACAGTTTCAATGTATGAATTTGTTGTGTATATTTCTTAATATATTTACTAAAAAAAGCAGGAAACCATTTTAAGCTATCGAATTCAATAAGACTATCGATAATAGACTTTGCAGCAAACAAGCCCTGAAGCAGTTGGGAACGCTGCAAATAATTGATTTGGATATCTATAATAACTGCTAAGGCTAGAGTGAGTTTTGCTGAATCTGAATCAGACCCTATGTGACTGGTTAGATACCCCTGCCAAATTTGCAAAACAATATTGAAGGATATCAAGATTGTTCTGATGAAGTAATTCGTTAAAATAGTTAGAGGCTTAGCTTTATTGTTCCTAATCAGTCTGTTATCTATCTGAATGAGCTTTTCTTTGAAACTGGCTAGGTAACGAAGCTTTGGATTTGGACGCATTGCCTCGCCCAGTCGGATTAAATCTCTAAACAGAGATTCAAACAAAGTTTTGAAGCGCTGGGGAAAATGAACGTTTAGAAAGCTTAAAGCTAGTAAGATGGGTTCCTCCCATCGCAGATCGGACATTTTAGACTGAACGATCGCCACAATTCGATCGATCTCGTTATCGGCAATGTACCGCGCCGCATAATATTCCTCGAACGTCAGGTGCATAAAACCATACACCGCCGGAGCGCGCTCGACAAATAGCCCGGTCGTCTCCCGCACCTTCCGCAAAAACTGCCGCACCAACTCCAGCGCCTCCGGTTCCTCTACCCCCTGCAATTCCGCCATTTTCGGCGTTAACCAAGCTTCCACCTCCGCCTGCGTCACCAACCCCGAGGGCTTCTCCTCGTGCATCTGGAACGCCAGAGGGGCCAGCAGTGCCGTCACGTCCTCTTCTACCAGCGACAGTTGCTTCTGCTGTACTCCATAGAAAATGTTGCGCCCGGATTGCCAATCTTCAATCAGCGTCTTGGTTGCCAACTGATACAATTCCACTCGCCGCTGGGGCATTTGAGTGCCGTTGCGGTGAATCAGCGCCAAAATCGTCAGCAGCAGCGGATTCGCGGCAAATCGCTTGACTCCGGGCTTAGTTTCGATCGCCCGCAAAATGCCCCGCGCTTCCCGTTCCGCCTCCCGTTGCTGCAAACTCGCATCAGCATCGGGACGTTGCGCCCCTTCAATCGCCAAACACCAGCGTTCCAGAAAATGCTCGATTTGGGCATTGCCCATCGGCGCAATAGTGAGCTCTCGAAACCGACTCCCCAGGGCGGCTTCCTGATATCCGGCAATCCGGCTGGTGATGACAAACTTATTCTCGCTGTATTCCTTCACCAGTCGATCGATCTGCTGCACCACCTGCACTCGATTTGCGCGATCGAAAACCTCATCCAACCCATCCATTAGCACCAAACAATCCCCCGCCGCCATCTTGTCCAGCAACAAGTCAGCAACCGCATGGCCGTTGGCTCGATCGCGATCGCATTCCCACTGGCGGTAAAACTGTTTCAGGTACTCCACCAAACTCAAATCCGGCTGTTGGGCAAGGCGTTCGGCAAAATCGGCAATCCGAAACAACACCGGCAACCGAATCTCTCCCAAATCCTCATCCATGCCTCCCCGCACCCTCAATTTCGGCGACTGTTCCATTTCCTGTAGGGGCGATGCCCCCGTGCCCGCCCCGATCTCTGCGATCGCCGATAAATCGTCGGTGGGTTGGGGTTGTCGCGGTGATGCCCCGATTTGTTCCATTGCCTGTAGGGGCCCTGCCCCCGTGCCCGCCCCGATATCATCTGTGGGGCGGGGTTGGCACGGGGGCACAACCCCTACAATATCTTCGTTAGCTTGAATGCCGCGATAGGCGATCGCAAAATGTCGCGCCAGATAGCGCAGCAGGGTTGTTTTCCCGGCTCCAGGTTCGCCTAAAATCGCGCTGTAGGTATGTTTCCGCAAGGCCTCGGCGAGATCGGCCGTTTTCGTCACGCGCTGGCGGCTGGCAGGTTCTGCACTCAAAGAAACCGTCGGTTCATCTACAAACTCGATATCTGGGAAATCGGGTTCTCCGAATTTATTGGCACGACTCGGTTTGACTCGCCCTTCCCCGGCGGAAACTCGATCGCGAAACGATTGACTCCGTTCCTCCACCCATTCCGCCTGAAGCGATACATAAATGCGATCGAGCAAAATATCTACCTGACGGTTGACTTGCATTACACCAGCCATTTTCAGGTAAGAGTTGTCAGCAATCAGCCACTCCAGATAGGGATACAGCAGCGGATTCGAGGGCGGGCGCGTCGCAAACACGGCCACTTTTCCCCGCCAATCCCAAAAATCGGCAGCTTGCTGGCGAAACTCATTGAGAAACGCCTCCCGATTCAGCCAAAACACCAGCACGATATTGCGATCGAAAATGCGTTCCCGCCCCAAATTCAACTGCTGCATTTCCTGTTTCAGTCGGTTGCGGGGCAGGGATTCCAGCCCGAAGGCCATTACCACCCTGCGCCCCGATGCCTCTTCTTTATCGAGGCGGTGCAGGAAATCGAACAGCGAATCGTCGCTGTAGTAAAGGTTGCGGAACAAAAACCGCTTGTCCAACTCCTCACCCAACTCGCGCAACTGCGCTTTCAAATGTTCCACCACCGGATGATTCGGGGCGCTATCCGGCGCGATCGCAAATAAGCTGAGGCTGCGATCGTCCATTGCCACAGCATTGACCAATTTAGTTAATTCTGCTCGATCGATCGGTTCTAATTCCTGCATTGCTGACATCAAGAAGTTCGGATAATTGCGATGGATAAAGATACAGACATCGGAGTTGGTAGATTGGATGGGGCGGGTCGATCGATACTCTGGATGTGAATTAAAGATTGTTGGTTAACCCGCTTCTTGTATTTTACAAGAGTCAGTTAGTCGATGAATCGAAAAACGAGAGATAGAATCGATCGGTTTGTCTCCAAGCTCGCCGGGGATTTAAATCCCCGGCTCATAGCAAAAGTCGGTTGAAACCGACTGAAAACAACTTTAACATCCTTGTCAAAAATGTATTTTTCAGTCCTCTTCGAGAGGACTTTCGCTATGAGACGGGGGTTTGTAACCCCCGGCGGTTCGGTGGGTTGGCGTGGATATTGCGGCACAGTATTTGTGGTGAATTATTGCGAATTTGTTTGCTGCCAGCGTTCCAAATCGCCCCACAACATCGGATTCACATCAAACCAACGTCCGTGTTTTCCTTCATACCCCAACACCAATTTGTAATGCAGCAACTCATTGCAAATCACGATTCTGCCGTGCTTTGGCGAGTCAAACTCATTGCTGCTCAATCGGCCATCTTTATGCACTTTTTCCAGTTCGGGAAAATGGTAATCTTCGATCGTGTACGTTCGATGTTCTTCTCGAACCGCTTCCTCAGCAATAGGGCGATCGATCTTGCTCGCTTGCTTATTCAATCCCACTTCGCAAGCCGTTCGCACCAACCGCACCAACTCCCGCATTACTCCCCCACTTTTTTCGCACAGCAAGTCCATCGCCTCCGGTTCGAGCAAATTTGCGTAGGCATTGCCCAATTTTGCTAAGCGTTTCTGAACCACTTCCTTCAAAATATGCCGTCCCACTCGATCTGGATTTGTAGTCGGACGAGCCATCTCATCGCATTTAAAAACTGCAATATTTGATAAATCCAGACATTTAGTAAAACTCTCCATCGGATTCTTGAAGGATGGCGAATAGCGCAGGGCGATCGGAATTACATAAACAATATGACACTTCAGATCTGTCAACAGCGAACTGGAAAACATTTCAAGGGCGATCGAATATTCCTTGCGATCCAAACCATCTACAATAACTAATAAGTTCTTTTTCGTGTCCTTTTGAGCGGCAGCAATAATCTCATTTACCTTATTAATAATTTCACCCAGAACGGGTTTCACTTCCAGCGTCCGCGTCGTTTCGCGCCCAAACCCAACTTTAAGCAGCATCCCCAAATCTTGAAACAACTTCGGTAACTGAAGTTCGCCCCCACCAGTAACTTTATCTTGGTAAGTTATTTTTTTGAGACTTTCCAAAAGTTCTTTTTCCAATTTTTTGGGCAACTTCCAACCCGCATCTGCCAATCGCTGCACGACTTGCATTCCAATCAGCACCGCAACTTCCGCATGACCGATGTTAAACCTATCGAGCGCCGTATCCGTATCTACCCAAACAACCGTGAAATCTTGCGCGCACTTTTGTTCTAACCGTCGCAACTCGGTTGTCTTGCCGCCCCCGCGATGTCCGGCAACAAGATACTGAGCCGGGTCATTGTCATTGTCCATTTCCAGCAAATTTACTAATTCATTCACCGGACTATCTTCCCGGCAGACGTAGAAGTCTCTTAACTCCTCATTCATCAACGGCTCGTCATGTCTGAATAGTTGGCGTGCCGGTTTCCAAAATCTGATGTCACTCATGCGCGGCTCGTTCAATTTTTATGGCAATTGAAAATATTATAACCGGGCAATTCGATTTAATTCAACATTTTTGTATTGGCGGTAACTTTATTTTCTTATTATTTTTATATTTCTCTTAGTCCGCGCAGGCGGACTTTGTGTGTATAGACGGGGGTGAAAATCGAATCTGCTTCGCTCGTGATTCGATTTTCACCCCCGGAGAGGTTTCAACCGCCGAGTCTTCATTTGTACAGACGCGGTTTCAACCGCCGACTCATAGCGAAGGATTCAAATTACCAACTCACAATCAGCGGCAATTCAGGTCGGAAATCTGCCAGTTTCCCCTGCATTTCTCCATCAAAACCAAGCTCTATACAATACTCAGATCCCAGGCGCAGTTTTAGCTGATTTGTATCAATTACCGATCGCAGTTCCGGTGATGGATTATTTGCAGCAGGACTGACCAATTCTACACGAGTAATTTCGCGGAAACCAACTGGATGCGACAGAGGCTGTAATTTCTCAGCAGGGTATGAATCTGGACGTTTTCCCCAGGGAATTTGAAACAGCATCGGTTCAGTCAACACATCGCTATTTGTTCCTACTGAAATATTCACATTTTCAGGTAAATAAGGTGGACGGTATTCCCAACTAGAAAATGCAATTGTATCGCCCGCAGTTTTAGTTGGACGCAAACATATTCCAAAGGGACACGCACCATTATTTCGATCGGTCGATCGCTCCCAAAGACGGGTAAGATAAATTAGCTCGGATTGCGCCTCTTGTGGATCGCACACCCACAACAATTCCAACATCGCGTTGTGGAAAAAGAAACAGCGATTTGCTGTACCTTGTCCGCGATGAATCCTCGATGAACCTTCAACTAAACCGAAAGATGACAGGCGATCGGCAACCGCCGCACCAATATCGGTTAAGATAAAAAGATGGTCGAATTCAAATGTCATAATTTTTAAAAGAGGAAGGTCAAGCAGAATTTTTATCGCTTCTAAAATATCGCTTCTAAAAATACAGTGTCGTTAACATAAGCTGTTTTACATTCAGATTGGGATGCCAAAATCTCCGAAAGGGAACAGGGAACAGGGAACAAGGAATAAAAGATTCACAATTTAAATGCGAAACAGCTTACAGTGTCGTTAAAATACAGTGCCGTCGCTTTCGATCTGAATAGGCGGCACTCCCCCGGTTCTCAATTCGGCTGCAATTTTTCTCCCAGCCGTCCAAGTTCCGCCTTGCAAAATCTTCACCAACGGTAATTCATCCGCCGTTAAATGCAGTTTTTCTCGGATAGTTGCAGCTATTTTATCTAACAAAATCACAGCGAGCGATCGCCATTCTACTATAACTTCGGAACCGGGCAAGTAACTGCCAGCAAAAACAGCTAAATCTTTTGCCTTTAGCAATCCGATATCCAAACACAAACCGCCGTTGCGATACTCCGGCAATCCCGTCAACTCATCCAATCCTGTCACTGCTAAACCGAGTTCTTGCAGCGGTTCCAACAGCGAATAAGTCAACCACTGCGAGAGTTTGTGAAAGGGCACCAAGTCATCTCCTAAATTTTCTCCCTTTAATGCCGGATGCGGCCAAACATCGCCTAAATTAACGCCTCCAATTGCATATCTCCCCGGCCAGATTTCCCCGAATCCTGTTAAAACAGCACTCAATACATCAGCGGCTTCGATCGTTTTACAGCAGGTTGCGCCAGCATGAAGTGAATTTGTGACTCTCCCAACTTCTCTTACTGAGGGGCGAGTAGAGTTTGTCAACTTGCTATCTGTTTTAAGTTCGGGGGAACACTTGTCAAACAAGTATTTTGCTAAATTGCCGGGGCGCGGATTGTCGCTGCCAAATAATAGCGGATTTTGCTCGATCGCCCTTCCCAATCCCTGCAATAATGATAATCTACCCGCCAAACCTACCAGCGGATTGTCGCGATTTGCTTGAAATCCAACTGCCAGTTTTTCCAGCGTTAATTCAGCCAATCCCCGCGAATCAACTTGCCAGGGAACATCGGAATCGCTAGAAAAAATCCCTTGACAAAACATCCGAAATGTGGCAACAGCCAATCCTTCGGAACGCCGATAAATTTGTCCGGTTGCTGCTTCGCAATACTGCCAATCTGCACCGGCACCGGCATCGAGCAAAACGCTGACAATTGCTAAATCAAATTTAATCTTAGCGCGCTCGATCGGCTCAAATTCTGTTAAAATTTTATCTAATTCTGCGAGGCGCGGTAAGTTTCCCGCTTCAAAATGCCGCCAGCGACTGTGAAAGGGAATATTGAAATCCGGGTAATTTTCCCGCATGGTTTCGATGACGTAGTTTGCTGCTTTATCAAGTTGGGATAAATCGACGCGGAAGTAGCGAAGTTTGTCGGCACGAGCTAATTGAAACAGCCGATCGCATTTGTGGCGAATTGCAGCGGGCGTTTTCAGATATGCTATAGTTTTCAGTTCCCGATCGATCGCACTCATGCTACTAACAACCGATAAACATCGTTTTCTTTAAAAAAATCAAACTGACTGTAATCTAAAATGTTGTCTAAAATCGCATTTCTATCTATTTTAATTAACTTGTATTCCCACTTCGAGCCGCTGACTTCGCGTTTGATGCGATCGGCAACTATCACGGAATTTCTGTGATTTCCGGGAGATACTATTTTGCTTAAATATTCCAGGCGATCGGCTATATTAATATCTTTACCGTAAGTGCACGATCGAAATATATATAAATTTCCTTTGGCAACTCCCACAGACAAGCCGCAAGGTATTTTATGACCGTGAATAAACAGCCTCCAATTTTCGCACAAGCATTCCATTGCTGCTAAAGCCGAGTGGGCTTCTGGGAAAGTTAACAGGTGCGAATCGCCGACGATGCTGCGAATCGTGCCGCCGTATTCTTCACAAATATTTTTTTCAAAATTCTCGAAGTTGGTAAGTAAATATTCAACGTCTTTGATTGAATTGGCTTCTTGATAAGCGATAAAACCTCTGAGATCGACTTTAGTTATAGCTTGATTTTTAAAGATGCGCGTCTTGTAGTTTTGGTCAACTTTGTAAATCTTTTCAGGTTCGCTCATTCCTTTTAAGGAAAACTCTTTCACAAAAGATGTTTGCACTTCAGCTTTGTTGAGTGCCAGCCATGCAGCTTGAGATAAATATATTTCGTCCGGCGGAGTTACTGACTCGATGCGAGCGGTTAAATTCACCGTATCGCCAAAAATGTCGTTATCTTGATGCAAGACATCTCCTAGAGTAATCGAGACGCGAATCGCCAAGCGTTCGTCGTTGGGTTTGCCAGACTGCTGCTGCCGCAATTCTTGCTGCATTTCGATCGCTGCCATCGCCGCTGCTGTCACGCTGGGGAACACCATCCAAAACGAATCGCCTTCTCCTTTAATAATACTTCCTTCATTTCTCGTGCTAATTTCTGAAATAAAAATTTTGTGTTCGTTTAATAAATTGCTTAAGTCCGACTGAGATAATTTTTTAACTCGGGCCGTATATCCACAAATATCTGTTTTTACGATCGCTGTAGAACGCAAATTAGCCATAACCAGCCCTGAATAAGGAGGAAGAAGGAAGAAGGAAGAAGGAAGAAGGAAGAGGTAAGAATATAGATTTAGTGAGCTTTTGGCTTGTTGAATCGTATGTTGAATTAAGTGGGCTTAGTTAATTAACAAATCAAAAGGAAATTCGATCTAACAAAGGCGCGATCGAAATCTTTGCTATCGCGCCCCAGCCATGCTAATCTACTAAACTCCGTCCTTTAGTTTCTGCTAAGGTTTCAGCAGTTGGTACTGGATTCGGGGTGTAGTAACCGGCGGCTTTTTTAGCAACAATTTCCACCTGTGCATCTGCCGGAATCCAATCTTCAGGAATCGGAATGCGATCGACCACTTGAATGCCTGAATTGACGATCGCGTTGTACTTCATATCGCTCATGGAAACTAAACGGTCAATTCTAGCGATTCCCAACCAGTGCAGGACATCTGGCATTAATTCTTGAAATCGCATATCTTGAACTCCGGCGACGCATTCAGTACGAGCAAAATAAGCATCAGCGCGATCGCCCCCTTCCTGGCGTTTTCTAGCATTGTACACCAAAAACTTAGTTACTTCGCCCAAAGCTCTGCCTTCTTTGCGGAAATAAACAATAACGCCCGAACCCCCTGCTTGCGCCGTTTGGATGCAAACTTCAACTCCGTGTACCAAATAAGGGCGGCAGGTACAAATATCAGAACCGAACACGTCGGAACCGTTGCATTCATCGTGGACGCGCACCGCCAACTGCTTGTCGGAATCGGCAATATTGGCAACATCTCCCACAATATAAACCGTAGTTCCCCCGATCGGAGGCAAGAACACCTGCAAATCCGGCCGCGTTACCAATTCTGCAAACATTCCCCCCGTTTGCTGAAACAGAATGCGGCGGAGATTGCTTTCTTCAACTCCCAGCCGCGCTGCAATTCCCGGCAAATACCACACCGGGTCGATCGCGATTTTAGTGACTGCTAAATTGCCTCCTTCTTTAACTATTTTACCATCAACTTCAATCCGTTTTTTAGCCACAGCATCTTGAAGTTCCGGAAGATTAATGTGAGCTTTAGTAATAGCAATTGTCGGTCGAATATCGTATCCCTGCTGGTAAAAAGGAGTGTAAATTTCGCTGACTAAAGCACCAAAAGGATCGAGACAAACAATTTTGCTGGCATCGCCCCAACTCGGGTACGGTCCGATGTGTTCGGCGGGAGAAGTATTGGTAAAATCGGGGCGGTGATCCGCTTGCAACGCGCCGGAAGCTACCGCCAGCGCCCGGTAAACAGCATAAGAACCTGAATGAGTGCCGATCGCATTCCGATGAGAAGATTTACTAAGACTGGCGATCGCGGGCCCGCGCTTGAGAGGATCGATTTCTCCCCAATTAATGGGAACAGGTTTCGCGCCGCCTCTGCCTGGATGAGATGTTAAAACAATATGCTTGGGTTGTGACACAGTTTTTTCTCTTGCTATGGATGCTGCTGCTGGCTGGAAGCCAAATTCAAATTGCTATTTGAACGGACATGATATGACACGCTACCGATAGCGGTAATATTGCGCGGTGCGCGCCTACATATAGCGGTAAGGTGCGCCCGCAAGCACCTTACATATAGGTTGCGTGCGTAATTCCTACTGGAAGCAGAGATTAATCATAGCAACAAGACCCTAGTTGCGAAAGTATCTCGCATACCAAAACTCGCAACCATTATTAGTCATGAGTCATCAGTTATTAGTCATGAGTCAGGACTCATCAGTCATCAGTTATTAGTTAGCAGAGAAACAACTGTCAACTGTCAACTGTTAACTATCAACTATCAACTGTCAACTGTCAACTTTTTTTTAGATAAGGAGGTTTAGCCAAGTCTGGATTTTAAATCGGCAAATAGTGCAGATTTTAACCTCAAATGCTAGACTAAAAATAGGGCATTTGCAACCGGAAATGCTGCCGAAGTTTGCGGTGGAATTTTCGGTAAGATTTAGCTCTTAAGAAAATAGTGAATCACAAAATTAATGCTGCCAATTGCCTCAAATTATTGGTTGAAAAATGGCTGCCTGCCCGTCTCTCTTCTGGAAGTGCGATCGCCGATCGCCCCGCCTCCAGCAACCCCCGTACAGGCACGCGAGGGTTTGTGCGTAGCAGATTTGGAAATAGCGGCGGGTAAAATTGCCCGGATTATCCCAGCCGGTACGGAGGATTCCCCGCAGTTGGCAGATATTCCAGTTGTCGATTTGCGGGGAGGCTTAGTTTGGCCGTGTTTTATTGACTTGCACGCGCATTTGGATAAAGGGCATATTTGGAACCGCACGCCCAATCCCGACGGTACTTTTGCCAGCGCCATCTCGGCAGCGCGCGCCGACGCTGAAAAATATTGGAATGCAGAGGATGTTTGCCGGCGGATGGAATTCGGCCTCAAATGCAGCTACGCCCGCGGTACTCAGGCAATCCGCACGCATATCGACGCCGAGGGCGAAAGAGGCATGACGAGTTTGGAAGTGTTTCAAACGCTGCGATCTCAATGGGGCGATCGGCTGATTTTGCAAGCAGTTTCCCTGGTTTCCCTTGACTATTTCTTCACCAAAGCCGGGGAAAAATTAGCAGATAAAATTGCGGAAATTAACGGCATTCTCGGCGGGGTTGCCTACATGAATCCCGACTTAGAAAAACAATTAGATCGAGTATTCTCTTTAGCGAAAGAGCGAAACTTAAACCTCGACTTCCACACCGACGAAAACGGCGACCCCGATTCAATTACATTGCGAGAAGTAGCAAAAACCGCGCTGCGACATCAATTTTCCGGTCAAATAGTGTGCGGGCACTGTTGCAGTTTAGCCGTACAGCCGCCGGATTTAGTAACAGAAACTCTGAATTTAGTCAAGCAAGCAAACATTGGCATTGTCAGCTTGCCGATGTGCAATCTTTACCTGCAAGACAGGCAATCTCAGCGGACGCCGCGCTGGCGGGGCGTGACGCTGCTGCAAGAAATTAAAGCAGCAGGAATTCCCGCTGCTGTAGCGAGTGACAACTGCCGCGATCCGTTTTACGGATTTGGCGATCATGATGTTTTGGAAGTGTTCAATATGGCTGTGCGCACCGCTCATTTAGATATGCCTTACGGTGATTGGCCACAAGCGGTAACGAAAACGCCTGCCGATTTGATGGGATTGGCAAATTTGGGAAGGATTGGAGTTGGTTTGCCTGCGAATTTGATTTTGTTTAAAGCGCGGAATTTCAGCGAATTGTTATCGAGAAATCAGTTCGATCGCGCAGTTTTGCGACAAGGCAAAGAAATCGATACAACATTACCTGATTACCGCGAATTAGACGATTTGTAGGTTGGGCTGAGCGAAGCGAGTCCTCCGCTATTCGCTCCGCCCAACTTTGGGTTCAATAAAATTGAGGGTTCATTCTTCAACCCAATTTAAGTTATACCCAATGAAATATCGGGTTCATTTTTCAACCCAATTTACGTTGGGTTTCATTCTTCAACCCAACCTACGTAACTAGATCGCGCAGTTTTGTGACAGGGAATCGATTAAAATAACAACTGTAGTTTCTAATTGGCGATCGTGAATTCTAACTCTACTGCCTCACCCGAACGCACCGAAATTTTACCCGGAGAAGTTTTCGCCAACACTGCCGATTTTGACACTGGCATCCGGCAACTTTTACCGAAATACGACGAAATGCTGGATGTATTAACAAGCTGCATTGCTAGCGCCAACAACCGCATTTTAGAACTCGGCTGCGGCACGGGAGAACTCACTTTAAAAATTCTCCAACGCTACCCATCGGCAACAATAGTTGCCGTCGATTACTCGCCGCGAATGCTGGATTTTGCCCGCGCCAAAATAGAGTCTGCCGGATACGCTGCTAAGTGGACTGGGATAGAAATGGATTTCGGAGAATGGGCGATCGATCCAAATTTTTTAGGCTCGATCGATAAATTTGATGCTGTCATTTCTTCCCTCGCAATTCACCATCTCGAAGACGAAATGAAGTTGAAATTATTTCAGCGCATTCGCACCAGTTTAAATGCGGGCGGCTGTTTTTGGAATGCCGATCCGATGCTAGCAGAATCAGCAGCAATGAAGGATATTTATCAAGCAGCGCGAGAAGATTGGGCGCGAAGTCAAGGGGAAACTTTAGCAGAAATTCGGGCAAGGGTGGGAACCAGCGTTGCTTGCGGCTATTCTAATCCCGATCGGCTAGCGACGCTGGCAGCACATTTGGAAATGCTGGCACAAGCAGGATTCGATACAGTTGCTGTTCCTTGGAAATACTACGGCATGACAGTATTTGGAGGATTTATTAATTAAATGTAGGTTGGGTTGAACGAAGTGAAACCCAACCCATAAACACTGTAAAAAATGTATAATACTCCCAGCATTGAGGAAATAAAATGACTGCAACAGCGATTCAAAATATTGACTGGGATGCCTTTAGTTCCGAACTGTCAGGAATCGAAATAATTCGCGATCGCGCGCAAGTTGCCAAGCTATCTCAAGACTATTACCACTTCAGCCCAGTTTTGCAACCTATCTTAAGTAATAAAACAGGAGATTTAGTCGTCCGTCCCGCCAGCGAAGCCGATGTTTTGCGCGTCGCAGCAGCCTGCGTCAAACAAAAAATTCCCCTGACAGTTAGGGGGGCGGGAACGGGCAATTACGGACAGTGCATTCCCCTCAACGGCGGTGTCATTTTAGACACAACTAAAATGAACCAAATTCGCTGGATAAAACCCGGTTTGGCTTGCGTGGAACCGGGGGTAAAAATGTCCGCTTTTGACAAACAAGCCCGAGAAACCGGTTGGGAATTGCGGATGGTTCCCTCAACTTACCGCACCGCTACAATTGGCGGATTTATCGGCGGCGGTAGCGGGGGAATTGGTTCGATAAATTACGGACAATTGCGCGATCGGGGCAACCTTCATGCTGTTAGAGTAGTAACAATGGAAGCAGAACCGCGCGCGATCGAATTGCGGGGCGATGCAGTGCAAAAAGTCAATCACGCTTACGGCACAAACGGCATTATTACTGAGTTAGAAATTCCCCTCGCTCCTGCATATCCTTGGGCGGAAATTATCGTTGCTTTTGACGATTTTATGACATCGGCAAAGTTCGGTCAAGCTTTGGGCGATGCTGACGGAATTATCAAAAAATTAATTTGTGTTTGTGCTTGGCCGATTCCTACTTATTTTGCTGCTTTCCGCGATGCAATTCCTGAAGGGAAGCACTGCGCTTTGTTAATGGTAGCAGAATCTTGTTTGGCACCGCTGCAAGATTTGGTACGCGAATATCAAGGAACAATTTGCTATCAAAAAAGCGCGCAAGAAGCGAGCAAAGGCGCGGCAATTGCTGAATATACTTGGAATCATACAACTCTGCACGCCCGCAGCGCCGATCCGTCGCTGACTTATTTGCAGACAATTTATCCCCCAGATCGAGGTTTGAAATTAGTTGAGGAACTGTACAATTATTACGGGGATGAAGTGATGGTACATTTGGAATTTTTGCGGATGAACGGGCGGGCGATCGCGGCAGCTTTGCAATTAGTGAGATACACTACAGAAGCGCGACTTAATGATATTATTCGCTACCACGAAGAGAGAGGCGCGCTAATTGCTAATCCCCACACTTATATACTGGAAGATGGAGGGATGAAAAGCATTAATTTGGAACAGTTGCAGTTTAAAGAATTGGTCGATCCTTGGGGTTTGCTAAATCCTGGTAAAATGCGGGCTTGGCTGGAAAAAGATTAAGTGTCAGAGTTTCTAAGATCGATCGAACTCGATACGATCGGTAAGGTTTGTAGTAAGGACTTCAGTCCTTCTTTGTTGAGTGCGAAAGTCCTCACTACAAACAGTTTTTATTACTGGTAATCGATCGGACATGATATTATACTAAATCCGGGTTACTCACCCCCGTTACGATGGTATGGTGCGTCGCCGTGACAATCTTTGTTTGCAGCCGAAATCTTTGCAGCGACGCACCCTACAGATTATAAAGGCGGGTAACTTTCCCGAACTTAATATTAAACATCTGGTAACAAGAATCTCCTGCTTTGCGATCGATGTACAGGTGATGTAGGGGCGTACTATTTGGGCGATAATTTATGTTGAAACTTGCAGATTTTAAATCCAAATGCTTTACCCGAACCCACAGGAAAGTCGATCGAACGCGATCTGCCTAATTTCCTTTTTACCAGATACAGCCGATTGCAAGTTTATGAAGTACACACCAGAAACCCGGTTTCCACCAGAAACCCGGTTTCTTTAAGAAACCGGGTTTCTCTTTACCTCGCATACCTGAAAAATGCTGTATCTATTATTCCACCGTCACCGACTTCGCCAAATTGCGGGGCTGATCGACATCCAATCCCCGGCGCGCCGCAATGTGATAAGCAAGCAATTGCAGCGGAATTACTGTTACAATTGGCGACAATAATTCATCTACTAAAGGCACCGGCAACACGCGATCGAAAATCTCCGCTTCCGCCGCTGCATCTTTCGGCATCACGCCAATTAAATGAGCGTCGCGGGCCTTGGCTTCTTGAGCGTTAGAAATCACTTTTTCGTAAACGCTTCCCGGCATCGCGATCGCCACTACAGGAACTTTAGCATCCAACAGGGCGATCGGACCGTGTTTCATCTCTCCGGCAGGATATCCTTCGGCGTGAATGTAACTGATTTCCTTCAGTTTCAAAGCCCCTTCTAAGGCAATGGGAAAGTTAATTCCCCGTCCCACAAAGATAAAATCTTGAGTTTCTATAAACTGGTGGGACAGTTCCTCTACATACTGTTCTTGAATCTCCAAAAACTTCTCAATTTCTGCCGGCAACTCGCGCAAACCAGCAATAATTTCCGCCAGCCGATCGCCCTTGATAGTTTGCCGCTGGTGTGCTAATTCTAGTGCCAAGAAATAGAAAGCCATCAACTGAGTGACAAAAGTTTTAGTAGCCGCAACTCCAACTTCGATACCCGCGTGAGTGTGAATAATGTGAGGGATTGTATGGGCGATCGAACTTTCAGTCCTGTTAGTAATGCCCAACATTCTAGGTCGAAACTTATCCGTCAAACCCGCGCGCCGCTGTTGTTCCATCCCCAAAGCAGCCAGCGTATCCGCAGTTTCTCCCGACTGAGTAACGCCAATTATTAAAGTATTAGCCGTCAGCGGTGCCGGCGCGTAGCGGTATTCTGAAGCATACTGCACCGCAGTCGGAATATTAGCCAATTGTTCCAGCAAATATTTGCCAATTAGCGAAGCGTGCCAGCTCGTTCCGCAGGCTAAAATTGAAATTTGTTCGACATCTGCCAAAAGTTCCTTTGGCAGGTTTAAATTGACAGGAGAACCCGCACTTTCAGGATGCCAATTGCTGTCTAAATACGACTCCAAACAAGCGCGAACCACAGCCGGCTGTTCGTAAATTTCCTTGTGCATGAAATGTTTGAAGCCCTGTTTTTCCACAGCCACCGGACTCCAACCCAACAGGCGCGGGCTTTTTTTCAGCCTGTCTCCCGCAAAGCTGTAAACTTCAACTCCCAGCGGCGTGAGTCTTGCCAATTCGCCATTTTCCAAAGATAAAACAGCGCGAGTATGAGATACTAAAGCAGGCGTATCGGAAGCGCAGAAAAATTCTCCCGCACCGAAACCGATCGCCAAAGGAGCTTGCTGTCTGGCGACAATTAATTCATCGGGAAAATCCGCACAAATAACCGCGATCGCAAAAGCCCCTTCCAATCGATTTACCGCCTTTAAAACTACCTCCAAAAACGACTCATCAGCAATTCCTTCTTCCCTCTTCTTGCTTGCTTCTTCCCAAACAGACGCATCTATTATTCCCTCTTCCTTCTTCCTTCTTCCTTCTTCCTTCTTCCTTCTTCCTTCTTCCTTCTTCCTTCGCTCTTCTTCCAATAACTCAGCGAGTAAATGAGGGATAACTTCAGTATCAGTATCCGAAACAAACTTGTGTCCCTTCGCTTTCAATTCTTCCCGCAACTCGCGATAATTTTCGACAATACCATTTTGAACTACTGCAATGCGCCCGCTATTATCCAGATGGGGGTGAGCGTTATATTCTTCAGGTTTGCCGTGAGTCGCCCAGCGAGTGTGGCCGATGCCGATGGGGGCCGGAGTTTCCATCCCATCTAATTTTTCTCGGAGGTTGTGCAATTTTCCCTTTGCCCGGATGCAAGTAATTTCGCCTTCCCAGATTGTAGCCAGGCCTGCTGAATCGTAACCCCGATATTCCAATTTTTCCAATCCTGCTAGCAAAATCTCGCTAGCCGCTTGCGTGCCGATATAGCCAACAATTCCGCACATTTTAGGTACTACTCCTGCTTAGCGATCGCGTCATAAAACCCAGGTTTTATTATTTTTACCTTCTTCCGGCCGCCAAATGCAGATTCCGCGACAAAAAGAGAGGGAGCAAATTAATTACCCCCTCTCCCGCGTCCGCCACCGGACAAGCGCAAGGAATCGCTTGTTAGTAAGCTAGACCCATACTGCGAGTAGTTTCGGCTCCCAGGTAAACCCGGATGCTCAGAAAGTCTGTCGGGCACGCAGTTTCGCACCGCTTGCAGCCTACACAGTCTTCTGTGCGAGGAGATGAGGCAATCTGTTGAGCTTTGCAGCCGTCCCAGGGCACCATCTCTAAAACGTCAGTCGGACAAGCGCGGACGCACTGAGTGCATCCGATGCAGGTATCGTAAATTTTGACTGAATGAGACATTGAACAAAGGCTCCAAACGAGTCATCAAAAATTTGCTGCCTCTGCGAGTTAACAGATTTGACGGCGACGTGACACCGCTGATGCCTGCACAGAGAATTAAAGGTTTAGTCTACCGCAGTGCCTGCAAGCACTTTGCAAAAAAGCGGCAAAACTTCACAGTTGTTCGCAGTGGGAGCCCGCTGAATGCAGAGGTTGACAAATTTGCGGGGATCTTATATGTAGGGCTTGCTGAATAAGTCTTTTAGGGGGGGGAGGGAACAGGGAACAGGGAATAGGGAATAGGGAATTGACGGATTTAGGATAACATTAAAATAGCTAGTAAAGAAGTTAATCTTTAGGCTTAAATATATGTATGGTTCAAGTATTAGCAATTACGGATTATATCGATAGCTTAGCTGAAGCAGAAACTCGATTCGGATTGTCTCGGAATGACGAGCCATCATTTTTTACTGAATGGTCGATCGACTTGCCTGAATTAACTGCAACAGAACAACAAAGATTAGATCTGATTAAACAGCGCTATCTTTACCACCGCCAATACGGACATTTACTAGAAAATGCCGTCAATTTCATTGTCATTGCTCCATTGCTGGAACTCGCGGGATTCTACGATCCGCCCTTTCATTTGCGTTCTGAAACATCTGTTCGGCTGGAAATAGAAGATCGAGATAACAAAGTTTACCAAGGGCGCATCGATAGCCTCATCGTCCAAGAACATCTGTGGATTATTTTAGTGGAAGCCAAACGCACCTCATTTAACATAGAGGTTGCCTTACCCCAAGCACTTGCTTATATGTCCGCCAATCCCCAGCCGCAAAATGCAACATTTGGTTTAGTCAGTAATGGCGCTTATTCGATGTTTGTGAAATTGGATAAATCACAATACAGTTTTTCTGAAGATTTTTCGTTGAACCGCCAGCGGAATGAACTCTACAACGTTCTGCGCGTATTAAATCGACTGAAATAAACATCTGGTAAAAAGAATCTCAAGCTTTGCAATCTGATGTAGGGGTGAAGCATTTGGGCGACAATTTATGCCAAAATTTGCAGATTTTATGTCCAAATGCTTCACCCTCCCCACCTGCGGTCGATCGAACACTCTGGGACCTATTAAAATCCCAATTTTTCCAACACGGGTTTAGTCGAAACAATATGTCTGTCCAACCCCAATTTTTTCGGTTCGACGCCCAAAGCCAAAGCCACTAACTGCGGAAAATGCAGCACCGGCAAACCCAACTTTTTCCCGATGACTCCCTCCACTTCCGGCTGTCGCGAATCCAAATTTAAATGGCACAGCGGGCAAGGCGTTACCATACAATCAGCTCCGCTGTCAATAGCATCTTGAATGTGTTTGCCCGCCATTTGAAAAGATTGGTTAGTCGCGTAACTCGAAATCGGCCAACCGCAGCACTGCGTCCGTCCCCGATAATAAACCGGAGTTGCCCCAACCGCCCGAAATACATTTTCCATCGATTCCGGTTGGTGCGGGTCATCGTAACCGAGGTTGGTTTGACCCCGCAGCAGGTAACAGCCGTAAAAAGCCGCGCACTTCAAACCCGATAACTGGCGAGTAACTCGCTGTTGAACTTCGGCCAAACCGTAATCAGCAACGATCGCCCACAATATATGTTTGACTTCGGTAGAACCTTGGTAGGGAGAACAGCCTTGTGCCTCCAGCAAACCGTTAACCTGTTCTACATAGCCCGGATCGTTGGCCTGAGCGTGTTTGAGTCGATCGTCCGCGCGACCGATTACACCCTGACAAGTGCTGCAATGCGTCAGCAAAGGCAAGTTCAGTTCCTCAGCCAAAGCAATATTCCGGGCATTAACAGTATCTTCCAGCAACTGCGAATCCTCCTTGAAAGTACCGGAACCGCAGCAGGCAGCCTTTTTGAGTTCCACAAGTTCGATACCCAAAGCCTGAGCCAAAGCCGCCGTAGAAATGTAAAGTTCCCGTGCCGCGCCCTGGGCGACGCAACCGGGGTAATAAGCGTACTTGAGTGTCTGAGATGGCATGGTAGTGTTTCTGAAGAGACAAAGGATACAAGGCAGAAAGAAACCCGATCGAGAAATAGTTTCGATCGGCCGCGCGATCGGGCTTCCATACCAGAGTAAACAGGACTTTCGGAGTTTCGGGGAACCGACATATTTTTTTTTAGCTTTGCAACGCTGTCAGTGGCCCCAAACACTCCTGCAAAGTGTCGCTTAGAAAAGTGGCAAGCCTGTCTGCGCAAGATCCCCCTTTCGGATAAGATTAGATACGCGACTAACAACCAATACAGCACCTGCCAGCAATCCGTCTCTCAAAGTTACGGCCCTGCAGCCCCGACAACAGGTCGATCGCTGGCAAGACTCAGGTAGCAGTACCTGCAGGATGTGTAAAACAAATTATTACCCAGGAACTCTGGGGGAAAGAAATTGCCTGTCAAGTTCCCTCTCAGAGTAAAATTTGGGTTTCCACACCGGAGAATTCTATGAGCCAAGACGAAATTTTTGCCAGAGTCAAGAAAATAGTAGCCGACCAACTAGAAGTTGATGCGAGCGAAGTCAAGCCCGAAGCCAACTTTGCCAACGATTTAGGAGCAGATTCCTTAGATACCGTAGAGTTGGTCATGGCGCTGGAAGAAGAGTTTGATATTGAAATTCCAGACGAAGCGGCAGAAGGAATTGCTACTGTTCAAGCGGCTGTTGATTTCATCAGCAGCAAACTAGCAGCACCAAAAGCATAAAATACTTACCTTGACTCCCCTCTTTTATACCTAAAAAGAGGGATGTTAGAGGAATTTTTATTTCTCTTTTGTTCTGCGTTCTGGGTGTTTAATTTCTTGAAATCGAAATCATGGCAAATTTAGAGCGTAAGCGCGTTGTTATCACGGGTCTCGGCGCGATTACACCGATCGGCAATACTTTGTCCGAGTATTGGGAAGGGCTGATGGCCGGGAAGAATGGCATCGGCCCGATCTCGTTGTTCGATGCGTCGCGGCACGACTGTCGCATAGCTGGAGAGGTAAAGGGCTACGACCCTCACGAGTATTTGGAACGCAAGGAAGCCAAGCGGATGGACCGCTTCGCGCAGTTTGCGGTATCGGCTAGCAAACAAGCCCTGGCTGATGCCAAGTTTGAGATTAACGACCTGAACGCAGAACAAGTGGGTGTCATTATCGGCACTGGCATTGGCGGGCTGAAGGTTTTGGAAGACCAGCAAGAGATCTACCTGAATCGCGGGCCTTCGCGGTGCAGTCCGTTCATGATTCCCATGATGATTGCGAATATGGCGGCGGGCCTGACGGCGATTCAAACGGGCGCTAAGGGACCGAACTCTTGCACGGTAACGGCTTGTGCTGCGGGGTCGAATGCGGTGGGCGATGCGTTTCGCTTGGTGCAGTCGGGTTACGCGCAGGCAATGATTTGCGGCGGTACGGAAGCGGCGGTAACTCCTTTGTGCGTGGCGGGTTTTGCTGCGGCGAAGGCGCTTTCGACGCGCAACGGCGATCCGACTCATGCTTGCCGTCCGTTCGATCGCGATCGCGATGGTTTTGTAGTTGGCGAAGGTGCGGGCATTCTGATTCTAGAAGAAATGGAACACGCGATCGCCCGCAACGCCCGGATTTATGCGGAAATTGTCGGCTACGGTTTGACTTGCGATGCCTATCACATGACTTCCCCAGTTCCGGGGGGCGAAGGCGCATCGCGGGCTATAGCTTTAGCGCTGAAGGATGCGGGCTTAACGCCGGATTTGGTGAGTTACATCAACGCCCACGGTACGAGCACTCTGCCCAACGATTCTACGGAAACGAAGGCGATTAAAAGAGTTTTGGGAGAAAACGCTTACAAAATAGCAGTTAGTTCTACCAAGTCGATGACCGGCCATCTTTTGGGAGGTTCAGGAGGGATTGAAGCGGTGGCAACAGTAATGGCGATCGCGAACGATAAAGTTCCCCCGACAATCAACCTAGAAAATCCCGATTCGGAGTGCGATTTAGATTACGTTCCCCATACCAGCCGCGATCTAAAAGTTGACGTAGCTTTGTCTAATTCTTTTGGATTTGGCGGGCATAACGTGACGCTGGCATTCAAAAAGTTTGTGCAGTAACGGACAATTTGAAAGTTGCAAGTTAGAAGGTGAAGGTTCGTAGTGAGGACTTTATTCCGCTCTTTTTGAGCACTAAATTCCTCACTACAAACAGTTGTTATAACTGGCGATCGACGGGACATGATATTAGAAGGTGAAAAACTTCTTTTTCACTTTTGTAGGGCAGGCATTTTGCCTGCCCTAAATTTTTATGCCGTTGGCAGTGGGGACGGGGGATATGAGCGAAATTAGTACCGAGCAAATACAGCAAATTAAAGCTATTGTCGAGCGATATGAAAATTTCAAATGTGTTGAGTGCGCCCAAGAAATCCAAGAGTATCTGATAAGTCAAGGAGTTCGTGGAAAGCGTATAAAACTGTTCACAGGATACGGAAGAGGTCGTAACAGTGGCATTTATGATGATAGTGTACCGGGAGAAGCTATTTCAGAAAATGGCCGCCACGAAGGAATCGCGATCGTTATCAACGGTAGAGAAACTATTTTTGACAACCATCACCCGGACGGGCTTACTAGAGAGCAATGGATGACAAACCTGATATTTTACGGTAAAATATTTAATGGCTTACAGTTTATAGTAACAGAAGAAGACTTTTAATAGGAGATTCTTTTTATGGTAGCCGAAGCGAATGTTAATAAACTAGATGTTAAATATGAATTCTTCTTTGATTTGCTGCAAAGAATTAAACAAAGACCGGGGATGTATTTGGGCAAGCCTTCAATTACCCGCCTGCGTGCTTTTCTAGATGGATATGAGATGGCTAGAGCAGAACTTGGATTGCCCGATACAGAGCAACAACAACAACTTGAGGGATTTCAAGAATGGATACAAGAAAGATATAAGATTACTTCAACTCACGGATGGCATAGTATCATTCTCTTCTTTTCTGCTGATGAAAGGGATGCCTTAGATCGATTTTTCGAGTTGTTGGAAGTATTTTTGAATCGCGACAAAATTGGTGAGGATAAGGACAATTAGCAGAGATGTCTCAAATCATCACTTCACAATAAATTAGTTTGTGCTTCCCGAATTATGCTAGATAACCGGAGCGATCGCATGAATCAACCAATTCTTCGATTTCTGAACGCAAAAAATTATAAAAATCTGCACTTAGAACCCCCAGTAAATTTAGACAAACTGAATGTATTTATCGGCTCGAACGGTTCGGGTAAAAGCAATTTCATCAGTTGTTTGAAATTTTTAAAAGATTGCTTGACCGCTGTTCCCGATGAAAGTCGAGGTGTGAGTAGCTTTGAGGATGCTGTTGCTAAAATAGGTGGCGATCGCATCCTAGATATCAATGTTGAAAGTCCAGCCAAAGTCAATATTGCCTGCTGTTTTTCGCAAATCAATCAAACTGGTAATCTTCAAAAAGACAGCGCAATTCTCGATCTCATACTTTATGCTGACAAACAAAAAGCGAGGGCGAGTATTTCTCAAGAATATCTATATGGCGGAGAAGATTTGTTTTACCTCGCCAGCAAACCACCTTTTTATTATTATAAATTGCACGATCGAGAATTAGGGCAAGGACTTTTATCAGTTTACAATTCTCCCGGTCAAGAGCCAACTCATTTTGAAAGCTTAGATAATATTCCTACAAATTCCTTGGGTTTATTGACGATTCCGGCGCTGCTTGAAAATAGCCAGTTCCCCCCAGAAATTACACCCGTTTACAAAATCAGACGGGAACTAATTGAATTTATTTCCAAATGGCAATTTTATAATGCCAATAATATGAACTTAAATTTAATTAGAACTGTAGAACCTAAAATAGGTGGCAGCGATCTTTACCTATCTGCCTCGGGAGATAATCTGCCGTTAGTTTTAGATAATTTATGCCAAAATATCGACTTTGAAGATAGTATTAACGAGGCGATGAAGTCGATATTACCAAAAACTCGCCGCATTAAACCTGTACGTTCGGGTCGCCTATCTCTCACTGTAGAATGGTATTTTGATGGTATCAAAGAACCTTTCTACCTTGACGAAATGTCAGATGGAACTGTGAGGATGCTTTGTTGGGCAACTATCTTACATTCCCGACAGCTTCCTTCTTTGATAGTCATCGATGAACCTGAATTAGGATTGCACGTATCGTGGATGCCAATTTTAGCTGAGTGGATTAAGCAAGCTGCCACAAAAACTCAGATAATTATTACTACACACAGTCCCGATCTTTTAGATAGCTTTACCGATCGCCTAGAGAATGTTCTGTGTTTTTATTCCGAAAACAGAACGCATTTCTCGGTCAAATCTCTTTCCAAAGAACTGCTAGAACCCAAACTTGAAGAGGGATGGCAATTAGGTGACTTATACCGTGTTGGCGATCCAACTGTGGGAGGATGGCCGTGGTAGTGTGGGTTTTCTCTGGAGGCGGTGAAGCTGAGGTTAGAGGCTTATTGCCTTTTTTAGAAAAAACTTTTCCTGGCTGTAGATTTGAACGAAAAACACCTATCCGTCAAAAACCTGGCCCTAAACCTAATAAATCAGGTGGTTATGGAAAAACAGGTAACAGCTTAATCGAGCAGATCGAGCAAGAATTGCCGATCGCCTTAAAAGCAGAACCAAATCAATGCAAATTGATTTTAGTTTTTGACGATTTGGATTGTCGCGATTCTCACAAACAAAAATCAAAAATATTAGAAGAGTTATCCAAAATACCAGAATCTGCCAGTATCGAAAAATTTGTTGGGTTTGCAGCGCCGGAAATCGAATCTTGGATTATTGCCGATTGGAATAATTCAATCGCTAAACATTCAGATTTTAGAAGCAGGCACGATCGAATGCGTTGGTGGTTGAGTACAGAAAAAAATGTGCCGTTTGACAGTCCAGAATCATTTAGCGAGTATGATGCTGAAAAAGATTGCTGTAAAGCAAAGTTATCAACAGCATTAATTGAGTCAACAATTGTCGAAAATCAGAGCAATATCGATCGAACGCGCTTTTCTAAAGGATTGCATACTCCTTTGCTATTGATGGCGATCGATCCGAATGAAGTTCAAAAAAAATGTCCTTTATTTCGCGAACTCTATAACTATCTCCAGAAGTTTTGTTCTTCTTAGGTTATTCTATCGGCAACAACTCCAGCCGATAGCGGTACAAAGCCACAGGATGCCCGCCAGCAGCAAAATAATTCGGATCTTGTGGCGACAAATAAATCGCTGTCATTTGATCTGCTTCAATCTTGTTACTCGCAGAAAAGCCATTTTCCCCGCCCTCAAGCAATCGATAAGCCGTAGTTGTTTCCACCTCGTTTAAATAAATATCTGTCTCTCCCCGAAATATTTGTTGGGAAATTTCAGTTGCCGCGAATTCATCAGGATGCGGCCTCTCGCTTCCCCGACTGGTGACAATTGAAATTAGCTGTCGTTCTCCTTTCAAAAAAGTAATTTGGCGGTTGGGATTCTGCGGATCGACTTTTACCGAAAGTACGCCACCATCACCCAAATAAGCCTTGGCAATATTCAAGCCGTTAAAAGCGCGATCGGCTACAATTTTTCGCTCGGTTTTAAAGCGATCGCGAGCAATTAAGCCCAGATTTTTTTCCGGTTGAAATCGCACTTGAAACAAAACCGGCTGCTGCAAATAACGGCGGTTGCTTTCAAACCCTGGCGTTACAATCTTGGGGGCTAAAGGAGCAGCTAAATCTACCAACGTACTCGCAGCATTCCAATTGCCACCCATCCACTCTGGATACGCCAAATCTCCCTTAGCAGCAGTTACAGGAGGCTTGCTTTCCCAATTCGGAAAATTGGCAATGCGATCGCTCAAAACCCCGGCCATCGCACTGCCACACCATAGCAATACTGTCAAAGCAACACAAAAAAACCAAATTAATCTCATAAAAACTACATTCAAATACCTAACTTTCTCTGAGGATTATTGCTATTATTACTCTTTTTTTACACTAGATACGTGTTAGGTACTCGTTGCGATACCTGTTTGAGACTTGGTTTTTCCCTGAATGGAAGGCACACATACAATATTTTTGCAAGCAAAATAGTTTGCCAGCGAATTCATGGCTTTTCCAGAGAGCGAGCGCGCCAGTACCGCCCTACAAATAGACCGATCGCGCAAGCCTTCAACAGTGGCAGCTTGCTAGCGAATGCCAAGCAATTTTTTTCAAGCAGAGCTCTCAAATACACCATCGTATTGACAGTCAAACAGTAATCTCAAACACTAAACTCAAAAATTAAATAATTTAGTGATAAATAGCAGTTTTGCCATCATTTGCCTAAGATAAAATATACGGGACTCGATCGCTCCGACGCCTAAAAACCGAATTTTTAACCAGAGCCAGGGGCTACAACCAAGAATTGTCGTAAAAAACCGGGTTTCGGAGTCAGTCCTCACATACAAGTAAGAATAGAAAGGATTTTTTCTATGGAAGCGCTCCAACAACAAGTCGCAGCATTGACCGAACAAGTCAATGCTCTCTACAAACTCGTGGAAGACATCAACGAAAAGCTATTCGAGTCAGCAGCCCCGAGTAAGCTAGCACAGCAAAAACATGACCTGCCGCCAAGGAGTGTTGCAAACAGAACTTTGTCCGATCGAACTTACAGCGGTTTTGAGGCTACATGGGAACACAAAGACATTCTTTTAGATGACGGCTACTTCGACAACAATTCTCAAAGTTTTGAAAAAGAACTGACAGCAGATATTCAAATCCAGCGGTTAACAGCACAGCTCACAGCTGCTTACAATCGAATTGCAGCTTTAGAAGAACAGTTGCTGGCAAAAAGAATATCCTCTTGAAATTAGCCATTTTGCTGTACATCTCACTCGTTGTTAGAGTTCAAATCGATCTTAGTTTCCCAAAAAAATTCAGTTAATTTCACACCTCCGGGCTAAAGCTTCCACAGCTTGGAGGAGTCGATTCGAGTGCCAATTTGCGATCGAGTTAGCAGCGATGGCACAACCTCCCGCCCCGACACCTTCCTTAACATACCCGCGATCGTAAGCTCGAAGTTGCTCGTAGCTAGAAGCAGCAAAAGTTAAACCTGCCACCAGTAAAGGTACGCCTCCGACCTCGTTAGCGAGTCCTATAGTGTCTCCTGTAGGGTCTTCAGCTACCCAGCACGTAGTCCCTACCGTGACTCGTTCCGGACGCCACAAAAAATCGTATTCGCGCGCTATGGCTTCCATCAGGGCATAAACTGCTAGCATCTGCGTGCCCCCGGCGAGCATCACCCCGCAACTGCGACTGGCAGCCAGCGCCATTCCCGCCGCAGCTATTTGCATCGGATCGCCCACCGCAGCAACCAGTTCCAGAGGAGTCTGTTTCCGTCCCGCAAATCCCCAGTTGGCGCGGGAAAGTCCTGCTGTTACTGCTGCTAATTTTTGAGCGTGATTGCACTGAGGGTGAGAACTGTTAACTTTGCCTGCTGCTTTGATACCCAAGCCCATTAACAGAGCTAAAGCAGTAGTGGTGCCGCCAACTACGCATTCCCCTAAAATTAAATAGCTGCCATTTGTTTTAGCAGCTAATTTATCTCCCCAAATTAAGCCTTGTTCTAGTAAATGTTTGATGGTTTCGAGTTGTAGGGCATTTCCAGAAGTCAGGCAATTTGCCGGAGTACCGCCCAAATCGATCGCGGGTACGGAAGGCGCGATCGGCAAACCTGCGTTAAATAGGTAAAGAGGAATATTGAAAGCTTCGATGACGGCGCGGGATATCAGGGTCGGAGATGCACCGGCTGCTAGGGGCGGCAAAGGATATCGGGGCTGATGCTTCGGGCCGTCGTGCAAAAATTCCGCATCTGCCAAACAAGTAAATTGTCGGTCGCGCGGTGTTGCACCTGCAGCAGAAATGCCCGGAATTAAGCCAGTAGCCGTAAATCCTAATACGCAGGCAAATATCGGTTGCTTTTTTCGATAGTTTTCCAGCCACTTTTGCCCTTGTTCGATTTGCGTGTAAATTTTAATCATCGAAAATTTTGGGTCTCTTCACCCCGTCCTTTTAGGACGGCTTTACATTTTGGATGCTTTTCGCTAGACTAACTATAGTTCTAGCGAAAGTGCGATCTACCTGACTCAAAAAAACCAGATACGCGGACTCGAAGCGCGGGAGTTTAACACCTTGCAAGAACTCTGCCGACTGAGTAAAAACCTCTATAACGTGGGGCTTTACACGGTCAGACAGTATTATTTGTCAGACAGTATTATTTTCAATCTGGGAAACATCTTCGCTACGAATCTAACTATCACTATTGCAAGGAAAACGAGAACTATCAGTGGTTGAATACCGATATAGCCCAACAGACTCTTAAGGTAGTAGATCGAACTTTTCGGAGCTTTGACGGCTTGATAAGTACCGCAAAAGAGGGTAGTTACCACCAAAAGGTTAAGCTCCCTCACTATCTTCCGAAAGACGGCTATTTCGTCCTAATTCTGCCAAGGGTGAAAATCAAAGACGGAAGATTTAGGATTCCGATGTCTAACGACTTTCAGAAAGAACTGTTTTCTAGTGAATGCTGACTGTAACGGGGCGGCAAATATTTTGAGAAAAAGTAAGCACGATGTTTTAGGCGAAGTGTCTAGAGGCTGTTTGGCACAGCCATTAAGAGTGAAAATCTCTTGAGAATCCCCGCCGTTCTACGGCGGTGGAGTGTCAAAATCAATTAAAACTTGCACCCAGTGTGGCGGGCGCGGGATCGGGTTTCCCAGACGATCGAGCAGCAGCAAAGCTACTAAATGAACTACAAATAAATAGATAATATTGTTGAGCAAAATCAGACCGGCAGCGATCGCCCCAATTGCTGTCAAACTCGGCACGTTCAGCAAACCCAGTTTCACAAACACCCATTCTACGATTTCTGTAACTTGGGCCGTTACGTAAGCCCAGAGGTCTTGTCCCACCAAAGCTGACAGCAGCCAAAACCGAAAAAAGAAGCCGATACTGCCAAGGATTGCGCCCAAACCCACAGATACAGACCAACTCGCTTGGCGCTGCCAAAGTCCCCCCAGCAAAACTCCCATAATTCCAAAAGGCATCACGTATAAAATGCTGCGTGTCGGACCCATGAGTACCGACAGCAGCAAACCGGAAACTAAAGCAGACATCCAAGCAGCGCGGTTGCCCCAGCGCAGGTAGACCAGCGCGATCGGGATCGGAAAAAAAACCCGCAGCAAAGGCCCTAAAGGAAAGTAATAATTTACCAACCAAATCAAACTGGCGGTGCTTGCCAGAAATGCTGTTTCTACCAGGCGCAACGGCGCATTCGCAGCTTTTTTGTCGGGATTGGACTCGGAATTCGGAGCGGCGCGATCGGTCTCTAAAGCTGCAACAGCCACAGCCTGAGGTTCGCTATTTTTACTGGGTGAACTATCCGAATTGCGGTCTGTATCTTTTTCCAAGAAATCACTCATCCAATTTAAAATTTTAGATAAATTTTTCGATCTGCCGGAGAGTGTCAACATTAGACTGCTTCAAAAAAGAAGTTGCCACCGAGCCTGTCCGGGCAAAAACTAGCGTGTCTGGAGAGACCTAATGTTAGTCTTTGAGTTCTTGAATTACTAAGACCGAGGAAGCCGCCCGGTGAACCACATGATTGCTGACACTGCCGAGGAAAGCTTCTGCGAGCCCCGTGCGACCGCGCCTCCCCAGGACTATTAAATCTGCGCCCCAATTTTGGGAAGCTTCGCAGATACACTGACCGGCATCGCCGTCCATTTTGCAATCAAACTCTACCTGCACTCCTCGACTTGCTGCGGCATCGCAGTAATTTTGCAGGAATTTTCGAGCGTACTGTACTTGCCTTTCCAGTTCCAGATACTGAGCTTGATAAGCTTGCTCCATTAACTGCACGTTCATGCCCAAATCTACCGGAATCGGCACTGCCGTCTCGCCCATCGAACTCGCCGTAACGCAGTGAAATAACATTACATCCGCTCGATTGGCGAGAGCTAATTCTATAGTTTGGTCAAAGACGCTGTGGCCCAGATCGGAATCATCTAAGGCAGCGAAAATTTTCTTAAAACTCACGGCTGTACCTCCAAACCAAATTAACAATCTCAGTTCGCAGGGATCGCCCTTGAAAATTGCCAGTCCCTGATATTTCTACACTAGCAGGCGTTCCAGGGCGTGCAGGTCCGGAATACACAAAACGTCGCGATCGCGCTGAATGGTGCCTTTTTTTTCCAACTTGCTCAGTACCCGCGTTACTGTTTCCCGAGCCAATCCGCTCAGACTGCTGAGTTCTCTGTGCGGTAGGTTAGGAATTTCCGTACCTCCTGTTGACATAGTTTTGCCTTGTCCCTCTGCCAAAAACAAGAGAATATCCGCTACTCGCGAGGTGCTGTCGGACTCCCGCAAGCGGAGGCGGCGATTTACTTGTCGCAGGCGGCGCGCCATGAGTTGAGCCAGCCGAATTCCTGCCAGGGGTTCGGTGTGAATTAACTGCACGAAATCCTGAGACGGCATATTGCCGATCAGTGTGGGAGCTAGGGTAATTACATCAGTCGATCGGGGTGCTTCTTCGATAGCAGCCATTTCGCCGAACAACTCACCTTTCCCCAAAATATTGAGCGTTACTTCTTTGCCATCTAGGTTGTAGGTGCGAATTTTTACCCAGCCGTCCAATATAAAATACACCGATGTCCCCCAATCATTCTCCAACAAAATCACCTGATTTGGTGGATGGCTGCGGGTAACGATATGAACAGTTGCTCTCTCGATTACAGGATCTGGCAAACCCTCAAAAAAAGGAGTAGAGACTATTAGTTGATTGATATTGGACTGCGAATCGCGGGTGTTAAAGCGGTCTTCCATGAGGTCATCATTTTAGTTTAAGCGCTCGATCTGTGCGGGGCAGTTAGAAATAGCTTGCAGCCCGGTGATTTAATGGGAGATTTGAGTTTTGAGATTTTAGAAACAATAAACTAAAATCGGCATCTCGCTCTCTTTAATTTTGCGGTCAAAGGTCGATCGGGCAATTATATAGTCAGAATGGGACGGGCGCAAAACGTCTATTTTTACAGGCTCTGGGTTTAGGCAACCGGGCAATGCCCGCCTTACAAATAGTCCGTGCGTGAGTCCTGCTAAAGCTATCATAGAACCTCACGGGATGTGGGAAACGAGCGCGTCTTTAGACCTGAGAGGGAAACGACACAAGCGATTTTAATCGAACGTCATCTTCTGATACCACTACTGCCTTGGGGTTGCTCAATTTGGTAAATCTCACAACTCTTTACACATAATGGCTTTGCTCGCGATCGGTCTCCCTTTCGGGGCAATGTTAGCTTCGACCTGTTATCAGAGCTTGTTAGGCTTGCAACACTGTTCCAGTGACCTTAGAAATGTGCGATCGCCAGCGACAGAGCAGGGGGACCAGAGGACTAGCTTCGCATCCGGTAGCTGTCGTAACTCAAATAACGTTTACCTATTGCTAGGTACCATTGCTAGGTGGTCCGATCGGTACGGCTTGCTGAATTTCTCTTGCAAGCCCAGTCCCTTTAGGGCAGGGTTACTGACCGTTACCTAGAAACCTAAAACTATATCATAAATTTTTCAATACACGCTAATCACAAAATTTTAAGGATAGTGTTTTAGGCTGGAGATGCGCGTTAGGGCTGGGCAAGCATGGCGTTCGCTCGGCGGGGCTGACACCGATAAATGCCGTATTTTTGCGCCCCTCCTACTGACACTAAGGCTGCGGGCGATCGGAGTGAGACTGGGTGGAAAAGTTGTTAGCCGACACAGTTTAACATTGCTAAGACCTTAGCGATCGAGATTCAGGGCTGTCAGCAGTTGTCAGTCTATCCATACAAGGACTTTACCACTAATTTCGGACCACCAACAACCTGTTTTTTAGCCCAAGCCCCTGTGAGTGCCTCGCTACGCTCGCTTTAGACAATAACAGGCGCGATCGACCCGGATTTAGTTACGCTCTTAAATCCGGGGCTTGCCATTCCCTAGATGAATCCTCGATCGAGAGCCGGAGATCGGGCGATTGCTTCGCGATCTTCGCCACGAGAAAAAGGGGTACTCAACCAAGATTTATATGACAGAAAACTTCGATCGCGCCTCGCGCAGCCAATTATACCAACATTCTAAGCCAACACCAGTAGTTGCCGAAAGTTCAAATATCTGGATGTGGGGATTTACTTGGCGAGCGTATTCAATGCAGCGATCGCGATCGAATTCTACATAGGGCAAAAGATCGATCTTGGTTAAAATCATCACCTGGCTGGCGCGAAACATGTGGGGATATTTAATCGGTTTGTCTTCGCCTTCCGTAACCGAAAGAATCGCAACTTTAGCGAATTCGCCCAAGTCAAATAAAGCCGGACAAACGAGATTTCCCACATTTTCAATCATGACGATCGAATCCAGCGGTGGATGCAATTGCTGCAAGCCGCGTTCCACCATTTCTGCTTCGAGATGGCAACCCGTTCCCGTGTTAATTTGCACTACTTTACAGCCGGTTTCTTGAATCCGACGCGCATCATTGGCAGTTTCTTGATCGCCTTCAATTACATGAATGGGCAGTTCGGATTGTAAATCTCGAATGGTGCGCACCAGAAGGGTAGTTTTGCCCGCGCCGGGAGAACTGACTAGATTGAGGGCTAGGGTATTCCTTCCCTTGAACCAGCCGCGATTTTGAGCAGCAATCCGATCGTTTTTTGCTAATATATTTTGTTCCAGCGCGATCGTAGTGCTGTGAATTTGGGCGTGGATTTGAGCGGTAGTAGAGGAATGAGAACGATCGCGATCGTCGTGGTGGTGGCGGTCAGAATTATGAACTCCCCCGCCATTAGAAGGTGCGTGAGAATGAGTCACAACAGTACCGTCAGCAAGGGTATGAGTATGTTCGCGATCGCTATCGGAATGCGCGCGAGAAAGAGTCACAACATTACCATTGGCATGGGTATGAGTATGTTCGCGATCGCCCTCGGAATGCGCGTGAGAATGGGTGACAACAGTACCGTCCGCAAGGGTGTGAGTATGTTCGGAATTGGAAGAAGCAAGGACTTCCACCGCACCCGTTGCAGGATTTGTCAGAGTGACTGTTGCTTCATCAGAACAACCGCAGGTTACACACATATTTCATCTGTCTCCAATTCAGTAATTTTTAGTTCTTCCCCTTGAATCAAACGCAAATCTGTACCGCCGCAGGAAGTACAAATTCCAAAGGGCAAATCGAGGGGAATTTCGCTGCCGCATTGACGGCATTGCCCGATGCCGGGAATTTCCAAGATTTCTAAACTGGCTCCTTCTAAAGCCGTTCCCTGGCAGCACACATCAAAACAAAAGCGCACCGCATCCGGCATAATTGCAGACAGTTTGCCAATTTCTAAAGAAACCCGCCGCACTTTAGCTCCGCGAGAATGTTCCAGCGCGATCGCTACAATATTTTGTGTAATTCCCAGTTCGTGCATGATAGTTTTTTGGGAGTTTTGAGTTTTGAGTTTTGAGTTTTGAGTTGCAAGAGAGTTGTTTGGGAGTTTTGAGTTTTGAGTTCAAGAGAGTTGTTTGGGAGTTTTGAGTTTTGAGTTTTGAGTTTTGAGTTGCAAGAGAGTTGTTTGGGAGTTTTGAGTTTTGAGTTTTGAGTTTTGAGTTTTGAGTTGAAAGAGAGTTGACAGTTGACAGTTGACAGTTGGTAGTTGGTAGTGCGAGCGTCCCCGCTCGCGATCGTCCCAGAGTTGAGAGTTGACAGTTGATATGTTGTCCATTAACGTCGGTTGCGTATATTTGTATGCCAGAAGCATTCGGGCGACAATTTCTGTAGGAAACCCGTGTTTTTTATCCGAATGCTTCGCCCTGCCCCCACGCGATCGATACAAACCAGAAGATCCGATATTGGACAAAGAATTGCGGTGGCGATCGACCTTAAGAAACCGGGTTTTTAGTAGATTTAGCAGAGCTTGTCGAAAAAACCCGGTTTCTGCCTCTGCGTATATTTGTAGGGGCGGTGCCCCCGTGCCCGCCCCGATCGGATCGATCGAGGGTCAACTCTTAACTGTCAGCAAATGCGAGGCAACTGCTCGCCTACCAACAGATCCACGATTCGGCCGGCTCCGAATCGGGTTTGCAGCACAACGGTTCCTGCTGGAGACTCGACAACCGTGCCAATCTGGCAAGCATCCCGTCCCGCCGAATGGTTTCGCATCGTGGTGACAACCGCATCCGCCTGCGACGCCGGAACTGCGACAACCAACTTGCCCTCATTTGCCAGGTACAGCGGATCGAGTCCCAGCAATTCACACATCCCGTTGACTTCCTCCCGCACCGGAATCGCTTCCTCTTGCAGGTGAATCCCCACACCGGAACTTCGGGCAAATTCATTGAGCACGGTAGCTAAACCGCCGCGAGTGGCATCCCGCATCGCCCGCACCTCGGGGCAGACAGCCAGAATCGCATCTACCAAATCGTTGAGGGGCTGGCAATCGCTGGTAATGTCGGTTTCCAGGGCTAATTCGCCTCGCGCTATTAAAATTGCTGCCCCGTGATTGCCGATTTCGCCGTTGATTAAGATGGCATCTCCAGGTTGCAGGGAGGCTGCACAACAGGTGACGCCCGATCGAATCACCCCAATTCCGGCAGTGTTGATAAAGAGTTTGTCGGCAGATCCTCGATGTACGACTTTAGTATCTCCCGTCACTATCGCAACTCCCGCCGCATCGGCTGCTGCTTTCATGCTGGCAATTACCTGGCGCAGGGTATCTACGGAAAATCCCTCTTCCAGAATTAGGCTGCAGGTGAGGTACAGCGGTTTTGCGCCGCTTACAGCCAAATCGTTGACGGTGCCATTGACTGCAAGCGCGCCGATGTCTCCACCCGGAAAAAACAGCGGATCGACGACGTAGGAATCGGTAGTAAAGGCCAGCCGATCGCCCCACTGAGCTAACTCTGCTAGGTTAAAGGTAGCTTGGTCTTCTAGTTGCGCCAGCACGGGATTGTCAAACCCACCGACAAAGACATCCTCAATCAAATCCCGCATCGCCTTACCGCCGCTGCCGTGGGAAAGATCGATCGCGCGATCGCGCATTTTGCCCCGCCGCTGTCGGGATTGCTCCAGTTTTTGAAATAGGGGATGGGGATTGGATAAGTTGGTCATACAGTTGGTCAGGAGTTTTGAGTTTTGAGTTTTGAGTTTTGAATTTTGAGTTTTGAGTTTTGAGCGAATTGGATCATTAGTGCGAGCGTCCCCGCTCGCGAATTGCATCAGTAGTGCGAGCGTCCCCGCTCGCGATCGATAAAATCGTTAGTTGACAGTTATTCAAATTGTTTCCGATCGATTGGTTGTAATAAAAAGGAAATAAAAAGGGTTTGGAGGGAGGACTCAACTCCTCGTAAGAAGGACTGAAGTCCCTACTACGAACCTTAATTGACGAACTTTACTTTACGAAGCTTATCTGTTGGCAACTGAAACAGTTGTTTTTGTCGAAATTGGCACTTTTGGGATTGACAAACGTCCGTATTTGTAATAAGCTGCGCAGGCTCCTTCGGAAGATACCATGCAGGTGCCGATCGGATTTTCGGGAGTGCAAGCTGTACCAAATACTTTGCACTGCCAAGGCTTCATTACTCCTTTGAGAATTTGCCCGCACTGGCAGGCTTTGCTATCGGCAACTTTGGCATTGGGTAAAACAAATTTAACTTCGGCATCAAATTGGGCGTATTCCGATCGCAGTTTTAAACCGGAAGCTGGAATTTCGCCTAAGCCTCGCCATTCAAATTGTTCGCGCACTTCAAATACTGTTTTCATTGCGTTAAGGGCGATCGCGTTGCCGTCGGGCTGCACGAGGCGGCTGTACTGATTTTCGACTTCGCAGCGCCCCTCTGCCATCTGTTTGAGCACCATCCAAATCGATTGCAAAATATCCAATGGCTCGAATCCCGAAACGACGATCGGCTTGCCGTATTCTGACGGAATAAATTTGTAGGGATTGCATCCAATTACCATGCTGACATGGCCGGGTCCGACAAATCCATCTAGTTGCAAATCGGGATTGTCTAACAATGCTTGAAGTGCTGGAATTACTAGAACGTGATTCGCAAATAGGCTGAAATTATTAATGTTTTCTGCGGCTGCTTGCAGCACGGTTAATGCAGTGCTCGGGGCCGTAGTTTCAAATCCCAGCGCTAGAAATACCACTTCTCGATCGGGGTTTTCTCGGGCAATTTTCAGGGCATCTAGGGGCGAGTAAACCATGCGAATATCTGCACCGCTAGCCTTGGCTTGCAACAGGCTTTTTTTGGAGCCGGGAACCCGCATTGTATCGCCAAAAGTTGTGAGGATGACATCGGGAATTTCGGTAAGGGCGATCGCGTCATCCAAGCGCCCTCGGGGCATGACGCATACGGGACAGCCGGGGCCGTGAATCAGTTCGATCGTCTCGGATAGCAAGTCTTCAATTCCGTATTTGAAAATGGCGTGGGTGTGTCCGCCGCAGATTTCCATTAGTTTAATTGGTCTGCCTTTGCTGCCAGATAATTGCCTGCCGAGTTGTTCGATTTCTTGCAGCAACGATCGGGCTGTTTCTGGATCGCGAAATTCATTAACGTATTTCATAATTAAGATGAAGGAAGAAGGAAGAAGGAAGAAGGAAGAAGGAAGAAGGAAGAAGGAAGAAGGAAGATCGAAACTGCTTTAATAATTTTTTTATTGAACCGCGAAGACGCGAAGGGCGCGAAGGGAAGAGGGAAGGAAGGGATTTTGCAGGGTAGTTTGTCTGCATTTGGGATTGCATAATGCGATCGATTTAAGCGTTGAGGTTCAATACTTGCTCTTGCGATCGCGCTATTTCTGCAAGCAGTTCGAGGGTTTGGGCTGCTTCTTCTTCTGCAATTCGATTCATCGCAAACCCCACGTGAACTAATACCCAATCGCCAACGCAAGACTCAACGGGATGGTCTTCGTCTACAATGCAGGCAATATTCACTTGACGTTTCACGCCACCAATATTCACGATCGCAAGTTTGCAAGTTGCGTCGGTAATTTCTGTTATTTGACCCGGAATTCCTAAACACATATTGATATTTGATAGTTGCTAGTGCGAGCGTCAGAACTCGCGAAGATTATTAGAGAGTGCGAGCGTTCCCGATCGCGAAGGTTATTTATCTGCTGTGAATTGACAATTGAAAAGGTCGATGTTCTTGCCACCTTTTCTCGTGCGGAAAACCTACACCTGTTGGTATTATGTCCGCGCGATCGCGATCGGATTATTCTTATGTTTGTAGTGAGGACTTCAGTCCGCAAAATCCTAAGATTAAAGTCTTCACTGCGAACAATTACGTATTATAATAGCATATTTAGCGCATTACAATATGGAAAAAAATCTGCATTTTTTCTTAATGAAAACAACCAAAATTTTGCATTTTGCGGACAATTTTGCAATGTAAAGCCGTCGAGCGGGCGATCGAGTTTCAAGCCTCAGCTACGCACCGCCGATTATTTCTGACGAACAATTGTTCTGGCGGCGGCGATCGCGGCTTGTCCGAGAGATAATCCGCCATCGTTGGGCGGCACTAGATAATGAGATAAAACTGTCAGTCCCATTGCAGTCAACCGTTGAGTTACCTGTTGGTGCAACACGAGATTTTGGAAAACGCCGCCCGTGAGAACAACATGGGTAAATGGGTGGTGGTGGTGCAAAACATCGGTCATTTGGACGATCGCCCTTGCCAATCCGACATGAAAGCGAGCCGCAATTTCCGCTTCGGACAAGCCCTGCTGCAAATCTGCAACCAAAGCACGCCACATGGGACTGGGATCTAACAGGAATGGGGAATTGGGAATTGGGGATTGGGGATTGGGCATTGGGGATTGGGCATTGGGGATTGGGCATTGGGGATTGGGCATCCTCTTCCCCTCTCGGGGCGGGCACGGGGGCACCGCCCCTACAGTCCACCTCTTCCCCTCTCGGGGCGGGCACGGGGGCACCGCCCCTACAGTCCACCTTTCCCACTCTCCCACTCTCCTTTGCACAGGCGATAGAAAAGGGATAGGGCTCGCAGGAGGCTTCTGGTTGGGCGGACAGATATTCGGCAGCCATTGCTTCTAGGGCGATCGCGCCTTGTCCTTCGTAGCTGCTGCGATCGCGACAAATTCCTAAGGCTGCGGCTACGGCATCAAATAACCGCCCGCAAGATGATGCTAGCGGTGAATTCATGCCAGTTGCTAGCAGTCGATCGAACGTTGCCAGGGGTTGTTTTGCCAAAAATCCAAACAATTCCAGCGTTTCATCCGGCTGCCACTGAGTCCAAGCGCCGGCAGCCTTTAAGTGAGCGTAGGTATTGCGCCAAGGCTGATAAATTGCTTGTTCGCCGCCCAGCATTGCTACTGGTTTCAAGTAGCCCAAACGTTCAAATTGGCGGTAATCTGCCAGCAAAAACTCGCCGCCCCAAAGCGTGCCATCCGCGCCGTAGCCCAATCCGTCTAAGGCAATGCCCAAAACTGGTGCAGTGTCGATCGGCAATTGATTTTCTGCCATGCAGGCGGCAATATGGGCGTGGTGGTGCTGGATCGGCTCGATCGCAATGTCGGTTGCTAATTCTTTGCCCAATTTTGTGGATAAATATTCTGGATGCAAGTCAACGGCAATCTTTGCGGGCTCAAGCTCAAATAAATTCAAGTACAAATTCAACGTGTCTTGATACGCCTCAAAAGCCGCTGCATTTTCCAAATCGCCGAGGTGTTGGGAGAGAATTGCCTGTCCCTCTCGCAGCAAGCAAAAAGTATTTTTGAGTTCGCCTCCCATTGCCAGAATCGGCCCAGCTTGCTCGAATCCCGCAGGCAAGCGCATCGGGGCGGGTGCAAAGCCTCGGGCGCGGCGCAGGATTTGCACCCGCCCGCCGGCGATGCGCGCTACGGAATCATCGACGCGATTTACGATGTCGCGATCGTGCAATAAAAAATAATTGGCAATTGGGCCTAATTTTTGTCGCGCCTCTGTATTGTCAATGCACTGAGGTTCATCGCTCAGATTGCCGCTAGTAAGGACGATCGGGCGATTCATCCGCCGCAATATTAGATGGTGTAACGGAGTGTAGGGCAACATGAAACCCAACACGTTGAGATCGGGGGCGATCGAGCCAGCAATTTGAGCGACTGCAGAAATTCTCCCCCTCCCCCCCTCTCCCTCTCTCCCCCTCTCCCCCTCTCCCCCTGGGGATTGATGCTTAATTTTCAACAGGACGATCGGCGCTGCGGGACTTTGTAACAACTCGCGTTCGGCATCGTCGATCGAGCAATATTGTTCGATAATTGCCACATCTCGCGCCATCAGAGCAAAGGGTTTGCGATCGCGGTGCTTGCGCTTTCTGAGGGTTTGAACTGCGGTTTCGTTGGTAGCGTCGCAGGCGAGATGGATGCCTCCGATGCCTTTGATGGCAACAATTTCGCCGCGTTGCAGCAGCGTGCAGGCAGCATCTACCTCATCCAGCATGGAAAACATATCGGCAACGATCGCCCGTCCGTCGGTTCTTTCCAACCAGGCTTTCGGCCCGCACTTGTGGCAAGCAACCGGCTGGGCGTGGAAGCGCCGATCGCCCGCATCCTCGTAATCCTGCTGGCAAGTCGGACACATCGGGAATGCCGCCATGCTGGTGCGGGCGCGATCGTAGGGAATTGCTTTGATAATGCTCAGGCGCGGGCCGCAGTGGGTGCAGTTGGTGAAGGGATAGCGGTAAAAGCGGCTGAAGGGGTCAAAGATATCGGCCAAGCATTGCGGGCAAATGGCTGCATCCGGTGCAATTTCCGTGCGCGCCGGGGTGTCGAGGCTGGGCGCAATGCAGAAATCGGTGAAATTGTCAATACCCGAGTCAATCTCTAAAACTTGTTGGGTGATGTTTTCGATCCTTGCTAGGGGCGGTGCTTCGGTTTGCAGGCGCTGCAGGAATCGCTCGATCGCGCCTCGCTGCCCCACAACTTGAATCGATACCCCTGCCCCGTCGTTGCCAACGGTGCCCAGCAACTGACACTCGCGGGCCAGCCGGTACACCGTCGGGCGAAATCCTACCCCTTGCACGGTTCCCCGTACCCGAATGGCAACAGCAATTTTTGCCTCTCGATCGGGTGCGGGGGGCGTCGGGGCGATCGAACTGGATGGAGCGTTGTTGGGTGTCATAAATATGTGGCGCTGAAATTCGAGATTCGATCGCGATCCTTTTATCTTTTCCTTTTCTCTTTATTAACTATGTTTATTTTAGCATTATTTAAGTTTTTCTTGTGGGTTTGAGCAGCGATCGTCAATTGTTGAATCCCAATTGTTAGGATTGAATTTGTCATGATTTGTATCGTATTTTACAGCTTAAATCTTTTTTTATGCTGGGCGATCGCGATTTTATTTTTCCTTTATTTTTGAGCTGATTTTGGCAACTGCCCCTTCAGATTCAGATCCCCCTAAATCCCCCTTAAGAAGGGGGACTTTAAGAGTGTTTCTCCCCATGTTTAATGGGGTAAAAAAGGGGGAATTTAATACTCTTGCTCCCCCCTTTTTAAGGGGGGCTGGGGGGGATCGAAGACTTTGAAAATACGCCCTAGGCGGATCTAATATGCGAGAACCCGCGCCGCGATCTAAGTAAAAACTTGCGTTTTATTTGGAACGATCGACTTGAAGGGATCGGGGGCGATCGAGATTTGCGGTACAATTTATCGCGATCGTTGGGGTTTGTATCTGGCAGAATTAGATAATACGAAATTGAGGATTTACAACAAGGTGCTTTTACTTGTGCGTTATTAGAAGGATTGGGGGCTCAAAGTAAATGTGCGACTGTTGAACGATTGAATCAATATTTAATCCATCGAGTACCCGAACTCAATCGCCAATGTGGGAAACCCAAGCAAACACCTCTCACTATTGCCGAACCGATTGAAAAATCTCACCTAATTCTTTTGCCGAAATACGCCACATTAGCTGATATTGCTACGCTCAAAAATGATGCTTACAGGGTTGAAGTTAACAAAAATCTAGAATTGGCTAAACAATTGTGGATTCGGGTGTTGGCTGCTGCAGAAAAATTATGGCAACGGACGTTGGAGAAAACTCAAAGGAATTGCCACAATTATCCTGACTGACGGTACAGCCTGCGAAGCTGAGCTACACTGGTACGAAGCACACGGCATTGGGAAAAAAGAAATCAAAATCAAATATATTTTATAGGTTGAGAAAGTCGGTCTGGATCTAAACTCCACCAAATGAGAGCGCAGGTATCGAGGACAACAGTCATACTTCCTGCCATTCTTCAGTTGTTGGCGCAGTTAAGTCTTCAAAATATTTTACTTTCCCCCGCATATCCTTAAATAATTCTTCAGTTGAAAGAGTCTTTTCATATTGGGAAATTATGACAACTGGTTTGGTTCCATCCATTACTATGATTTCTTCGCCTTCTAGCTCGACAATTTGCAAAAATTCTAGTAATTGAGCTGTTAATTGACTTTTGTCAATGGTTTTCATAGGACAATGATTTGTGTTGTGCTAAAACTCAATTATATCTCAATACGGTTCGCTTAGCAAAACGTGTCATTGCGAGCTAAGATCGAGAGCTAGGGAGATTGTCGCTCTTAAAAACATAAAAAGAATCAACTTGATGGAGATCTAACCTATGCCAACATCCCAAATAACAGATTATTTCAACTTTTTGACCCCCGATGATATTCGGCTCAAAGGAACGCGCGTCGGTATCGAAACCATCCTTTATGAATACATCGATCGCGGTTGCACTCCAGAGGAAATTGCCCAAACCTACCCCTCACTAACCTTAGAACAAGTCTATGCTACAATTCTCTATTACCTGCAAAACAAAGAAGCGATCGGCAATTACCTAAAAAATTGGATAGAACACGGTCACAAAATGAGAGAACAACAGCGCCTCAACCCTCCACCCGTATCGGAAAAACTTCGACAATTGAGAGCCGCAAGACAAGCAAAATAACAAGCTGATGACTCTGACATATCTAATTGATGAAAATGTGAATCCTCTCTATCCCAATCAAATTAGACTGCGAGAACCCGAGATCGTCATCAAAGTGGTAGGAGAAACCGAAACACCGCCCAAAGGCACGCTCGATCCAGAAATTCTTTGCTGGTGCGAAGAACATCAATTTGTGCTTGTGACTAATAACCGTACTTCGATGCCAGTTCATTTGACAGACCATATGGCTCTAGGTCGCCATATACCGGGAATTTTTATACTCAATCCTAATTTGAGTATTGGCGAAAACCTTGAAGAATTGATTTTAGCTGCCCTCGCTTCTGAAAATGATGAATATCAAGATCGAATTGCTTATTTACCTTTACCTTAAATCCCTTGAAGGTTTGGTTAAAAGATTTATCGTGTAGTGGTGGTAATTAAAGATCGTTGGTGGGGTGGGGCGGGTTTTTGAGATTTTTGGCGATCGTTAAAGATTGTTGGTGAACCCTTTCAAGGTAGAAGTCGAATGTGCTTCGCTCGTCATTCGACTTCTACCTTGAACCCTACAGGAATTATGGTAATTTATGTCATTGAATTGCCTGGAATTTTTTATCGAAATAGTTCGATCGAACGCGATTCAATTTATGCGATTAATTGCAGATAATAAAACCCGATTGTTGCCAGAATCCGCGATCGCCACGATCTCTCCCTGCACCTGAAGCCCGTAAGCCCAGCAGAAACTATCCCGCGCTGGCAATCCGTAAGATCGGTTTTCGCCCTTACTCTGAAAATCCACCTGCCCCGCCAAAGCATCCGCTTCCACACCTTGGAGTGAAGTCAGATCCGATCGATAGTGCCAGCCCAAAAGTCGCGAATTTGCCGTATCCGACACCAGCAGCCAGTCGTCTGCTGCCGCAATTCCATAGGGTAAATTGAGCGTACCCGCACTCGGATAATAATTGCCTTGGTTGATGTCCGCCCGATCGAACGTTGTCTGTCCCAAAACCACCGCACAGGGCGCATTATTTTCCGCCGGAATGCCCTCCCAAAGCATCACCCGATTGTTGCCCGCATCGACAAGCGCCAAATTGCCCCGCCACACAGCCAAAGCGTGTCCCCAACGCATGCTTGATGCCGTTGGAGTGCCGCCGCCGTTTTCGTGGCGCGAATTCATATCGGCTTGACCCAACACCAAATCGGCGGGTTGCCCGTTTGCCACAGGTAATTCGTTCCAAATTAAAACTCGCCGGTTGCCCGTGTCTGCCACAAACAGTTTGCCCTCATGGTAGAACACCCCGTAAGGCCAATGCAGTCGATCGGCCCCAGCATCCATCGTTCCCCGGTTGGGTTCGCCCTGACTAAAATCAGCTTGACCCAATACCAGATCCGCCGGAACGTTGCTATCCTGCGGGATTTGCTGCCAAATTAAAACCCGGTGATTCCAAGCATCGGCAACCGCTAAGCCGTCCCCGCAGGCACAGATGCCCGTGGGGACGCTGAGAGTGGCAGGTCCGATCGCACCTTTAGCATTTTGCCCTTCGCGATCGAAATCCGGCTGTCCGATGACCCAATCTGCAGGCTGCCCGTCCGCAGTCGGACACTGCCGCCAGCCCAACAACCGGTGATGCCCCGTATCCGCCACCCACAGCGATCCGTTGGGAGTCAGACAAACGCCCCGCGGCCCGAACATGGTGCTAGCAGTCGGTGCGACGGGCACCGCCACCTGCAACAAGTCGCTGCTGCCTCCTAAAATAACCGCCGCACCTGAAGCAGCCAGCAGCGATGCAGGCGAGTCCGTACCGGGACGCTTGAGTGCTGAAATCGGTTTAACACTAATTGGGGTGTTCATAGTTGAACGAAAACTCTACCGTTTTCGACTCGCACGGGGTAACGCTGCAGGGGCATTTCGGGGGCAGTCAGGCATGCGCCGTCTGTCAGGCGGTACTGAAAGCCGTGTTCGGGACATGTCAACAGGCCGTTGCTGACTGCGCCAGCCGCGATCGACCGCCCCAGATGGGTGCAAGCATCGTGAAAACAGCTTACCTGCGCGCCCGATCGACTCAGCAGCAACCGTTTGCCTTCCAGTTTGATATCCAGCACGCCTGCTTCGGGAATTTCTGCCACGGACGTAACCAGCCGCCAGGCCGGATCTTCTGGACTGCTGGCGCTAGGGGTTGCAACCTCTGTGCTGACTGCTACCACGTAGAGAATTTCCGGGCAGTGGCGTTTGATAGCTTGTTCTACTCCATCCGAGAGGGTGAGAGTAGAGGCCGGGCAGTGGCTGCAAGTCCCGGTAAACCTGACTTCTACCGTATCTGGCAGGCGGACTGCTACCAGTTCAACATCGCCGTTGTGACTGTGCAAACTGGGGCGCACTTCCGCTAGAGCCTGCTGCAATCGTTGGCTGAGGGGCGGCTTAATCAACTCGTGGTAGCGCAGCAAGCCATAGACTACTTCGTCCTCGGCTGCTTGCCGCAGCGCGGTTATTGATTCCTGTTTCACGGTGCGGATCAAGCGAGTCAAAGCTTCTTTGTGCAAGGCTTCGATCGCCCCTTTCAAACCCATTACTACTGCTTGTTGCGAATCGTCCCAAGCAGAGACGATCGCTTCATAGCGCCCGATTTGATTCACTAACTCTTCCAGTGTTTCCTGGGTCGAAGCGATCTGCGGTAAAACTTGAACCATTTGTTAGCCTCTCCGCTTTATCAAAATTGGATTAACAATCTATATTCCCCAAGGGAATTACCAGGAAATCTCAAAATTACTCCCTTCGCACCTGAAGAATTTGTATTGAACGAACCGCGAAGGCGCGAAGAACGCGAAGAGAAGAAGAAGAAGAAAGAAGTACACAGTCTTTTAGGACTGAAGGGAGTAATTGGGGAAAACCTGTATTTCGATCGAGAGATTTAGCGCGGGAAAATGTCAAATCGCTTCCAGTCGATCGGCAGCAATCAAAAATGTTTGTAGTGCGGACTTCAGTCCGCTCTTTTGGGATTATTGCATTTTCACGTCTTTCAACAAAAAAGGCATCAAGCTGCCAGTCACCAGGCTGGAAACCGCGATCGCCAGCCACAGAGGCGCTTCTAAACTATTCAATCCCACCAGCAGCCCCGTGCCGAGGGCAATGCCGATCGCTACGTCCCGTGCAAAGTAGCCGGGGTTGCGCAGCAGTTTTCCTTTTAACAGTAATTTGGTTGAAAACCAGCCTACTTCTAGCATTGATGTTCTCCTAATTTGAATTGTTTGTAGTGCGGACTTTAGTTCGCAATCTCAACGGACTGAAGTCCGCACTACGAACGAAATGTTGAATTGTTTGTAGTGTGGACTTTAGTCCGCAATCTCAACGGACTAAAGTCCGCACTACGAACGAAATGTTGAATTGTTTGTAGTGTGGACTTTAGTCCGCAAATTCAACGGACTGAAGTCCGCACTACGAACGAAATGTTGTTTGCGATCTTTATTGGAGCTAATTCAACGAACCGCTGCCAATCAACAACAGTCCCAGCACGGTTGCCGGAATTACTGCAGCCGGGCCGAAAAGTCCGCCAATCATCGCAGCCAATTCGTAACCTAAATCTTTACTTGCTAGCACTACACCGCCGATCGCACCTCCTACAATTGATAGGCCAGCAGCGATCGCCAGCCATACCGTCCCCGTCCACAATGTCACTTCACCCGCCATAAAATCAGACAGGAAATTGTGAATTAACGGATCGTTTAACAGTTCGTTCATGGTCGATTAACTCCTATTGTGAATCATTTTAACTCGGGCAAGATTTCGATAAAAACGTTTCTAGGTGAGGATTTTAGCCATCATTTTTAGAGTACTTAAGTCCTCATTTATGATATCTTGCAGGGAGCGTTAATTGGGAATTTCTCGTGAGTAGGGCGGGTTCATTTAACCTATCTGTCGGCTTTAAAGATGTTGGTGAACCCTACAGGCTTGTTGACAGTGGTGCAAGATGCGAACGCTACAAACTAATTTATTGCGCATCAAAGAGATGAAAAATAGACGATGTAATTGCTTTGCTGTCGATCGCACTAACAACAACATCGATACATTTTCATACATTATTGATGCGTAATTTCTGTGTTTAATTCCCGATCGATCTCCCCGAGCGCCCGCGCTACAGTTTCTGCTTGTTCGTAACAACCGTGTTGCCAGAAAATTTCCTTGGCTTCCCAGTAGTAATCTAGGGCTTGTTGCAGGTGATGGCGGTTCAGAATTTCTGGATGTTCTAAGTCATCCGGCAAATTAGACAGGGCGTTGGCTTTGTTGGCGATCGTATTGGCATATTCGATCGGCGTATCCCTTGCGGTGCGGATTTTCAGCGCTGCGTCGTAGGCCTCGATCGCCCGCCAATTATTTTCTACCGGATGCGTGCTGGGCAGGTATTGCAAGGCGTTACCCAAATTGTTTTGCAGCATCGCGTATTCGCTGGGATGGTCGATCGGGTTAATCCACTGCAGGGCTTGCTCGAAGGTTTGCACCGCCATTCCCTGCGAGATGTCGCCTCCAGATAGCGGTACGGACAAATAGGCGATCGCGATATTGTTTTGCAAAATCGCGTATTCCTGGGGGTAAGTATCCGGCGCGAAGGCGCGCAACGCTCGCTGGTAGGCTTGAATGCTATCTGCGATGCGGGCTTTGCCTGCTGGCACCAGCGCTTGCAACGCCAGTCCCAAGTTCATCTCGGCTTCGGCAATTTCCACCGGTTCGGCATATTCTTGCAGGATCGGCAGCGCTTCCTCGTACCAAGATTTTGCTTGCAATAACAAGTCAATTCCTTCGGTGGGAATCGATCGCAATGCAGTTCCCGTACCTGCCATCGCCCGCGCCCGCAGCAGCGGGTAATCCGGCTGGCTGAGGTCGATCGCGTGTCGGTAAAGCGCGATCGCCTGGTGCAGTTGTTCGGGATCTTTCGGCTGCTGCTGCAAGCGGTTCCCCATTTCCAGCAGCATTTCTATTTTTTCGATCGCCGTTGCCGATTCGGATTCGATCGCTGCGATCGCTGCCTTGACAGCCGTTTCGGTCATTGTGGGCATTATTTGCGGCTCTCCTGATTAATTATCTTAATTAGTTGGCAGCAGAAATTTTCTAGATTTGCAGGTAATCCTTAATTGTTTGAATTTAAGGAATGTTTGCTCTTTCTATATTTTCTTTAAGAATCTCTACCTCAGAACTTATTTTTCTTTTGTTCGAGTTCGGGCGCACTCATCAAGTGCTAACCTTCAATTTTTATGCCAGTGTTTGCCAAGAAATTGTATCCAAAATAACGGTTTAAGTATTTTTTAATGCGAGGCGATCGCAATTTTATATTTGCTTTATTTTTTGGCGAGTTTGACAAACCCATTTTATAGTTATTCCAGCCGTATTTAACAACAAAAAAGTTGTTTAAACTGGAAGTAAATTTGTCTTTGCAAGTAATTTTTTATGCTAAAGTCATGGGAACTTATTGATAATAATTATTGGTATGTACCCCAGGATCGATGCTGGGCATGAAAATTTTTAAGTCCTGAAAAGCTTGACAGTGTGGAAAATTTACTGTTTTTGATAGTGAAAGTCAGGCGGTTTGCACCCATCTTGTTAAATCAAAATATTATCTTTAAACCAGAGCTTTGATGACTAAATAATGACTAAATATAAATTCATCATCTCAGTCAATAAAGAAATATGAATTTTTGTTATAGGCGTCGCACCAATTCTCAAAGCAGACTGGATAATAAATAAATCCTCAAAGTTTTAGTCAGCTCAATTTATAGATGCTAGTCTCTGTTGTTGTTGCTAAAGACTGACTAAAAATTGATGTCGGAACTCCGAAAAACTTAATTTGAATCAAATATTGTATGACCAATATTCTCTGGCTCCAGGGTGGTGCCTGTTCTGGCAACACCATGTCTTTTCTCAATGCAGAAGAACCCAGCGTTTGCGATTTGATTTCAGACTTTGGTTTCAACGTCCTGTGGCATCCCTCCCTGGGGTTGGAATTGGGCGACAACCTGCAACAACTCCTGCGAGACTGCATCAGCGGCGCAATTTCCTTGGATATTTTGGTATTTGAAGGCAGCGTGGTGAATGCCCCCAACGGCACCGGCAATTGGAATCGCTTCGCCCACCGCCCGATGAAAGATTGGCTTGATGACTTGGCCAAAGCCGCTAGTTTTGTAGTTGCTGTAGGGGATTGCGCTACTTGGGGCGGCATTCCGGCAATGGAACCGAACCCGAGCGATTCGGTAGGATTGCAGTTTCTCAAACGTAAAGAAGGCGGATTTTTGGGGACTGATTACAAATCGAAAGCGGGATTGCCCGTAATTAATATCCCCGGTTGCCCCGCACACCCCGACTGGATTACTCAAATCTTAGTGGCGATCGCGACCGGACGCATCGGCGACATCACCCTCGACGAATTCAACCGCCCCCAAACTTTCTTCAAAAGCTTCACGCAAACAGGCTGTACTCGCAACGTCCACTTTGCCTACAAAGCTTCTACAGGTGAGTTCGGTCAGCGCAACGGCTGTTTGTTCTACGATCTGGGCTGTCGCGGCCCGATGACCCACTCTTCCTGCAACCGGATTTTGTGGAACCGAGTTTCCTCGAAAACCCGCGTCGGGATGCCCTGTCTGGGTTGCACCGAACCAGAATTCCCCTTCCACGATCTCAAACCGGGAACCGTGTTTAAAACGCAGACGGTGATGGGAGTGCCGAAAGAACTGCCTCCCGGCTTTAAAAAGAAAGATTACGCGCTGATGACGATCGTGGCAAAAGATGCCACGCCCCGCTGGGCCGAAGAAGATATGTTCGTCGTTTAAGCAAGGTGCGCGCTACGCGCCTTACATATAGAGCGCGTGCGTCATTTGTGTCAACTGAAGACTGAAATCTTTGAGAAATTTCGCTGGTTCCTGAGTCTAGATCCCCCTAAATCCCCCTTAAGAAGGGGGACTTTGAGCGTTTCCAGTCCCCCCCCTGAAGAAGGGGACTTTGAGATCGCGGTAGGTGGGGGAGGGTGAAGCATTTGGACATAAAATCTCGCACGATTCGGCATAAATTGTCGCCCAAATGCTTCACCCCTACATCAATCGAACCGCAAGAGATTCTTTTTACCAGATATCTAAATGTTTCCAATCCCCCCCTTAACAAAGGGGCTAGCACTTCCGGTCCCCCCCTTCTTAAGGGGGGCTAGGGGGGATCTAGATCTAAGGATGAAACAACAGTTTGATACTAGCTTTCGATCGTAAATTGACACCAATGCACCCGCGTCCCGCCAACATCAACCACTAAAACACACTTCAGAGAAATCACCATGCCAGTTCAAACTTTAGACATTTCACCTGTCGGACGGGTGGAAGGCGACTTAGACGTGCGAGTTGAAATCGAGGACGGAGTTGTCACCAACGCCTGGACTCATGCTGAATTATTTCGCGGATTTGAAGTCATCCTCAAAGGCAAAGACCCCCAGGCAGGATTGATCGTTACTCCCCGTATCTGCGGCATTTGCGGCGCATCCCACCTCACCTGCGCGTCCTGGGCGCTAGATACGGCCTGGGGCACGGAAGTCCCGCGCAACGCAATTCTGGCACGGAATTTAGGGCAGATTGTGGAATCGATTCAAAGCATTCCCCGCTATTTTTACGGACTGTTCGCGATCGACCTCACCCACAAAAAATACCAACACAGCCCCTTTTACGAAGAAGCAAGCAGGCGCTTCACCGCTTTCACGGGCAAGCATTACGAACTGGGCGTTACCATTTCTGCCAAACCTGTAGAAGTTTACGCCTTGTTTGGCGGTCAGTGGCCTCACTCCAGCTATATGGTTCCCGGCGGCGTGATGTGCGCCCCGACGCTGACCGATGTCACCCGCGCCTGGGCAATCCTCGATTACTTCCGCAGAAACTGGTTGGAACCCGTTTGGTTGGGCTGTTCTCTGGAACGTTACGAACAAATCCAAACCTACGATGACTTCATGGCATGGATTGATGAAAAGCCGGAACACGCCAATTCCGATCTGGGATTCTATTGGCGGATGGGTTTGGATATCGGACTGGACACTTACGGCGTGGGCTGCGGGCGTTACGTAACTTGGGGCTATCTGCCCCATGAAGACCGCTATCAGAAGCCGACGATCGCAGGTCGCAACAGTGCTGTAATTATGAAGAGCGGCGTTTACGACAGCTTCAGTGACAGCCACACGCTGATGGAACACGGCTTTGCTAGGGAAAATACCACGCACTCCTGGTACGACGAAGGCGGTGCAGACGTGCATCCGTTCGATCGCACTACAAATCCCATTCCTAAAAATGATAAAGACTTTGACGGATCTTATTCTTGGGCGAGTGCAGTGCGGCACCAAGAACTCGGACGCTTAGAGGCCGGACCGCTAGCGCGGCAGTTGGTGGCGGGCGGCAAACACGGTGAAGGCTGGCAGCATTACGATGGCTTCATTTTGGATGCTTTCAAATCAATGGGCGGCGCTAGCATCCACCTGCGCCAGTTGGCCCGCGTCCATGAAATTGTCAAACTCTACCGCGAGGCCGAACGCTGTTTGCGGGAGTTCAAACTGTCTGACCCCTGGTACATCAAACCGACGGAAAAAGACGGTCAAGGTTGGGGTGCCACGGAAGCATCGCGCGGTTCTCTCTGCCACTGGGTGGAAATTGAGGCTGGCAAGATTAAGAACTATCAGGTGATTGCGCCGAGTACCTGGAACATCGGCCCGCGGGATGGGATGGGTGCTTTAGGTCCGATCGAGACTGCTTTGGTGGGTACGCCCGTAGTCGATCCGACCGATCCGGTTGAAGTCGGTCACGTGGCGCGTTCTTTCGATTCCTGTTTGGTATGTACGGTTCACGCCCACGATGCCAAGACGGGCGAGGAATTGGCGCGGTTTAGAACGGCGTGAGGCAATACAGCAGATTGCAGGCCGATCGGGTACATTAGATTTCTCCTAAAAAGAAATTAAGTCCTCTGCGATCGATCGCTCTCTGCGGGGTTGGGTGAAGCATTTGGACATAAAACTGATTGTTTTCGGCATAAATTGTCGCCCAAATGCTTCACCCCTACATCAGAATGCAAAGCTTGAGATTCTTATTTGAAGATGTTTAATAGCGATCGCGCAACATATACAAACACGAAGAAGGAATAAGAATTCTTATCGCTAACAACTGTCAACCCTTCGACAAGCTCAGGGCAAGCTATCAACGATCGACTATCAACGATCGACTGTCAACTGTCAACTGTCAACGATCGACTGTCAACTGTCAACTGTCAACTGTCAACTGTCAACTGTCAACTGTCAACTGTCAACTATCAAACAATGCTAGCAATAATTGGCTGCGGCAATCTCAATCGATGCGATGATGGAGTGGGTGTATTAATCGCCCAACGATTGCAGCAGTATTTGCAAAATTACCCTCACCCTCAAGTACAAGTATATGACTGCGGCACGGGCGGTATGGATGTGATGTTTCGAGCGCGAGGCAGTAAATCCTTGATAATTATTGATGCCAGTTCAACCGGATCGGAACCTGGTGCTATTTACAAAGTACCGGGTGCTGAGTTGGAAAAACTGCCAGAACCGAGTTATACTTTGCACGATTTTCGCTGGGATGGCGCGATCGCGGCAGGTCGCAAAATCTATCGAGATGAGTTTCCAGAAGATGTTACGGTGTATTTAATTGAAGCGCAAAATTTGGGATTTGGTCTAGAATTAAGTCCGGTTGTTCGACAAGCTAGCGATCGCGTTTTCGATGCATTGATTGCAACGATCGATCGATTTGAAACTTGACATCGAGACAAATAATATTATGTCCGATCGATTACCGTAACAAACAAGGTTCGCAGTGCGGACTTTAGTCCGAAAGCTGAATCTATTTTGTAGCGATCTTCACAAGATCTAGCATCGGAAGAATTTAACCGCACCAGCGCCAGAGGACACAGAGGGAGAGATGAGAGAGATGAATAATTACGAATATTTACCATCAAAAAACCTCCTCATTGTTCAGTAAAAAATCTGACTTTGAGGAGGTTGAATAAGGTATAATTGAATATTTGGAAACAGTATTTATCCTCTGGTTGCAACGCAACCCTCGCCTCCAATTAAGTTGTGGATAGCATCAGTTATCTGCGGCAGCGTTTTAGGGCGAACCTCTTTATGGCGCTGTTTTCCTGGCATAATTACTAGGTTGGGAGCAGAAGAACAACGCTTGAGACATCCAGTGCGTTCGATCGTCACATAGTTTTCCCATTGGCGATCGCAAATTGTCCGATCTAAATCCTCGCACAATTTTTTTCCCCCTCGCTTCAAACAGCCAGATTTTTGACAAACCAAAACTTTGACTTTGGGTGGGTTTTTAGATCTTTGCTGGGTGAAAGTTCGATCGACCTTGACCGATAATCCCCCAATACTTACCTCGTCAGCGTTGGTAGCAATCGCTCCAGAATTGCCAGCGAAAATTTCACAGCCCGATCGAGCAACACCTATTTTGGCAGCAGGAGTAACTGAAACCACCGACGTAGAAGGTATTTCCAGCGCGCTCGGAATGTCAGATTCTGCCAGCGGTACGATCTGAGTCGCCTTGAGTTTGGCTTGACCGGCACGGCCGTACTTGCCCGTACCAGTTACCCGAATTGATTCGCCGGGCTGAAGCAATAACGCCACAGTAAACCGCATGGCTTTGGGAATTTTAATCTGCATTTCTTCCGACAAAACGCTCAAACGCAGGTATTTTAATTTCCCATCATCAGTCGCAAAACCCAAAAACTGACCTTCCAAACAGAATTCTTTTGGCGAGCAGTTATTAAAATCAGCCACGGCTTTACCTCCTAAGCAATGCGTCTAGCTTCTACAGTTTTCGGCAGTTGTAACGGTTCTTCCAAGCCTGCGATCGACAGTTCCCAGCCATTAGCAAGCGTGAAAATCTTTTCACTATTTACGTCTACTTCCTTAACAACTTCTTCTTCCAAATCTTTTTTGGCTACGTAGACAGTCAGGTGTCCGGCACTATTTCGGCGGAGCATCACTTTCATTTAACTTCCTCAACTATTTCAAGTTCTCTTTTACGGCAACCGACAACGTGACCCCTGCTGATGAAATGCACGGCATAGATATAGGCACTTTGCAAATAAGTGCCGATGCTGACGACATAGCCTACATCGCCTTTTCTTACCAAGATTTCGCCCACATCCTTACCTGGAAACGTACCGTCATTGCGAATCTGTTTGAGCGATCGCACCTTATCACCCATGTCAAACACGGGCGGAGAATCGATTTCAATTTCATCCGTTAGCATGAGCGTATGACCTCGCTTGGGGAACTAAACTCAAAAGTTCTTCTATGGTGAGATTGCGCTTCACCTCAACCGCTTGATGCCGCACTGCTTCTAGCACTGATTGAACTTCCTCGGAATCTAGGAAGATACCTTGCTGTTGCAGCACGCTCAAAACTAGATGCCTGCCCGAATGTTTGCCTACAACAAAACGCCGTTCCCAGCCCACATCCTCCGGAGCAAAAGGTTCGTAAGTGCCGGGATCGTGCAGGATGCCGTGGGCGTGAATGCCGGATTCGTGGGCGAAGGCGTTTTCGCCCACAATTGCCTTCCAAGGAGGCACCGGACAATTAGATGCTTTTGCAACCAAACGAGACAGTTCCAACAATTGTTTGGTATCAATCCCGATTTGAACGCCGTAGATGCGTTTCAATGCCATCACCACTTCCTCCAGTGCGGCATTGCCCGCCCTTTCGCCCAATCCATTCACAGTCGTATTCACTGACAGGGCTCCAGCTTGCAAACCTGCCAGCGCGTTCGCTGTGGCCATTCCCAGATCGTTATGGGTGTGCATCTCGATGGGAATTGTCAGATTGCTAACCAGGTGGCGCACTTTTTTGTAAGTAGACAGCGGATCGAGCACGCCCACGGTGTCGCAGAAGCGAAACCGGAAGGCACCCCACTCGGAAGCCGCGCAAGCCACATCCAGCAGGAAGGAGTCCACAGCCCTGGATGAATCTTCGCCGCCCACCGAGACGCTCAAACCCCGATCGCGCGCAAAACGGATTGCATCCCGCAGCCGATCGAGCATTACCCGCCACTGTCCGTGAAATTTCGCTGCAATTTGAATTTCCGAAACCGGTACGGAAATATGCACCCGCTGCAAGCCGCAGTCGATCGATGCTTGAATGTCGGATAGATTGGCTCGATTCCAGCCGAGCAGTTTTGCCCTCAATCCTAAGGAGGCAATCGCCCGGATCGCTTCGGCTTCTTCTTGTCCCATTGCTGGAATTCCGACTTCCAATTCTTGTACGCCGATCGAGTCAAGAAAAGTGGCGATCGCGATTTTTTCTTCAATATTGAAGGCAATCCCGGCCGCCTGTTCTCCGTCTCGCAATGTCGTATCGTTAATCTGAATGAGAGGAGTTTTCATTTTGGAAGTTCTCATGGTAGATTTTTCCCGACTTACAGCTATCAGATTTGTGCCTCTAGATATGTAGGGTGCGCACTACGCACCTTACCGCTAACAGTCAACAGCGAACAGTTTTTCTCATCTATCAACTATCAACTATCCTCAGATTTGGGCCTCCTGCCAATCAAAAATTTGAGTTAGTTGTTGAATTGTAACCAATCCGTACTGCCAAAGAATCATCGGTAAAGGAGCCGAATCCTGTTCTGGATGGCGCAGCAACACTTCAATTTCTGCTGACGAAATCGCCATTTCATGCTGCAAGAATTGAATTAAGTGTGTGTTGCTGTTCATGACTTTTTACCGTTCTATGGAATAGGACTCGATCGAGTTAAACCTTCAATTACAAACCTCGCCGCTAACTGTTTTCTGTCAACTGTCACACGATTGAAGATTTTCGATTGAAGATTTCTGATTGAAGATTTTCGATTGAAGATTTTTGATTGAAGATTTTCGATTTTCAACTATCAACTCTTCCTTCTGCCTTCTGCCTTCTTCCTCCTTCCTTCTGCCTTCTGCCTTCTTCCTTCGTGTCAACTGTTTACCTAAGCTCGATTTACAAACTTAAATACCAGGCTGTCTTCGGCGAGGAAATGTGCTAAATGGAAAGCGCGATCTTCCGTTTGCAACAGAATTTGCTCGTAGAGGTAGCGAGTGGCGCGATCGCCAATGCTTTCTGCTTGTGCTGCCTGCCGCCGCAATAGATCGATCGCTGCTTGCTCGGCTGCCAAGTTGTGTTCTACCATCTGCCGACCCGTGAAAGCTCCATCGGGTTCTGGTGAAAAACAACACAATTCTGCTAGTTTGCTAAAGCTGGCGACCGGGACAGCGCCCAGTCCGTTCAAGCGTTCGCCAATTTGGTGAACGTAATTTTGGGCTTGTCCGTAGCTTTCAGCAAAGAATTCATGCAGCGGATAAAACTCCGCACCTTCCACCACAAAATGATGTTTTTGGTACTGCAAGTAAAGAGCTTGAAAAGTAGCAAGCGCCATATTCAAACCTTCACAAACCGGAACAGTAATTTCCTGTCCCAATCCAACTGGATTTGTTTGAACTTGACCGAATTCTTGTACGAGTGTCTGTACCTGTGTCATTAGATGCTCCTTAAGTAAATGCAACTCAATTTGGTATCGAAGATAGTGCCAGACTGTTGTTTGACTCTTAGATCTAGATCCCCCCTAGCCCCCCTTAAGAAGAGGGCGGGACCGGAAGTGTTTGGAGTCTCTTCAAAGTTCACCTTTTTAAGGGGGATCGAGACTCGGAAAGAATACCAAATGTCACTGTATTCAAAGTCCCCCTTCTTAAGGGGGATTTAGGGGGATCGAGACTCGGAAAGAATACCAACTGTAACTGTATCCAACGTCCCCCTTCTTAAGGGGGATTTAGGGGGATCGAGACTCGGAAAGAATACCAACTGTAACTGTATCCAACGTCCCCCTTAATTAAGGGAGATTTAGGGGGAGCTCTACCCAACATCCCAACAACGCTCCAACCAGTTCACCATTTCTTGGCGAGAAGCAACAAATTGTTGCACGACACTGCGCAGCAGTACAGCATCAATGCTGTCCCGGATTTGGACTCTCAGCGAACCATCATTCGGACACCAACAAGGAATCATTAATTCTTGCAGGCGATTGTGGATTTGCCAGCGATCGATCCGAGATACAGCAACAACATGAATTGCAGGATGAATTTCAGGGACACTGCAATTCTGTTCGCGATCGATCTGGTTAATGTCAGGGTTGCCAGGAGAAAGGGGGTACATTGGAGTTACCTCAAAAACTAGGGGTAAAAACAGTTTCCAAAAACCTACCTATTTCTACTTGCAGGTGCTAATTCTGTACGGCACGAGTAGATTCAGGTAGGTTGTTAGAAGCGGTTAACGAGCGCGATCGTTTGGGGTTAACTGCTGAATTTGTTGTTCTAACTTTTCAATTCGATCGAGCAAAGCGCGGATGGCTGCTGCTTCGACATCGGGAACTTGCCCGTGCTCTAGGGGGCAGGTTTCGGTATTCGTGCGGCAAATATTGCGTCCGGGGACTCCCACAGCCGTGCAATGGGACGGTACATCGCGCAGGACGATCGAACCGGCACCAACGCGAGCGTAATCTCCAACTAGGATGTTGCCCAAAACCTTTGCCCCAGCACCGACAACCACAGAGTGACCCAGAGTAGGATGGCGTTTGCCCAATTCCTTACCCGTACCCCCCAGAGTGACGCCCTGATAAATCAAGCAGTAATCGCCCACAATTGCCGTTTCCCCAATCACCACACCCATGCCGTGGTCGATAAATACCCCTTTGCCGATCGTGGCACCGGGATGAATTTCAATCCCCGTGAACAATCGCGTGATATGCGAAATCAGCCGGGGAAAGAACGCCACGCGACGGCCGTACAGCCAGTGAGCGAAACGATGCAGGGTAAGAGCGTGAAAACCCGGATAGCAGCACAGCACCTCCAACCAGTTATTTGCAGCCGGATCGCGCTCGAAAATGATGCGAAAGTCTTCCTTCACCACTTGCCATCCTGCGATGGGTAACAGGTTCGATTCCAGTCCGGAATTTGGCTCGGTTTTAGGAGCCTTGCGATCGGAGCTTCGATCGGAGCTTTTCCTGAAATGCTCGGGGTGGGGAAGACCGACTGAGGTGGGAGAGTGCTGCATTGCTTTCAGGGGGAAAACTGTGTTCTGTTCTCCTGCTTATATCAGGCAGCAAAAAAAGGGGTCGATCGATCGGCCCGAATCAGAGTTATTGAATTAATTAAAAATGTACTCAACCCTCAAACCCAGACCCAGCCAACGATTAATTTTTTTTTTGGGTCGGGGGGCTAGCATTTTCGATAGCAGGCACTGGTATTGATCGCAACAGGAACAAGTATTCGAGCACTCACAGTCCAACCCTTTTAAACCCTTTGTTCGCGGGCTTTTTGGGGAAATTAACAGCCCAAATAACGCGCTGCTGGCTTTGTACTCAAACCAGAGATTTTGTATTCAATATATCTATTTATAGTGTAGTTATGTTCATCCCGAACAAAAATGAAAAAAATATTACGATGGTTGCTTTTGTTCTCAGAAAACTGCTAATTTAGATACAGAAATTGAATTTCGGACATCGCTGGGGGGATGTTTTTAAATGTTTACTCCCAGCTTTTCTCAGCACAATCCTTGAAACCTTCTCCAGACAAGCTTTTGAGACAGTTCAAGGATATTTTTGAGTACAGCTCTTGAGGCCGAAAAAAGCCCTCAAAAATCCCTTCATTCATTGATTTCACAAGCATTTGGGCTGAGTACAGAAAATGCTGCTACCCAGGTCGTAAAATACTCGCACCCCCTGCAAAAAATACTCGCACCCCAACCCGAAAAAAATTTTTTGCTCGCACTCTGTCTGGGTTTGAAGGCTTGAGTACAAACTAATGAATTCAATAACTCTTACCGGGGCAACTCAAACCGGTAGAGTTTGAGGGGCTGCTATAAATCTCATAACGCCACTCACTCAACTCTCCGAACCAAAAAAACAGGTTCTTCTAATTAAAAACAAAGACTTAGGTTTCTTGGCAGGAGAGGCGATGAGAGGACGGCGCAACTACACCACCCTCTGTTAAACAAATCGAAAAGAAGTCGCCCTGCTGCAGCATTTACCAATTGTTCCCCAGCGGACGAATTAGAACTTCTAGCCTGCATTGGCAGGTTGTCTGTACCGAGTGACTTCAATCGTTTTTCCATCGTTTTTCCGAGGAATGTAGCAACCGTCTTTCTCGCTGGCACTGTCCCCCTAACTCTGCCGAAATTCAATGACACCACCTCAGTCATCAGGAGTTCTCTCCCCTCCTAGCGAAGCTGTTACAGATATTACGATCGCCAAAAACTCTATCAAAAAGACAGGCGATAGCTGCGGTTGCAGCAGCAATACCAGTGCAGCAACCAGCATGGACGAAAAAATGCGCGAACGCATTGCCAAGCACCCCTGCTACAGCGAAGAAGCACACCATCACTACGCTCGGATGCACGTTGCCGTAGCACCAGCTTGCAACATTCAATGCAACTATTGCAACCGGAAATACGATTGCGCCAACGAAAGCCGTCCCGGTGTAGTCAGCGAGTTATTAACTCCTGAAGAAGCCGCTCACAAGGTACTGGTAATTGCAGGCAAAATTCCCCAGATGACAGTGTTAGGAATTGCCGGACCTGGCGACCCGTTAGCCAATCCCGAAAAGACTTTCCGCACTTTTGAATTGATTGCTGACAAAGCGCCGGACATTAAACTTTGCCTGTCTACCAACGGGCTGATGTTGCCGGATCACGTAGAAAAGATTAAAGCACTCAACGTCGATCACGTCACCATTACCATTAATATGGTAGACCCAGAAATCGGCACCAAAATTTATCCTTGGGTGCACTACCGCCGCAAACGCTACAAAGGGCTGCAAGCAGCACAAATCCTCCACGAACGTCAGATGGAAGGCTTGCAAGCACTCAAGGAAGCCGATATTCTCTGCAAAGTCAACTCGGTAATGATTCCGGGGATTAATGACGAACACTTGGTAGAAGTCGATCGGGTAATCCGCGAAAACGGAGCATTCCTGCACAACATTATGCCGTTGATTTCCGCACCCGAACACGGCACTCACTTCGGTCTTACCGGACAGCGCGGCCCCAATCCCAAGGAATTGAAAAAGCTGCAAGATGAATGCGCTGACAGCAACATGAAAATGATGCGCCACTGCCGCCAATGTCGGGCTGATGCAGTCGGTTTGTTAGGAGAAGACCGCAGCCAAGAATTTACCAAAGACAAGTTCATGGAAATGGATTCGCAGTACGACTTTGAACTGCGCCAAGAAGTCCATTCCGGTATCGAGAAATTCAAAGAAGAAATCAAGGCAGCCAAAGCCAAAGTCAGACCCAGCGAACGGGTGAAAAACAGTCCCAAGATTCTGGTAGCAGTAGCAACCAAAGGCGGCGGGATTGTCAACCAACACTTCGGTCATGCTAAGGAATTCCAAATCTTTGAAGTGGATGCCAACGAAGCTAAGTTTGTCGGACACCGCAAGATCGACCAATATTGCCAAGGCGGTTACGGTGAAGATGCCACGCTGGAGTACGTCATTAAAGCAATTTCAGATTGCAAAGCCATTCTGGTTTCCAAAGTAGGTGAATGTCCGAAAGCGGAACTGAGAGAAGCTGGATTGCAAGTTATTGAAGCTTACGACGTGATTGAGAAAGTAGCCAGAGAATTCTACGACCAGAACGCTGACAAGTTTTAAGTCGGGGAATTACGAGCTCAGGAAAAAGAAACCGGGTTTTCGATCGAGCCTTCTGGCACCAACAAAATACCTTCCCAAAAAACCCGGTTTCTAGACTAATCAAATTGAGGACTTACGCATGAATTTTGATAGTTGAAAATAGCAAATTAAAAATTGAAAACAGGATGCAGTGCTGCCTGTGAGTTAAATCGAAAAAGTCTCACTGTCACCTGTCAACTATCAACTATCAACTATCGACGATCGCGAGCTTTTAAGCTCGCACTACAACTATCAACATGGAGGTTGCTATGGCTTATACGATTACCGATCGGTGCATTCAATGCCATCAATGCGAGTCAGTCTGTCCAGTGGGAGCCATTACTAAAAATGAGCAACAAAAATATCAGATTGATGCTGGACGCTGCAACGATTGTGTGGGTTATCACTCTGTACCTCAATGTTGGGCAGCCTGCCCCACCAACGTCGGCTGTATTTCCAACCTGGCAACCCTCCCTCCATCGCTTTCTGCAAAACCTGCCAATGACTACTGGGAGAAATGGTTTGTAACCTACAACAATCTGGTATCCGAACTGAAAACCCAGCAAATTTCAGAGTATTGGCGAGAGTGGTTTGACCAATATTCACAAGCATTATCCCAACAACTGCACGCACCTACCTCAGTGGGAGTCAACCAATGAGTCAAGTCATTTATCTTGATAACAATGCCACGACCCAGGTCGATCCTGAAGTAGTGGAAGCAATCTTGCCTTACCTCACCCAATACTACGGAAATCCTTCCTCAATGCACACCTTCGGCGGACAGGTGGGAAAAGCATTAAAAACCGCCCGCCTTCAAGTTGCTAACCTCCTCGGCGCACTAGATTCGGAAATCATTTTTACCAGTTGCGGAACCGAAGGAAATAACACTGCAATTCGCGCCGCGATCGCAGCCCAGCCAGATCGCAAACACCTGATTACTACCCAAGTAGAACATGCCTGCGTTTTAAACCTGTTCAAACAACTGGAAAAACAAGGCTATACAGTTACCTACCTGTCGGTAGATAACAAAGGAAAGTTAGATTTGATGGAACTGGAAGCGGCAATGACAGGGAATACAGCCCTCGTTTCCATCATGTACGCTAACAACGAAACCGGAACAGTATTTCCGATCGAACAAATCGGAGCAACGGTCAAAGAATACGGCGCTACCTTCCACGTTGATGCAGTGCAAGTTGCCGGCAAACTGCCGCTAAATATGGCAAACAGCACGATCGATTTGATGACAATTTCGGGTCACAAACTGCACGCCCCGAAAGGTGTCGGTGCCCTGTACGTTCGCAAAGGATTTCGCTTCCGCCCCTTGCTAATTGGCGGACATCAAGAACGGGGACGGCGCGCTGGAACTGAAAATGTCGCCGGCATCATCGGATTGGGCAAAGCAGCCGAACTGGCACAGGTGCATCTAGCAGATGTAGCGCAGGAAAAGAAATTGCGCGATCGACTCGAAAAAGGACTGCTAGCGATTCCCGATACCGAAATCAACGGCGATCGCAAAAACCGCCTTCCCAACACTACCAATATCGGCTTCAAATACATCGAAGGCGAAGCCATCTTGCTCTCACTCGACAAGTTCGGCATCTGCGCTTCCTCCGGTTCCGCCTGCACATCCGGTTCCCTGGAACCCTCCCACGTCCTGCGGGCAATGGGTTTACCCTATACCACCCTGCACGGTTCCATCCGGTTCAGCCTGTCCCGGCACACCACCGACGCCGAAGTCGATCGAGTCCTCGAAGTTATGCCCGGAATAGTCCAACGCTTGCGCGACCTTTCCCCATTCAAAAACGACCAGGCCGAATGGTTGCAAGACCGTCAAGAGGCCGTTGCAGCAGCGAGATAAGGGGAGATGCGGAGATGGGGAGATGCGGAGATGCGCAGAAATTAACGATCGAAACCATCAGCGTTCATCTACATAAATCTGAGGTTACTCTTCAAAATTGCCACTTTTGCAAGAAATCCCATCTCCCCTAAATCGAATAATCTCAAAAAATCGAAAATCCAAACTCGAAAATCCAAAATCTAACAAACCCTTACCTTCAGGAAAAACCGCCATGTGGGAATACACCGACAAAGTATTAGACCTCTTTTACAATCCCAAAAACCAGGGAGCGATCGAAGATCCGAACGAATCAGGTGTCGCGGTTGTATTTGGCGAAGTCGGCAGCATTGCCTGCGGTGATGCCCTGAGACTGCACCTCAAGATTGAAGTAGATGCTGACAAAATCTTAGATGCTCGCTTTCAAACCTTCGGTTGCACCAGCGCGATCGCCTCTTCTTCGGCCCTCACCGAAATCATCAAGGGACTGACTTTAGATGCAGCTTTAAATGTTAGCAATCGCGACATTGCTGATTACTTGGGCGGGCTGCCGGAAGAAAAAATGCACTGTTCTGTAATGGGACAAGAAGCATTAGAAGCAGCGATTTTCAAATACCGCGGCATCGAAGTCGAACATCACGATGAAGATGAAGGCGCGTTAATTTGTAGCTGCTTTGGTGTTAGCGATAACAAAATTCGCCGCGTGGTACTTGAGAACGACTTGACAACAGTAGAGCAAGTTACTAGCTACGTTAAAGCTGGCGGTGGTTGCAGTTCCTGCGCTGCACAAATTGAAGATTTGATTGCTGCGATTCAAGAAGAAAAAGCAACAACTGCCAAAGTGGCTGCAGAAATTGCCACAGCCAAAGAACAAAATCGACCTTTAACAACAGTCCAAAAAATCAACTTAATTCAATCCGTCCTGCAAGATGTGCGTCCGATTCTAATTGCAGACGGCGGCGATGTAGAACTCTTCGATGTCGAAGGTGATGTTGTCAAAGTCGTGCTCAAAGGAGCTTGCGGTTCCTGCGAAAGCAGCACGGCGACGCTGAAAAATGCGATCGAAGTTCGGTTGCAAGAGCGCGTGTTACCCAGCCTAGTCGTTCAAGCAGTTTCTTAAATCCTGAAACCTCAATCCTGAAACCAATCCTGAAACTTATGTTGTATCAAATTTCCCCGGTTGGGCGATCGCCCCCAAGGTCGATCGAACCCAATTCCCGAATCCAGCCCTCCGTAACATCCCGCTTAATGGCTGGTGACTGACCGAGCAATCTTACGATTTTGGATTTTAGATTTTAGATTTTGGATTTTGAATTGTGAATTCTGAATTGCAGTCAAAATTCCCTATCTGAAAAGATTTCAAGCCAAAATCGCCCATCTCAAATCTAAAATCCCCAATCGATCGAATCGAACTGACCCCTTATCACTTCTAAAGGAGATTCCTCCCATGACTGACGAAAGCATCAGACAGATAGCATTTTACGGCAAAGGTGGCATTGGTAAATCCACAACTTCGCAAAACACGATCGCAGGTATGGCAGAACTGGGCCAGCGCGTCATGATCGTAGGTTGCGACCCGAAAGCAGATTCCACCCGCTTGATGCTGCACAGCAAAGCTCAAACCACCGTTCTGCACTTGGCAGCAGAACGCGGTGCAGTTGAAGATGTCGAACTCGAAGAAGTGTTGCTGACCGGCTACCGCGATGTCCGTTGCGTTGAATCCGGCGGTCCAGAACCAGGTGTAGGTTGCGCCGGACGGGGCATCATCACCGCCATCAACTTCCTCGAAGAAAATGGCGCTTACGAAGACCTCGATTTCGTTTCTTACGACGTATTGGGCGACGTAGTTTGCGGTGGTTTTGCAATGCCCATCCGGGAAGGCAAAGCCCAAGAAATCTACATCGTCACCTCCGGTGAAATGATGGCAATGTATGCAGCTAACAACATCGCTCGCGGTGTTTTGAAATACGCTCACTCCGGCGGTGTACGTTTGGGCGGCTTGATTTGCAACAGCCGTAAAGTCGATCGAGAACTCGAACTGATCGAAACCTTGGCCAAGCGTCTCAACACCCAGTTACTGCACTTTGTACCTCGCGACAACATCGTTCAACACGCAGAACTGCGCCGCATGACCGTGATCGAGTACGCTCCCGACAGCCAACAAGCTGAAGAGTACCGCATTCTTGCCAACAAGATCATCGACAACAAGAACCTCGCCATCCCGACTCCAATCTCGATGGACGAACTGGAAGATTTGTTGGTCGAATTCGGTATCTTGGGCGGCGAAGAAGAGTACGAAAAAGCTATCAAAGAAGGCACCAAAGCTCCTGCTGGCATTGCCTAATTAACTCTCTAATGTATTGCAAGGCGAACATTACTAGCGGCCTTGCAATACTCCCCCTCCCAACTCCCGACTCAGAAAATTTAGATTTGGATTTTGGATTTTGGATTTTTGATACCAAGTCAAGATCGGGAAGAAGAAAAAGCACGCAATTTAGTATGCAATCTTCTACCACAAAATCAGCAATAAATCAATCCAAAATCTCTAATCTCAAATCGCAATCATCCCCATCCTTTATTTAGAGAGGCAGAATATGACACCTCCCGACTCCACTACACTCGATCAAACAACGCGGACAAAAGAAGACACAAAAGCCATTATCAAAGAAGTTCTCGAAGCTTATCCCGAGAAAGCTGCTAAAAAGCGGGAAAAGCACCTGAACGTTCACACTGAAGGCAAATCAGACTGCGGCGTTAAATCCAACATCAAATCTCTTCCTGGCATAATGACCACCCGTGGCTGTGCCTATGCAGGGGCAAAAGGGGTGGTTTGGGGACCAGTGAAAGACATGATTCACTTGAGCCACGGACCTGTAGGTTGCGGTTACTATTCCTGGTCCGGTCGTCGCAACTACTACATCGGCACCACAGGTGTAGATACCTTCGGTACGATGCAGTTTACTTCCGACTTCCAAGAACGCGACATCGTGTTCGGCGGTGACAAAAAACTGGCCAAGTTAATCACCGAAATGGACGAATTGTTCCCCTTGGCAAAAGGCATCACAATTGAATCAGAATGCCCGGTCGGTCTGATTGGAGATGACATCGAAGCTGTTGCTAAGAAATCAGCCAAAGAAATCGGTAAGGCTGTAATTCCAGTACGTTGCGAAGGATTCCGGGGCGTTTCCCAATCCCTGGGCCACCACATTGCTAACGATACAGTACGTGACTGGGCGCTACCGATCGCTGACAAGAAAGCCAAGGACGGAACGCTCAACTTTGAACCGGGTCCCTACGACGTAGCAGTTATCGGCGACTACAACATCGGTGGAGATGCTTGGTCTTCCCGGATTCTGTTAGAAGAAATGGGCCTGCGCGTTGTCACCCAGTTCTCTGGAGACGGCACCTGGAATGAAGTATTGCTGACCACCCAGGTCAAACTCAACCTGATCCACTGCTATCGGTCGATGAACTACATCTGCCGTCACATGGAAGAAGCTTACGGTATTCCCTGGATGGAATTCAACTTCTTCGGACCGACTCACATTGCTGAATCTTTAAGAGCGATCGCTGCTCGCTTCGATGACACGATCAAAGAAGGTGCAGAGCGCGTCATCGCCAAATACCAAGCTCAAAGCGATGCTGTAATTGCCAAATTCCTCCCCCGCCTCGAAGGAAAAACCGTCATGTTGATGGTTGGCGGTCTGCGTCCCCGTCACGTCATCCCAGCCTTCAAAGATTTGGGCATGAAAGTGATCGGTACAGGTTATGAATTCGGTCATAACGACGACTACAAACGCACCACCGAATACGTCGAAGACGGCACGCTGATTTACGACGACGTTTCGGGTCATGAATTTGAAGAGTTTGCCAAGAAAATCCAACCCGACTTGATCGCTGCTGGCATCAAAGAGAAGTACGTGTTCCAGAAAATGGCACTTCCCTTCCGCCAAATGCACTCTTGGGATTACTCCGGTCCTTACCACGGCTACGATGGCTTCGCTATCTTCGCCCGCGATATGGACTTGGCCTTGAACAGCCCCACTTGGGGATTGGTCAAAGCACCGTGGAAAGCTGCTTAAACAGTTGACAGTTGACAGTTGGCAGTTGACAGTTGGGGGCGCTGTGTTTGCGAAGGTTTAATTCGGTCTTCAAAACTCGACATAACTGACAGTTGAAAGCACTGTTTTTACAACGGAAATTTCAACTGGTTCCTCAAAACTTTCTGTTAACTGCTGTCAACTATCAACGATCGAATATCGACGATCGACTACCAACTTTACTCCAAATCACCCTTCAAATACTGGAGAGAAATCATGGCTCAGAACGTAGACAATATTAAGGATCACGTAGACCTTTTCCACCAGCCGGAGTACCAAGAACTTTTTCAGACTAAGAAAGAGTTTGAAGATGGCTGCAGCGCCGAGGAAGTTGCCCGCGTTGCCGAATGGACCAAGAGCTGGGATTACCGCGAGAAAAACTTTGCCCGCGAAGCCCTGACAATTAACCCAGCTAAAGCTTGCCAACCCTTAGGAGCTATTTTTGCAGCGGCTGGCTTTGAAGGCACCCTACCCTTCGTACACGGTTCTCAAGGTTGCGTTGCTTACTTCCGCACCCACTTAACCCGCCACTTCAAAGAACCGTTTTCTGCAGTATCTTCCTCAATGACTGAGGACGCAGCAGTGTTCGGCGGACTGCAAAACATGATTGACGGCTTGGCCAACTCCTATGCTTTGTACAAGCCCAAAATGATTGCTATGTGCACCACCTGCATGGCAGAAGTAATCGGAGATGACCTGCAAGCGTTCATCAAAACCTCGAAAGAAAAGGGATCTATTCCTCAAGAATTCCCAGTACCCTTTGCCCACACTCCTAGCTTTGTCGGCTCCCACATCACGGGCTACGACAATATGATGAAGGGCATTTTGGTTAACTTGACTGAAGGCAAAAAGACTGAAACCAGCAACGGTAAAATCAACTTCATTCCTGGTTTTGACACCTACGTTGGCAACAACCGCGAACTGAAGCGGATTTTAAATCTGATGGGCGTCGAGCACACCATCTTGGCAGATAACTCCACTGCTTTTGACTCTCCCAACGAAGGCGAGTTCGTCATGTACCAGGGCAACACCACCTTGGAAGAAGGAGCAGATTCGATCAACGCTACTGAAACGATCGCGCTGCAAGCCTACTCTACAGTGAAAACTCGGGAGTACATGGAAAAAGATTGGAAGCAAAAAACTTCTGTCTTGCGTCCTTTCGGCATCAAAGGCACTGACGAGTTCTTGACCGCTTTGGCAGAACGTACCGGCCAACCCATCCCCAGAGAATTGGAAATCGAACGGGGACGCGCGATCGATGCGATGACTGACTCTCAAGCATGGGTACACGGCAAGAGCATAGCCCTCTACGGAGATCCGGATCTAGTTTACAGCTTGGTCAGCTTCTTGCTCGAATTGGGTGCAGAACCGACTCACATCGTCGTAACCAACAGCAACCCAGTGTTTGAAGAAGAGTTGCAAGCACTGTTAGATTCCAGCCAGTACGGCAAGAACGGCAAAATCTGGGGCGGCAAAGATTTGTGGCACCTGCGTTCCTTGATGTTCACCGAACCGGTTGATCTGTTAATCGGCAACTCCTACGGTAAGTACCTGTGGCGCGATACCCACACCCCGCTAGCACGCATCGGCTATCCGATCTTCGATCGCCACCACCTGCACCGCTACAACACCCTCGGCTACACGGGCGTACTCAACCTGCTCAACTGGATTGTTAACACGATTCTGGAAGAGCTCGATCGCAAGACCATCATCCCGTCGAAGACCGACATCTCCTACGATTTGATTCGTTAAACACACCTTCCGGGGCGGGTTTGGTCAGTCTGCAGCGCACCGACGCCGGCACCAACCCGCCCCTGCTTTAATCCTCAAACTTCCCTCCGCTGCTATGGCTACCTTCACCCCTCCCTCGGATCACCTCTGCCCCTCTCCACCTCGCACCCGCCCGCTGCTCGATTCCATCCGCCACTGGATCGATGGTATCGAAGTTCGTTCCTCCCGTCTGGCTCACTTAATTTGTAAATTAATTCCCTGTACCTGTCCCTTTGAACGCAAGTTCTCCTTATTTGGATTCAACTTTCACACTCCACCGCTTTGCGAAATCAATCCCTTCTACAACGAGTTTGTGTTTCTGCGGTTTCGCGCCCTCAGCTATCTCTCAGATGTTTGCGGCGAAAACGTTGACAAATACATCTGCTAGTTGATAGTTAATAGTTGATAGTTGATAGTTAATAGTTGATAGTTGTAACTGGCAGCCACTAACTAATAACAAGCAACAATAATAACTAACGACTAACAACTAATAGCCAATAGCTAACAACTAATAACTAATGACTGAGGACTAATAACTATGAAACTCACTCAAGGCAAAATCAACGAACTTCTGAGCGAGTCAGCTTGCGAACACAATCACAAAAAAGAGGGCAAGAAAAATAAATCTTGCACTCAAGTCGCGCAACCTGGTGCCGCTCAAGGAGGCTGTGCCTTTGATGGAGCTTCGATCGCCCTCGTGCCCATTACTGATGCCGCTCACCTGGTACACGGTCCGATCGCCTGTTCTGGCAATTCCTGGAATTCTCGGGGCAGTCAGTCTTCCGGTCCGATGCTCTATAAAATGGGTTTCACTACGGATTTGTCGGAAAATGACATTATCTTTGGGGGCGAAAAGAAGCTTTATCAAGCAATTCTAGAAGTTAAAGAGCGCTACCAACCAAAAGCTGTTTTCGTTTATTCTACCTGCGTTACAGCCCTGATTGGCGATGATTTGGATGCCGTGTGTCAGAAAGCTGCTGAGAAAACAGGAGTGCCTGTCGTACCTGTAAATTCTCCCGGTTTTATTGGCAGTAAAAACCTGGGCAATCGCGTCGGCGGTGAAAGCTTGCTCGAATATGTTGTCGGCACTCGCGAGCCAGAAATTACGACGCCTTACGATATCAATTTGATCGGCGAATACAACATTGCTGGTGAATTGTGGGGCGTTTTGCCGCTGTTCGAGAAAGTAGGAATTCGGGTTCTCGCGCAAATTACGGGCGACGGACGCTATGAGGATATTGCCTGCTCTCATCGTGCCAAACTCAATGTGATGATTTGTTCCAAAGCATTGATTAACATGGCTCGCAAAATGGAGGAGCGTTACAGCATTCCTTATATCGAAGAATCTTTCTACGGGGTTGCAGATATGAACCGCTGTTTGCGAAACATTGCCGCGAAAATTGGCGATGTGAATTTGCAACAGCGAGTGGAAGCTTTAATTGCTGAAGAAACGGCAAAACTCGATCGAGATTTGGCACCGTATCGGGCAAGGTTGAAAGGGAAACGAGTCGTGCTGTATACAGGGGGTGTGAAGAGTTGGTCGATCGTTTCGGCTGCTAAAGATTTGGGCATGGAAGTGTGCGCTACCAGCACGAAAAAAAGCACTGAAGAAGATAAAGCCCGCATCAAAGAATTGCTCGGTAAAGACGGCATCATGCTGGAAAAAGGCAACGCTCAAGAATTGCTGCGGGTAATCGCTCAAACTAAAGCCGATATGTTAATCGCGGGCGGGCGCAACCAGTACACGGCCCTCAAGGCCAAAATTCCTTTTCTCGACATCAATCAGGAACGCCACCATCCCTATGCAGGCTATTCCGGCATGGTGGAAATGGCGAAAGAACTAGAAGAAGCTTTGTACAGCCCCGTTTGGGCGCAAGTTCGCAAAAAAGCCCCTTGGGATGCGGAGGTAGTCTAGTGGCAACTATTACAATACCCAAAAAGTCGGTGGCGGTGAACCCGCTCAAGCAAAGCCAGCCCCTGGGCGCAGCGCTAGCATTTCTCGGTTTGAAGGGCATGATGCCGTTATTCCACGGATCGCAAGGCTGCACTGCGTTTGCCAAAGTCATGTTGGTGCGCCACTTTCGGGAAGCGATCCCGCTGTCTACGACGGCGATGACGGAAGTCAGCACGATTTTAGGTGGTGAAGATAATGTCGAGCAAGCGATTTTAACTTTGGCGGACAAGTCGAAGCCTTCGATTATCGGGCTGTGCACGACAGCTTTAACCGAGACTCGCGGTGAAGATATGGAAGGCATTTTGCGAACCATTCGCAAGCGCCATCCCGAACTTCACGATTTACCGATCGTCTTTGTCTCGACTCCAGATTATAAGGGTGCTTTGCAGGATGGGTTTGCTGCGGCTGTAGAAAGTATTGTCAAAGAGTTGCCTCGATCGGGCGAAACCCGTGCCAATCAAATCACGCTGCTGGTGAGTTCGGCTTTTGCGCCGGGGGACTTGCAGGAAATTAAGGAAATTGTGACTGCTTTTGGGTTGAGCGCGATCGTGGTTCCCGATCTGTCTCTGTCTCTGGACGGTCACTTGGATGAATCTTACAACACCGTTACCAACGACGGCACCACTTTAGCCGAACTCCGGGAAATCGGCAGTTCAGTTTATACCCTGGCATTGGGGGAAAGCATGCGATCGGCGGCGGTGGCTTTGCAAGCGCAATTTGGCATTCCCTATGAGGTATTTCCGAGTTTGAGCAATCTGGATGCGATCGACAGTTTGCTGGAGGGACTGGCAGATTTAAGCGGGCTATCGGTGCCGGATAAATACCGCCGCCAGCGGACTCAATTGCAGGATGCGATGTTGGACACGCATTTTTTCTTCGGGCGGAAACAGGTATCTCTAGCATTGGAACCCGATTTATTGTGGTCAACCGTTCACTTTTTGCAAAGTATGGGTGCTGATATTCAAGCAGCAGTGACTACAACTAAATCTCCGTTAATCGGAAATTCCCACACGAGTGGTACTGCCCGCCGCCTCAAAGTTCCCCTGTATCGCATGGGATTTCCGATATTCGATCGGCTGGGTAACGGGCAGCGCTGTACGGTTGGCTATCGGGGCATGATGCAACTTTTGTTTGACATCGGCAACTTGTTTTTAGAACAAGAAGAATCCCACGCAAAACACCATTAGAAGAGAGGGGGAGAGGGGGAGAGAGGGAGAGGGGAAGAGAGGGAGAGGGGGAGATACTGGTTCCCAGGCACAGCCTGGTAACGAGTAATTCAAGAGAGCTAGCGGTGAGTTCGATCGAGGCAGAGCCTCTAGATCTGCATTACCAGGCACAGCCTGGTAACGAGTAAATGCGGACTAAAGTCCTCACTACGAACTGGGAATGAGTCAAAGAACAAGGAGGAAAGAATGAAAATAGCTTTCACTACCAGCGACAACGTTCACATCGATTCTCACTTTGGTTCGGCGAGAAAGATTGATGTTTATGAAGTCGATCGCACAGAATATCGCTTCGTTGAAACCATAAAATTTGATGGCAATCTCAACGAAGATGGCAACGAAGATAAGTTGTTGCCTAAGGTTGAAGCGCTGCACGATTGCACGGTTGTCTACGTGTCAACCATCGGCGCTAGTGCGGCAAAACGGCTGATAACTCACAAAATTACACCGATCAAAACCCAGTCTGAAGAACAATTAATCGCTGAGGTTTTGACGGAACTGGTACGCACTTTGAACGGGAATCCTCCGCCCTGGCTGAGGAAAGCGCTCCACCTGCGCAGTCCCGCTCTCAACGAACTAGAACAAGCTGAAGAAATTAAGGAAACAGTAACAGTATGACGACCGCAGCAGAAACCACAATCTCTCCTTTTCTCAAGGCAATTACGCAGCAAATTCGCGCTAACGATCCCTACGGAACCTACCGCAACTGGTCGGACGAACTCTTGCTCAAACCCTTTATTGTTACCAAAGCGCAGAAACGCGAAATCTCCGTAGAAGGAGAAGTAGACCCGATTACTAAAGGACGGATTCTAGCATTTTATCGGGCGATCGCGCACCGCATTGAGGCAGAAACCGGACTGCTTTGCCAAGTGGTAATCGATTTGAGCCATGAAGGTTTTGGTTGGGCTTTAGTATTTTCCAGCCGCCTGTTGGTGGTTTCCAAAACTCTGCGGGATGCTCAACGCTTTGGGTTTGATTCGCTGGAAAAATTAGAAGCAGAAGGCTCAAAAATTGTGGCATCTGCCATTAGTTTGTCCGAGCGTTTCCCTGAAGTCGGCAGACTCTAAAAAATTTATTAGGTTTTGGATTTTGGATTGAAAAACAATTCAAAATCTAAAATATAAAATCATCGCTCTGAGGTTTTATGGTGCCAACAACTGCAACTGCGGATATTGAGGAGTTGAAAACAAAAATCAAGCGCCTCAATAGCAAAGCAGGACAAATGAAAATGGATCTTCACGATCTGGCTGAAGGGCTACCGACGGATTATCAAAAATTGGTGGGAGCTGCCACTGAAACTTACGAAATCTTTCGGCAGATTGACTCGCTCAAAACTCAACTCAAGCAATTGGAGAAACAATCGTGAGTGGAACTTTGACTGATTTCAATAAACTGGTAAACGCTGAAGATTACCTGAACTTTTTTGAACTTCCCTACGACGCGCAGTTTGTTAACGTAAATCGGTTGCACATCCTGCAGAAGTTCTCAGCTTTCATGAAAGCAATTGATGCAGAATCTCCTGACTTGAATGAAGCTGAAAAACTGGAACGCTACAAAGCAGCCCTGCAGCAGGCATACGACACCTTTACGAGCTCTTCGCCTTTAGACGAAAAACTGTTTAAGGTGTTCAAGGACAAAAAATCAAATGTGGTTATGCTATCCGAGATCGGTTCGGATTAAGGATTAATTTGAGATTTTGGATTGGGAGGGGAATCGATCGATTTGCGTTCTATCTAGATCGAAAATCGCACATCAAGACCAAAGAAACCGGGTTTTTACTCAATCTCGGGGCTACAGCGAAGAATTTTTCTAAAAACCCGGTTTCTGCCTCCACTGTAAATCTGAAATCAAATCTAAAATCGCCAATCCTGGCAGCCCAAATCACTAAAGGTCGATGACATCATGCAAAAGCTTTCCCCTACTGAACTAGAGCGCTACCAACGCCAGATAATGCTGCCCGGATTTGGTGAAGAATCGCAACTGCGGTTAAAAAATTCAACGGTACTTGTTACCGGAGTTGGCGGGCTGGGGGGAACGGCAGCACTCTACCTTGCCGTAGCGGGAGTCGGACGATTGATTTTGCTGCGCGGCGGTGAATTGCGACTGGATGACATGAACCGCCAGATTTTGATGACTCACGATTGGGTGGATAAACCGCGAGTTTTTAAGGCAAAAGAAACTCTCCAAGCGATTAATCCCGACGTGCAAATCGATGCGATTTGCGAGTACGTGACTCCTGAAAATGTTGATGATTTGGTGCGCCAAGCCGATGTTGTCCTCGACTGCGCCCACAACTTCGTCGAACGGGATTTGTTGAATGCGGCTTGCGTGTACTGGGGCAAACCGATGGTAGAAGCTGCCATGAATGATATGGAAGCATACTTGACGACGATCGTCCCCGGTTTAACTCCTTGCCTGTCTTGCATCTTCCCGGAAAAACCAGATTGGGACAAGCGCGGTTTTGGCGTGCTGGGTGCTGTTTCGGGAACGCTGGCTTGTCTGACGGCTTTGGAAGCTATCAAGCTCATCACGGGTTTGGGTACGGCGCTGCTGTCTCAAATGCTGACGATGGATTTGAGCCGCGCCGAGTTTGCCAAGCGCCGCCCTTACCACGATCCTAATTGTCCGGTTTGCGGTGAAAAGAGCAGGCGGTTAAACGCCGTCACCCAGCAGGAGGAACCATGCTTTTCTGGCTCTTAACTCTGGCGGTAGCGGTTTGCGCTATCTACGTCAGTCACGAGTTGATGGATGAAGAAACGCGCTTTCCCCTCAAGTTAATTGGGCTGTTTAGCTTGTTTTTGAGTCTGGTGTATTCTCCCTGGTTAATTAAGTTATCGATCGTCCTTGCAATTATGGTAACTCCGGTGCGCGATCGACAGCATTATTACCTGCGGCGAGTTCCCTGTTCTCCGAGTTGTATCGCTCGATCGAATTGTCGCAATACTTGTTGTTAATTTCGATCTAGATGCACTCAAGGGAAGTAGGTTGGGTTAAGCGTAGCGCAACCCAACAAATCTACTAAAATCCACTAAAATGTCGGGTCTAAAATGTTGGGTTTCGTTCCTCAACCCAACCTACTCTACCACAATCTATTAATTTCTGGAGCAAATCCAATGACTGTTACACTCACCGAAAAAGCAGAATTTAGACTCCGTGCCTTCTTGCAAGGTAGCGCCGATGCTTCTTCAGAAAAAGGCATTCGGGTAGGAGTCAACGATGGCGGCTGCAATGGCTACGAATACACCATCGATATTGCTAATGCTCCTCGCCCTGATGACACGATCGAACAACAAGGTAGAGTCAAAGTTTACATCGATCCCAAAAGCGTACCCCTGCTGAACGGTGTGGTAATTGATTTTGTTGAAGGGCTGATGGAAAGCGGCTTTAAGTTCACCAACCCGAATGCAACCGGTACTTGCGGCTGCGGTAAATCTTTCCAAGCAGGAGATTGTACTCCTTCTGCTGTGCCTTGCAGTTAGATTCGGCAATTGATTCGGCGATTGGAAATCGCTCCTAACCAAACGAAGTCCGCCTGCCCGGAATAAAGAATCAAGAAGCTGTCTTGAAACATTCAAAAACTATAAATCTAGGAGAATGCAAATATGCCGACCTATCAAGTTACTTTACTCAATAAAAAACGGGCGATCGACGTTACGATTCCTGTTGAAGATACGATGACGATTCTGGAAGCTGCTGAAGCTGCTGGCATAGAGTTACCTTTTTCTTGTCAGTCTGGTTCTTGCTCCAGTTGCGTTGGCAAGGTTATGGAAGGCGAACTGGATCAATCGGATCAGGTGTTCCTGGATGACGAGCAAATGGCCAAAGGTTTCGCTCTGCTTTGTGTTGCCTATCCTCGCTCAGATTGCAAAATCCGTACCCATCAGGAACCTTACTTGGTTTAGTTGATAGTTGATAGTTGGCAACGTTTGCTTTGCTCTCGCTCGCAATGACAGAAATGCTTCTGCGAAATAGCTCCTGCGATTGCTTGACTTCGGCTCGCGAAAGCTAAGGCTCTAGATCGCGATCGAGATTTACGCAACAAGTAGCTCGACACAAGAATTATAGCAGTAAGGCGCGTACCGCGCACCCTACATATAGAGCTGATTCGTAAGTCTTCGCAATCGCAGCAATGCTCCTGCAAAATAGTTTGTGCGATTGATTAGCTCTCGATCGCAAAGATCTCAAATCGGAGCGATTACTCATCAGAAACACGGTTTGTAGTGCGGACTTAAGTCCGCATCTTCTAAGGACTTGCATTCCTCACTACAAAATAGATCGAGCGGAATTGATGACAGAAATAAGTCTGAAAAATAGCGGCAGCGATAGTTTCGTTGTGGCTGGCAATAACGGAAATATTTCCTAATTATTTATGCGCGAGTTAGATTGTTAAAATTTCCTGAGTTTTTAGCTATCTTCGGAGGAGAAATGAGATGTTAAAAAGAGGGTTCTCGGTTCGCGGAGCTTCATTAAAAATGCTGCAATCTCACGAACGCGGCGCGATCGCCCGTATCAATGCCTCCGATGATTCGACAACGCAAAAACTTAAGAAAATGGGGATAACTCCGGGACAGTCGATCGCGGTAGAACAAAGATTTCCGCATTTCATTGTTCGGGTTGGCAACAATCATCAGACATTGGATGAAAAAGCAATTAACGCGATCTATGTCCGAATTGTCGAAGGTTAATTTTCAAGATAACTAATGTTCAAGCATTGAGGGAGAGACACAGCAATGGCAAAACAACCTATTTCCAACAAGGTGGCATTAAGGATTGCCCTAGCCGCAAAACTGTTTCCTGAGTTGCCGCTTTCCGAGTTTATCCAAGCGTTACAAACCTATGCAGGTAGTGACGTTATCGATGAAAAAAGTTTGAGTACAATCACTGTAGCTAGCTTGAAACAAGCCCTCGGTATCAGCTACGAAGTGGATGGCGAAGAAACTGGCGATGATGCAGATGCCTCTGATATGGCAAATATGAAAGAGGCGGTGCGAATTTTGTGGGGCGAGATGGATGAAGCGGAAGATTTACCCGCCCTCGATCCCTATCAAGAAGGCGATATGCCTAATTCGATTCGCGTTGCGGTAGCGTCGAACAATAAAGATAAGTTAGACGGACATTTTGGTTCTTGCGCGCGTTTCTTGGTTTATCAACTTTCTCCGACAGAGATGCGATTGATTGATATTCGATCGGCCCTAGAAGCGGAATTTGCCGAAGACAAAAATGCCTTTAGAGTAGAGTTGATTCGCGATTGTCACGTACTTTACATTGCCGCGATCGGCGGTCCGGCTGCGGGGAAAGTTACTCAAGCTAACATCTATCCAATTAAAAAAGAAACTGGCGGTCCAGCTAGAGAAATTTTAAGTCAATTGCAGAACGCGATCGCGACATCTCCTCCACCTTGGCTGGCAAAACTTCTAGGCGTTGCTGATGGAGAACGTGTCAAAAACTACAGGGCTAGAACTTACGCTTAGTAGTTGACAGTTGTCACGAAAGAAGAAGGAAGGCACGACACGGATCGCACGGATACACGGATAAATTATCCGTATTTCATTCGTCATAAGGAACAAGAAAGAAGCAAGAGGGTGAGAGGGTGAGAGGGGAAGTTCTGAGTTTTGAGTTTTGAATTAAGAACTGTTTTTAACTCAAAACTCAAAATTCAAAACTCAAAACTCCTTGTCAACTATCAACTCTAAAGAATGGGTGGGAACGGTGAAACATACAGTTACGATAGGCAATTTAGGTCTCAATCGATTCGACCAATGCGTCCTGAACATGGGATTGATTAATCTGTGCGATCGAGAGAGTTATACAGGACAGCAAATCCGCAACCTTTACAACTCCTCGGATGACGGCGAACCGACAGGCGATCCCTGGAGAAGGCTGCACCAAATAACTCTGTTCGTTCCCCACCCCGATCAGGAATATGAGGAAATAACCCTAGCTGCGGGATTGACTCAAGGCTACAACATTGAGTTGAAAAAAATAGAAGATCCCGCTCAGATTCCCTACCAAATTCCCGAAGGCGGGCAGTTTGTAGTAGTGATGAAACAAAAGGGTTTGGATGCGGGATTTGCGATCGCAGCTACTGGCATTTTCATCCGCCCGCTAGCCCTGTTGAAGTTGGAAGTCATTACGGATATCATCACAGCCGAATCTCAATCGATCGCTGTCAAACATCCAGTAATTCGCGACTATCCCTCCGGTTGGGAAGACAAGTTAAATCAATTCCTCGATCGCGCAATTCCCTACGAAGCATTGCCCGATTTGGTGAAATATGTCGATCGAGCATTTAACCCAGACTATCGTCCACCAAATTGGGATGATATTTCCCGGAAATCGAGTTTTATCGATAATTAACAAAGCCGAGAATTCACTAGCCTCAAATCTACAGCTCTAACTCTACAGCTCTAACTCTACAGCTCTAACAAGGTTAATAGGTCAAAGTAATGTTGCTTAGCTTGAAATCTGGCATTTCCCGAATTCAAAAAGCAGCCGCCGGATCTGCCAGAGATCTTTTAAAAAAATGGCGGCGCGCGATCGCGAGATCTCCTCCACTATAGCTTGCGATAATATCAGGTTTTGCAGGTGGAGATTGCATCAAAAACTACAAAGTGATTGTTTAAGTTGTAAATCGACCTGAATCAATACCTGAGCCTATATTTGCGCTGATTTTGGATCGCGCATCAGGTGTATCTAAGTTCCCTCTAAGTTCCTCCTCACTTTAGTCTGTTGTTTCTTTTGCAAGTTCACTGCCGGTGTCAGGCAGTTTCGTGAAAATTACACGCACATACACACACAAAGGCACACACAAAGGAGAAAAGTCATGAAAGCTCAAGATATTATGACCCAAGAAGTAGCAACAATTCGCGGTTCTGCAACAGTGGCAGAAGCAGTGAAATTGATGAAGCTAAAAACCCTGCGGTCGTTGGTTGTAGAACGCCGCGATGAAGAAGATGCTTACGGTTTAATTACTGAAGATGACATCGCTAAGAAAGTGGTGGCTTTCGGTAAAGATCCCAAAGATGTCAAAGTTTGCGAATTGATGACAAAACCCTGCGTAACTGTCAATCCAGATTTAGCAGTGGAATATGTGGCGCGCTTGTTTGCCTCAACAGGAGTCGATCGCGCGCCTGTGATTCGCGGCGAGCTATTGGGCATCATTTCGGTAACAGATATCCTCTTCAAGAGTGACTTTTTAAGCAATCCTCGGTTGGCGGTTCTGGAACGCGCTTTAGCGGATGCAAATGATGCTGCTCGTGCAATCGCCGAGGAACAAGGAGAAACTTCCGAAGCCTTTGTTAAAGCATGGGAAAAAGTTCAAGATTTGGAAGCAGAAGCTACTCACTTGCGCGCTGGGGTGGCTCCCAAAGCAGCAGACGCCAATCTAACCTTTACTAGCCCTCAAACCGTAGCCGTGTAATATCGCGTTTGTAGTGAGGACTTGAGAATTTGCGGACTAAAGTCCTCACTACGAACCGACTCTTTCGATCGCTCCCTGGCAACTTGTTTTTGACAAACTCGATTCTGGGGAGAACCCGCTCAAATCCTTTTTATTGATGGAGAACACTAATCATGACTGCTTTAACTGGATTAACATTTACTGGCAAATCTTGGACTCCCAAATTTTTGCAAGCGATCGATTTTGCACGCTGTCTGGGCTGCGGCAGATGCTTGAAAACCTGCGGCCGCGGCGTAATGGAATTGCGCCCGATGAATGAAGAAGGGGAATTTGTCGATGATGAAGATGATGAAGAAATCGAACGCAAGGTGATGGTAGTCGCCAATCTAGAAAATTGCATCGGTTGCGAAGCTTGTGCTAGAGTTTGTCCGAAGAAATGTCACACTCATGTAGAATTAGCGCTAGCCCCAGCATGATTCAAACTACTAGCTCTCACGCAGACGGACAAAATTGGGTGACTTACTATCAAGCGGTAGAAGGTCGCCCGCCCCGCGAAACTTTGTTGAAAGCATTGGATATTTTTGATACAACAGGGTCGATCGATCGCCCGAGATTCGCTGCCGATTTAGGTTGCGGCGACGGACGGGATACGGTGGAACTGTTGCGTCGGGGATGGCGGGTTTTGGCTGTTGATGGAGAACAAAAAGCTTTCGATCGCTTGCTCGATCGCCCGATCGATCGCGATTTGCTGCAAACTCAATTGATGCGTTTTGAAAACTTGAGTTTGCCGCCCGCGATCGATTTAATTAATGCCAGTTTTTGCCTCCCATTTTGTCCGCCTGCTGATTTCCACCATCTGTGGCAAACGATTGTTGAGTCGCTCAATCCAGGAGGTTTTTTCTGCGGTCATTTATTTGGCGATCGCGACTCTTGGACAATGTATCCCGATCGCAGCCACCACACTCGCGAACAGGTTGAAGCACTCCTGCAACCCTTCGATATTGAATGGTTGGAAGAAGAAGAGCATCCGGGTAAAACGGCGATCGGCGAGGAAAAATACTGGCATCTTTTTCATATTGTTGCTCGCAAGAAAGGTTAAGATTAAGAGTTTCGACTGATTGAAAATATTAGATCCCCCCTAGCCTTAAGAAGGGGGGGACTGGAAGCACTCAAAGTCCCCCTTCTTAAGGGGGATTTAGGGGGATCGAAACTCAGGAAAAAATGAGAGATTTCAACGTTCTTCAAAGTCCCCCTTTTTAAGGGGGATTTAGGGAGACCGAGATTTAGGAAAAAACGAGAGATTTCCACCCTCGAAGTTCCTCTGTAAATTTAGATCCCCCCTACTGTTAAGAAGGGGGGGACCGGAAGCACTCAAAGTCCCCCTTCTTAAGGGGGATTTAGGGGGATCGAAACTTAGAAAAAAACGAGAGATTTCAACATATATTTAATTACAGAAAATAATGCACAAACAAGACTCGAAATTTAGACTAAATTTTAATTATCTTTCACTACTGGCATTTCTATTTGCCATCCCGATCGGCTTGTTGGGAGGCTTAATTGGCTTGGGGGGTGCTGAATTCCGCTTGCCCGTAATTGCAGGTATTTTAAATTATCCAGTACGGCAAGCAGTGCCGATCAATCTAGCAGTTAGCTTGATTACGATCGCCGCTTCCCTAGCAATTCGATCGAGCACGGTTTCATTTGCTCCGGCAGTGCATTTTTTACCTGCAATTTTAGCGACGATCGCGGGAGCAATTGTCACAGCTTTTTTCGGTCCTGCACTGTCGGGAAAACTGTCTAACGAGCAACTCGAACGGGTAGTTTTGGTGCTGTTGGTAACGATCGGAATGGCTTTAATTGTGGAAGGTTTTCTGCCCCAACAACTCCCCGCCTTGATACCAGCATCTGTATCGTTGTGGATTTTGTCAGGAATTCTGTTTGGTTTGGCGATCGGTTTAGTCAGCAGTTTGTTAGGCGTTGCTGGTGGAGAAATCATTATTCCCACGTTTCTCTTTGCCTATGGCGCTGACATTAAAACCGCAGGAACTATTAGCTTGTTAATCAGTTTGCCCACTGTTATAGTTGGCGTTTTGAAATACCAAAGTTTGGGAGGATTTTCCGATCGCGCTGCCATATCGAGAACGATCGCCCCAATGGGAATAGGTTCGATAATTGGAGCAATCGTCGGCGGTTTGTCGATCGGGCTGATTTCACCTGCTATCCTGAAAATACTGCTGGGAATTATTCTGAATGTCTCAGCCTTCAAGGTTTTTCACAAAACCAGATTTCAGGTTAAGCGCGATAAATAAGCACTCGATCGATTCTTTTACTCTACCGCTACCATCACATCGCTGGATTTAACAACTGCGTAGGCTTCACTGCCAACACTTAAACCCAACTTTTCCGCCGAAGATTTTGTGATAATCGCAGTGATTTCCACACCGGGTGCAATTTCCAAAACTACTTCCGAATTTACTGCACCAACTTCAACGGCTTTTACTGTTCCTTTGAGGGTGTTACGCGCGCTGATTTTCATTGTTTGCACCTTATTGAATCGAGAAACATCGATTTTGCTCTCGCTGAACATCAAGAGTTTACCATCAAACTCACAATTTAGATTAATTTAGTACGAACCTAAAAAATTGTATAAATAGTATCTTTCTTGCAGGCAAATTAATGTTAGTCAATCGGGTTCGATCGACAATTCGCGAAGTGTTCCTGCTGGACGGTATGCGGCAACAGTATTTAGTAAAATGGGAAGAATCGATCGCGATCGGCAACTCGCCCGCACTGGCGATCGAGTTTTGAGAACCGCAAAAGCTCGAATTACATTCAAAAATTTCGCATTGGGAATTGCTCAATAAGGCCGATTTTATGCCTGTAGATCTATCGCCCCTTTGGATTTCTCTGAAAACGGCCGGACTGGCAACGATCGCCACTTTTTTTGTCGGTACTGCTGCGGCTTACTGGATGTTAGGCTATCGCGGTAGGTGGAAATCATTGATTGAAGGAATTCTGATTTCGCCGCTGATTTTGCCGCCAACTGTGGTAGGATTTTTACTGCTGTTGCTGTTTGGCAGAAACGGTCCGATCGGACAATTAATGCAGCAATTTGACTTCACGATTATCTTTACTTGGTATGCTGCTGTAATTACGGCAACGATTGTTTCATTTCCCCTGATGTACAAAACAGCATTAGGTGCTTTTGAACAAATTGACAGCAGTTTAGTGCAAGTAGCGAGAACTTTGGGCGCTTCGCAAAGGCGAGTTTTTTTTCAGATCGTATTGCCCCTAGCAGTTCCCGGATTGGTAGCAGGAATTACTCTTTCGTTTGCCCGTGCTTTAGGAGAGTTTGGAGCTACATTAATGCTGGCGGGCAACATTCCCGACCAAACCCAAACAATGCCGATGGCAATCTATTTTGCCGTTGAAGCCGGAGCAATGAATGAGGCTTGGTTCTGGGCAATTTCGATTATGAGTTTCTCGCTATCGGGGATAGTAGCTGTGAATTTTTGGCAGCAGCGCTACGAACGCAAGAAAAAGCAAATGCAAGCCGGATTGCTAGAAGCAAACGAGCCTGTAAATCGCGGTGGAAAATCCACAGAACCCGCTCATTTAGGACATTGGCTGCAACCGGAATTAACTGCTGCAACCACTGGATTGCTAGTCGATATTGAAAAACAAGTATTAAACTTTAAACTCGACACAGCTTTCACAGCAGGGCAGGAAACTTTGGGGATACTCGGAGGTTCCGGTTCTGGTAAAAGCATGACTCTCCGCTGCATTGCCGGCGTCGATACGCCTGCCAAAGGACGCATAGTTTTGAACGGTCGATCGCTCTTTGATTCTGACAAAAACATCAACTTGCCCAGCCACAAACGCAGCGTAAGTTTGGTATTTCAAAACTATGCCTTATTCCCGCACATGACAGTCGCTCAAAATATTGCTTTTGGGTTGCAGCACCTGCCGAAATTAATCCGCCGCCAGCGAGTCGAACAACAGTTACTGGGAGTGCAAATGCAGGGTATGGGCGATCGCTACCCTCACCAACTTTCCGGCGGACAACAACAGCGAGTAGCGCTGGCGAGAGCACTCGCAACCGAACCGGAATTGCTGTTGTTAGACGAGCCTTTTTCCGCGCTAGATACCTACCTGCGCAGTCAAATGGAACGGCAATTGTTGGAAACTTTAGCAACTTATCGCGGTATTACTTTATTCGTCACTCACAACTTAGAAGAAGCCTATCGAATTTGCGAAAATCTGATGGTAATGTCGGGGGGAAAAACCATCGCCTACGACTCGAAACATCAAATTTTTGAACATCCCAAAACGGTGCGAGTCGCCCAACTTACGGGCTGCAAAAACTTTTCTCGCGCGGTGGTGCGGGGAGCTAATTCAGTAGAGGCGATCGACTGGGGAATTACTTTACAATCGATCGAATCTACGGACGATCGACTGACAGATGTTGGCATTCGCGCCCACCAAATTAGCATTACTAGCAAGCTCGATCGTGATAATACCTATCCTTGTTGGTTGGCCGCCACCAGCGAAACGCCGCACCGCATGACGCTGTTTCTTAAATTCAACGAAATAGCTGCTGGTTCGCAGGATTATCACCTGCAAGCAGAAGTATTTAAGGAAAAGTGGAACGAGATCAAAGATCGACCTTTTCCTTGGTACGTGCGCCTCGATCCCGCACGGTTGATATTGATGGTTGATAGTTGACACTGGTTTCTTGCCAGATGCTTCGTTGTCGAAATCCGAAAAAGTAGCGCTTGCTTATTGCCACCTGCCTCTTACCTCCTGTCACCGTGTAGGCTTGCTCCGAGTGCTACCGCAGCCAGAAACAAGCCGGGTAAGTCTGGAAAATTTTCGAGATCGCTCTTGACACATATAACCAAATAGTAGTTTAATGATATAACGATCGATGGTGGTGAGCCACCATCTCTAATACATTTCACATACATTTCACAAATTGTGGGTTTGGAATTATGACTACTTTATTGGAGGAAAGAAAAGCAACTAACCTCTGGGAGGAGCTTTGTAACTGGATTACCAGCGTTGACAATCGGTTGTATATCGGCTGGTTTGGCGTGCTGTTAATCCCAACGGGCTTAGTTGCTGCGATTGTTTACATCATTGCGATGATTGCGGCACCCCCAGTCGATATTGATGGCATCCGCGAACCTGTCTCTGGCTCTTTGCTTTACGGCAACAACATCATTACAGCCGCTGTAGTACCAACATCTAACGCGATCGGCCTGCACTTTTATCCCATTTGGGAAGCAAGTTCGATGGATGAGTGGCTCTACAATGGGGGGCCTTGGCAACTGATCGTGTTCCATTTTCTGATCGCGATCTACGCCTACATGGGACGGCAGTGGGAATTGAGCTATCGACTGGGAATGCGTCCCTGGATCTGCGTCGCCTATTCAGCCCCAGTTGCTGCTGCTACATCTGTGTTGCTGATTTATCCGATCGGACAAGGCAGCTTTTCCGATGGCTTAATGCTGGGCATTTCTGGAACATTCAATTTCATGATTGTGTTCACCGCAGAACATAACATCCTCATGCACCCCTTTCATATGCTCGGCGTAATCGGGGTATTTGGCGGAGCGTTGTTCAGTGCGATGCACGGTTCTCTAGTCACTTCTTCTCTCGTGCGAGAAACCACTGAAATTGAGTCCCAAAACTATGGCTACAAGTTTGGGCAAGAACAAGAAACCTACAACATTGTGGCGGCTCACGGCTACTTTGGACGCTTGATTTTCCAATACGCCAGCTTCAACAACTCCCGATCGCTGCACTTTTTCCTAGCAGCGTGGCCCGTGGTTGGTATTTGGTTTTCAGCGTTAGGAATCAGCACCATGTCCTTTAACCTGAATGGATTTAACTTTAACAGTTCGATTTTAGATAGTGAAGGACGCGCGATTCCGACTTGGGCAGATGTCCTTAACCGGGCAAATCTCGGGATTGAAGTGATGCACGAACGCAATGCCCACAACTTCCCACTCGATCTAGCTTTTGGTGAAGCTCAACCTGTTGCATTAACAGCTCCCGCGATCGCTGGCTAATCAGTTTATTCTCTAGTTCTTCTCTAGTTCTTGATGATTGCAATAGCGCCTCCATCTCCCAGGAGGCGCTATTGAGCAGTTCGGATAATTCTCGTACCCTGACCTCAAGCAATTTTGAATGACTGACTGTTCTTAACCTGTAGAGCTTGAGTACAAACCTAATAGATATCCTTTTTTCAACGATCGAGCGAGTAAAATTTAAGCTAGTTATACGAACATAGTCGAGCTGACAGAGTTTCCCTTTTCTATATGGCGCTACGGTCTTTAGAAGACGATCGCCACAACATTCAGGACAGAGATAATTTAATCAAATTACAGGTAGAGTTTCAATGCTATAGCAATTGTTAGACGATCGGTTTCTAAAAAAGCTTGCGTTTCATCATCGTAAAATGCGTCGGCGCTGCTGCAGGCAAGGTTGAGATACGTAATTAACTAAGAAGCTACGTCTTCATCGATTTTGTACAATTAGCATCCCTAAATGTTGGAGATAAATTGTGAAAACCGGACTCTTTTGCACCTACGAAAATCACCATCAAGATGCCCAGCGATCGATCGCGGAACAAACTGAACTGATCCGCCATGCAGAAGCCTTGGGTTTTGAAGAAGCATGGATTGCCGAACACCACTTCAGCGAGTTTCATATTAGCCCTTCAATTCAGGTATCGATCGCCTATTTAGCAGCAATTACCTCTCGAATTCGCCTCGGATCTGCTGCCGTATTGCTAGCATTTCACAACCCGGTTACAATCGCAGAAGAAATCGCCATGCTCGATCGATTGTGCAACGGCAGATTGTTATTTGGAGTAGCCAAAGGAGGGCCTTTCCCAGAACAGAACCGACACTTTAACATGACTGCTGGCGAATCTCGCGTCAAAATGTTAGAAGCTTTGGAATTAGTTGAAAAATTGCTGTATGGCAGCGACGTTACATTTACAGGTAAATATTATCAGTGCGATCGCCTGACAATCCATCCCAAACCGTTACAATCTCGCATTCCAGTTTATCTAGCAACGAGCGATCGCAGCGCGATCGAACTTGCCGCTTTGCATTCCTTTGGTTTGATGGGAGGCCCGCCTTTTTCCCTCGATTTATTGAAGGCAAATATGGCTCAGTATCGCGCTATTAATGCCAGCGGTTCCGAGAAATTGGTACTGACTCGTTTCTTTTTTGTCGCTCGAACCGACGAGGAAGCAATTGCCGAAGCTTTACCATTTATTCGCCACTTTGTCAATACCATGAGCAACAATGTTGCCAATCTCAAACAAGATGGCAATACCCAACACCTCAAACCATCTGGCAGCCAAAAAACTTGCTTTGATGAAACCTATTTGTTGGAAAACTCAATTATCGGCAGCGTCGCTACTTGTCGGGACAAAATCAAAAGATTCCAAGATGCCTTGAATGTCGGTACTTTAGCATTAAAGCCTTGCTCGTTTGACTTGCAAAAGAATCTTGATAGCATGACTTGCTATGCAGAAGAAGTGCGCGATGCTGTGTAAAAACGAGCGAGCGATATCATGCCCCCTACAATAACTGCAATTAGTTTGTACAAGAGACCTCTGGTAAAAAGAATCTCCAGCTTTTCGATTTTATGTAGGGGTTAATTTATGTAGGGGTGAAGCATTTGGGCGACAATATTCTGCCCAAAACCCAAGAGTTTATGTCCAAATGCTTCACCCTCCCCCACCTACGGTCGATCGAACACTCTTAGCCTAAATTCTTTTTTGGATATATCTAATCGTATCGCGCGATCGACCATCAACCTCTGTTTTGGAAGTTGCGCGGCCCCGTGTAACCGGAGATTTCAGCGAGTTGCTCTAAAGTTTTTGTCCCCGAATAAAACTGACCTTGAATCTCCCAAGTCGGGAAACCTTTAATATTGCTAGCAACAGCTTGGCACTTTTCGGCGCGAGAATTTTGCCCTTTGGGATCGCATTCAAAATAATCAATTATTTTGGCTGCTTCTTTGCCAAACAGCATTTTTTGATCGTGGCAGTGGGGACACCAGTAAGCGCCGTATTCTTTAGCGCCGATTTGCCGGAGGTGGCGGGCTAAAGCAAGTTCTGCGCGTCCGGAGGTTGTAGTGACTGCAGGAGGTGAAATTCCGGGAGTATTGACAGTAGGCGCAGGCGAATTGACGCTATTATAAAGTCCCAAAGCGCCGATCGAACTTACCGTTACTACTAAGATTCCTGTAAACACCAACTGTCCGATATCTTCCCACTCGCGACCTACTAATACCAGCACGAACAGCGACAGCGAAAATACAGCCGAACTGACGCAATAAATGCACAGTTCTTGAATTTCAACAGCCATCAAATACATCAAATAGCTACTGAAAATTACCATCGCGGCGGTAATGATAAATAGCGCTTGCCAAGTTCCGTTTTCTAATTTGGAGTGCAATCCTTTATTGGTGTCGGGATTGACATATCTGGGAGCTAGTGCCAGGATGGCGATCGTTAAATATGCCAAAAAACCCAACAAGCTTAAAGGCAATACGCCGAAGAGTGTAGCGTAAGGACTGTTGAGAACTTTATCGCAGCCGCTGGTAGGGCAAATGACTGAGCCGGTCGTTAATTTAGCTATCGTGAGATAAGCAGTTTCTAGGATGCCAATAGCTGCGATCGCGGCGATCGCAGTCCGAGACCAGCGATGAATCCAAGGTGTTGAACGTCGGCGAATCATTTTGCAATTTACCAAAAAATAGGGTCTCAAGCTCCGTCTTTTGAGGCGGAAATTTTTTATAGTCCGGTTTAAATTCCCGTTTTTTTGAACGGCATCGGACAGAGTACAGCGGACAGTTGTCAATTAAATAAAGATGAAATTGTTTCAGGTCAACTGTTTTCAAAACCTTGCTGCCAACAGTCAACAGTTTGCTGTTTTCTGTCAACTGTCAACTGTCAACTGTCAACTGTTTAACCCATTGTACTTTTGACTTTACCCAATTCCGGCGCTTGTCGGCCAGCACTATTATCTCTGTTTGCCTCTTTTTCCGACAAGCCGCGACGGGCTGCTTCGACAAACTGACTGACGCGGATCGGGTCGATCGGTTGTTCGATGCGGCCGTTTCGCTTCAGCGAACTCGAAACAATTACGCCGTCAGCCGCCTGCATCAAAGTAGAAATGTTTTCCCAAGAGGCACCGCTGCCGATGAAAACAGGAATGCCGGCGGCGGCTGCGCTGGCGAGTTCCAAGTCTTCCAGATTGGGAGGGCTGCCTGTCGTCCAGCCGGAGAGAATTACGGCGTCGGCTAAAGCGCGCCCGATCGTCTCTTGAACGGCTGTGGTTAAATTGGGGCTGCCCAGAGGTCGCCCGTGCTTGACTAACACGTCTGCTAATATTTTGACATCGCTGCCCAATTCTCGCCTGTAGCGCATTAACTGGTGGGCTTGACCTTCGATTAAGCCCTGATCTGTAGCCATGATGCCGTTGAGAACGTTGACGCGGATGAATTGAGCGCTGGTACAGCAGGCGATCGCGATCGCGCTGTGAGCATCGTTGCGCAGCACGTTAATCCCGATGGGCAGCGTTACCAGATTGGTCAGCCTCTCGACTACCAGCGTCATCGCGCTGACGACGGCCGGATCTACTCTGTCCTTAGCGAAGGGAGCGTCGAAAAAGTTTTCAACTATGATACCGTTAGCGCCGCCAGAAGCCAGCGCTGTAGCCTCTTGTTCGGCCCTTCCGATAATAGCTTTGAGGTCTCCCCCCCATCGGGGAGAAGTTGGCAGGGGCTGTAAATGTACGACACCGATTATGGGATTCGGGGTTTTGAATATTTGTTTTAAGTCCACGGGTTTCCTGAAACCACCAAGTTGACGCTACGGCTGCCGGCGGATTTTGACGGTATATTCTAGAATTCTATATCCACAGAGGCGAATCGATTTGAGATTTTCGATCGGGAATTGGGCCGGGTGGGTCGCAAACCGGGTTTTTTGACGCCAATATTTGGCTGTAGCGGACTGATGGGTTGGCACCCTCACCGCCTGATAAGGACGGTGATTCTCAGAATTAGCCCAGCAGAGGAAGTTGCCGACAAGAGACGTTATACCATTTTTTTAAAGATGTGATAGAGATAAAGAATGTAAAATCCAAATATTGAAAGAGCCAGCGATAAAAGGACGGGCTTTCAACCCAATTTTTCGGTAGAAAAGCCGGTTTTTTTGGTTTGATTGCTTAAATTCTGATGTTTTTATTCCTTCTTCCTTCTTCCTTCTTCCTTTTTCCTTTCTTCTTCCTGCTGAAAATTTGGGCTGTTACTGCAGTGTTGCTGGTGCTGCTGGAACTTCTGCTGCGACTGCTGGGTTTGGGCAATCCTTTGATTTACGTTGCCGATACGGAGTGCGGCTATTTGTTAGCGCCCGATCGCGCGGTGCGCCGCTTGGGCAATCGAATTGAGATTAACGAGTATTCGATGCGTACAGGTTCGATCGCCCCGCTGCCTCCTCCCGACACCCTGCGCGTCTTGCTGCTGGGTGATTCTGTGGCTAACGGCGGTTGGTGGACGCATCAGACAGATACCATCTCGGAACTGATGGCCCGACAGTTGAGACAGGAATTTCAAAAATCACAATTACCACAAATTCCTTCAAAAGTCAACTATTCTGACTTTGAAGTTCTCAATGCCTCGGCCAACTCCTGGGGACCGAGGAATCAACTGGCTTACGCCAAGAAGTTCGGTTTGTTTGGGTCGAAAGTTGTGGTGCTGCTGCTGAATACAGACGACTTGTTTGCATCGGCCCCCAATGCTGCGGTGGTAGGGCGCGATCGAGCTTATCCCGATCGCAAACCCCCGTTAGCTACAGTAGAACTGCTAAACCGCTACCTGCTGCCTGCAGTACCAGCGCCAACAGCACCCCCGACAGAAAGCAGCGACAAAGTAGTCTGCAACTTAGAAGCTATCCGCCACATCAAAAGCATGACAGATGCTGCCGGCAGCCAGTTTTTGCTAGCCCTGACGCCCAAAAAGCACGAATTCGGCGAATCGGGCCCGCACGACTGGGAAGTCAAGGCCAGAGAACGTCTCGCCGAACTCGTCGAAACAGAGAAAATTACTTACATAAATTTTCTCCCTATTTTCAATTCAGCAGCGGAACTAGCAACTTTGTATCGAGACAGCATTCACCTGAGTCCTCAAGGAAATCAGCTAGTTAGTAAAACTATCAGTCATCAATTGACGTACTCCGCAACTTAAAATCCTTAAAAGTACGGGGTTTTCACCTGTCACTGTATAGCAGCCCTGTTGGCGTGACATTGAATACTACTTAACCTGCAAAGTAGGCTCCAACTCTTTCGGATTCGGATACCAAGCTTGACCGTCGAGAGCCATTTGTTCGATCGAACTTGCCAGCCGCAGAGCCTTCAAAGCTTGTTCTCCCCCTACAGAAGGCTGGTTTCCACCCCGCACGCAATTAATAAAATGCTCCAATTCTGCATGGAGCGGTTCTATATTGCTGGTGTAAACTTTTTCGATCAACCCATCTTGACGGTAAAGCACCTGACCGTAATCCGTCACGTAATTGGCGGTTGTTTGTCGGTGAATCAAGATTTCGTTGTTGAGAAAATCTGCCTCTGTCAGGGAATTTTTACAGTGAGCGGCTATCGAACGAAGTTTGCGGTGCGTCACCTTGCTGGCAGTCAGAGTAGCAACAATGCCGTTAGCAAAGTTCAGCGTAGCCGTCACGTAGTCCAAATAACCGGAATCTGATGCCCTGCTGCCGCTGGCTGTCAGTTTCACTACATGGGAATTTGCCAATTCCAGCAGTAAGTCGATGTCGTGGATCATCAGATCCAAAACTACCGATACGTCGTTTGCCCGATGGGAATAGGGACTCATCCGGTGAGCTTCCAATGCCAGCAATTCTTCAGTTTTCAGCACTTTGCCGAGTTCCTGAAAAGCTGGATTGAAGCGCTCGATATGACCCACTTGCAAAATCCGGTGGGATTCTGCTGCGGCATTGACCAAAGATTCAGCCTCAGCAATACTAGCCGCGATCGGCTTTTCAATTAAAACGTGAACCCCCGCTTGGAGACAAGTCATCCCCACAGCGTGGTGCAGGCGAGTTGGAACTGCGACGCAGACTGCATCGACATGGGCGAGCAAATCCCGGAAGTCTTCAAAAAAGCGAACCCGGTATTTGCTGGCTACATCAATTCCCCGCTCTACATTTATGTCTGCAACCCCCACGAGTTCGACATCTTTTAGCAAGCTCAAAACTCGTGCGTGGTGCTGGCCCATATTGCCAACCCCGATGACCCCTATACGCAGGGGTTCGGGCTGACTTCGGTGGGCAAAAACGTTTGCGTATCCCAATGACATCCTATCTAGCACTCCTGGATTCTCCTCCACCACAGGAATCAAGCCAATTGGCTTCCCTAAGCTACTCACAGCCATCCAGATAGTACCACAGTCAACTCATTTGTGAAGAAGTTCTAAGTTCACTTGAGAATGCGGCCTAAGGTATTTACGCGGAGGCTGCTCCTGCTGGAGTACCGAACATTGGGGCAATTGTCAGCCGATCTGGTATTGACAAAAGTGATTGAGTGCACTATATGCGGTCGCTCGCCCGCAGCATCGCCAAAACACAAAAAATCATACTTATGCACCAAGAGCCAGAAACCAGCTTTTTGGCGATATTTTGCTGTTATTGGCAACTTCGAGCGAAAAATCGCTTTCTTTGGTTAATTTGCTGGCATATTTTCCTGGTATGTGAAAGTTTCAGTGATTGTTGCAAGCTGACATTAACCACTTTTAAGTAATAAATAATACCAATTTAATTGCAGCCTCAGTAAAAGTTCAGGAGGAGGATTTGGTAGTCTGGAGAGCGGAAAACTTACGTTAAAAAAACTTATGTTAAAAATACGTATATTTACTTGCGATCGCTCCCGACTCCCGACTACAGTTAAAAATAGACTTAGGTAAAAACTGATAGAAAAAATATACATAATTAAAATCGGACAAAAACTGATAGAAAATCAGCTCCAATTTAATAATGTAGTAAAGAGGCAAAAAAATGAATCGGAAACAAAAACAGAGATTAGCAAGGGCGATCGGCACGACAATTCTCAGTTATGCAGCCCTGTCCTTAGCAGCAATTGACAAAGCACAAGCAGCCGTCCTCACCTACAATTTCCAAGTGGGAGATAATGGGGGTAGCGGTTTTTTTAAGTTCGATAACTCCTCGCTTACAGGAATAGGAGATGAACGAGTCGGTGTTTCTGAAGGAAGATTCAATACTTTTCTAACTGCGACGGATTCATATTACGGAGTGCAAGGCAAAAATTACTACGATTTGGTAGGGGCTACAGTAGTATTTTTTGAAGGAGAGTTTCGCGGACTGCAAGCACGCGGTAGCGACTCAGCAAGCAGTAGAGAAATTACGACTTTCTTCGTACCGGGAACAGTCCGCGATCCTGGACCCGGGCCTTATAATGTCACGTATGATATCTCCGCAAATTGGTCGATGGAGAACATCGGGAGTCCTGGTATAAGTAGGTGGTTCACTTACTTTACAGGGTTGAGTGACACACACATTAATGAAAAGAACGGTAGATTTAATGCCAGAGTAGACCGTTTCATCCTCTCTACCGATGTTTCTTACACCCTAGTAGATACCGCTACCGAACCAGTTCCCGAACCCGTAACATTTGCAGGTACAGCTTTAGCCCTGGCTGGTTTAAGCTGGTTGAAATCCCAGAAAAAACAGGCGGTGTGACGGGTACGATCGCTCTTAAATTTTCAAAAATTAAGAGCAAATTAAATAGTTAAAATTTAATAAGTTCAATGTAGCAAAGAGGTCAAAAATGAATCAGAAAAAAAGTCAGAAGTTGGTCAGGGCGATCGGCAGCACAATTCTCTGTTTTGCAGCCCTATCATTAGCAGCAGGGGACAAAGTACAAGCTGCTGTCATTACCTACAATTTCCAGGTAGGTGAGGATGGTGGCAACGGTTTTTTTAAGTTTAGTAACTCATCGCTTACAGGAATAGGAGATGAAGAAATTGCAGTTTCCGAGGGAAGATTCAACACTTTTATGACTGTTTCTCCGGGTAAGACTTACTACGACTTGGCCGGGAAAATAGCTTTATTTTATCAAGGCGAATTTCGGGGATTGCGAGCCAGCGATGGAGATTCATCGATTACAGAAATTGACATTCCTCCAGAAGTAGAAGGAGGACCTTATTACATCAAATATGATGGTAGGGCTTCTTGGTCTGTAGATACCAGCGGGCGATCGGGCATTGGTATATGGAAATCTTATTTCTCGGGGTATCGCGAGGTATTGATTGGTGACAGGAATCGCACATTTGCCGTAGACGGGCGTAGAATTATTAACGGTAGTGAAGTTTTTTATACCCTAGTAGATACTGTCGCCGAACCAGTTCCCGAACCGATAACATTTGCGGGTACAGCTTTAGCAATGGCTGGTTTGAGTTGGTTGAAATCCCAGAAAAAACAGGCGGTGTGACGGGTACGATCGCCCTTAACAACCAACAGCTTAAGAGCAGATTGAATAGTTAAATGTCTGACAAAAATCGACAGCAAAATTTATTCAGGTTAATCCGATGGGAGGCATCACATGAATTTGAAACAAAAACAAAGAGTGGGAAGCGCGATCGCCAGCACAATTCTCAGTTGTGCAGCTTTATCCTTAGCAGTAGTTGACAAAGCACAAGCGGCCGTCCTCACCTACAATTTCCAAGTAGCAGAGAATGGTGGCAGCGGTTTCTTTAAGTTTAACAATTCATCGCTGGCGCGCATAGGAGTGGAAGAAATATCGGTTTCCGAAGGTAGATTTAATACTTCCATTACCGCTACTTTCCCTAGCCCTTACGGACTGCAAGGCAAGGATTACTACGATTTGGCAGGGGCTACAGCGCTATTTTTTCAAGGGGAATTTCGCGGACTGCGCGCCAGGGGAAGTGACTCATCAACCAGAGAAATTAACTTTCCTGGAGATGAACTCGTAGGGCCTTATTACACCCGATATGACGGCGGGGCATCTTGGTCTATGGATACCAACGGGCTGACAATTCCTGACGATCGGTGGGCGTCTTTGTTCTCGGGATATAATGAGGTACTAATTACGACCCGAGACAGTCAAATAATCGATCGAGGTGCGGGCAGATCGCTCCAATCTGTTCGCGTTTCTTACAACCTAGTAGATACAGCCGAACCAGTTCCCGAACCGATAACAGTTGCAGGAACAGCCTTAGCACTGGCTGGTTTAAGTTGGTTGAAACACAAGAAAAAAACGGCTGTTTGACGGGCGACATCTTTTCATGTTCGATAATTAGGGCTTGCTGAATAAGTCTTTTGGTGACCATCTCTATGCCATAACCTGGCACTAAATCGATCGCAAAAGGCTCAAAACCATTGCTCTCGGGGGCTGAGAGTTTTATTCAGCAAGCCCTAATTACCAGTAGTAATAAAAACTGTTTGTAGTGTGGACTTTAGTCCGCAGAAGACTGACTAAAGTCCCTACTACAAGCCTTGATTTTTAGCGATCGAACTCTCGCCTGCAATCTCACTTTTCGGAAAATATTCGAGTTGCAAAATTTCGTTCGCGATTCGGAGACAAAGCCCTAGCTTTCAAAATCGCGGCTACCAAAAATGCGTAGGACAAAATTCCCACTAAAGCTAGCAATAAAACACTGGCAATTCCCGAAGCATTCCACAAGGCGTGCAGTGCAGCAGCGCTAAAATAGCCAACCCCCAAAATTTCCCAGCGTTTCTTGGGTTTGAGAACGCTCAAACCGATAAAATATCCCAAATAACCGCTGTAAGCCATGTGTCCGGCGACAGAACCCAAAATTCGGGGAATTAGCAACTGAAAACCTACTTCTTCTCCGGCTGCCAGTCCTGCTTGCAAGGTGACATTTTGGATGATATTGGGAACGTACTGTCCGACAGTTTCTAACAGCGTAAAACCAACTGCCGAGGCACTTCCCAACAGAATTCCATCCAAAGGTTCCCAGACGCCGACTCGATCGCGCCAAGGATTTCGCAGCCAATTTCCTACTAACATTGCTCCCAAAATAGGCAGGGCCTTTAGCAATTCTTCCATCAGTCCCGCCCCGACAAACATTCGGATTAAGAAAGGTAAGAAACTGATTTCTTCCCCCTCGACAGGCAATTTCCCCGGCAAAATTTCTCGAAATACTAATATAAAAGCTATCAATAACGGACTAAGCAAAATAGAAGCTGTCGCCAAAGCTGCCAAAAATAATACCCACCAAGGCTTGTGTTTGCCGCACAGTTGATATATAAAATAGTAGGCTGCACCGGATATGTAAGCAGCCAAGATCGAGTTAAAAACTGCGGAATTTCCCACCGCTACAAACATCGACACGACAAAAAAAACTGTGGCAATTCCGGGATACAGGTAAGCTTTTTGGCGCAATTCTTTGCCTGTCGAGGCGATCGGGAATAATTGAGTTAAAGTGAGAGAATCTTTTTCTACTGCATGAGTAAAGCCTTGATTTGCTTTGGCAAATCCGGGTTTATTGTGATGGGAACTGATGGGCAATTCAAAGAGGAATTCCGGGCCGTCAATACCGAGACTGATGCGATCGCCCGAGTTTAAAATTTGGCATCCTTGCAGCCTTTTGCCGTTGATATAAGTTCCGTTGGCGCTGTTGAGGTCGCAAATTTCCCATTGCGGAAACTTGGTGTTAGCTAGGGGACGGACTGCCGCGTGGCGGCGGGAAACCGTGCCGTGGGCGAGCGATTCTAAAGCTATTTGACAGTTGCGATCGCGCCCGATCTCGACTTCTATATATTTAGAAAGTTGGTATTTAACTTCTGGCTCGCTCGCCGCACCTTTTGCAGGTACTTGTCGCAGAAATCCGATTTCATTAGTCATCAGTTATGAGTCATTAGTTGTTAGTTATGAGTCATTAGTTGTGAGTCATTAGTTGTGATGCGTGGGGTGCGCGCTGCGCACCTTACTAGCTGTTAGATGCAGGTTTAGGGTGCGCAGCGCGCACCTTACTAACTTTTAGTTGTGCTAGATGTAGAGCGCGCGCTTGGCAGTTGCTAATTAATAGTCGATAATCGATCGCGAGCTGGCGGGACTCGCACTACTAACTCAAAACTCAAAACTCAAAACATACTTGCGCCAATCCGCTCACTCCCGAACAACTCTCAACCAACTACATATTTGCCCTAGCATCCCGAACTGCTGCATAGAAAAACAGCCCTGAAAGCGGTACGCTGAGGGAAAGGATAATGCCGGTGACTAAATTGCCGAGTTGAGCGTCTCCTGAAGACAGCTCAAAAATTGAGCCGACTGCCGCGATCGCAGCTATGCAAGAAAGAGCTAGAAATAAACCGCTTTTGGGAGTTCCTGCCATCATACTGCTTTTACCGCCTTGGGTGAAAATTTGTGCTTGACTAATTCTTCAGTTAGTGCCAGTTTGTTCTCTACTCTATCCACAAACAGCACGCCGTTAAGGTGATCCATTTCGTGTTGAATTACCGTCGCCAGTAGGTCTGTTGCTTTGAGAGTTTGCGGGCGGCCGTATTCGTCGCGATAGGACACTTCCACGACGGCTGGGCGCTTGACTTCCAAATAGACTCCAGGAATGCTCAAACAGCCTTCTTGAAACGGGCTGACATCGCCGCTGGTACTTTTGATAGTGGGGTTGATCAAAACCAGCGGGGGTGCTTCTGGCTTGTCCGGCTCGCAGTCGATTACAATAACTTGTTTGTGGACTCCGACTTGGGGGGCGGCCAAACCGATGCCGTCAGCGCTGTACATGGTTTGCAGCATGTCTCGAACTAGCTGCCGAATTTCAGCATCGACGCTTTTGACCCGTTTTGCTGGCTGCCGCAGGACGCGATCGCCTAATGTGTGTATTGTTAGGGGCGGTTTTTCTAACTTTTTCTTTTCAACTAAAACCTGAGCAGTCATACAACCTTACTCGCTAATCTGGGGTTAAATTTCAAACAATTCTCTGCTGTTTAATTTTAGCTAAATTTTGACGCCCATGACTGGAAACGCACCAAACCAACGACCGATTCTGTCTCTGGGGCTATCGCCGCTGTTGGTGGCTGGAGAGTTCGCCGCCGCGATCGCGATTTTAGTGTCAGTAGCGATAATAGTCCGTTTTTGGGCTGTTTTGCCCGATCGAATTCCGATTCATTTCGGGTTTTCGGGGCGGCCGGATAATTGGGGCGACAAGCTGGCAATCTGGATAATGCCTGCGGTGGCTGCAATTATGTTTGTAGCTTTGGCTGCGGTAAGCCGCTACCCGCATACTTTTAATTATCCCGTACCGATTACTGCCGAGAATGCCCGCAAGCAGTATGTGTTAGCGCGAGGTCTTTTAGTAGCGCTGAAAGTGGAGGTTTGCTGGTTGTTTGCCTTTGTAGTGCGGCAGCAAATTCTTGTGGCTTTAGGCAACGCTCAATCTTTTAGTATGGAGTTAGTTTGGGGGTGGCTATTTTTGATGTTGGGAACCGTGGGTTTGTATTTGCTCAGGGCTTATTTGGCCCGTTAATTGTCAAGGAGTTTTAACGAGTTGCTGGGGAGTTAACCCATTAGGTATGTTTGTTCGCTATTCATCGGCAATACGCGCAGCCGCTGATTTTTCAAATCCGGTTCTAATCCCAATTCTTGCATGGAAGTCATGCCTAGCAAAACAGCAGAAACTCCTTCTGGTAACTCCAAACAATCAAATATACTTTCTCTGCCCTCTACAGTAATTTGAGCGCCTCCAAAAATTCGACCTTTTCTGATGCCGACAGATGTTTCGACATCTCTTTCTCCTACTTGTTTTAAACCGAGTTGGCTAATAATCGGGGCTGGTAAGGAAAGCAGAGTGGCTCCGGTATCGACAAGAACCTTATCGAGTAACGCAGAGCGAACCTCTCCAGCGGAAATGAATCCTCGATCGACCAAAACCGTATCGACGAAATTAGTGACGGTAATTGTTGTCAGAACTTGGCCCATTTGTTTGCCTTGAAGGTTGGGAAGTACGAGTGTCATGTTATGTTACCTCTTGGGGTGTAAGTATTGTAATTCGCTTTTTGCCCGTTAAATATTAGGAATTCTTAACGGGTTGCTGGGACGTTAACCCATCAGATATGTTTGTTCGCTATTCATCGGCAATACGCGCAGCCGCTGATTTTTCAAATCCGGCTCTAATCCCAGTGCTTCCATTGGAATCACGCCTAGCAAAACAGCAGAAACTCCTTCCGGTAGCTCCAAACAATCAAATCTCCCTTCTCTGCCCTCTACAGTAATTTGAACGTCAGCAAAAATTCGACCTTTTCTGATGCCTGCAGATGTTTCGACATCTCTTTCTCCTGCTTGTTTTAAACCGAGTTGGCTAATAATGGGATCTGGCAACGAAAGCAGCGTGGCTCCGGTATCGACAAGAACTTTATCGAGTACCGCAGAGCGAACTTCGGCAGCAGAAATGAATCCCCGTTCGGCCAGAATTAGATCGATGCGATTGGTGACGGTAATTGTTGTCAGAACTTGACCCATTTGTTTGCCTTGAAGGTTGGGAAGTACGAGTGTCATCTTATGTTACCTCTTGGAGTGTAAGTAGCGGATTTTTCTATTGTAATTAGCTCCAGATAATCTGGTGAGAATTTAGCAGCCACTCTCTTCCAAGGAGGAGAAATATCAACTAGAATCTTGCTTGGTTAGTTAAAATCGTGTTTAGTGACAGATAGATTTTAGATTTCTCCCGATCGCATGACACCAGAACCAAACTCTGCTCAACCAAATCCCCAGTCGAACGTGACTGCAGAAAGCCCTAACGGTGCTAGCCCCAAAGTGCCAGAAACAGGGACGCTAGCCATGACTGCCGAACCGGAAAAACCGCAGTCACAACTTCCTACCCGCAAGGTTGTGGCGGTGAAGTACCCGACACAAACACCTGCTGAATTTTCGGGATCGGCGCTGATTTTGGGATCGATCGCCACGATGATTTTAGGGCTAGCGCTCGATAATGTTGTAATCGGTTTGTTGGGCGCGATCGGGTCGATCGTCCTTGCCCTGGTGATAGTGTGGCCCAATTGGGGCAAAATTTGGACGCAGGTAATTCCCCCGACTTGGCGCACGATCGTCTTTGCCTGTTTGGGGCTGTTAACGGGCATCGCCGGCTTGCTGATGCTTAGCGGATCGAATACAGATCCCGAAAGCCACAACATCCAAATTAATTGGGATGCAGTGGGAGCTCTCGGGGAACTGATCGGCGCTTTGGGACAAATTTTGATCGCGATTTTGGGCGTTTACGTGGCTTGGCGGCAGTATGTCATCTCGAAGGATTTGACGATCCAGCAAAACCGCATTACTCAGCAGCAGACAATAGATGCTTATTTTCAAGGAGTTTCGGATTTAGCCCTCGACGAACAGGGATTTTTGGAAGATTGGCCGCAGGAAAGGGCGATCGCGGAAGGCCGCACGGCTGCGATTATGAGCAGTGTAGATGCTGAAGGTAAAGCGAAAATTTTGCGGTTTTTGTCGCAGTCGAGGTTGGTTACTCCCTTGCAGCGCGATCGACTTTTAGGGCGTCCCATTCTTGACGGCGACGGCGGCTATGCAGAAGACAGGGAAAACGGCGTTCGCGTAATCGATCTCAACGTCATGCTAGCGGCTGCGGATCTCTCCGGTACAGACTTGCGGTGGACAGATTTGAGCGAAGCCAACCTCGTCAAGTCAAATCTCAGCAAAAGCGATTTGGTGAAAGCCAATCTGTCGCGGGCGATTTTGTACGAAGCGAATCTCGCTCGCGCTGACATGAAAGCTGCTATTTTATTCTACGGCTCGGCCCAAACAGCTTCCCCTCGCAGCCGTACTGAATTGCCCGACTACAAAACTGGCGAATTTACAGGCGCTGTGGTGGAACGAGTTGATTTTACAGGTGTCAAGCGGATGTCGGAGGAACAGCGCTATTACTGCTGCGCTTGGTGCGGCTCGAAGTCGAGAGAAACTATTCCGGGCGGCTGCGAAGGCATTCCCAATAAACTCGGGCGGTGATATGGTGTGCCGCATCTAGATTTTTTGTGCTGCTCGATCGAAAAAAACAGTTCGTAGTGCGGACTTCAGTCCGAATTTTCAATAATATTTCTACCTCAAGGCGTATTGACAAAATCCACTCCCCTCTAATTTGTTATCAATGCCGATCGAGTGATATTGTGTCCGGTCAATTACCAGCAATCAAAACTGTTCGTAGTGTGGACTTTAGTCCGCATCTTTTAATAAGCAATGCCGGTGATGGATGGGTTTGAATTTTTACAGCAAGTGCGTTCCAACCCTCAATTACACGATCGAATTGTTATCGTTGCTTCGGCAAGTGTATTCGAGATCGATCGGCACAAAAGCCTCGATGCCGGAGGCAATGATTTCTTGCCGAAACCCGTACAAGCCGAAACATTACTAGAACTAATACAAAAATATTTGAAATTAGATTGGGTGTATGATACCGATCGCACCCAAAACCAGAATGTAGAGGTTATACCTGATGCAATGCACCCACCTGAGTTTGCAATCTTGCAGCAACTTGCAGAGTTAGCCCGAGACGGAGAAATGGATGAGATTGTTGAAGTCGCACAGCAACTGCTTCAGGATGCAAATATCGAGGCTTTTGGCCGAGAAATCATCCGTCTTGCGGAAGCTTGCGAACTCAAACAACTGCGGAATTTTATCCAACATTACCTCGCTGAATCCCCAAACTGAAAAAAGCGGTTAAAGTCTCTCTTTGTCAGGGGAATGTAGGAGAATCTCAACTCGGGTTTTTAATTTAATTGGTGTAATTTGAACATTAATACAAGCAGAAAAAATGACAGCAAATATAGAAGAGTATGGAAACTCGCGCAATAAAAATCAATTTCAAGATCGTTGGCGATCTGCCCTGGTTTTGCTATTCCTGATCTTAGCAGGATACGCGGGCAATTACTTCAAAATTCCCATCCTCCGCCATGTAGACTGGCTATTCGGCAGTATTTTTACCATGCTGGTTGTCCGGCTGTACGGATTGGGCTGGGGCGCGATCGCCGCTGCGATTTCTAGTTGCCATACAATTTTTATTTGGAAGCATCCTGCCGCATTTATTCTCTACACTTTGGAAGCGCTTTTTGTAGGTTGGGGACTGCGACGGCGCATCAGCAATCAATTACTCCTTGATGTTTTTTATTGGGTAATTATTGGATTTCCCCTGCTCTGGTTCCTCTACGTCTTTGTTGCTAAAATTCCTCCAGAAATTGTTGTATTCGTTTCCTTCAAAAATCCCATCAATCAAATTTGCAATACCCTAATTGCCAGTTTGATTCTGACTCACACGCCGATTGCCCGATGGCTGCGCGTCAAGACAATTAAAACTCATGATTTTGAACAAACTCTCCTCAATTTGCTAGTAGCCTTTGTCTTGCTACCAGCACTGGTGCTGACTGTTTGGAACTGTCACGATGCCACCTCAGCTCAAGAGAAGCAGGTGTCATCTAGCCTAGCAGACACCCGACAACATATCGCTACCGATCTGCAGAACTGGCACAAACAAAACCTGGGGAAGTTGCAAGGAATCGCATCTAACATTCAAGAGCGCGAGCTTTCAAACCCTTCCCAAATGCAGGAAATAATTCAAATTGCCAGAGCGACACTTCCCGAGTTCCGCCATCTCTACATTACCAACACAGACGGGGAAATTTTTAATTTAACTAATGTCCAAAACGCTCCTCAAAATACTGCTAAACTGAACGATCGAGCGAACAGTTTGCCATTCGAGACATTATTAACAGCAAAACAACCGATGCTTTCTGAGGTGATGGTAGTATCCAACGTGCCAACGATATTTCAGACAGTACCGATTTTGCAAGGTGACAACCTAACGGGTCAAATTGTTGCAGAGATTGATGTCAATACCCTGAAACAAAAGTGGCTGGCAGGTCAAAAATCACCAACTCGCCAGATAAGTTTACTGGACGAACATAATCGATCGATCGCTAGCACTCGCGACGAACTGAAGGCAGGGCAAGCCTTCGATCGAGAGAGCAATGGTAGAATTTATCGAGTCGATGGCAACACCCACATTTGGATACCGAACTTGCCCGGCAAGCCTAATTTAGTGCGCTGGAAAAAATCATATTACGTGCAAAAGAGCGCGATCGGCGGCAATCTACCTTGGATATTGACGATCGAAGAATCAAGTGCTTCCTACCTCATAAAACTCGATGAAATTTATACCAAAAGCCTCGCTATTTTAATGGCGATCGCAATTTTGGCACCTCTTTTGGCAAAAACTATTAGCAGCAGTCTCGTCAAACCCTTGCTGCAACTTGCCAATCTCACCAGCAATTTACCCGATAAACTTACAGAACAACAATCGCTACAAATTCCTGCCAGTTCAATTACCGAAATTGACACCCTGTCTCATAACTTCCAACTGATGGCAATTGCTCTCCAAGATAAATTTCAAGAAATTCAGCAAACCAGTTGGGAACTCCAGCAAGCGAAGGAAGTTGCAGATAATGCCAATCAAGCAAAAAGCGAATTTCTTGCCAATATGAGCCACGAATTGCGCACTCCTCTCAACGGCATTCTCGGCTACGCGCAAATCCTCAAACGCAGCGAACACCTGCTTACCCAAAAAGGGCAAAACGGCCTCGATATTATCTATCAATGCGGCGCTCACTTGCTGAATTTAATTAACGATATTTTAGACCTTGCCAAAATCGAAGCCCGCAAATTAGAACTGCATCCCGCGCCTTTGCACTTTCCTTCCTTCTTGCAAAGCATTGTCGAAATCAATCGCATTCGCGCCGCCGAAAAAGGTATTAATTTCGATTTTCAAGTTGAATCCCAACTGCCGGTAGGAGTTATCGCAGATGAAAAACGTCTCCGTCAAGTTTTGATTAACCTTCTGGGTAATGCTATTAAATTCACCGAACGCGGGACTGTCACTTTCAAAGTAGAAGTAATCGAAGATCCCAAATCACAGATCCCCAATCGAATCGCCAATTCTCAATCTCCAATCGCCACTCAAAAATCGCAAATTGCAAATCGCTTGATTCGCTTTACGATTGCAGATACTGGGGTAGGCATGACTCCCGAACAAATCGCAAAAATTTTCTTGCCTTTCGAGCAAGTTGGCGACACCAAAAAGCAAGCAGAAGGTACGGGGTTGGGATTGGCAATTACCCAGAAAATTGTTGCTTTAATGCATAGCAAAATTCAGGTGCAAAGTGTTTTAGGTTCTGGCAGCACCTTTTTCTTTGAAGTACAAATGCCGGAAGCGGAAAATTGGGCAGCGGTTTCGAGAGCCATAAAACAAGAAGCAATTCAGGGTTATCAAGGCTCGAAACGCAAAATTTTAGTCGTTGATGACAGTTGGGAAAATCGCTCGGTTTTAGTCAATCTTTTAGAACCGATCGGCTTTGCCATTATCGAAGCTAGCAACGGAAAAGAAGGGATCGAACAGGCTGTGTTAACCTCGCCAGATTTAATTATTACTGACTTGGCGATGCCCGTGATGGATGGGTTTGAGTTTTTACAGAAAGTGCGATCGGGAACCGACTCCCAAGGAGTATCGCACTCGCAACTGAAAGACCAAATTGTCATCGTTTCTTCTGCCAGTGTATTCGATATCGATCGGCACAAAAGCCTCGATGCCGGTGGTAATGATTTCTTGCCCAAGCCCGTGCAAGCCGAAACTTTATTAGAATTGCTGCAAAAATACCTGCAATTAGATTGGATTTACGATACAGATAGCGCCCAGAACCAGAATGTTGAGGTCATGCCCGATGAAATGCAGCCACTTGCTGCAGAAATCCTGGATCGACTTTTAGAGTTAGCTTCTGACGGAGATCTCGATGGCATCATTGAAGTTGCCGGAGAACTTCAGGACGCGAATACGGCTGCCTTTCGCCGAGAAATCATCCGCCTTGCTGAAGCTTGCGAACTCAAACAACTGCGGGCTTTTATTCAAAAATATCAGGAACGCAACAAGTAGCTTGAAACGCTAATCGAACCCTAACAAAAGTTATTTTTTACCCACTCGATCGCAGCATCGAAGTCGTCGCCCAACTTTCTTTCGGATACAAATACGGCCGCCTTTATCAAATAGACATCTCCCATAATTAGGTTTTTGTCCATATAGAGCAAGGCTTCCAGAATCTTTTTAGGAGATGTCTAATAAATCATCCGCTTTGCTGGGGCTTGCAAACTCAAACAACAGCGGGCATTTACCCAATACTACCTCGCTTAACAGGAGCCGAAACCATGCCACACTCACCCCAACCGTTTATCTTGATTGTCGATGACAATGCTACTAACTTGTCTGTGTTGTCTCAAGCTTTGAAAGGTGCTGGCTATAAAGTTCGCATGGCTGTTGACGGCGCAGATGCTCTTTTTCAAGTGGAACGCCACCCCCCAGAACTGATTTTGTTGGACGTTGAAATGCCGAAAATGAATGGTTTTGAAACTTGCCGCCGCCTCCAGCAAAACCCATCAACTGAAGGAATTCCAATTATTTTTATGACGGCTTTGGCCGATACGGAAAACAAAGTCAAAGGCTTATCTTTAGGCGCAGTCGATTACATTACCAAACCTTTTGAAGAAGCGGAAGTGTTAGCGCGGGTGAAAATCCACTGGCGGCTGAAACGGCTGACTGATACTTTAGAACAGCAAGTAATAGAACGCACTCAGGATTTGCAAAAAACTCAAGTGCAATTAATACAACAGGAAAAACTCTCGGCACTGGGTCAATTAGTGGCTGGGGTTGCCCACGAAATTAATAATCCGATTGGCTGCATTGTAGGCAATGTTAGCGCCGCCCGAGATTACATCCAAGATTTATTAAATATCATCGATTTGTATCGCGAGAAATTCCCCCAACCGGGTACAGAAATTGAGGATGAATTAGCAGCGATCGACCTAGAATATGTTCGAGAAGATTTACCAAAGTTAATTCAAGCGATGCAAGATGGGGGCGATCGCATCACCTCGATTAGTAAAAGTCTGCGAACTTTTTCTCGTGCCGACAGCGATACCAAACAACCTTTCAATTTACATGAAGGCATCGATAGCACTATCCTAATTCTGCGCCACCGCCTCAAAGCTAACGAACACCGTCCCGCTATTGAAGTCGTTACCGACTACGGCGATTTGCCAGAAGTTGCTTGTTTTCCCGGACAGCTAAATCAGGTATTTATGAATATTTTGGCAAACGCGATCGACGCTATAGATGAATCGAATCAAGGGCGCAGTTTTGCCGAAATTCAAAATAATCCCAATCGGATTGCAATTCGGACGGAAGTGTCAGAAAATTGGGTCAAAATTGCGATCGCCGATAACGGCACGGGAATTCCTGAAGATGTGAAACCCCGCATCTTCGACCATCTATTTACTACGAAAGGCGTCGGTAAAGGCACGGGATTGGGATTGGAGATCGCCCGTCAAATTGTAGTCGAAAAACATGGCGGAAAAATTACAGTTAATTCTGTTCCTATGGAGGGTACAGAATTTGCGATCGAGATTCCCATTCAACAACAGAAACCATCGGCGAACTGAATGGCAGTTTCTCCTGCTGCATGCGGGTAGCGGTTGCTGCTGTTCAAAGATATTTTTAGCGGGCGATCGCAGACAATTGCCATGCCTTCAAAAGCAAAAATCCAGCCGCATTCCTGAATCAATGAGAGAATGATTTGCCATTTAGTGCGATCGTAACAATTCAAAACATTAACACAATAATCAATTGCTCCCGACCATAATTCCACTTTGCCACTTATATAATTGCCCGCACAATTTAGGGGAATCAAATAAGATAATTTTCGATATTTATGCAAGTAAAATTGCTGTTCCTCTTCGGGAATTTTTCTGAGTTTATTAATCATTGTTAATTGATAGATAACTTGTATTTTTGATAAAACTTGATAATGCCATTCCATTAATGACCAGATACTATTATAATTATCTCTTGCACCATATAATCGATCTATTTTATAGTGTATTTTGAACATTGCTTTGAAGTAAGGATCGAAGTAGAGTTCTGTCAATGCTTGCAAGAGATCGCCAAACTGAGTCGATAGTTGAATTTCGATAATGTGCGACAAAGCAGCAAAAGGACTGCTACAAAAAATAATGACAGGTTTTTTTCTACCCACTGTGGCGTAAGCAACTTCGATCGCTTCTGTAGCTTTCTGATAATCGATCGGTTTTACAGACAGAATGATGCGTTCCCACTTTTCCATATAAACTGGAATGAGAGCTTTTTTTTCGAGAGTTGTTAAATAGGGATTAGTCGTGCCAGATTCAGTCATCATTCCCCAGCCATCCACACTAAAAAAACCAAAATTTGGTCTACTGGCGGTAAAGCATAATCCATATGTTAATATAATAAAAAATCTTAGGATTTGTCAATAGTTTTATTTGATATTTTTGGGGCGATCGTGAATTATTTAGCTCATCTATTTTTAGCTGAAGGCACTCCTGAATCGATGATTGGCAATCTCTTAGGCGATTTTGTTAAAGGTTCGGCAGTCAATCTTTACGGTGGGAAAATTAGACAGGGCATCGATTTGCACCGGAAAGTAGATAGCTACACCGACTCTCACGCCATAGTGCGATCGAGCAAAAGCTTGATTTCGCCCCTGCGACGCAGGTTTTCTGGTGTTTTGGTTGATGTATTTTACGACCACTTTTTAGCTAAAAATTGGCGGGAATATTCCGAAGTTCCGCTGCGCGATTTTGCGCGCCACGCTTACCAAATTTTGCAAGAAAACCGCGAGATATTGCCTGAATCGCTCCAGCGCGTGCTGCCGATTATAATTAGTCGAGATTTGCTTTCGTCCTATCAGGAAATCGCTGCTATTGCTAGCACTCTTACTAGAATGTCTGCCCGCATGAGACGGACAAATAATTTAGCAGGTGGCATAGAAGATTTAACCGTGAATTACCAGCAGCTTGAATCGGATTTTCGGGCTTTTTTTCCTGATTTAATAAGTTACGTAGCAACTTGCAAGTATTCCGATTAAAACTGATGTAGAAGTAGGGTGCGAATTGCGACCTTACGCTGCTATAGATTTGGTAGGGTGCGCATTGCGCACCTTACGCTTAGAAAATATGGTACGGTTCCTCTAATTGCATTCCACAGCAAACTCATGTACAATTCAACTCAGGACTTACGCATAAATCATGAGTTTCTGTCATTGCGAAATGTCATTGCACAACTCAGTGCCAAGCAATCGTAGTGTCTATTTTTCATCGCCGGTGCGTAAGCCTGTAACTCATATGCACCTCAAATCTCAAGCAAACAGGGTGAAAAATATGGCAACCAGAATTCCTAATTTGCAAGTAACTCAAGTAGTTGATGGCGATACCATTAAAGTTGCTCTCAACGGCAAAACCGAGTCCCTGCGGCTGATTTGCGTCGATACAGAAGAAAGTCAGCCTGGGAGTACAAAACCTGTAACGGCTGCGGGAAAAGCAGCTTCAGAAATGGCTAAAAAATATTTCGCTGCCGGGGGCGGCGGCTTGATTAAAGTCGATCTTGAATTTGATACAGATGACCCGATCGAAGTTGCTTTAGAAAAACACCGCGACAACTACGGTCGCCTGTTGTGTTACCTTTATAAAGGTGAGGAAAATTACAATCTCAAATTGATTGCAGAAGGTTGGAGTCCTTACTTTGTGAAATACGGGCGATCGAGATTGTATCACCGACAAATGACTGAGGCAGAAGCTATTGCTAAAGCATACAATCTCGCGATCTGGAATCCGAATACCAATATTAAACCCGCTCGCAATTACGCTCACCTGCTGCCCTGGTGGTCGATGCGAGGGTCGATTGTTGAAGAATTTCGCTTGTCTGAAGCAACAGCAGGAGTGGTGTCTGTGAGGTTGGATTACCCAAAAGTATTAGAGGCTGCTGAGAATTCTAAATCTATTACTATTTTTTGCGATTTGCAAGCAGGAATTAATAAATGGGTCGGAGGCAGCGCTCTGATTTATGCGGGTTCGGTGTATCATAAATTAGATTTGTGGATACCGGATGCCGAAACTGATGAAAGGGCTCCTTTGAAGCGCTTGATTGAAAAGCGTTATGCGGGTCAAGGACGCGGTTACGTTTACGTCAGCGGCAAGGTTGAACAATTCAAAGGGAAGCCTCAAATTGTTTTAAAGCATATCAAACAATTGTCAGATTTTCCCCCAGGAAGTTGAAATTGAGTTCGCGGGGAGTCAGAAACCGGGTTTTTACGAAATACTTCGTTTGAGCCGACAATCCGCTAAAAAACCCGGTTTCTTTGGTTTGAGTGTGTCAGCCGCCATCGCATTCGATCGAACTATTTTTATGCCTGCAATACCTGGGGAATCACAATTGTAAATTCCGTTCCTTTACCGATTTTTGACTTGCAAGTCAGGCTGCCTCCATGTTTTTCTGTGATAATTTGATAGGCGATCGACAAACCTAACCCGGTTCCTTTCCCTACAGGTTTAGTAGTAAAAAAAGGATCGAATATTCTTGACTGTAAATCTCGATCGATACCAGTACCGTTATCTTTGATGCGGATTACTGCACAATTTTTCGGTGTCATTTCCGTAGAAACTTCAATACATGGATTGAGATTGGGCGAGTGAAATGCCAATGCTTCAACCGCATCGATCGCGTTGCTTAAAATGTTCATAAAAACTTGGTTTAACAAGCCGGGATAGCACTCAATTTGTGGTAAAATTCCGTAGTTTTTGATAACTTGAATTGCCGATCTTTTATCGTTGCATTTCAAGCGGTGTTGCAAAATCAGCAAAGTGCTTTCCAAGCCTTCACGGAGGTCTACTTGTTTGACTTGCGATTCATCAAGCCGAGAGAAATTTCGCAAATTTAGGACGATCTCTTTGATGCGCTTGGTTCCTTCTTGCATGGAATTCAAGATTTTTGGCAAATCTTCGACGATGAAGTCAATTTCGACATCTTGGGAGTATTCTTGAATCTCGCTGACAGCATTTGGATAGTATTTTTGGTAAAGGCTGAGGATTTCCAGCAGCGCTAGAAAATATTCTTGAGTATGAGTAATATTGCCGTGAATAAAGTTGACGGGATTGTTGATTTCGTGGGCGATACCCGCTACCATTTGCCCCAAACTAGACATTTTTTCAGTCTGCACTAATTGCGCTTGAGTTGCTTGCAGGTGGTAAATAGCTTGGGAGAGTTCTTGCGTGCGTTTTTCTACTCTAATTTCTAGTTCTTCGTTGGAGTTTTCTAAGGTGTTAAAAGATTCGCGCAACTGCCCTGCCATGCGGTTAAAAGAGTTACCTAAAATATCTAGTTCTCTAATGCTTGATTCGGGAACTTTGTGGTCTAATTCTCCCGAGGCGATCGCTTGCGATGCTTTGACCATGCGAAAGATGGGTTTGACGATATAGCGCGACGTACCAATTCCTACGCAAATTGCTAGCAATAAAGCTCCCAGACACAGTAAAATTGTAGTGCGGGTATTGGCGTTAATTGTTTCAGTGAAATCGGATGCCGGTACGGCGACTACTACCAGCCAATCCAAACCGAATTTATCCCGCCAAGGTGTGGTGCGGACGAACACGCGATCGCCATTCAAGGTAAATTCCAAGCTACGATCGGCTTTAATCTCTTGAAATTTTCCAAATTTTTGCTGCAAATGTCGCGCGGTAGATTGAATTAAGATATCGCTGCTATTTAGTGCATTAATTTGCTCGGCTTTTTGGTTGGCAATTTTAAAAGGCTGTTCGCGATCGGAACTTGCCACCAGCAAGCCATTGCGCTCTACAATAAATACTTTACCGTGAGGACTCACATTTAATTTTCTCAAAAATTCGCTAATTTGAGAGAGGCGCAAATCTACTGCTAAAATTCCTTTTAAGTTGCTGTTATTATCGTAGACGGGGTAGCCGGCAGTGATGGATAATATTTCTGGAAAACCTTCCCAACTCGCAATTTTATCCCAAATCGGTTTTCCGGCTTCGATTGTAGCTTGGTAGATGCTTTCTTTGCGAGCATCGTAATCTATAGAATGGCGCAGTTCGGTGCGATTCCCTCGATTATCGGTTCCGAAAGTATAAGATTTTCCATTAGTATTTACTGAAGTTTCATCAATGGTAATATCTCCCGGATCGAGGAAATACCCGGCTGCAGCATAGTCACCTTCGACTGAGGTGTAAATGATGTAACCAACATTAAACACCTGCATTTGCTTCCAAAACAAATGTCCCAACTTGGGCAAGTTTTGCAAGTCAATTTGCCCGAGCCCGATCGCGTCGGCATTAATTTGATTGATTTGTTGGGGAGTTTCGAGGTAGGCATCGAGGTGCTGTTCGATTCGATCGCTAACTTCCGTAGTGAGTCGATTTGCCAAATTGTTGACGGCTTGTTGTCCGTTGCGGAACGATAAATATCCAGTTAATCCTACGGCTACCACAATTTGCAGGACAAACGGAACGATCAAAACAGTTTGCAGGGATATGTTGGCGATCGCTTTTTTTGCCCGAGGCAATTTCCCGATTGTTTTACTTCGATTTAGCATTCGCTGTTCCTCGCAATTGCGGCAATCGCACAAAAAATATCGCACGACCTAAAAGCATATACTATATATACTTATTTGAGAATGAATCCTAGGTTTCACGGAGTCCAACACCATCGTAGAGTTGACGTTGGAGTGGAGTAAAACGCATAGTTCTCTGTTATTCAACACTCCGGTCTGTATATCAGGATTTTACAAGATTTTTTTATCGGGAAATGATATAAATCGAGGATGCTGTTAAATAGTATACTCCTCTCTTCAATCCAGGATAGCAATCAATTTTTAGCAAGTCGCCGTATTTTTTACAGTAAATTGTAGGTATAGTAACCGTCTGCGAAAAAGTAAATAGAGGATGATGCTTGCGCAGCATCGCCCTCTATTTAACTATGATATTATTAGATTTTCTCGATCGCTTGCTTCAGTAATATCTATTGCTGCATTGAAGGAGTGTAAAAAAAACGACATCCTAAGGGATTGCTGCGCAAAGGTTGACTTTCTGCTGGCGCGGCAATAGAACTAGAGTTAGCAGGTATGCTGGTAGTTTCTGAAATGGTAAAAGATTTAGAATTATTAATTGTTTTAGTGCGACCTGCAACAGAGGTATTGTTAATATCCTGCGATTCTGTCTGGACGGTGATTTGATTGGTTTCAGTTAGCTCCTGCGGTAAGTTAACAACAGTTTGCGCTCGGCAAGGAAGGGCGATCGCGGCAGAAATTGCAATAAAACCCACAACAAAGCGATCGGTAGATCTAATCATGATTCGCTGATACTCCTAGTTATTCAAAAATTTTTCAGACAACTTTTATTATGATAAGGGAATTTTTTTGCGTTCTCAAGGGTATTTATGCGGATATTTTTAATATGAAATTCACGTGAAGTCCGCGTTTTCTCCTACTTTTTTATTGTGTTATCGATCGATCGTCGATCGCCAATTCTCTAGCGCTGATAAAGAATTCATAGAGACTTCACGGAAAATTCATAAAGAGGGTAAGTGTTGCGGATTTGCGATCGGTAGATATTTGTAGGTTGGGTTTCACTGCGTTCAACCCAACCCAAAATTTCCGATCGCGCAAGGTTTCACGTCACGCAAGGTTTCACGTCACGCAAGATTTCAGGTTATGCAAGATTTCACGTTACGCAAGGTTTCAGGTTATGCAAGATTTCAGGTTATGCAAGGTTTCAGGTTATGCAAGATTTCAGGTTATGCAAGGTTTTATGTATCAACTTTAAGGTGGTTTTGTTGGGTTTCGCTTCGCTCAACCCAACCTACGTGTATTTGGGGTTTGGGAATAATTAAAAAGAAAAGGAAGTTCTCAGTACACCAACTGCGATCGAGTCGCTGTCGGGAGTGTGACCCGGTTGCAAAATCCAAATAATTCCAGGAGTGATGCTGATATTATCACTGACCTGCCAGCGATAGAATACTTCTACATGAGTAGTCGTTCCCGGTTGACCGCCCTTGCGTCCCAAACCAGTATCTAAAAAATCTGGAATATTGTTACCCGTCGGTAAATTGCTGCTGACAATTTTCGGCGGTTGCCCGACATAAATTCCCCCCAAATTCCCTTCACCAAACAAATCGGTAAAGTTCACAAACACCATATAATTTGTAGTTGCTACCCGACCGGATTGACCGGGAATGCGAGAATTAGTATATCCGCCCCAGCCTCCTACTGAAATGCGAGAGGAAAGCCGCCAATGCAAAGTCGCTCCCACAGCATTTGTTTGCAGGGCTGCTGACTTGCCCGTGCTGGGATTGACAGCAGTTAATTGGCTGTCTCCAGCAAGACTGATTAAATTTCCATCCGGCGAATAGTCGTTGACGTAATAAACAGTCAAATCCACAGGATCTGCGGGAGTTAAAGTTAGTTGCAATCCCAATGTATTGTGTCCGCGAGGTCCGTCAGAACTGACAAAAAATCCGGGAATATTAGTAGAATAAACTGCTTGCAAACTGGCTCGCTTGGTAAATTGCCAGTCAAAGCCGACACCACCTAAACCCAAGCCTGTGTTCAAAATTGGATTTCTTTGAGCGAAGGTAGAAAGCGGACCGGAAGCTGCACTTTCTGCTCGATTCGGTCCTCGGAAACCGGTAATCATATTGACTCCTGTTGTCCCTGCAAATACTGCTAATTTATCTCCGACTAAAAAGCGGTAATTGAGGTCGCTGAGAGTGATTCCAGATGTTGGAGCTATATTATAGGCAAGGTTGACATCTTGGGTTAATTGTGGGGAATTGCTGCCGTTTTGGTTGTAAAAACCGATTAATAAGTTACTGCGGGGGCTGAATTGAGCTGTCAAGTATAACTGATTGTAATTGATGGTGTTGACATTTGTACCGGGGTCTTTGGTGTCTCTTTTGCCGTCTCTGGGAGCGATATCGCCTCGATTGGGAGTGCGCCCTTGTATCCCAAAAATTGCGAATCCTGAAAGCTTGACTGTTGTCGAGAATTGATTGGCTTCGAGTTCGGTCGATCGCGCTTCTAATAAATCGACTCGACCGCGCAATACTGCCAAATCTGCTGCAAATTCTTCTTGCAATTTTTGCAGCGCTAGCAAGTCTTCTTGTTTGACTCGATCGGCATTTCCCGTACCGATCATTTCCTGAACTTTATCCAAACAAGCATTGAGTCCGGCTGCAAATTCATAGCGGGTTAATGCTCGATTTCCCCGATAGGTTCCGTCGGGATATCCAGCAATGCAGCCGTATCTTTCTACTAAGGATTGCAGCGCGCCGAATGCCCAATCTGTCGGCTGTACGTCGGACAGTTGGGAAACTGATGTTACTTGTTCTGTGCTTTCTTCAGCGGCTGTTTCTGCTTGGGTTTCGCTATTAGCAACAGATTCAGATAAATTCACTTCATCGAGCGCGCGATCGACCTGCAAAACAGGTTCGCCCCCATCTTGGCTACTAACAATAGATGCAGGTAAATTTGTTTCATTGACATCTGGTACTGCTGTCAATAAGGGGCTGATTTGTGGGGTTGGGGCGGGTTTATTTAATTTGTCTGCTGTCTTTAAATCTGTTGGCGAACCCGCCCCTACAGGTTGTTGGTAATTGTGCAATATTTCGGTTTCATCAATAGGGCGATCGAGCGCGATTGTTTGTGGGGTTGGGGCGGGTTTATTTAATTTGTCTGCTGTCTTTAAATCTGTTGGCGAAGGAGTCCCTACAGGTCGATCGACATCTTGCGTTGCTGTCAATAATGGGCTAGTTTGTGGGGTGGGGGCGGGTTTATTTAAGCTGTCTGCAGCCTTTAAATCTGTTGGCGAACCCGCCCCTACAGGTTGTTGGTAATTGTGCAATATTTCGGTTTCAGCAACAGCTTTTCCCAAATCTTCGATACTAACAATAACACCCGGTAAATCCGCAGCTATATTATCAGAATTTGCAATATTTGCTGTTGTTTCAGTATCTCCAATGGTTGCTTCTGCTAGTGCTGGAATGCTGAAAATACCCTGCAATGCCAATCCGACGATCGAACTGCTAATAATTTTACCAATAGGGCGATCGAGCTTTTGATTGTGAATTTTCATTTGTGATAATTGTCCTTGTTGGCGATCGTGAAGTGAGGTATCAAAACTGATATCAACTGTGTATCCGTGCAGCCCGGTGTCTTGCCGAACGGCGCATTAAAAATAGTAGAAGCTGTACCCCGTAACCGCTGTCCGATATTGCGTCCGATCGAGTCGCGACCGACAGCGGTTTGCAGTCAAAACTTTTGCAGTGAGAACTTCAGTTCGCCAGGTTTTGCAGATTAAAGTTCGCACTCCAGACTTTTTTGATGGTGCGATTGGAACTTCAGCAAAACTGCGACCTTAATTCCCGATTCCAGATCGCCGCTATTTAAAGCATTAATCTCTCGATATTTGCTGTACTTTATTTTGTAAAGTAATTTGTTTTTTTTAGAAAGCACCGGTCTTTTGAATTTCAGTAACATTGCGGATGACAAACCCAAAGATAAGGTTTAGTTACATTTTTTTGCAGTCAGTTAATACTATAATACTATCATCGCCAAGCTGTAGCTGGCAAGAGCTGCGGCATAGTTCCAATCTCCAGAGATTTAAAAGCTATGTGTCAACTACTGGGAATGAACTGCAATGTTCCGACAGATATTTGCTTTTCTTTTGAGGGTTTTTCTGCGAGGGGAGGGCAAACGGACATCCATCAAGACGGTTGGGGAATTGCTTTTTTTGAAGGTGCGGGCTGCCGGATTTTTATCGACTCAAAACCGGCGATTGCTTCTCCCGTTGCCGATTTGGTGCGCCGCTATCCGATTCATTCAACTAACGTCATCGCTCACATCCGCAAAGCTACTCAAGGCGCAATTGCTTTGGAAAACTGCCACCCTTTCAGCCGGGAACTTTGGGGGCGCTATTGGGTGTTCGCTCACAACGGCAATTTGGAAGATTTTCATCCTGAAAGTGGGGAATTTTACAAACCTGTCGGCAAAACTGACAGCGAACAAGCTTTTTGTTTGATATTAGAAAAGTTGCGATCGACTTTTCCTCAAGATAAGCCTGCTGTAATGAAAATTTACGCGGTATTGAACGAAATTACTCAAACTTTGGCAGCCAAAGGAATTTTTAATTATTTACTTTCTGATGGAGAACACTTGTTCGCGCACTGTTCGACTCACCTGCATTACATCGTGAGGCAAGCACCTTTTGCTAGCGCGCACTCGATCGATCGAGATGTAACTGTAGATTTTCGGGAACTGACAAATGAGGGCGATCGAGTTGCCGTAATTGCTACTTTACCCCTGACTGATAACGAAGTTTGGACGCAAATTCAACCAGGAAATTTGCTAGTTTTTCAAGACGGTTTGCCATTACATAGTTAATAGTCGATCGATGGTAGGGTTCAACCTCTAAATCGGATGTTCCACCTCTAACTTGGATGACAAGCGAAGCAGATTCGAGTTAGAGGTTGAAAGAGCGAAGCAGATTCGACTTTGATGCCGAAAGGTCCCTCCGTGCCCGCCCGAGTTGATACAGGACAATGCTTAATAGATCCCTTTCAATAGTTACAAAATTGCTCACAACGACATTCAAGACAGAATCGGCTGAAATCAATGTCATGTAAGGGTTTCACCGATCGCATGCATCCGATCGACTTGCCTCTATCTGGAGACTATGCCCATTGAGTAGCTGAGTGCAATTAGTATTATTGCTACCAAAGACTGTTGCATTATTTTAGGAAAGTGGTATAATTCTTTCAGTTGGAAGTTGCCCCCCTACGGGGAAAAATTTCCTGCAAAAAATTCCGATATTAACTGCTTAAAAATATAGTGCTTCTCAGGGGTATGCGGTCCAGGCAAAGTCTTGCGGAGTAGGGGCCACTTCCCCTTTTTTCCTCGCGGGAGTGAGAAGCGCGATCGTAAAGTGTGTGCTTCAAACAGCCCTTTCTCGCCTCTAATCGATCGAGGTAGATCTATATATTCATATGCTTCTGTTTTGACGAATTCGGCAAGGAAATCGGAGTTATTTTGCTGGGGAAATTCTGGCGAATGGAATACTCTTCAAACTCATACACCGCAAGCCTGTAATTCGATTGAAACCGACTCAAATTCAGTAAAATACCGCTTAAAATTTATGTTAATTAAACCTCTCTATTCCGGCGTTCGCAAAGTCACTCGCAAGTTACCCTTACGTGCCGTTCTCATTGTCCCCTTCGCCGTACAAATTTTTGCTGCCGTTGGTTTGGTTGGATATCTCTCTTTTAAAAACGGACAGACAGCAATTAATGACCTTGCCGATCGGCTAAGAATTGAAACTACTCTGCGAATTCAACAGCACCTGCACAACGCTCTCAAGGAATCGCACCGCGTTAACCAAATTAACGTAGATGCAATTGAACTAGGTAATTTGAATAATAATGATTTCTTGGTATTGCAACGCCATCTTTTCCGGCAGGTTCAACAATTTGATTACGTCAGCGATATTTACTTAGGAACCGATCGGGGAGAAATAGTTGGAGTCGAACGCCAAGATGATGGAAGTTTTGTGGCGAGAGTGACTGAAGAGTTCCCGAAGCGCAACTTTTATACCCTCGATGGAAATGGCGATCGCGCCAATCTATTAAAATTTGAACCGGAGTTTGATTCTCGAACTCGCCCCTGGTTTAAGGAAGCTGTAACCGCACGCAAACCGATCTGGACTGAAATTTATAGCCTGAAACATACAGGACAATTAGGGGTTTCTGGAGCCCAACCATTCTACAACAAAGATGGCTCTTTGGCTGGGGTAGCAGGTCTGAACCTTAAACTCGATCTGATTAGCAATTTCCTCCGCGAGCTCAAAATCAGTCGTGCCGGACAAGCTTTCATTATCGAACGTTCCACAGACTTAGTGGCAACTTCAACCGATGAAAATCCCTATATTCCACCAGAAAAACAAGGTGAAAAGGGGAAACGCCTGAATGCGTCTGCTAGCAGCAACAAAATCACCAGCGAAGCAGCTAAATTCCTCATTAGCTATTTTGGCAACTTGCAAAAAATAGATGCAGCGTCAACCCTAGAATTTAGCTTAAATGGAGAGCGGCAATTCCTGCAAGTTCTCCCTTTTAAAGATGAGTTTGGCCTGGACTGGCTGATTGTAGTAGTAGTGCCAGAATCCGACTTTATGGAACAAATTAATGCCAACACTCGCACTACGTTTTTGCTGTGCATAGCAGCTTTAATTATATCTACTATAATTGGGATTCTGATAGCCAGATGGGTGACCAAGCCAATTCTCAAACTGAACGAAACTGCCAAAGATATTGCTCGGGGTAACTGGCAGCAATCTGGAGAAATTAACCGGGATGATGAAGTTGGGCAACTTGCTAAATCGTTTAATAGCATGGCGCAGCAGTTGCAAGAATCCTTTGAAACATTAGAACACAAAGTTGCAGAACGCACGGCAGAACTAGCAACATCGAACCAACAACTAGAAACAGCTAAAGAAAAAGCCGAAGTTGCCAACCAAGCAAAAAGCACATTTCTTGCCAACATGAGCCACGAATTGCGATCGCCCCTCAACGCAATTTTAGGCTTTGCACAAATAATGATGAGAAGTCGCTCTCTGCCATCAGAACATATCGATAATGTCGGCATTATTACCCGCAGCGGCGAACACTTACTCACATTAATCAATCAAGTTTTAGACTTGTCGAAAATAGAAGCAGGACGCACGACTCTAAATGAGAAAAACTTCGACCTGTATCGCTTGCTCGACGATATCGAAGATATGTTTCGCCTCAAAGCCGATGAAGCTGGATTGCAATTATTGTTCGATCGCACTTCCGAGGTGCCGCGCTACATTCGCACCGACCAAGTTAAACTCCGCCAAATCTTAATTAACTTGCTTAATAATGCGCTGAAATTTACAACAGAAGGTGGAGTTTCCGTTCGAGTTGGGACGAGCAAACAAGCAATATCTGCCAGCGAAGCAGCCGGAGAAAACGATCGAGAAAATCGAGCCAGCAAACAACAAATTTATTTTGAAGTTGAAGATACAGGTGCAGGAATTGCCGAGTCAGAATTAAACAAACTATTTGAAGCCTTCATGCAAACATCTTCCGGTAAAAACGCTCAAGAAGGAACCGGATTGGGATTGGCAATTAGCCGTCAATTCGTGCAACTCATGGGCGGCGATATTACTGTCAGCAGCAAGGTGGACGTTGGCACGCTCTTCAAGTTCGATATTGCAGCCCAGGTAGTCGATGCGGCTGAAAATGAAGCACAAAAGAACAAACATCGGGTTATTGCACTCGAACCGAATCAACCCTGCTATCGCATTTTGATCGTCGATGATAAACCTCTCAACCGTCAGTTATTAGTTCAACTTCTCAATCCCTTTGGATTTGAATTGAAAGAAGCCAGTAACGGACAAGAAGCATTGGAAATTTGGAATCAATGGGAACCCCATCTCATCTGGATGGACATGAGAATGCCAGTGATGGACGGCTACACTGCCACGCAACAAATCAAAGCCACGACGAAGGGACAAGCCACAGCAATTATTGCTTTAACAGCAAGCGTTCTCGAAGAAGAAAAAGCGATTGTATTATCGGTAGGCTGCGATGACTTTATGCGGAAACCGTTTCGGGAAGCAGAAATTTTCACAGCCATGAACAAACATATCGGAGTGCGTTATATTTATGAAGAGCAGAGCGATCGAGCGACTAATAATTTATCCAAGACCGAAATCAAAGACGTGCTAGCACCAGAATCTCTAACTGCCATACCATCTGAGTTATTGGTAAACTTAGCTAGGGCGGCGGAAAGCTCGGATATTGTGGAAGTAGACCGCGCGATCCAGCAAGTCAAAGCAGTAAATGAAGCCACAGGGGATGCGTTTTTAGCATTAGCGAATGAATTTGAATATGGCAAAATTGTCTCATTAATTGAAGCAGCTATTGGCTAGCGTTTTTTCGATCACATCAAACAACTTATCACAGATGAATGAATCAGACAATAATGGCAGTAAGTCTAATATTTTAGTCGTTGACGATACTCTAGCTAATTTACAGTTATTAGTAGGTATCTTAACCGAAAATGGCTATAAAGTGCGGCCTGCAAAAGATGGATTGCAAGCACTATCTGCCGCTAAAACAGCCCCGATCGACTTAATTTTGCTCGATATCAATATGCCGCAAATGGATGGTTATGAAGTCTGCACCAAGCTCAAAGCCGACCCCAAAACGCGGGATATTCCAGTTATTTTTATTAGCGCGCTCAGCGACGTACTTGATAAAGTTAAAGCCTTCGGAGTAGGCGGTGTCGATTACGTAACAAAACCCTTTCAAGTGGAAGAAGTTTTGGCTCGCGTCGCCACCCATTTAGACTTGCAGCGACTGCAAAATAACTTGCGATTGACCAATGAAGAACTCGCTCGATCGAATCAGGAATTAGCTCATACATTAGAGCAACTGCAAGCCACTCAACAAGAACTCATTCACTCCGAGAAAATGGCAGCACTCGGACAACTGATTGCAGGAATTGCCCACGAAATCAATACACCTTTGGGTGCGATTCGCTCTTCAGTCAGTAACATCTCTAAATATCTGCGAGAAATCTTTGAAGACTTCCCTGGAATGCTCGATACGCTGTCTGCTAAAGAAATTAAATTAATTTTGGAACTAGCATTACGCGCAATTAACAGCAAAAGTATCCTTTCTTCCAAAGATACTCGCAAACTCAAGCGAGCCTTAACTCGCGAACTAGAAGAACTCGGAGTCTCGGATGCGGATACTATAGCCGATACACTTTCTGACATGAAAATTCATCAGGGAATCGACCCATTTTTACCGATATTGACTCATCCCGACAGCCAAAAACTGCTAGAATTTGCTTACAATCTTTCGGGATTGCAGCGGGGAAACAGTACAATAGAAACCGCAGCCGATCGCGCTGCTAAAATTGTATTTTCTTTAAAAAGTTATGCTCGTTACGACCAAATAGATGAGTTGTTTAAAGTAAGTTTAACAGCCGGAATCGATACGGTTTTAACACTTTATCAAAATCATTTCAAACAAGGAGTTAAAGTTGTTGAAAATTACGCAGAACTGCCACCTATTTATTGTTACCCGGATGAACTCAACCAAGTTTGGACGAATCTCATTCATAATGCCATTCAAGCAATGGACAATAAAGGAACGCTATCGATCGATGTTACGCAAGAAGGAGGCTTCGCCAAAGTCATGATTACCGATAGCGGCAAAGGAATTCCCGCTGAGATTAAACATCGAATTTTTGAGCCTTTCTTCACTACTAAACCGCCCGGTGAAGGCAGTGGTTTGGGATTAGATATCGTCCGCAAAATTGTTCAAAAGCATCATGGAGAAATAGAAGTTGATTCCGTCCCCGGAAAAACAACATTTACAGTATCCTTAAACATGAATCTTCAAACCAATAGTAACTCTTAAGAGGCTCGCACTCTAAAATCGATCGCGAGCGGGGACGCTCGCACTCTAAACTGTCAACTGTCAACTGTCAACTGTCAACTATCAACTATGTCTAAACCCGCCATTTTATGTGTTGATGATGAATCGATCATTTTAGAAAGCTTGAAAGCCCAATTGAGAAAAGCACTGGGTAGCTCGTATATTTATGAACTTGCCCAAAATGCAGAAGAAGCGTTAGAGATTATTGATGAATTAAATGAAGAGGACGTGAGCATTTTATTAATTGTCTCAGATTGGCTGATGCCGGGAATGAAAGGTGACGAATTTCTCATTCGCGTCCATAAAAAATTTCCTAAAGTTGTCAAAATTTTGTTGACGGGACAAGCAGACACAGCAGCGATCGATCGAGCTTATAAAGAAGCCCAGCTACATCAATACATGTCTAAACCTTGGTCAGAAGATGAGTTAATCGCAACCGTCAAATCAGGATTAGCAAAACTATGACAAAAATTTTCAAAAGACCTGTCATTATTTGTGTAGATGATGAAGTTACGATTTTAACCAGTTTAAAATCCGAACTGAGAAAAGACTTTGGAGAACAGTATCGAGTTGAAATTGCAGAAGGTGGAGAGGATGCGCTAGAGTTGCTGGAAGAATTAATTGAAGATGGCGATGAAATTCCCTTGATTATTTCCGATTATATTATGCCGGATATGAAAGGAGATGAACTTTTGCGTCGCGTTCACGAACTTTCTCCGAAAACACTCAAAGTGATGCTGACGGGTCAAGCCACTATTGAAGGGGTTGCCAATGCAGTCAAATACGCTAAACTCTACCGCTATATCAGCAAGCCGTGGCAGAATGAAGATCTAAAACTGACGGTTACAGAAGCAATCCACAGTTACGTTCAAGATAAGGAATTGGCAGAGAAAAATGCTAAACTCCTACAAATGAATTCCGAGTTAGAAGCGCTGACTTGCAAGCAATCTCAACTAATTGCGGAACTTCAAGAAAAAGAAAGTCATTTACAAGCACTTAACGAGTCTTTCTTGCGATTTGTACCGCGTCAGTTTCTTCAATTATTAGAAAAATCTACGATTCTTGATATTCATCTAGGTCAGCAAATCCAGCAAGAAATTTCAGTTTTATTTTCAGACATCCGGGATTTTACAAGTCTTTCAGAACAGATGACACCGGATGATAATTTTAAATTTATTAATGCTTATCTCTCTCGCATGGAACCAGAGATTACCGAAAATAATGGTTTTATTGATAAGTATATGGGAGATGCTATCATGGCTTTATTTAATGGCGAACCCGATCGCGCGGTAACGGCCGGAATTGCCATGCTACAAATGCTAGCAGAATACAATATCGATCGCCGCAAACGCGAGCGGACACCGATTAAAATCGGCATCGGCATCAATACTGGAATTTTAATCCTGGGAACTGTCGGCGGCCAATCTCGGATCGATGGAACAGTCATCGGCGATGCGGTAAATTTAGCATCTCGTTTGGAGGGATTAACTAAAGAGTACAGAGTGCCGTTGCTGATTAGCGATCGAACTTTTCGTGAGTTAAAAAATCCCGAAAACTATCGCATTCGTTGGATCGATCGCGTGCGAGTTAAGGGGAAATCGGAACAGGTAGCAGTGTATGAAGTTTTCGATGCCGATCCACCAGAATTGTGCGAGAAGAAATTAGCAGCGCAAAGCAATTTTGAAAGTGCAATTGTTGCTTATCATGCCTCGGATAGAGAAGAGGCAGTTCGGCTTTTCCAGCAATGTTTGCAAGCCAATCCTGAGGATACGGTTGCTAAAATATACCTGCAACGCTGTCAGTAAACAGTTGACAGTTAAGAAAAGTTTTGAGTTTTAAATTTTGAGTTTTGAGTTACAGACATTTCTTAATTCACAACTCACAACTCACAACTCACAACTCCCGATAGTTGACCCCTTGACCTGGGACATTTAATAGTTGATAGTCGATCGTTGCTACCTGAATCTAGATCCTTCCTAAATCCCCCTTCTTAAGCGGGACTTAAAGACCTTCCAGTCTCCCCCTTCTTCGAGGTAGGGGGGATCTAGATCTAAGATATTACCAAAAATTACAGACTGCCTCTGACGATCGAGTTGACATCAACGGTCATGCATGCAGTCAAAAACTAACTAACACCATCGGTAAAATCGAGCCGAGATTAACCGAATCCTGGCTAGCAAATATATCTGGAATATCGAGAACCTTAAAATAAACCAATGCCACAACAACAACTGTAAATGCAGTTGAAGACGCAAAACCTACTAACAACTCTTTTTTCAGATTGGTTTCCTTGGGTTTGTTTGTCAAAACATCTACAGCCCCGAATTGCATCAACAGAATTCCAACTATGTTAGAAAGCCAGTAACCGACGATCGAACCTGGAAACAGCCAATCTGGAGAAATCCAGCTACAGATATATCCAAAAGCATAGGCAATTGGCAAGTTGAAAAATAAATCATTCCACCAACACAGCGGTGACAGCAAATATCCAACTGTCAAAAATAAGCCACCTCTGAGTTTTTTTAACCAGGTTTTTGTACCGCTGTCCGGTTGAGTTTCCAGCAAAATTTGGGTCGGCTGTGGGGCAGTTTGGTCAGCTCGATCGATTTGATTGGCGTTTTTCACAGTAGGTTGTTAATATTTCGATTGGTTTGCCATAGTTTATCAGAAAAATCCCAAAATATCTACAGCATTCATGTAGTTGGAAACCCTCTCGATCGCCACAGCAGCGTGCAGTGCGCACCCTACTATAGCGATCGCAAATGATTTGTAAATATCTTGCTCCCTCCCCTGAATAAGGGGAGGGTTGGGGTGGAGCCTGTAAACTTTACGAGTCATTTACGATCGCTATATTACAGTCAGCGCCTGCGGTGCGCAGTGCGCACCCTACTATTACAGTCAGCGCTTGCGGTGCGCAGTGCGCATCCTACCACCTACTATCAACTTGCCCCGTCAATGCATGATAATACTGTAAATTTACCGGATCGTCGGAGTTAACACGAACCCCGAAGCTTAACAAAAGTTAAAAGTTCGTAAAAACACAAAGATTGCTGTATACTACAGTAAATCTGTCATGTATGCGGAGTTAACGCGCTTGTCAACTCCAAAAAGAGGTAAAAATTGTCATGAGCATTACAATTCAGAACGTATCCAAACACTTTGGCTCCTTTCACGCCATTGACGACGTGAGTTTGGAAATTAAAACAGGCTCTTTAGTCGCCTTGTTGGGGCCTTCAGGTTCGGGCAAATCGACTTTGCTCAGAATGATAGCGGGGCTAGAACCGCCGGATTCGGGTCACATTTACTTGATCGGCGAGGATGCTACCTGGCAGTCGGTGCAGGAACGCCATATCGGTTTTGTGTTTCAACATTACGCTCTGTTTAAACACATGACTATCAGGAAAAATATTGCTTTTGCTATGGAAATTCGCAAGGCTCCTCAAAACACAATTAGCAAGCGGGTTGACGAACTTTTAGAGTTAGTGCAGCTAACAGGATTGGGAGATAGATATCCTTCGCAACTTTCAGGAGGTCAGCGGCAGCGGATTGCTTTGGCAAGGGCGCTAGCAGTACAACCGAAGGTGTTGCTATTAGATGAACCTTTCGGTGCGTTGGATGCAAAAGTTCGCAAAGAATTGCGATCGTGGCTGCACAAACTTCACAAAGAAGTAAATATAACCACTGTTTTTGTCACTCACGACCAAGAAGAAGCGATGGAAGTAGCAGACGAAATTGTAGTGATGAACAAAGGTAGAGTCGAGCAAGTAGGAACTCCTGCGGAAATTTACGACAAACCGGCAACGGCTTTTGTGATGAGTTTTATCGGGCCGGTTAACGTGTTGCCGCAGTCTGCAGGTTTGTTCGCAAACAACGGTACAACGGCTAAAAATGAGGGGGCTGCGCATTCTGAATTAGTGTTTTTGCGACCTCACGATGTGGAAATTCAAGTTAAGCCGGGGTCGGGTTTTGCTACAGCCAAAGTCAGCCGGATCATTCATTTAGGGCGGGAAATTCAAACAGAATTATTGTTAGACTCAGGGCAGACTGTAACTGCTTTTGTCAGTCGCGATCGCTTCGATTTCCTCCAGTTGCAGCGAGAACAACAGGTTTATGTCAAACCCAAAAACGCGATGGTTTTTCCTGCTTATTCTATTTAAAATCAGCGGCGGGAGCTGACTGTAAATTCGATCGGGTAGCCTCTACAAAACCCTACTATATCGTTACCAGGTTCGGGCCTGGTAACTCAGTCTCTTTTCTCCAAATAAGTCGGAGACAGAGCCTCCTGACATTCATTTCCAGGCAGATCTTGGGAACGAGAAATGGGAACGAGAAATGAAAAATCCCAGCTTTATCTGCGAAGAACTAGAAAAAAAATCGATGAAGAATATGACTGCCAGCAAATTGTTAGATGTAGCAACTAGCACTTTACTTGGTTATCGCCGCCACATTCAAGTAGTGCTAACACTTTGTGCTGGATTGGGATTGTCCGCGATCGCCTGTGCGATAACCTACAATTGGGAATACAAAATCATGCAAAAAGAACTGCAAGAAAGACTGGATAAAATAGCTGCAGACATCCAGAAAGATGTTAGCGGCAATTTAGAATTAATTAGAGCAGCAGCAGTATTTTACAGCGCGAGTGACGATCGCCAGCAACCGGATTTTAAAAACTTTCTGGATTCTGCTTTGTACCGCCATCCGAGCATGAAGGCGATCGCGTGGTTGCCTCGCACTGCTGGCTCCCAACAATTCTTGACAAAAAAGTTTCTGACGAATGAAATAGATTTAGGTTTAGATTTAACTGCGAATCTGCCAGCTTTAGAGAAAGCTGCCGAACGACAAGAAATTATCGCTACCGATCGTAAAATATTGCCGAAACACAATCAATCCAGCTTCTTCGTATTTCAGCCCATCTTCAGCCAAAATTCTGCTGAAAATTCCGTCCCGCTTGCCGCCACAACATCACCCCTGCAACAAGAAAATTTGCAAGGTTTTGCTATGGGTGTTTTGCTAGTTGATGCGATTCTTAAAACTGCTTTGCAGGAAACTAAACTCGCATTTGTCAACGTGGAAATTCAAGATATTATGGCTCCGCAACCGACAAGATTTCTGGCTTTTTACGAAGCGAGGACAAAAACCATAATTACCGACGAAGACGTTAAAAGTACAATTCCCCTCGGACAAAGAACTTACTGCCCGGATGGCAGCAGTTGCACTCGCATTCTCCACATTGAAAATCGCAGGTGGTTGCTGCGGCTTTTGCTAACGCCAGAGTACGTTAATCCTTTCAGATTTTGGCGATCGTTGAGTATGTTCGTGCTGGGTACAATTTTAAGTGCGATCGTAACATTTTATTTAAATAGCTTGTTGAATTATACCGATCGCATTGAAAAAATAGCAGCCGAACGCTCGGCTAAATCTCAAAAATTACAGCAGATTTTGCAAGAGTTGCAGCAAACTCAAAGCCAACTGATCCAGCAGGAAAAAATGTCGAGTTTGGGTTTGTTAGTTGCTGGTGTTGCCCACGAAATTAACAATCCGATTAATTTTATTTACGGCAACATCCATCATGCCAGCGAATATGCTAGGGATTTGTTGGAGTTGGTAGCACTCTACCAAAAACACTATTTATCCCCGCCCTCGGAAGTTTTAGAGCATTTAGAAAACATTGACTTTGGCTTTCTTAGCGAAGATTTACCGCAAATGCTTTCATCGATGAAAATAGGAGCCGATCGCATTATTCAAATCGTCCAATCTTTGCGGAATTTCTCTCGCTTGGATGAAAGCGAAATGAAAGTTGTTAACATCCACGATGGCATTGATAGCACTTTACTAATCCTGCAAAGCCGGCTGAAAGCTACAGACTATCGCCCGCCGATCGAGATTGTTAAAAAATACGGCAATTTACCGATGGTTGAGTGCTATGTCGGACAGTTGAATCAGGTATTTATGAATATTTTGGCTAACGCGATCGATGCTATTGACAGTTACTGCATCGAACGGGGCGAATGGGAATCAAAAATTAATCGCAGTACGATCGCGATCGCTACAGAATATGCCATGCCGGACAAAATAATTGTGCGGATATCTGACAACGGTCCGGGCATTCCCGAGAATGTCAGACAGCGGCTGTTCGACCCATTTTTTACTACCAAACCAGCAGGAAAAGGTACGGGACTGGGACTGTCGATCGGCTACAAAATCGTAGTAGACAAGCACAAAGGTTCCCTGCGGTGCCAATCCTTACCCGGACGGGGAACTGAGTTCTCGATCGAGATTCCGCAACGGCAAGAGATCAAAAAAACAGCACCGCTAATTTCGCCTCAAACCTCCGAAGCTGCTTAGAAAAAATTTTTTTACCTTAAACTACGGTAAATCGGTCGAATTATGCTATTATAGTGTTAAATACTGCCACCAACCGACTGCTGATTGTTGTTTGGGCCCAAAATCCCGCCTGAAAAACTTCACTGCCAACTGTCAGACAATTTGAGATTTCCGATTTTAGATCGGGAGATCGGGAGTTTTGAGTTTTAAATTTTGAGTTTTGAGTTAAGGAAATTTCTTAATTCAAAACTCAAAACTCAAAACTTTTCTTAACTGTCAACTGTCAACTGTCAACTGTCAACTATGCTGAGCGACTTACAAATTATTTACGAACGCGACCCGGCCGCGCGAAACTGGCTCGAAGTATTATTTTGTTATCCCGGATTGCTAGCACTTTCTTTGCACCGAACAGCGCACTGGCTTTACTCGGTTGGACTGCCATTTGTACCGCGATTCATTTCCCAAATCAGCCGCTTTTTAACGGGAATTGAAATCCACCCCGGAGCAAAAATTGGTAGGGGCGTGTTTATCGACCACGGTATGGGCGTAGTAATTGGCGAAACTGCGATCGTCGGAAATTATGCTGTAATTTATCAAGGAGCAACCCTCGGAGGCACGGGCAAAGAAACAGGAAAACGGCATCCGACGCTGGGAGAAAATGTAGTTGTCGGTGCCGGTGCTCAGGTTTTAGGCAACATTCAAATTGGCAATAACGTGCGAGTTGGTGCGGGTTCGGTAGTGCTGCGGGATATCCCCAGCGATTGCACGGTTGTGGGAGTTCCCGGCCGCATCGTCTCTCGGAAAAATCAAGTAGGGGACGATCGCAATTCTCATGTTTTACCAGATTTGGAAGCACAGGCAATTCGGGCTATGTTCGATCGAATCCAGCATTTAGAAGAGCAAGTTCGGATTTTAAAAATTCAATCCGGTCAACTCCAAACAACGGAATCCCAGGAAGCAGAGGCACAAATCGATGAATTATCCCTATCTTCCAATTTATGCATTACAGAATTTCTCGATGGTGCTGGCATCTAGTAAAAAATGGTAATTAATGCATGATTTCTTCCCAATCTTCGCTCGCCAAACTATCCTTTTACCAGCAGACAAACCAACCTCAATTCCTTTGGTAACTAGCCATGACTATTGTTTCACTTCCCCCTAGAAATTTTGATGAAAAGACCCCGCAAATATTTTCTCGCCGATCGCACTTCCCCAATAGAAGCAACGGTCTCTGGAAAATTGAAGCTGGGTTAGTGCGAACTGTAACCTGGCTGGAAGATGCCACAATTATTACTTTGGGATTGTGGGGACCGGGCGATACGATCGGCCAACCTATATCAAAAAGCGATCCTTTTCAAATTGAATGCCTCACTCAAGTAAAAGCAACTCTATTATCTGCCGAACTCTATCTAAATAGAGATATCCTGCTCGAACACATTCAGCAGCTTGAAAATTTTATGATAATGCGGAGTTATAAAAAAGTTGATTTCATGCTTTACAAGCTGTTGAATTGGCTGGCTAAAAAGTTTGGTTCCGAGGTAGAGCAAGGACATCTAATCGATATGAATTTAACGCATCAAGACCTCGCCGAAATCATCGGTACGAGCCGCGTCACAATCACTCGCACTCTCGGCGTTTTCGAGCAGCAAGGTTTAATCGAGCGCTTGCCTTTGCATCGGACGATCGTCCGGCCTTCAGAGGTATGGCACTACGAAATCTAAACGCGATCGCCCGCAAATCTCAACTCGATCGCGATCGGGGACGCTCGCACTAATAACTATCAACTGTCAACCCTTCGATAAGCTCAGGGCAAGCTGTCAACTGTTGTATCGAAGATAACAAAAAAATATGTTGACTTTGTAAGGGATTTGTGCAATCATCAGTTTTACAAGAAACTACGGTAATTTGATCGAGTTATTGTAGTAATTAAAGATAGAGTGCCATTTTGAGCAGCGATCGACTTTGTGTGATGCGCGTTCCTGCTGCACTTTTGAGCTGTTTGTTTGCATGTTTGAGTTCGCGTTTGTACTTTTTGACAGAGCAAATACAGGAGAAATATGAAAAGGAAATTTCTGAAAGCTAAATTCAAAAACAACAGGTTAGCAGCATTCATTGTCGCGCTATTTGTAGTGGCGATCGCAATTCCCCTGCTGCCATTTTTCCCAACCCAAGCCGCAGAATCAAAAACTAAGATTCAATTCGTTTCCCCCGCCTGGGTAGCCCAAAACGCCAGCGACAGAAATCTGCGAATTCTCGATGCCCGCACCAATCCAATGGACTACTTTATCGGGCATCTTCCCAACGCAGTCAATATCGCCGACAACACCTTGCGGGGCCCGGACAATGGTTTGCCAGTACAGTATTTAACGCCGGATAAAATGGGGCAATTACTGTCGCGTGCCGGAGTGACAGATAACAATCGCGTCCTAGTTTATTCCGACGGCAGGGACGTTCTCGGCGCAACAATGGTCGCTTACGTATTAGAACGGTTGGGACACAAAGATATTGCAGTTCTAGACGGAGGTTATGCGGGTTACAAAGCGACTCAAACTGTGACGAAAGAGTTTCCCAAGTACGCAGCAGGACAACTGACAGTGCGGGACAACAAATCAATTCGAGTCAGTCTCGATGAAGTCAAAAATTTAATCGGCAAATCGGGCGTTACATTCATCGATCCGAGACCGGAAAAACTGTTTCAAGGCGAAGAAAAAATCTGGACGCGCAACGGTCACATTCCCGGCGCGAGAAACATTCCCTGGCCGACTTTTACTGAAGCTGACAACCCGCACAAGTTGAAATCTCTAGATGAAATCCAGCAGATTTTGGCAGCTAAAAAGATCGATCGCAATAGCGACATCATCGTTACTTGCAGTACGGGACGGGAAGCAACGCTGCAATATGTGGTTTTAAAACATTTGCTGAACTATCCCAAAGTCAGGATTTACGAAGGTTCTTGGACTGAATACAGTCAGACTAATTTACCTGTAGCAACGGGGCCGGAACAGCAAGCGTAGTTAAATAGTTGACAGTTGATAATTGACAGTTGAAAGCGAGGTTTTTGGGGAGATAATTGAACCATCCGCTACTGATGCGTAAGGTGCGCACTGCGCACCATACATATCTGATACCTACAGGTTATGCTAATAGCAATTTTTCTAAAAGTTGAAAACAGAAAAACAATGAAAACAGCAATTGTGTCAATATCAATATTCGGAATGCTAAGTTCGATCGCGCTTGGCTTTTTAACGATCGTCGGCAATTTAAAAGCAGACAGTTTAATTAGTTGCACTCCCACCGAGCAACCAGCCGATGAGAAATCTAACGGTTCCCCCCGACGAACTTAAACATTTGGGAAATCAATTATTACTGATATCTTGCAGTAATGTTAATTGGGGTTGGCTCGTGGGGTTGAGGCAGGTTTATTTAACCTGTATGCAGGAACCAAAGGCTGTTGGCGAACCCGCCACTTGTATCTTTAAAGAGACGGACGATCGAGGTTAATATGGGTTATCTGTGGGGTGGGGGCGGGTTTATCGAGATTGTTTGTGGGAGTCAATTATTGTTGGCGAACCCGCCCCTACAGGATGATTGAGAATTATGAGCAACACTGCAAAAATAAAATTTTCACCGCAGCCGCAGACTTCGCAACCCCGATCGCAGCGTCCGATTTTAGCGGTTATCTTGACATTATTTGCTGCCGGTGCGGTTGGTTTGAGCGCCTACGGTTGGCGGCAAAGCGTTTTATTTGCGATCGGAGGTTTGCTGGGCGCGAGTTTGTATCATGCTAGTTTTGGCTTTGCTTCCGCCTACCGCAAATTGTTTGTCGATCGCGATATTACAGGTGTTTTAGCGCACTTATTAATGTTAGGAACCGCCACCGTACTTTTTGCTCCCGTACTTGCTGCGGGTTCGGCATTCGGACACGCAATAGCGGGCGCGGTTGCACCTGTCGGCTGGCAAAATGCGATCGGCGCATTTCTCTTCGGAATTGGGATGCAATTAGGCAGCGGCTGCGCTTGCGGCACGCTGTGGACAATTGGCGGCGGCAGTGCGTCAATGCTGTTAACGCTGCTAACTTTTTGCATCGGTTCTTTTGCCGGAAGTTTGACAAGACATTTGTGGAATTTGCCATCGCTACCGCCGATATCTTTAGGCAAAACTTTGGGATGGACGCCTGCAGTTATCTTGCAATTGAGCGTATTTCTGTTAATTGCGATCGCGCTTTGGCATTGGAATCGCACTACTAACGCTCGACCTTCATTAACGCCAGATTTTATCATTAAATCTCCCGCATCTAACATCAGAAATCAATGGCTTTACGGGCCTTGGTCGCTGGCTGCCGGAGCATTTGCCCTGGCCTTTCTCAACTGGCTAAAACTGCTAATTGATGGCCGTCCTTGGGGAGTGACTTGGGGGTTTACTTTGTGGGCGGCTGAAATTGCTACCGCTTTCGGTTGGGACCCAACAACTAACCCGTTTTGGAATGCTCCCGACAAGTTGGCATCCCTGGAAAAAGGCATTTTTGCTGATGTTACTTCGGTGATGAATTTTGGCATTGTTTTGGGTGCAATCTTAGCAGCAGCTTTGGCTGGCAAATTCGCCGTCAAAACTAATTTGTCGCTACCCAAAATAGTTGCTGTTTTAAGCGGCGGTTTCATGATGGGTTACGGGGCGCTGCTAGCTTTTGGCTGCAATGTCGGCGCTTTTTTTAGCGGCATTGCTTCTACCAGTTTGCACGGTTGGCTGTGGATTGCTGCTGCTTTGTTGGGTAGTATTGCAGGAATTAAATTGCGATCGCTCCTCCAACTCCAAAACTAAAAATCAGAAACCCCTAAAATACTATAGACATTTAGGAGTTAATAGTGTAATCTATTAAATTAAGTAGGGAAAAAGGGCGATCGCACTCAATGCGCGATCGCTCGATAGCTAGAAAAACACACTGCGCTTGGGCAAGCAAGAATTTCTGCCGCAGCGAAATCTTATAGATTATCCGAGCAAATCTCGATCGGGCTGCATTTGCTATGACTGTATTTGCCCTGCATCAAGCGCATGAACGTGAATTTTGCGCTAGTTTCACCTGAGAAAAAATAAGAGGAACCAAAAACCATCAATGTCGTACCACCATATCGAAGATAATGCCTTGCAACCTTTCAAGAAAAAAACTGTCTGGCCGGTAATTTCTTGGCAGCCTCTCAAGTTTCAAAAATCCTTCCTACTCAGAATCTTTGCTTTCTTTTTTGCAGTAGGTTTAGGCTTGAGTTGGTTAATACCTCAAGCCGCGATCGGACAGCAAAGACCTAAAGATGTCGAACTCACCTTAGTCTCCTTTGCTGTTACTAAATCCGCCTATGACAGGATTATTCCCGGCTTCGTTGCCAAGTGGAAGCGGGAAAACAACCAAAATGTCAAAATCAGCCAAAGCTACGGCGGTTCTGGTTCTCAAACCCGCGCTGTAATTGGCGGTTTGGAAGCCGATGTCGTACACTTAGCCTTAGAATTCGATACTGATCGCATCCAACAAGCCGGTTTAATTAAAGCGGGTTGGGAAAGAGAAGTACCCAATAACGGAATCGTTAGCAAATCAGTTGCAGCATTAGTAACGCGACCGGGAAATCCCAAAAAAATTCAAGGCTGGGCAGATTTAGCCAAACCCGGAGTTAAAGTAATTACTGCTAATCCAAAAACCTCGGGTGTCGCGCGCTGGAACTTCTTAGCTTTGTGGGGTTCGGTAACTCGAACCGGAGGAAACGAACAGCAAGCCAGCAACTTTGTCAGCCAGGTTTATCGAAACGTTCCGGTGCTTCCCCGAGATGCCCGAGAAGCGTCTGATACCTTCTACAAACAAAACCAAGGCGACGTGCTGATTAACTACGAAAACGAAATTCTGCTAGCCAGAACTCAAGGCGAAAACGAACCTTACATCATCCCCCAAGTAAATATTTCCATCGACAACCCCGTCGCTGTAGTTGATAAATATGCTGCCAAACATGGAACTACTAAAGTAGCGGAGGCTTTTGTAAAATATCTCTACACGCCGGAAGCTCAGCGAGAATTTGCTCGGGTAGGTTTTCGACCTGTTAATGCGACAGTAGCCCAAGAATTTAGCGGTAAGTTTCCGAGAATTGGCAGGCTGTTTACAATTACCGATTTAGGCGGCTGGAATGCGGTGCAAAATAAATTCTTCGCTGACAATGCGATGTTCGATCGAATTCAGAGTTCTCTGGGACGGAGATAGTCTATAATTCGATTAGTTCGATCGCGCGATCGAGAGTCAGATGCAAGATAAACAGGTAAAAAGGTTGGCGCTACTCCAGGTCGTTTAAATTTCAGGTTTTTAACTCTTTCGAGCTTAGTCATCAAAGAAACTGAACCACTTGGTGTCGGCAAATTCGCGTTTGAGTTCCGTATAATTGGCAACTATCTCTGCCAATGCTGGGGTTGCCCGCTTCTTAGTTCCAGGTTCAAGATTTACTGGTGTGAGATTAAGAAACGATTGAATGCAGCCCATAGTCTCTGTGTAGCGATCGCACAAATCCTCATAGGTAACAGTTATAAGCGGGTGGTCAGAGAATCTCGCATCAAACTCGGCAATCTTAGCCTCCTGCTTCTGGAAGTCCCCGATCAGTAGATCCTTGTCAAAGTGGAGTGGTGCTGGCGGATTCCCTTCCAGATCCTGATTCTTCATCAACTGAACAGAGAGATAACGACGCAAGAGATTTTGGCGGCGGAGACCGATTACAGCTAGATGCTTGTCCTGTTCGAGAAGCGACCAAAGATCCGGCCAGTTACCGAACCTTGCCCCACAACGGTGTAATAGAAACCCGACGCAAGGGTGCATCATATTTTCTGGAGTGAAGATATAGTTAGCAAGAATCTCAACAGCGGGAGTATCAGGCGTAAAGTCATACTTGCTCTCGGTATAGTCTGGATTGAACATTTCAGTCATACATACGACTTGAGGATGATTGTCCAGACTCGTCCGCAGCATGTGCGTCCCTGACCTCGGAGAACTCAAAACAAAATAACGCTTAGTTTCTGCCATTGAATTAATTATTAATTGATGAACAATTAGAGATTTTTTAATTACGAATTACGCATTCCGCATTATTTACTCACATCCATCTTGTTCGCAAAGCTTGTCCAAAATCTTTGATTGCTTCCATATATTGCGATCCATGCCTTTTGGTTGGCTCGATATGACTGTTCTCATGGTATTCATTAAAAGTAGATACAAGCACCAGTTGTGGCATCACAGATTGACGGAGCACAAACTCTGTCATGGTATTGAGAGTCTTTCCCCGATCGCGATCGACACAACGAAATGGATTGTTACTCCTGTGAATATCTGTCAGATGGCGATCGTCATAGCCTGGGCTGACTGTTACCGAGCGAATTCCCTTTTTACCACAATCCGATCGCCGATATGCCTCTGCCCAAACACTCTGCCAATTCTCAGACGATGCTACTTCCAGAGGTGAAAAAAGCGCCCACGAATCAAATAGCCCAAAGGTTAGATACAACGATTCTGTATCTGAAGGCAGCCTTAAACTACAAGCGATTCGCAGAAATCCATCAGTCGCCGCTTTCAGATTGTCAATCTCAGTTCGTTGTCCGTCCCAAATGCCAGTCCAAAATAAGAATATGACTGGTTGGGATTTGAACCTGAAATAGTTGGGTGAGTTTGACAGATCCCTGATGGTAGCGATCGCCCGCTCTAATCCATCATGGGAAGGATCGTAGAGACACAGTTGAATTGCGATGCGGATTTGGGATCTGGTTAGTTCGGCAACATGAAACATCCGAATCAGACCAGCCAACTCATGCTCATTCACACCGTTTGAATCAATATGCAGGTTGGCAACCAGAAAGTCTATGCCGTGGCGCTCCATCAATTCAAAATGATATTTCAGGGCATCACCATCTAGCGACGAATAAAACCCGATTTCGGGCATATCATCAACAGATCCGAATTCCAAATTGTCGTTCCAATGAAGATTGCCAGATCCATCTCCATACCAGCAATAATATTGGACTCCGAGCAGCGGACAAAGTGCCGCAGTTTCATCATCCCCCTGCTTGTATTCCTGTGGATAAGTATTAAACGTGGACTCAATAATTTTAATTAGCTGATGCGCCGAGTTATTCCAGCTATATTGCTGGGCTTTTCTCCAACCAGCTTCACCCATCGCTTTAGCTAAATCAATGTCACGCGCCAGCAAGTTCATCCGATCGGCCAGTTCTTGAGGACGCGGCGACACCAGTAGGGCACATTGAGGGTCAACAACCTCTGTATATCCTCCTTCATTGACTGCAATCAAGGGACGGCCATGAGCCAATGCTTCTAGAGGAACAATGCCGAACGGTTCGCGTGCTGCCGCGAAAACAACTGCACGACAGGCATTGTACTCCGCTTTCAACTCTGCTTCTGACAGTCCGTGCTTGAAACAAACGCGATCTCTGATACCCAAGGACACAGCTATTCGTTCAAGTTTCTGACGTTCAGGACCATCTCCGACAATCACCAGCCGTGCATCCGGTATCATCGCCAGTGCCTCAATAATCATCTTCACTCGTTTGTGTGGCCAGAGTTGACCAACGGTGAGGAATTGGACATTCGGCGAAAGCTCAACGATCTGGTTGGCACATACAACGCCTGGGTAAACTACGTCTGCAACGATTCGTCCATAAACCTGTGACAAATACTGAGCAACATAGTGACTGTTCGCAACTATGCGGTCTGGATTGCCCAGCTTGTCAAACATTCCTAGTGCGTTCATGGTTGCTTCGTAAAGCCGTGATGGAAGATCGTCGTAGGTGAACTTCGGGTAAACGTGAACCTTCCACACATCAGACGTAATCGAGTCGGGAAGTTGACTAAGCCGAAGATCTTCCAGCATGCGCGGGGGTTCGTGCGGGTACCACACCATCGGGTGTCGGTCAATCAGATGACAAGGCCAAAGATGAGTATGGTAAATGTCATGTGTACCGATTTCCTGTTGCCACAGTTTGGGCAGCAAGGTGCCGTTCAAGAAGAACGCACGATCCCCTTGAAAGTAAGGTGAAAGTTGCACAAATTTGAAGCGATTCTCTGGGCAGAACTCGCGCACGACCCGATCGTTGAGGGACGTGGCATAAAGTGTAATGCGATGGTGGTGTTGCCAACGAGCGAGGCACTCGATGACAACTCGTTCGGCACCTCCATACTTGACGAGTTCGGGAATGATGATTGCGAGATCGAGGGGGTGTTCCATAAAGCGGGCAAATAACTGAAGTTTAGACTGACTGAGCCTTAGAGGCTATTTGTGAAGTAAATTTTAAGGAGCTTTTGAGACTGAGGCTAATCGTCACAGCATCGGTCGGGTCGTTGCAACTATTGCTTCAGTGACTGAGGGTAATTGCTCGTATTCTTTACTTAAGCGTCTGTTGTTTCCTAACCAAGCAAAAGTGCATTCAATTACCCATCGTTTTGGTAGTGCTTTAAACTCAGGTTCAATTGCTACTGTGTATCATTTAAGTCACTTGGGTAGGCTGTTCGACTCATAGTGTATTCACGTTTTCTGCTTTTTGAGTTGATTATCTTTTTTAATGCGATCGCTCTTGGTCGCCTTTAGATTTTCTTTACAAACACTCTCGCTACAAAGTCAGTAGACTCCTGCCGGACTGCCGGACTGCGGGAAAGTTCGATCGAATATTTAAGACTCTCTCCAGCCATTTCTGAGTGTTCCCAAGAAGGTGCAAAAGGTGGGAACACCAACGGACAGGCTTTCCACGCGCCCTGCACCGCTACTCCCAGCATCAAACAATGTCCGCCCCTGCGGCCCTGCTGTTGGTAGTGGCGGCAGTGCCTGCAACCTAATTTACTTAAATTTATGTGGCTCACGGGATTTACCTAACCGTTTTTGTGATAAAAACATGAGAACACCCTAATGCCTACCGAAAAAGTGTACTATGATATAACCTACAACTTACATTCGATCGCGAGTAGCAAATGTGGAACTATCTTCTAGAGTCGAATACGCCCTGTTGGCGCTGTTGGAACTTGCCACTCCCTACCCGAAAGACTCCCCCCTAACCGTGAACGATATCGCAGAGTCTCAAGAGATACCGGAACGCTATCTCGACCAAATTCTTACCGTGCTCAGACGTGCGGGATTCGTGCAGAGTCTGCGGGGCGCTAAAGGCGGTTATTTACTGGCAAAAGAACCGTGGCAAATTACGTTGCTAGAAGTGTTTTGTGCTTTGGAAGGCGACAGCAACGGCAAGTTTCAAAAAGTTGCGGAATCTACAACGCTCGAAAAAACTGAAGTGCTGGAAATCTGGCAGGAAGTCAGGCAGGCATCTTTGGCAGTTTTGGGCAAATACAGCTTGCAAGATTTGTGCGAACAGCGCGATGTTCGCAAACAATCTAATCCCATGTACTATATTTAGATAGGGAGCGATCCAACCGTGAAAATTGCTAAGAACGTTACAGAATTAATTGGCAGAACTCCTTTAGTTCAGCTCAATAAAATTCCCCAAGCAGAAGGAGTTGCCGCTACAATATTAGCGAAATTGGAAGGGATGAATCCGGCAGCTTCGGTGAAAGATCGCATCGGCGCGAGCATGATTCAAGAGGCAGAAAATGCGGGATTAATTGAACCGGGAAAAACAGTTTTAGTCGAACCGACTTCGGGAAATACAGGAATTGCTTTGGCAATGGTAGCGGCGGCGAAGGGCTACCGTTTGATTTTAACGATGCCGGATACGATGAGTTTGGAACGCCGATCGATGTTAAAAGCTTACGGAGCTCAGTTAGAATTAACTCCGGGACATGAAGGGATGTTAAGCGCGATCGCCCGTGCCGAAGAAATAGCAGAAGAAATCCCCGATGCTTTCATCCTGCAACAGTTTCGCAATCCCGCAAATCCGAAAGTTCACCGAGAAACAACCGCCGAGGAAATTTGGGAAGATACGGAGGGCAAAGTAGACTTTTTAGTAGCTGGAGTCGGCACCGGCGGCACAATTACCGGAGTTGCTGAGGTAATTAAACAGCGGAAACCGAGTTTTAAAGCAGTTGCAGTGGAACCAGCCAACAGCCAAGTACTTTCTGGAGGCAAAGCAGGCCCTCACAAAATTCAAGGAATCGGTGCGGGATTTGTCCCGGAAGTGCTGAGACCAGAGTTAATTGATGAAGTAATTGCTGTTAGCGATGAAGATGCGATCGCTTACAGCCGCCGCCTAGCCCGAGAAGAAGGATTGCTGTCGGGAATCTCAGCAGGTGCGGCATTATTTGCTGCAATTCAACTCGGCAAGCGTCCCGAAAATGCAGGAAAAATAATTGTTTTCGTGCAGCCTTCTTTTGGCGAACGCTATCTCAGTACAGCGCTGTTTAAAGACTTAGAAGCCCCGATAATCCAGCAACTCGAATCATTAGTTAGCAACTATTAATTCATAACAATTGTTGAGTTTTGAGTTTTGAATAAAGAACTGTCTTTAACTCAAAACTCAAAACTCAAAACTCAAAACTTTTCTTAACTGTCAACTATTTAAACTTGATACAACTTCCAACTCGCTACCGCCAGCATTCCGTAAATCGCAAACTTTAGCGGGCGTTGGGGCATCACTTTACACAATTTAGCACCAACCAAAACTCCCGGCACCGAACCCAGCCAAATCGGCAATACCAAACTCCAATTTACTGTCCCGAGGCTGAGGTGTCCCAGAGAAGTAAACATTAACAAAATTGCTGCCTGCGAAATATCTGTTCCTACCAATTTTGAAGCATCCAAACGGAAAAAAGCCATCAGCAACAGTGCAAACATCGCACCGGAAGATACGCTCGTAATTCCTACTATTAACCCCAAAATTGCTCCCGCACTTACGGTGAAAATGCGACCGCAATTAGTTTTTAAATCCCATTCTGGCAGCGCGGGCATTGGGAAATTGGGGAAAAATGTTTTGAGCAATAATTGGCTGGTTGCTAAGGCGACAACCAGGGCGATCGCAATTCCCAGACAGCGCAGCAAAATGCAATCTAATTCCTGACTGCCACTGGACTTAATGCCGTGCAAAATCCACACGCCGCCCAGCGAACCCGGCACGCTACCCAAAGCCAGCCACTTAACTACTTGCAAATCAAGGGTTTGTTGCTGCCAGTGTTTGCAGCCCGCAACAACTTTCATTAATGTCGCAGCTACAACATCCGAACTAATAGCAATTGATGCCGGAACTTGGAAGACAAAAATTAACATGGGCGTGATGAGCGAGGCTCCGCCAACTCCGGTCAAACCAACGATAATGCCAACAAAAAAGCTGAGCATTGATAGTAATAAATAGTTCATACATTCCGTCCGAAACTGTGCGTTAAAGCGCAGAAACTCGACGTTTCGATAACTTTTACAGCAGCTAAAACACAGCAAAAACACAGGTCAAATGTTACTGGCTTGTGATTTTTGCCAATAGCATCCTTGTAAAGGTTGATATTTCGCACCTTTACCGATTTAATAATTAGGTAATTTTTAGGACTGCAAATAGATTTTGTAGATTGAATGCACCGTCCTAAATTCACAGTCCTAAATTAACTGTATAAATGCTCCCCGATCGCCCTTATATATACCTGCGTTACTGATAATCAACCTGAATTTATCGATTCGATCGCTCTTCTGCTTTGGGCCTGCTAATTTTTACTCGATCGCGACGATCGCCATCGGTAAAATAGAGTTCAGGCTAACCGACTCCTTGCCAGCAAATAAGTCGGGAGTATCGAGAACATTAAAATGAATCAATGCTACAACGATAATCGTGAAAGCGGTTGAGGACACCAAACCCGCCAACAACTCTTTTTTGAGGTTTTTTTCCTGCGGTTTGTCGGCAATAACATCTAAAGTTCCTAGCTGCATCAACAGAATTCCCGCAATATTAGAAAGCCAGTAACCGACGATCGAACCGGGAAACAGTAAATCTGGGGAAAGCCAACTGCACGTATACCCAAAGGCATAGGCAATTGGCAGGTTGAAAAATATGTCGTTCCACCAACACAGCGGTGATAGCAAATATCCAATTGCGAAAAGCAACCCGCCTCTGGCTTTTTTTAACCAAATTGTCTTGAAGCCGTATCGCCTAGCTTCTGGGAAGCGATCGGGGGCTGGTCCTGCTGCAATCTGGCACTCTTCACTGAATTTTTTGGAGTTTTCCACGGTAATATCTAGTAACTCGATCAACTTACCGTAGTTTACTCGATCGACAAAAAAATTTCAATCAGTCGATCGACCTAGTTTGTCTTGTGAGGCGAGACAGAGGTCAATCGGGGATGAACGCGCTAGTTGAACTCAAAGCTGATGCCAAAATCGAATAAATTACGCCAATTCCCAAAAGGGCAACGGCACAACTGAAAAACCACACCATGCCGTCTGGCGGTTCGTAGGCATTGTCGTCAATCCGCCACTTGACAGCGAAATAGTGGCAGGTTGAGATTAATACTGTTGCCAAGCCTACCAGACAGAAGATCAGACCCAATTTCCATCCGATCGCTTGACGGTACTGAACTGGTAGCTGCAAAACGCGCAGGCGGACAGTGACAACGCCAAAACCCATCAGGGCGATCGCGGCCCGCATCCATGCTAAGAAAGTGCGTTCGTTAGCCGAGCGGTCGATCGCCCTAGATAGATATTGCTGCTTGCGTTTTTCTTCGTTTGCTGTCATTAGTTTGAAGGCATCAGTTTGAATCGCTGGGGCGTGTTTTTCAACTACTTTTTCAGATTTAGATCCCCCTAAATCCCCCTTAAGAAGGGGGACTTTGATGCTCTTGCTCCCCCCTTAAGAAGGGGGACTTTTATGCTCTTGCTCTCCCCTTAAGAAGGGAGACTTTGATGCTCTAGATCCCCCTTAAAAAGGGGGGGCTTTGATGCTCTTGCTCCCCCCTTCTTAAGGGAGGCTGGGGGGATCTTAAGGGGGGATTTTGATGCTCTTGCTCCCCCCTTCTTAAGGGGGGCTGGGGGGGATCTTTCTGAAACAATTATTCAGGCACCATCAAATCAATTTGATTGGTAGGAACTGAAAAGATAAAATAAATTACTCCAGCGCCTAGAAGTGCGATCGCCAAACTAAAAACAAGTACCCACCGATCGGTAGGTTCGTAATTATCGTAATCGATATCGTCGCGGACAGTAAAATAGTGTTTAGTTGAAACTAACACCGCCAGCAAACCTACCGCCGCAAATAACAAACCTAATTTCCAACCATTACCCGGATTCGGTAGCAAAGGCGGATGAAAAGCCCGCAAGCGAACGATGACAACGCCGAAACCCATAAGAGAGATTGCCGTTCGCATCCATGCTAAATAAGTGCGTTCGTTTGCTAAATGATCGCGCACTCGGGATGGATTTAGCCGTTTGGCTTTTGGCGCATTTGCTTGAGTCGATTTAATAAATCCTAATAGCATCAATTTCACTCTTAATTTTAAGTACCAAAGTGAATAAAACGATCGATCTTTCCTGGCAGCCGGGGATAGATCCCCCGGCAGACATTCGCTAAAATTAATCGTTTTGCTTAGTAGGTGCGTTGGGAAGTTGCGTATCTATGTACGCCTGTGACACGTCGGGAACAAACCAATTAACTTCCCCAGGTTTAAACGCTTTAGCAGTAGGAACATTGAATTCAACAGCCGTCGTTTCGGGATTAGCTGTCGCTACTAATTGCGTTCCGTCAACTATCTTAACAGCTACACTGCCCGTTAATGCTTGTGCGGCTTTATCGATCGCGCTTAAATCTGTTGCTTTGAGATCGCTAGGCAGATAAAATCCGTCACAATCCCATTTGTCTTTTGTTGTTTGACCTGCCTCTAGAAAGTAAAGAGCATTATCGTATTCAGAAACAGACTTTTTGGCTTTCGGGCCGTAAACAGCCAGAGTTTTTCCCGTGTCGTTGCGGCACTGACCCCAGGTTTTGCCAGTTTCTAAACTATACTTAAGAAACTCCAATTGAGAGATTTTTTGCTGGAGTTCCTCTGGGGTGTAAGTTTCATTTTGTTCGGGCGAGGGCGAGTTTTTCGCCGCTAACAGCGCGGTGAGAGTTTCAGTCACTTCGATGTAGTCGGGATTGCTGGTATATTTGGGTTTGTCTGAACTCGCCCAAGCGGCGGGAACTAACAACAAATTGAGCGCGATCGCTAAAGTAACTAACACAATTTTCAAGAATTTCATGGGTTTTCTCCTTTGTCATTTTCTAGGCGATTGTGGGGGCTGCTGGCATTTTCAAGATTGAAGCAAAAAATCCTGGGATGAGGCGATACGTACCGCTGTCGAACAGAATAAATATTCCCAAACCAATCAAGATAAAAGGGACAACTGCCTTGGTATAGCGAGTCAAAATCCGTTCGATCGCCCGGTGGCGAGTGAAGTAGTAAGCGGCATAAGTCCAAACACCTACCATCACAAAAAATACTGTCAAAATTACCACTAAACTCGGCAAATTGCTGCTGGCAAACAGAGGTAAATAAATGCCGATGTTGTCTCCCCCATTGGCTACAGTAACAGCAGCCACATTCAAAGTTTGGGGGTGGAAAATGTTGGCAATTTTTGATGCCAGCGAACTAGATTCCCGGTTATATTCATTCGATACAGCTTGTACTTCATTGCCATCATTGTCTCTTCTTACTAAATGAATGATGCCGATCGCGATCGGAACCAAGCCCAGCAAACCGATAATAGATTGCGGTACGATTAAGCCGCCAAAAAAACCGGGCAAACTGGCTGCGACGAGGGCTGCAAATCCGAGGTACTTACCGATAAAGATGTGCCGGGGTCGGAAAGTATCGTTTACCTGGGCAAAGAACAGCGTGGAAATCACTAGATCGTCGATATTGGTTGCGACAAAAGATGTAATCCCGGCAATAATCGCTGCTGCAAACCAACTCATGTGCTGTTCCTTGAACTTTCTTAAATTTCCGGTTCGCTGGCGTTATTTCTGCTCAGAGTTATCAAACTCAAACCGCAACCAACTAAAGATATTATACTTAAAGTTGGACTTGCGAATGTGCCGCTTTTCACCAGAATCACAATTCCCAATCCAATCAACACAAAAGGCACAAGCCGATCGCCGTAGCGAGTCAAAGTATCCGCGATCGCCTTCATCTGAATTAACCGATAAGCAGCATAGCACCAAACGCCTACCATCGTGAAGAATACGCCGAGAATCACCGCCAGACTTTCTAAAGTATTGCTAGCAAACAGCGGCACGTAGATCCCGATATTGTCACCGCCATTTGCCACCGTCACCGCTGCTACGCTGTAAGTTTGAGGAGACAGAAAATTGCTCAAAAAAGAACTCTCAGATTGTCCTAATTCTGCCTCCGCTTCTTCACCGTCAGTATCTGGATTCAGCCAGCGACTCAGCCCGATCGCAATTGGTAGCAAACCCAGCATTCCAATCCAATCTGGCGGAAAGATTAAGCGGCCGAAAAATCCGGGAAGGCTGGCAAAAACTAGCGCCGCAAAGCCGAGATATTGACCCGCTACAATGTGCCTGCGTCTGAATGCTGCATTTACTTGCGAGAAAAACAGCAGCAGAATCAGAATATCGTCAAGGTTCGTAGCCGTAAAAGCTGTTATTGCCGTGGGAATTGCTGTTACTAATTCGTTCATTTTTGTTACTCATTAAATGGTTTGTAGTGCGGACTTAAGTCCGCTTGCATCGGAGCGGACTTAAGTCCGCACTACGAACTAATCTCCACAGCGATCGGGCGGTATTAGCGGTTCAATTAACATCTACAAACACCCGACCTGCAACTAATCAAATCTGTTATTGTCGATCGATACTGGATTCAATCGCACGCCGCCGTAAATTCCATTTTCTGCCTCGAAATTGGCGTGAATTGCATCAATACCCTGCTGCATCGAACCGACAAGTTCGGGTGAGCGCCGCCGCTGCCAAAAAAACCAACCGCAAGTGGCAACTATGTACATCAAAAACAAGTAAGGAAACGCATCGTAAGGAGCTTCTGGAGGTGGAAACATCGTGCTGCCGGGAATGCCAACGCTGCCCGCGATCGGAATCATCATAAATGCGATCGCCACCGCCGAAAACACTACATCTCGCAGGCGCAATTTACGAATTTTGTGCAGGTAAACTGGGGCCGCGATCGAAATCAAAACGTACACTGTTAAAAATCCGTAGCTGCAAATTGCCCCTAAATAACCCATGCAATCGAACAGTTTAATGTGAAACAAAGCCATCGCAGCGGGAATTAGAAATGTGAGAAACGTGCACATCGTAACTGCAACGTGAGGCGTTCTGTTAGACGAATGCGCTGCGCCCAATGAAGAGTGAAATAAACCGTGGCGCGCCATCATAAAGAATACTCTAGCTGCCGGATTGATGCTGCCAAGAACGCAAGCAAAGAAGCTCAATAAAGCGCCGATCGCAATTAATTCACCCAGCCAACCCATTCCTAGCTGTTGCGACAGAAAACCTAGTGGTTCTTCAGAATTAGTAATTGAGTGTCCGGTGCCGCTAAAACCCAACACTTCAATGTAGGTCATCATAATGAAGAATACGCCCGCCAGAATCGCGCTGCCCGTGACTGCCCTGGGAATGTTTTTTAAAGGTTTTTTCGCTTCGTCGCCCAGAGATGTAGCGCTTTCAAAACCGGAGAAACCAAACATTACTAACACGAGTCCCGTCGCTATATTGCCGGGAGTGACGCCTTGCAAAGTCAGTTGCGACATATCTAAAGCAAAACCTTTGTGCGCCCAGATCGCGATTCCTAGAATTGAAATCAGTAACAGGCAAATTGCCTCCATCCACAGCATCGCCATCGCTGAAAGCTGGATATCTTTGTAACCTGCATACCAAGCAATTCCAGCCCCGATCGCTAGCAGTGAAATCGGCGACGGATGGATGCCCAAATGACCGATTAAAGTACCGCTAAAGTTGGCAAAACCGCACAAAACTGACATGGCAGTAAATAAATACGCGAGTACCAAACTCCAGCCGCAAATAACACCTGCAGTCGGTCCGAGTCCTTTCACAATGTAGGAGTAAAGAGAACCGGGTGAAGCGGATCTGCTGGCAAATTGGTTGATGTTGATGCTGACAAAAATTAGGCCGATTAAGCCGATGAGAAAACTCAGCCAAGTTCCGTTACCCGCAAGAGCAACAATTAAGCCTATATTTGATGCCGGTATAGTTGTAGGTGCAATTACGGCAAAGGATTGAGCTAAAACTTCTCCGAAGGAGAGGCAGTTAGGCTTTAAGCCGTGGGTACTCTGATTTTTTTGCGCTGTGGCAGTCATTTATCGAGCTCCTTGTTGTAGACGAACGAGTTTTGGGCGATCGACTTAAGATGATTGTTTTTGCCTTAGCTTCGGGCCCTGATGCTAGGTGCGTGACAATCACTCTAGTTCACCTCAGCAGTACAATCAAATATTCTTTTTTATTAAATTTATAAATACAAGTGATGCGATCGAGCGAATGGAACCTAACAAAATTACCCATATTTAGTGAGGCGATCGGGTTTTTCAAGCTCAAAGCCTCGATACTCTAGGAAAAGTTGAATCAACGGTTGTCAACCGTCTTTTTTTTGGGGTTTCCAGCTTGTAAAATGAAAGAGCGAAATCTCAAAGTCTTGACAATTGGGGAAAAATAAAATTAACTGTTGTCAACCGTCCTTTTTTGGTGATTTCTAACAGGAACGATAAAAAATGAAAAATCAAAAGTCAAGGTTTAGCCGCAATAAGTTTAAGTTTTAGGACTTATTCTCAGGGCGGACGCGGGGACACTCCCATGCTTCTACGATCGCGAGCGGGGACGCTCGCACTACCATCAACGATCGCCAGCAGGGACGCTCGCACTACCACCTACGATCGCGAGCGGGGACGCTCGCACTACCACCAACGATCGCGAGCGGGGACGCTCGCACTACCAACAACGATCGCGAGCGGGGACGCTCGCACTAAAAACTCTCAACTCTTTCTTTTAGTTATCAGCGCGATCGAAATGCCCGGAATGACACTTGACCAACTGCGAGTTTTTTTAGCTGTAGCGGAACACCTGCACTTCAGCCGCGCGGCGGAGGAACTTTACATTACTCAACCCGCTGTTAGTGCAGCAATCCAAAACTTAGAGGAGCAATACGGAGTAAAATTATTTCACCGCATCGGCCGCCATATCGAAATCACAGAAGCTGGGAAGTTGCTGCAAGCTGAAACGCAAAAAATTCTCAACCAAGTTGCTTTGACTGAGAGAGGTTTGCGAGAGTTAAACGACTTGCAGCGGGGCGATTTAAACTTGGGTTGCAGTCTCACTGTAGGTAATTATTGGTTGCCGCAAAAAATCAGCGATTTTAAACGCAAGTATCCCGGTATTTGCGTGAATTGCACTCTGGCAAATGCGGAAGAAATTTGTACGGGTACGGCGACTGGGATCTACGATTTGGGTATAGTAACGGGAGAAATTAAAGCTGCTTTAAAGAACACTCTAGAGGCAGAAGTTGTCGGGACAGAACAGTTGCGGATCGTAGTAGGCAAATCTCATCCTTGGTTCGATCGCGGCGAAATTAATTTAACAGAAATTGTCCGAACGGATTGGGTAATGCGAGAACCTGGTTCGGGAGTTCAGCAAGTATTTGAACAAGCTTTGCAAAGTTGGGGCATCAATCCCCAAGAATTAAACGTAACTTTAGTTTTGAACAGCAGCGAAATGGTAAAAGCTGTGGTAGAAAGCGGTGTCGGTGCGGCGGCAATTCCTGAATTGATGGTCAAAAAAGAATTGCTGTTGTCGGTGCTGCGATCGATTAAAATTATAGATAGCAAACCAAGATCGAATCGATCTTTGGAAATTCTTCAACCTGTTTTGAAACTAAAACACCGACAGCGCTTTCAAACGGGCATTACTAAAGCCTTTGACGATCGTTCTCGATACAAATTGAACGATCGCCAGCCTTGCTAAAAAGTTATCAGCAAATTTGGCGATTAGACAGCACGATTTTGCGGAATCCGCTTGGTGACTATGCTCATCATTTCACCAGAACCGGGCGCAGGTATGGGGAAACTCCATTCGGAAATTTGAGCGAAATTAAGCCCGTAAAGCCAGCCGATTGTATATTTAATCCCGTAGTTCGAGCCAAAAATCACTACCCTCACCAATTCGGAGCCATCAGAGAAAGCTGGCAAGCTGTCAACACCCCTGATGACAGACGG
>JALOON010000152.1 GCA_025454405.1 Oscillatoriaceae cyanobacterium Prado104 | reverse complement strand
CTGAACTGGCACGACTATCTAGTTATGGTTTCTTGTGTGGCTTCTGTTGCCGGTCTATTACTGCTGGGCGAACCCACCGCTACTAAATCAGAAATGCCCGCAGACGAGCGCGCTTTGAGCGAAGAAATCCTGATGAAGATGAGCTTTACTTATTCGATCGTCTACTCTATTTCTGCCTTAGGATTAAACTTTCCCCTGCCGGAAGAGAGCATTGTGTTGCTGAGTTTGAAATTTAGCACGGTTCTTTCTTATTTGTTAACGGCTTCGAGCATCCTCAGCCTGCCGCTACAACGCATTACCGTTCGGCAAATTGAAGAATGAAGGGTTCTTTAACAGCCCCGCAATATCTAGACACAGCTTGATATAAATAGATAATTACCACAGTTTTACCCGCAGCACGCGAGGCAGAGCCTCTGGATCTCGGTTCCCAGGCACAGCCTGGGAACCAGTACCAACCAGTACCGCCAGCATGCAATGGCGGCTCGGGACACGGCATTGGCGTGTCCTTGTCTTGTTTCCCTACTTTTTTAATAGGTGTGGAATGCAGACATAACGAGTCCAAAAAGGCTTCTGTCCGTCGCCCCGAAATTTCAACTTACCGCTACTTTCCCGCACTCCCTTACCAGCAGAAACCTCGGCAACTATCCTCATGCTACCCGCGATCGAACCATCAGCACCCTGCATCGGTGCAGTCCAAATACAAACATCAATTAACGTACCATCTTTCCGCCGCCGCCGGCATTTCCTGGCAATTTGTGCAACGCCCTCCAATTCTGATTGAAACATCGCATAAAAATCTACATTTTCCTCACTGGGAACAATAGGCAAAAGTTCCCCCAAAGCCTCAGACTCCTTCCAGCCAAAAATTTGCTCTGCCGCCGGATTCCACACAGTTACTAAAGCATTAGTATCGATGCCGATAACTGCTAGCGGGCAAGCTTTAATTAACTCTTGCACAACTAGATTAGTTTCGCACTGTTTTGCCTGTACCAACTTGTGTTCGGTGATGTCCTGACAAGCGCCGTAAATGCGACCAGCACTCTGTTTGACTTCATCCCAAACCACTTGTCGGCAATCCCACAGCCACCTGATTTCCCCTGTTTTCGCGATAATTCGGTATTCGCTGACTTCCTTGCGACTGGAAGAGCGATTTTGCGTTTGTTCGAGTAGCATTTCCCTGTCGTCGGGATGAATGCAAGCACCTTCAGGCCAGCCAGATATTGCTATTTCTTCTGGAGTGTAACCGGTAATGCGGGTAAAAGCTTCGGTCATCCACTCGCAGGCCCAAGTTCGATCGGGCAATAGGTTAAAAGAATAAGCAAAATCTGAGGTAATTTGCGAGAGAATGCGATAGCGCGATTCGGATTCTCGCAGGGCTGCTTCGGTTTCTTTGAATTTAGTAATGTCTCTATTTGTCACCAAAACAGCTTCGATCGTACCGTCCATACTGAGGATGGGGCTAAAGATGTAGCTGCAATAATTCTTGCGCCCGGTGCGGGGATTGATAAACTCAGTTTCCGCTGTTAAAGTTTGTCCCGTTGACCATATATTTTCCCAATCATTTCTGTGCTGTTCGATCAGTTCTGGGGGCAAGCCGAGTTCTTCTAAAGTTTTGCCAAAAACGCAGGCTTCCGACAGCCTGCTTAGTTCTAATCCGGCGCGGTTGATGTAAGTTAATCGTTGGGACCGATCGAACATTAACAGTCTATCGGGCGTAGTTGAAAGTACAGTATCGAGCAGCTTCGTTTGCGTTTCTAACTGAGAGTAGATTTTTTCCAGTGCATTTTCTGTTATTTTGCGATCGGTTATATTGCGAAAAAAAATCGACAAACCTTCTTCCGATGGATAAGCCTCGATTTCCAACCAGATATCCCGCTTCTGATAATATCCTTCAAATTTGACAGTAACGTTCTCTGATACAGCTTTGTAAAATTGTTTGAAAAAAATTGTGTTTGCTATGTCAGGAAACTCTTCCCAAATGTTTTTTCCTACAAGTTCTTGGCGTTTTCTTTGCAAGCACTCCTCTGCTTTCGGGTTGACGTAAGTAAACTCCCAACGGCGGTTGAGCGCGTAAAAACCGTCTGTAATGTTTTCTAATATATTAACGACTTGCTGTTGCGACTTTTCGAGAGCAGCTTCTGAGAGCTTCCGCTGCGTGATGTCGCGAGAATTAATAATGATGCCATTGATGCTGGAATCGTGCAATAAATTGTTAGCAATAACTTCTAAATACACCCAGTAACCGCTAGCGTGGCGTATCCGATATTCTATAGGCGGTGCCACTCCCGGCTGTTTGAGTACTTTAGCAAAATATGTTTCCCAATTCGTTACATCATCTGGGTGCATTATATCCGTGTGGAGTTCGCCAATTCTTTGTTCTGATTTGTAGCCTAAAATCCGCTCTAATACTACCGAGTTCTGGTCTCGAGTCCGCCCGTCAGCTTCGATAATTGTTATCAGATCGGAAGAGTTCCGCAGCAATGTTTGCAGTTTTGCTTCTCCTTTAGTGAGTGCTTGAGTAGCCCTTTTGTACTGTTTTTGCCATTGTTCTACCTGGTTTTCTAGCTGTCTGATTCTAGCTGATTGCTGCGCAACTTTTAGTTCTAAATTGCAATTGACTTTTTCTAATTGCGCTATGGCGTTATCTGGGAACAAAAGCAATTGAAATTCTCCCTCCCATTCCTGCAAAAATTCTGCAAGTCGATCGAAACTTTTTGTAAAAACTGCTTTTCGGTCCGATGGCAATTGTTCGAGATGTCCCTGTAACTCCTGCAACTGCTCAAATACATTTTGCATCATGGCGATCGGCGCTCCAATTTATCTCTGTTAGATATTCTAACTATCTTACCAGATCGCAGCAGTTTATTTGACTCAACGATAAAAAGAAATGAATTTCGATCGCCAGCCGCCAAGCATAGATAGCTGTGTGGATGCCCCTATAAGTGATGCCGGTCGATGTTTCAAATAGGACTGGTGTACGGCCACTAAAAATCCGATTTCTACGTCAATATATCGAGATAATAGTGACAGTTTCGCTTGGGAATTAATTTTTTTGCGTAATTTCCCGGAAAAATTTAAGTAAAAAATACTTTGCTCCTCCGCAATATCGCTGAAAAATATTATGAATTGTGAATGATAAATTGGATTTCCCATCAGTAAAATAACGGATACTGCTATCCACTCTCAACGCGCTTTGCCCCAGTAAATCAAACGATCGCTCGCTTCTCAAAAGCTGGTCGATCGAGCATTTATACTAAATAAATTGGCAGAGCGATCTCCCTTGCTGCCACCGGATGCGATCGCCCCTATTTACCAAGTATCTATTGGCCCGCTACCTACTTGCCAAGAATAGTGCGGTTGATTTCCAGAATCGGAAAAAACAGGCTGGCTTCTTCAGCCGTCAGGTACTGTTTGAGCACCTTTTTCATGACATCGTAAGTTACAGCCGAACTATTTTTAGCTTGAAAAGCCCCCAAAATAGTTTGGAACCACAATAACAGGCGATCGCGCAGTCTTTCAGTATCGTTAGTTAAAAGTGCCGCTGCTGAGTGCCTCAATACCCTCACAGTATCCAGACGCCACTTGGAAGTCACGTCTTGAGAACCCCGGCGAAATAAACTAGCATCCACAGACTGGATTTGCGCTTCTACTTGACGGAGAATCTCTTTTTCAGCAGCTTGAATTTTTTTATAAGCACTTATACGGTAATTCAAAGACTGAAAGTATTCTTTCAAAAATTGAAGTTCTTCAGCGGAGGCATAACGTCCGTCTGCTTCCGTACTCAAACGCGCAAGTTGGCTCAACATATAACTTTTTTCTTGTGGTCAACAATCTCTTAAAATATAAGATATCAAGTTTTAGGCTTCTCCGGTGCGAGCTAAATACTGTCCTACCTGGAAGCGGGTTTCATTGAGCTGATTGATAATCGAACGAGTAATCAACTTTCCCGATTCGACAACTACTTCACCCGTAATTGGGTGCAGCAAATCTTGCTGGGCCCGCCGTCCGATTAAAGATTCCACATTTTCGATGGCATTGATGTACATCCCCGCAGGTAACTGCACGACTACGCCTTCGCCCACAATCTCAGCCTGACAAGCAAGGCGCGAATTGGCCTTAGCCGTGGTAATTACCTCTAGGGTCCTCCTTTCCCGGCGGCTCATGTTAGACAAGCCTTCCATGCCTTCTTTAATGTAAACGTGGCAGGTGGCACACATTCCCCGTCCCCCGCATTCCTTGAGAACATCTAACTCTTTGTTCAGCAAAGCAGACAGGATGTTCGAGCGCGTTTCAACTGCCATTTCCTCAGAAATGGGTTCGAGTTTAATAATTTTCACCATGTTAATTTTCGTTCCCGTCAGGTTCAGTATTTAGCAAGTGCGATCGAGATATTCCAAGTCAAAAGGATTCTAATTAAGGCTCAAAAATCTTAAGATGGCTTGACAGCATAAGCTTCAGGCTCTTTAACCCAAATTGCATAACCGCTAGCAGTTTTAGTAATTGCGGTTCCGTCCCCGCTGTTTCCCAGCTTGGCCGCGATGGCTAAAACCTTGGATGCTTCCTTGACAGCTTTAAAAAAACTGTAATACTCGCGATCGACTAAAATAGCAGCCATAGGCCGATCCAGATCCGGCACCCGAATCCGGCAAGATTGATACTGACTCCGAAATTCCAGGATTTTAGTAGGTGCGACCGCGCGATCGCTAAAAGTCGGTTGAAAATGAACCTGAGATAACATGGGTTGTACCTGGCGATCGATTCAAAAATTTGAATTTTTGTCAGAACTATTTACATATCTTAATACTAGCTCAAGCTTTTCCTACAACCAGGCAGATCGATGCAACATTCTAAGTACCGCATTTTAGGGCTAGTCGGACAAGGACAATTTGGTCGAGTCTTTTGTGCCAGCGTTCGAGAAACTCCAGCCAAGGACTCCCGCCTCACCAGTCAACTGGTTGCTCTCAAAGAACTCAGCCATCAGAAAGCCCCAACCAGCGAATTTTTGCGAGAGTTGTGGTTCCTGATCACCTTGCAGCACCCCAACATTGTCACCTGCCGAGCCCT
>JALOON010000102.1 GCA_025454405.1 Oscillatoriaceae cyanobacterium Prado104 | reverse complement strand
TAAGTCCCCTTAATCTGAAGTTTTCGATCGCTCGTCTTTTTGTGCATTCAATCGAAAGTAATGCACCTCTTTGTTTTGTCTTAGTCTAAACTCCAGTAACCTATCTGCCGGGTCAAAAATAGAATATTCAGGGTTATAATTAGGCATCAACTCTATTAAAGTGGCGATCGCAACTGGGTTATTTTTGTCTATTTCACCTAAGCTAGATGCCGCTAGACACCGGGTATCTGGATCACCTGAATTGCGGATTAACTCGACTAAAGTGGCGATCGCAACTGGGTTATTTTTGTCTATTTTACCTAAGCATTCTGCCAATCGACACCGGATATCTTCATTACCTGAATTGCGGATTAACTCGACTAAACCGGCGATCGCCACTCGGTTATCTTTGCCTATGGCCCCTAAGCATTTTGTCGCTATCAACCCGGTATATGAATTATCAGAAGTACCGAGCAACTCCACTAAAGCGGAGATCGCAACTGGGTTATTTTTGCCTATTTTCTCTAATTTGTTTACCAATTCCGATAGATTTAGATACATATTATAAGAAGTACCGAGGATCTCGACTAAAGCGGAGAGTGTAACTGGGTTATTGTTGTCTATTTTTCCTAAGCTATCTGCCGCTATGCTCCGGGTATACTCACCTTGAGAAGTACCGAGCAACTCGACTAAAGCGGAGATTGCCTCTGGGTTATTTTTGCCTATTCCCCCTAAGCTTTTTATCGCTTGACACCGGGTACTTTCATCACTTGAATTACGGATTAACTCGACTAAAGCGGCGATCGCAACTGGGTTGTTTTTGCCTATTTTACCTAAGCTATCTGCCGCTGACCACCGAGTCCTTTCATGGGAATTGCGGCTTAACTCGACTAAAGCGCTGATTGCAACTGGGTTATCTTTATCTATTTTCCCTAAGCATTCTGCCGCTCGCCACCGGGTAACTTTATTACGTGAAGTGCGAATTAACTCGACTAAAGCAGCGATCGCAACTGGGTTGTTTTTGGCGATTCTTGCTAATCTTTCTGCCGCTTGATAACGATTATCTTTCGGACGGTAGTTGCGGATTGAATCTAATAAAGTTTCGATCGCCACCGGGTTATCTTTATCTATCTTACCTAATATTTCTGCGGCTCGCCCTTGGGTAACTTTATTATCTGAAGTGCGGATTAACTCGACTAAAGTGGCGATCGCAACTGGATTATTTTTGCCTATTTTCACTAAGCTATATGCCACTATTATACAGGTAGGTACGTCATACCACGCGAAAACCGGGTAGAAACCGTTATCAACTGAATTGCGGATTAGTTCTACTAAAGCGGCGATCGCTTCTGGGCTATCTTTTCCTATTTTCCCTAAGCTATCTGCCGATCGCTTCCAGGTGTTTTTCTCAACTGAAGTGTGGATCAACTCTGCTAAAGCTGCGATCGCTACTGGACTATCTTTATCAATTTTACCCAAGACATCTGCCGCTTGCCACCGAGTAATTTCATCCTGAGAAGTATTGATTAATTTGACTAAAGCGACGATTGCTTCTGGGCGATTTTTGCCAATTTCCCCCAAACTTCTTGTCGCTTCCCTCCGGGTATATTCATTACCTGAATTACGGATTAACTCGACTAAAGCGGAGATAGCCCTTTGGCTATCTGTTTCTTTCAGAACTTCCCTTGCTGTATCGACAATTGGATCGAGAAATGTCCGCCAATCCTGTTTTTGCTTATTTAAATAACCAAATCCCCAAATAACAATCTGAGACACAATCTCATCAGCAAGACTACAATCCTTAAACTCAGCAATCCCCGCAGCAGCTAGAAAATATGCACGATATCTATAAAATTTATCCCATCCAACCTTAAACTTAACCAACGCCTTAATAAACGCTTCCTTCTCCTCCTTTCCAACCTCCTCACGCCCCAACCACAGCAAAATAACCTCCTTCCACGGCTTCTCAAAAATGCGATATCGAGCATCAGGATGTTGCGGATTTTTAGGAAAGTGATTCAAGAAAAAGTGCCAATCCTCAACCGCCAACGCCGCAAAATATTCCTGAAAAGTCGGATGATAAAAAGCATAAATTCCTTCCAACGTCTCCGCATCCCTCGCCACTAAATTCAGCCAACCCAAATCGCCTGCCAACTCAAACAGCGATGCACCCATCACCCGATATCCCACACTTTCTCGTAACTGAAACCGCGACGTTTCATTTAACATCCCAGCCAGAGCCAAATTCCCCAAAGCCGCATTCAAATCCTGCTGCTGACTCCAATTCAGGCGCGGTTCCTTCCACTGATACAATGTAGTCACAAACCGCCGATAAAGCTTAGCCTTAGTATCCGGCAAATCCCCATCCAACGACTGCCAACTACCGCACAGCAGCGAACATCTCAGGGGGTTTTTCACTAAGTCTCGAATTCGCTCTTTTCCTGGTGCTGCTAATGCTTCTTGTAGCTGTTGAGAAAGCACCCCCCCAGCCCCCCTTGCTAAGGGGGGAGTAAGAGTTTCTACTGTATTTTGGGTTGGGAACGATCGAGCAAGAATATTCCCTTCTTCTCTTGTCCTCCCCCTTAGCAAGGGGGGGTTAGGGGGGGTTCCAAACCACTTATCGATAAACATTTCCACCTGTTCGGGATAGGAAAACTCCAGAGTACGATAAGTATCAAAAGTATCCAATGCAGAGCCGATCGCATCCCAGGCATTCTGCCGACAACTCAGCACAATCCGCGCCCTTTGAACACAGCTGCTCGTTCTAATTTGCCGCTGAATTTCCGCCAAAGGATTCCCATCCCCCGCAGCCATCTTATCCGCCCCATCCAACACCAACCAAACCCGCTCAGCATTAAATTGTGCTAAAAAATCATCCTTAATATCCGCCGTCGCCTCAGCCTTCCCAAGCCTCTTAATAGCCGCCAGCAGCCAACTCTCAAATAAATAGGTTTCTAAATCCTTCCCCTGCAAATCTGCCAAAGACACCCAAATCACAATCGCCTCGGAAATTTCCGCAGCCACCCAATTAGCAATCTGCCACAACAGCGTAGTTTTCCCCGCCCCCGGTTCCCCAATAATGCCTAACCGCTTCCCATTGCTTTTCGGGCTACTTCCTCCCCGCAAAACTTGCTCAAGAAACTCGCTGTGTTCAAACCCTTGAGTAATTTGTTTTTTTCGGCAAAAATTTAAACCTTCCTCAGCCACAACATCCTCGCGTCGCTGAGTCACTTTGTGCCTTTCTACCAAACCCAGCGGCACATAAATATCATCAATTTGATGGTTGCAAAAAGTGAGTTGATAGCTACTCAGGCGCTGCTGTTCTTTCTCATCTAAAATCTGCTGACAAATACTCTGCCAATCAAGTGGCTGGTAAACAATCCGGCTCTTTTCGACAATCTCCTCAAGCCAAGCATACATCTCTTGGGTTCTGCGATCGATTCGCGTCAAACTCTGCCCGGTAAATATCTGAAAAACTTTTTCATTTTCCTTGATTTCCTGAGCAAAGTATGCTGACAATAAGGCAAATAAATCTTGCTCTAACTTCGTTTTGTAGGGTGCGACATCGCAATTTTCTAGGGCAATTTCTAGCAGTTTTTGGTTAACTTCTGCTACCCGATTCTGCTTTAACTCATCTGTCGCAGTCAGCAGCAATTCTATTTCATCTAAACCCTCAATCGGAATCCCAGAGGGAACTGTTTCTTTATCGACTTGCTCTAAATCTAATTTTAGCTGTTTGAGCTTTCGTTTTAAGCAATCAAAATCCCTGCGCCTTTCTTGCAGCGAATAGTTGAAACTCTCTCGGTTGGCGCTATTTTTCGGATCGATTTCCTGTTTGCATTCTGAGGCGATTTTTTTTTGAGCTTTCAGGAAAGAAGTTTTGAGTGCTTTTTCTAAATCGTGATTGACTATTTTACCGTTTTGTGATAGATTTTTTATGCCGTTCAAACAGAGGTGCTTTGCTGCATCATTGGCTTGAGTCCCGACTATCGCCTCGAAAGCAATGTTGAGAAGTCCTAATAGCGCAGCTTCTAGCATTTGACGGTTCTCCTAATTTCAGGCTCTCAGCGGGTTAATTTGATTATAGGCGATCGAGCTTGGTCGGCAGGCGATCGACAGTTACGATATACTTCATAAAATTGAAAAATGCTGTAACTTCGTGCAAGCTAATATCAATAGCTCGATCGATGCACCCTAAAATATTATATATTATTGGTTGATTTTCCGCGCGACGCGCTAGAGAATTATGTCAAAATTAATGGGGACAATAAATCTCAGGATTTGCTAGAAATTCCGTCACAACTTGTACCTGTCGAAACACCGGCGAAGCCAAACTTACATCAACTGCTTGCGGCCCGCACGGAACTAAGATATTATTGTCTTGAGCCCAGACAATTCCAAAATACGATCGCACTCCTAAATTTTTAGACACAGCTACTTGAGCCGCGATCGGATAGCCTTTGTAAGTAGAAACTTTGATGCCGTACAAGTAATTCTTGCTTTCGCGCACGGAAAAACCAAAACCTCTCAAGATAGCTGCTGCAGAAGTTGCTGTTGGCTCCTGTGAAAATGATAAGCTACCGAAAGAGGTGGTAAATCCGGTTGCTTCCAAGTATTGCGCTGTTTGGTGTTTGTTTAAATAGCTGATGTATTGTGTAGCTTCGCTTTCTTTAGCTTTGCCGATTAACCTGAAAAATGTAGGCAGGGCGATCGCAGCTAAAATCCCAATAATAAAAATTACAACTAGCAACTCAATTAAAGTTAAGCCGCTGGCGGAATTATCGCGCGGGTGATTCCCTACCCCGCGCTTCAGAGAACGAGAAGCACTTAAGCCTAGATAGCTTTGCTGCGCAACCTTTTTTTGATAAATACAACTTACGCATGGAAACTCAGAAAGTTGATTTTTTAGAGACCTTAAAAGTTCCCGGCGACTGTTTGTGGCAAGCAATCCGATTCCTTCGATCGAAGCGCGCAAGTTCCTCTCTAAAATATGCAGTAACAACTTGTATTTAACCACAGTTAACATCCCCCTATGTTCGCAGACTTCAACTTACCAGACAACCATATTTTCCCAATCGATCGGTGGTTGTATTGTACTATATTGCTGGAGCGATCGCCCGTTTTTTTGTACCTTAAAAAGATGCGATCTCGCCTCGATCGCAATTGAGAACGAAACTCAGGCGGGAGAATTGTACTGACAAAATATAAATATTTCTAAGGTGCGCGGCGCGCGCATTAATATTTTTCAGGCGATCGTCGCGCACCTTGCCGCGATCGGTACCGTGTCAAACTAAGATTGGCGCAAGTCCTGCATTTAATATCGATCGACCGGACATGGTAAGATATTAAATCTGAAAAAGTTGTGTTGATGGGAAACCCTAAGAGATCGATGAAGTTTAGCGAAATAGTACAAAAACTGAATTTAACGGGCGATCGCAGCCTCACAACCTCAAGCGCTACAGATCCGGAAATTGCAGGCCCCGCCGCCGTTGATGAAGCTGTATCGGGTACTATCAGTTATATAGAAGGTGCAAAATTTGCCGATCGTGCAGCCTCGACAAATGCTTCAGCTTTAATTTTGCCCCTAGATGAAAGCCTGCAAACTCAATGCAGCGATCGCAACATTGCTTGGATAGCTACCGACGATCCGCGATTGTTATTTGCTCGCACGATCGCCCTATTTTATCAACCCTTTCGCCCAGCAGCAGAAATTCATCCCTCCGCCGTCGTTCACCCTTCAGCACAAATTAGTGAAAATGTCTGTATCGGCCCCCATGTCGTAATTCAAGCAGGAGTCAAAATCGCCAGTAACGTTTGCATTCATCCTAACGTCACAATTTACCCCGATACAGACATCGGCGAAAATACCGTTTTACACGCTAACTGCGTGATTCACGAACGGACTCAGATCGGCGCAAATTGCGTAATTCACAGCGGCGCAGTTATCGGTAGCGAAGGTTTTGGTTTCGTGCCCTCGGCTGCGGGATGGGTGAAAATGGAACAGTCAGGCCGCACAGTATTAGAAGATGGGGTTGAGGTAGGTTGCAACAGCACGATCGACCGTCCTGCAGTCGGAGAAACCCGCATCGGTCAAAATACCAAAATCGACAATTTAGTACAGGTAGGTCACGGCTGTCAAGTCGGGAAAAATTGCGCCTTTGCCGCTCATGTCGGCATGGCCGGAGGAGTAAAAATTGGCAATAATGTAATTCTGGCAGGTCAAGTAGGAATTGCCAATCAAGCTAAAATTGGAGATGGGGCGATCGCTACAGCTAAAGCCGGAATTCACAACGACGTGCCTGCAGGTGCGATCGTGACTGGAGTACCAGCAATTCCCCACAAACTGTTTCTTAAAGCAGCAGCTATTTACAACCGCCTTCCAGAAATGTACCAATCCCTCAGGCAAATTCAGCGCAGGCTAGATAAGTAGGAAGAAGGAAGAAGGAAGAAAGAAGGGGGAAGGGGGAAGAAGCTAGAGGGAAGAAGCAAAAGGGTAAAAAAGCGATCGCCCCGGATCGGTTTTTTCGGGAAAATACTACGTTAAGGTTGTTGTTCCCGGTTAAGAAACCCGGTAAATAGGCAAAAATATCGGGGTTTGGGCAAAACGCCTGCAAAGTAACCGGGTTCTCGATCCCCGCACGCTAGAGCCCGGGTTAAAAATTAGCTAAATGTTTTTAGCAAAACCCATAGGTTTAAGTATATATTTTTTATAATGCTACAAAAAGGTTTTATGACTGAAACTGCAACAACTCCACTTACAGGAAAAGCCCTGCTTCAAAAAGTAAAAGAACTTGCCCACTTGCCCCGGCGAGAAACCGCAAAGCTGTGCGGGTATTATTCCACCACAAAGAGCGATCGGACTCGCGTCAATCTCACCGGTTTTTACAACGCCGTGCTCGCAGCTAGGGGGATTCCCTTAAATCGCGACAGCAATAAAGACGGTAGGGGTAGAGAGGCAACTTATCGGGCTAGCGTCCACAAAAACGGTCAAATAGTTATCGGTACAACCTATACCGAATCAATGGGATTAACGCCTGGTGACGAGTTTGAAATTAAGTTGGGCTACAAGCACATTCACCTGATTCAGATTGATAGGGATCGCAATCTTGATGAAAATAACGAGTCCGAGGAGGAAGGCGCAGGCGATAACTCTGCCGAATAATACCAAATCCGCATGTGGGCTATTTGTAAGGTAAGGTGCGCGCTGCCTGCCCTACAAATAGCTGAGAATCCCCGTGCCTTGGGGTCGCAAAAGTATGTCATCAGGGGTAAAATTAATGACGATCGCCCACCAAATAACCAACCTGCGACTCCTAGCGCCTTCAATACCCGCTCTTGTCAAAGTAATTGCTTTTTTTTCAACTTGGGTAGGTTTGTGGTTGCCAGTCGCGATTTTGCTGGCGATCGCCCTTAAATGGCACCCGCCCCAACCATTAGGCAACAAAAAACTGAGTTTACTAGCTTCCCTCTATCTAATTTTCCCCCTAATTTTGTGGGCGGCAACACAAATTGAAAACACTACTTTCGATCGTTGGGGTTGGTATTGGCAGCCCGCAACACTAACTTCTTTAATGCTGGGATTGGCATTAGCAATTGCTAGTTTAACTGTTTTATTCGGTTTGCAATTAACCGCAGGCTGGATCGACTGGCAAAGCAGCGAATATACAACAGCAACAGGCGAAACTATCGTTCGCGATCGAGCCTCGATTTTCAACTATTCTACCCTGCCAACTCTGTTATTAGCATTGTGGATTAGCGGCACGGAAGAATTAATATTTCGCGGTTTTTTACAAACCACACTCCAGCAGGATTATTCAACAGTAACAGCAGCAGCGATCGCCAGTTTAATTTTTGCATTGACCCACCTAATTTGGGAAGTAAAAGAAACCCTGCCGCAACTTCCCGGATTGTGGTTGATGGGGATGGTATTGACTTTGGCCCGCGCTGCAGGTAGCGACAATTTAGCACTCGCGATCGGACTTCACGCTGGTTGGATTTGGGGCATTACCACCCTAGACACCGCTAAAGCAATTCACCCAACTGGCAAAGTATCTGAATTAATAACAGGTATTGCAGCAAAACATTTAGCAGGTGCCACGGGGATTTTATTACTGCTAGCAACTGCCGCAATACTTTGGGCGATCGAGAATCTGTAGCGATCGAACTTAACTAATCGCTATAATAAACATAGAAAAGCTGAAAACAAAACCAGATGATGATTTTGGAACTCTACTATCTATGCAACTTCATGTAAATTTGGTATAACTAATATACTCCTCCAAACTAAAAAATAAGGGCAAGTAGTGTGCCTGCCCTAAAAGTGTTTTTGGACAAGTCTCAAAGCACAAGAGTTGTTTACACTGGTTCGGGGATGGTTTGAGGAATTGGACCCGGCACAGTTTGAGGAATTGGGGCAGGTACAGTTTCCGGCACCGGTTCGGGAATCGGCTGCGGAATTGGTGCCGGTACGGGTTCGGGAATTGGGCCGGGAATCGGTTCGGGAACCGGACCCGGCACGGGTGGCGATGGAGGAATTTCCGGCAGTCCTGGTTCGGTATTCGGAATCTGCTGTCCGGGAAAGGGAGTAGGGTAGGGATTAATCATAGTTGACAGTTGACAGTTGAGAGGTTGACAGTTGGAGTGTGAGCGTCCCCGCTCGCGATCGTGATTCGTCACTTTTTGTTAAACTTAACAAGTAAAAATGACTGATATCGTGTCCGTTCAATTGACCGCAATAAGATTTGTTCGTAGTGCGGACTAAAGTCCGCCACCTGCGGACTTTAGTCCGCACTACAAACCGTTTTTATTACTGGTAATCGACCGGACATGATATGACAAGGGATATTTGTGAATCTCATTACTGTAGGTTAAATTTTAGATTAAATATTTCCGGACGGGCATCTATCTAAATAACTATAATTTGAGGGCGGTTGCGTAAAATTATGCCGTGAGGATTACAATAATATTTAAGTATAGAGATCGCCCATATTCAACGTGCCGGCAACCAACCCTCAACTCCAAACTCCCCTGCTAGATGCTTTGCAAAAATGTGCAAATCAATCGCACTCCCCATTTTACGCGCCCGGACACAAACAGGGACGGGGAATACCTCAGCCTCTGGTAGAATTGTTAGGTGAAAAAGTCTTTCGATCGGACTTGCCGGAACTGCCAGAATTGGATAATCTCTTCAATCCAGAAGCTGCAATTGCCGAAGCACAACAGTTAGCAGCCGCAGCTTTTGGAGCCGATCGTACTTGGTTTTTAGCCAACGGTTCGACTTGCGGAATTATTGCAGCAATCTTAGCTGTTTGCAGTCCGGGCGATAAAATTATCTTGCCTCGCAACGTCCATCAGTCGGCAATTTCAGGTTTAATTTTATCCGGTGCAATGCCAATTTGGATCGAGCCAGAATACGATCGAGATTGGGATATTGCTAACTGCATTACTCCAGAATCCGCAGCAGCAGCATTAAAGCAGCATCCCGATGCCAAAGCAGTAATGGTAGTTTATCCAACTTATCACGGCGTTTGCGGAAATTTAAGAGCGATCGCTCAAATAACTCACCAATACAACATTCCTTTATTAACAGACGAAGCCCACGGCGCGCACTTTAATTTTCATGCAGAATTGCCAGAAACCGCGCTATCAGCAGGAGCAGATTTAACAGTACAATCAATTCACAAAACCCTCAGTGCAATGACCCAAGCATCGATGCTGCATGTCAAAGGTTCGCGAGTAGATATTCACAAACTCGATCGAGCATTGCAACTCGTACAATCCACCAGTCCCAGCTATTTATTGTTAGCATCGTTAGACGCAGCCCGCCAACAAATAGCACTTTACGGCGAACAGTTAATCGGGAAGACATTGCTGCTAGCAGAACAAGCGCGATCGCACCTCAGCCAAATTCCCGGACTATCAGTTTTAGAACCGTTAAATACCCCCGGTTTTGCATCCTTAGACAGAACTAGACTGACAGTAAAAGTATCGGGGTTGGGAATGACAGGATTTGCGGTCGATGAAATTTTGCACGGTCAGCTTGGCGTCACTGCAGAACTGCCACTGCCGCTGCATTTAACATTTATTATCAGCTTGGGAAATACCGAATCGGACATTGAAAATCTCGTGCGAGCCTTTAATATTTTAGCGGTCAGAAACCAGCAGGAATCAGCTTGTAATTATCTCGAAGAAAACCCAGAAAAAAACCATAAAAAACAGAAATTTTCCCCTCTCCCCATCTCCCCCTCCCCCCCTCCCCCCCTCTCCCCTCGCGCAGCATTCTTTTCTCCCACAGAAACAGTAGCAGCAGACAAAGCAGTCGATCGACCCAGCGCCGAACTCATCTGTCCTTACCCGCCAGGAATACCAGTCCTGATGCCCGGTGAAATAATTACTCAAATGGCCCTGGAATACTTGCAACAAATCCAAGCAGCCGGCGGAAAAATTACGGGTTGTAAAGATCCAAACCTCAAAACTTTCAAGGTTGTGCGACAGTGAAGATAAAGGCTTGAGGAAAATGGAGAGTGGGAGATGGGTAGAAGAGGGTATTTTGTTTCTTCCCTCTTCCTTCTTCCGTCTTCCTTCTTCCTTCTTCCTTCAATCTCAAATCTCAAATCTCAAATCTCAAATCTAATTATGCTTTGGCCTTACGTCACCCCCGGAATTCCGGATGAATTATTTGAACGTTTACCGGGAATTCCCATGAGTAAGCGAGAAATCCGACTGATGTTAATCTCTCACTTGCGGCTGCAAGCAGACTCAGTGGTGTGGGACATCGGTGCAGGTACTGGTACGATCGCGGTAGAAACAGGTTTGCTGTGTCCTCAAGGTCGGATTATTGCCGTGGAAAGGGACGAAGAAGTAGCAAACTTAATCCGCAAAAATTGCGAGTTATTCGAGCTCGACAACGTAGAAGTCATCGAAGGTAGCGCCCCGGAATGCCTCAAAGACTTATCCGACCCTCCCCACCGAGTTTGCATCGAAGGAGGTCGCCCCATTAAAAAGATTGTTCAAGAAGTCTGGAACTACTTGCAGCCCCACGGTCGAGTTGTCGCCACAGCAGCCAATTTAGAAAGTCTCTATGCACTTTCTGAAAGTTTCGCCGAATTGCAAGTCCGCAACATCGAAGTCGTTCAGTCCGCTGTCAACCGCTTGGAGACTCGAGGCCTCCATCAAGTCTTCGCTGCAGTCAGTCCCACATTTATTCTCAGTGGCGAAAAATTAGATTAGAAGAAAGAAGTAAAAAAGCAACAAATTGTATAGCCCAAATGCAATTCTTAACCTTGTTTAAGTTCAGTTAACCTTCATACTTAAAAAGAAGGGTTCCAATAGCTGGATTGACCCACCGCCGTCTGCAAGAGAACTTTATCTTATGCCTTGGTCTCGTATCCTCAGTGGAATCGTTGCGATCGCCCTTGCCTTGGGAATGATTGTCTTGGGAGGATGGTACTTTACCGTCGGTCTCGGAATCATCGTTTACCTCGGTCAGCTAGAGTATTTTCAACTAGCCAGGGCTAAAGGCATCGCACCCGCTGCCAAAACTACCTTAGCCGTCAGTCAGGTTTTGCTAATTACTGCCGCCGTCGCGCCGCAATTCGTCGATGCAATGTTTCCCTTAGCCGGAACTTTAATTTGTTTTTACCTGCTGTTCCTGCCTAAATTATCGACAATCGCCGATATTTCCTCCTCAATTTTAGGGCTGTTCTACGGCGGTTATTTGCCCAGCTATTGGGTGCGCCTGCGGGTGGGTCTCGACCCAGTTTTTCAAGCTACAACCGGACTTTCGCAAGCTGTAGCCAGCACTTCGCCGGTCAGCATTTATTCGCCCCAGTCTTGGACGACTCCCAGCAATTTATTTATGGGATTGACATCGCTGCTGCTGGCTTTCGGCTGCATCTGGGCGGCGGACATCGGGGCTTATTTTGTGGGCAAATTCTTCGGTCGCACCAGCCTGTCCCACATCAGCCCGAAAAAGACTGTTGAAGGTGCGGTATTTGGAGTTTGTGGCAGCATTGCCGTTGCAGCCGCCGGGGCTTGGTATTTGAATTGGCCGGGCTGGCCTTATACAGGGGTTGTTTTCGGGCTACTAATCGGTATTGCTAGCTTGTTGGGAGATTTAACTGAATCGATGATGAAACGAGATGCAGGAGTCAAGGATTCCGGACAGTTAATCCCCGGTCACGGCGGCATTCTCGATCGCACTGACAGTTATGTTTTTACCGCGCCGTTAGTTTACTATTTTGTTACGTTGTTGTTGCCCGCGATCGACTCTCATTTCATTGTGCATTAATTGGGAATTGGTAATTGGTAATTGGTAATCGGCGATCGAGAATTGAGCGTCGGATATTTTCTGCGATCGCGCTTTTTGTGCTACTGGAAATGGTAGGAGAAGGGCGATCGCGCTCCCCAAAATTGCGAGCGATCGGCTATCGCCATGACAACCATATCCAACGAACCAACAGCGATCGTCCGTACAGAAAGAGGACTGTCGATCGCGGGTACGCGCATCACTATCTACGACATTATGGACTATGTGACTGCTCAATATCCGCCTAAGTTTATCAGGGGATTGTTCGACCTTACAGAGTCACAAATTAATGCGGCTTTAGCTTACATTGAGGCAAATCGCGCTGATGTTGAAGCCGAGTATCAAATGGTACTTAAGGAAGCTGAAGAACTGCGACTGTATTATGAAGAAAAAAATCGCGACCTGATTGCCCGAATTGCCGCTCAACCACCAAAACCTGGTGAAGAAGCTATTCGAGCAAAACTTCAAGCAGCAAAAGCCAAACTTAAGTCTCAGCAATGAATTTTTTGGGCGATCTTAATTTGAGAGGACACGCCGTACTTCTGATTCCAAAGTATGATAGAGTTAATGTATCAAAAAAATCTTCAATACTATGACACTTGAAAATCTTGAGGCTGAGGTTCTTGCACTGCCAAAGGACTCTCAAGCAGCACTACTATCGCGACTTCTAGAACGCTTGGGACAAAGTAGTGAAATCGATCGAGAAGTGGGATCGATCGGGGGTGAGGAGGTTCAAAGGCGCGATCTGATAATCAATATCCGAATGAATCAACCTCAAAGCGATTTAATCGATCGCGCGGCTCAAATACAAGGAAAAAGTCCCTCACAGTTCATGGTGGAGTCAGCCTACCAAAAAGCCCAAGATATTCTTTTAGACCGATGTTTTTTTGGGTTAGATGAAGTTAAATTTAAGGAATTTGTGGCATTGCTAGATGCTCAACCTATGGGAAATGAAAAGCTACACGCATTACTAACAACTAAATCTCCATGGGATTAGAACAAGATCGACAGCAGCTTTCTCCTCCCGAAAAATTGAATTCCTCACATCAAATTGACAGCTTTAACTCAGGTAACAATGAATTAAATGAATGGCTAAAACGTCGTGCTTTGAAAAATGAGTTAGAGGGTGCTTCAAGGACTTACGTTGTCTGTGCTGGCAAAGTGGTTATTGGATATTACTGTCTTGCTAATGGCGCACTAGCACAAACTACTGCAACAGGTAGAGTTAGGCGTAATATGCCCGATCCAATTCCAGTTATAGTAATTGGAAGACTTGCAGTCGATCGTCACTGGCAGGGTAAATGTATCGGGCGTGCTTTGCTGCGAGATGCTATCCTTCGCACTTTGCAAGCTGCTGAAATTGCGGGAATAAGGGCAATTTTGGTACACGCTATTTCGGAAGAGGCAAAGCAGTTTTATGAGAAGTGCGGGTTTACTGCTTCACCCATCGATCCGATGACACTTATGGTGACAGTTAATGATGCTAGAAATGAATTATAATTATGAGAGAGTTAATGGATCGGAACTAATTCTGCGTCTCCCAGAAAATTTAGACGATGATATTTTGCGATCGTGAGTGAGGAGGAATTTGCTCATATTTTTGGGTGCGATCGCTATTTGATTACCAATAAATGTAGTCTTTAAAAAGTGATACCCATGTTAAAAGAATTAAAAACCATTTCTCTTGCAACTCTTCTGGTATTAGGAACAGCTAAACTGGGTGCTACTGCACCTCTCCCAAGTCCTAATAATCAAGGGGATTATATAGGAAGAACTTATCATACTTATTGGGAAGTAGTAGACTCAGACCCAAAGGGGTTAAATTGTCGCATGAATTCTTCTTTTGAAGAATTTATGCGTATTGACAACCGCACTCCATTTGATGTTTTTAATTGGTCTGTAGTTGGTGTTTTAAAACAAGGACAGCGTTTTGAAAGCTTTCCTGGTAATGCTGGTGTTACTTTCCGGGATACCAGGGGTTTACCTTGGCTTTTTGTAGGAAAAAGCTACGCTGCTGGTGCGGCGCAAGGTTGTTTCGTTCGCGCTAATAGTCAATTTGTCAAACCAGTACAGATGTCATCGACTCGCATACAACCCCAAGCGAATCAACCGCTTACAAGTTCCACAGCGCTGCCGATGAAGCTTGGTTTTGACGAAGGATTTGGATCGATTGTAGTACCAGAAAGCGATACCACAGCATCGGTCTATGGAGGACGCTTAAGACGATATGATGTTCACATTGCTAAAATGTTTGAAGTTACTCACTTTATGTGTCAGCAGGGAAATTTAACACCCGGTATTACTTGGAATTATGAGGCTGGGGGTGGCACGATTAATATGGGAAGTTTTGTAATAACCTGCCGACTTGCTAATCAAATAGCTAGTGCCTATGGTTTAGGTAAATCAGAACCTACGAATATTACTTTTTCGGCTGGTGAAATCGGTCGCCCTGATGTCAGAAGCTTCAACATTCCTATCCTAAATATTACAGGTGATAAAGTACCACGCTGGATAACTTTTGTGCAGGGATTTCAGCCAGTGAGGAGGTAGGGCGATTTGTAAGATGTAGGAGGGTATATCAGAAGAATTACAAGAGATATGAGAAGACTGGATTCTACTTAGTCTTACCATGAATTTCGCTTTACCCCTCATAGATAATATCGAGCTGACAATTAATAAAGATGTCACCTGATACCGCCTTTTTAACTTTAGTTGATGATAAACAAATTACTGAGCCGATCGATCTCTCTGGTATGACCAAATAGCAATTAATCCGAATACGCCCAAACTCCAAATCAGCCACAGCAAGTGTAGAAATATCTGATTATCATAAGGCAATTTTGCTGCCCAAAATACCAGCTCTCGATAATGGTAAAACGGGGATAATGCCATCAAATCTTGTACAATTTTTGCTTCAGAAATTGGAAATACTCCACAGGTTAGAGGAACAACAATTACTACTGACAAGTTAAGGATAGGATCGGCACTCTTGGGGTCGATCAAATATCCCAGTGCTAGACCAAGAATTGCGAAGGGGATAATACCCAGAATTAGGCAGAGGAAGATAACTAGCAAGGAACTCGGATCGCCTGTTATTTGCAGTTGCCAGCTTGCAAGCCAAAAAATTAGTATGAGACTGATGGTACAAAGTAACAGGAATGTCCCTATCTTTGCTATTATGTATGCGACTGGGGGTAAAGGTGTCGTCCTCAACAATTTCAACCATCCTTCAGACCGCTCAAGAGCAATTCGTTTGCCGAGACGCTCAATAGCAATTATAAACAAGATTATTCCAACAAAATAAATTATAGGCTGTATTGCAGAATTTCCTGTCAAACCTATAACTTGGAATTCGGGCACAAAAGCTACTACACAGAGGATGGAAATGAGAAACAGGGGAGTCCGAATCAATTGTAGTGTTTCAAACCAAAGCTGGTTTTGGATAATCGCTAAAATGTTTTGATTGAAAGGCTCTGATTTATTAACGACTGGTTCAGGTGTGGCAACAGCATCTAATTTTTCTTCTGATTTAGCTGCCATCCGAAACTCTTCAATTAATTGACTTTTGTGAGAAGATTCAGAGAGTTTTTGCAGTGTAATGTACCGAGTAGCTAAAGTATCTAGTTCATCCGAGTCTGATTTATTGTTTGTCACCATCAAAATGGTAATTCCCTGTTGGCGACAAAGTTTTATTTGCTTCCAGAATTCTTCATAGCCTTTATCATCTAAGTTCCTCGTTGGCTCGTCAAGGATGAGAAGTCGAGGATTTCCTGCCAAAGCAAGAGCAAAGTAGAGTCGCTGCTTTTGCCCCCCAGATAAATCAGTCGCCCAAGCATCTTCCTTGTATGTGAGATTAACTTTATTCATGAGTTCTTCCCTTGAGAGAGGGTTGGGGTAGTAGCTTCGCAGCAGATCGACTAATTCTTTAACTTTGACTTTTCGGGGAACTTGAGTGTCTTGCAAAACTACGCCCAAGCCAATTTTAGAGAAAGAGTTATCAGCAGGAAGTCCCATAAGTTTAATTTTTCCACCACTTGGTCTTAATAACCCTAGAATTAAATTAATTAATGTAGATTTGCCAACTCCATTTTCACCCCGCAAAACAATAAAATCATTTTCCTTGACAGTTAGATTGATATCCTTAAGGATTTGATTAGTGCCAAACCATTTGTAGAATGATTTCGAGACATTCTCAACTTCAACTAGATTCATATTTGGGAAGTAAGTATTTTTATTCTCAGAAATTAATGGGATGAAATTTGTATCAATAACCAAATTCCCATTGCCGCCACAAAAGCAGGAACAAGCGGAACCCCTATTACGGTGGTGAGGATTACTAAAGTAGCTGTTCCTCCTAAAAATCCCCAAAAATCATTAGCAATAGAGCCCCCAGTACCGCCCATAGTACAAACGCTAAAAAAGCAAAATTCACTTCCTTTGGTTAAAAGAAAAAATGTACACCCAATAGCAATTACTACAATTCCCAGCACAGCCCACTTACCGACTGAAATTTGCGCTCCTAAAAAGCTTAAAGAGAAGGATGTGGGTTCTGGGCTGTTTGAATTTTGCTGAATTTGCCCAGTGGCAGAAGGAACAACTTGCGACTCACTATTTAAGGGAGTATGGGCTAGGTTGGAAGATTGTTGAGATTGATTAGAAACAGGTTCCATTTTCAGTAAATTGCTGCTTAAAGGTATGGTGAGCAAGTTAGACAAGACTTTGATTTAGCTTTGAGAAAGAGCTGTTCTGATAGCTAACCACAGAGCAATGCCAATTCCTAAAGTAACAACTAAGGGTGCATTAGCGATAGCTGCACCAGTTGCAAAACTATTCCAATAGTTGCTCCCGTAATATCGGGATGCTGTTTTGCAGATTCTTCAATTTCTCTATTAATGATTCCTGAATTGGTTTGTTGGGTTGCTCCTCTTTGAGCTGCTTAGGTTGTTTAGATTGGCATTCTGGTGGTAACTCCTTAGACCAATTAATCATTGGATGACAGGAATTTTGAACCTGCAAAGTTTCCGCAACTAGGAGCGGTGTCCAGAGTAAAAAACATATTAACAGAATAGCTTGAAAGCGATGGCTGCGCCATTTTTCAAGCCAAGGTTGGTAAAACTTTGCGATCGTTTCCATGATGGTTAGAGCTTTTATTTACAGAAGATTCGCACGATGTATAGATATGAGTAAAACTATAGATAGAATTATAGCCGATACTCTGATTTTATTTTGCAATACTTTAGATAAAATATGACAACTCAAAACGGTCGGATTTAGCACCCAATTTTTCTAACCCTCCTGAACCAATTTAGTAGAATTTGGTACAATTGAGTTGACAAAGTAGGATTTGGTAGGATATAGTTCAATCAACCGCACTCAACGCTAATCCATGAATGTTGAAGATGTTGTACAATGGGTGAATAATTTGATTGTTGATAAAACTGGAGAACATCTCACACCCCTACAGGAAGCAATACTAACGGGTGTTTGGCAAAGACAAAAATATCCTCAAATCGCTAAAGAGTTTAATTGTAGCGAATCTCACGTTAAAAAAGAAGCTGCTAAGTTATGGGAAAAGTTGCGTGAGGAATTAGGAGAAGACCTTAATAAATTTAATTTTCGATCGAAGTTAGAGAAAAAAAATAGGGTTTCTCAAAATTCCAAATCAGGTCACTGTTTATTACAAGTTGATAATATTAATATTGGCGGTCAATTTATACAAACTATTAAAAATACACAAACTCGATCGCCCTCACCCCCTCACTCTTCCCCAAATAAAGATCGATCGCCAATAATCGATTTAACCGACGCACCCGAATTAACAAGCTTTTACGATCGCACCTCCGAACTCTCCACCCTCAAACAATGGATTTTAGAAGAACACACGCGCTTAATCACCATCTACGGCTTGAGTGGAATTGGCAAAAGCACGATCGCCCTCAAACTCATCGAACAAATTCAAACCGAATTCGATCGTATTATCTGGTTAAGCCTCGCCAACACACCCGCACTTTCAACTCTCGAAACCGAACTAAAAGAATTTTTTGGCCGATCGCAACAACCCCAATTACCCACGATGGTCGATTATTTTCGCACCTCTCGCTGTTTAGTAATCCTTGATGACCTGCAGAATATTTTTCAAAGCGATCGATTAGCAGGTCAATATTTAGCCGGATACGAAGACTACGGCAAATTTTTTAAACAAATTGCCACATCATTTCACCAAAGTTGTTTAATCCTCATCTCTTGGGAAAAACCCAGAGAAATCAAGACTTTAGAAGGAGAAAATCGACCCAGCCGAAGCTTACACCTCCAAGGATTAGGAGAACAAGCCGCAGAAGTCTTCAAACAACAAGGATTACTTGATGAGGAAAAATGGTCAGAACTAATCGCTATTTATCAAGGTCATCCTGCCTGGTTAAACCTCATAGCTTTAACAATTTTAGAATTATTTGATGGCAGTGTCTCTAGCTTCTTAGAAGATAAAAGTGATATTTATTTAGGAGACTTAGAACTTTTTTTAGACTCTCACCTAGAACGTTTATCGGATTCAGAAAAAAAGGTGAGTCACTGGTTAGCAAGTCAAGATGACGCGATCGATATTTCCCAACCGCCTGCCGAGAGTGAATTATCCCGATCGCAATTGTGGCAAGCCATACAATCTTTAGCCCGACGCGGCTTAGTGGCAAAAGAGTCAGTAGGAGGCCGATCGCTCTTTCGCCTCAATTCTATATTCAAAGCATACATTCAGTGTAACTTACAGCAGATTGCAAGTTGATATGCAAGCCCGACTCTCGCACAATCCCCGCAAGGATACAACAGTGACCATTGGTGTCAACTTAAGATCGAAAGCGGTATCGATATCGTTTGTAAGTCGGACAGTCCGACAGGGGTTTTCAACCCCTGTCTCATAGCAAAAGTCCTCTAAAAGAGGACTAAAGTTAATAGCATTTTTAGTTACTTTGTCCGACAAGTATCATATTTTTAACAATTGTATTTCACAGTCGGTTTCAACCGACTTTCGCTATGAGGCAGGGGTTTAAACCCCTGCCGGAATGAGGGTTTGACCTTAAATTGACATCAATGGGCGCAGCGTAGCGGAGGGAGTGCCGTCTCCCTACCTGTAATATTTGTGTACCGAGTCTTGCCTGAAAAATGCCGTAAATTTTATCAGTAGAAGGAATCAGGAAGAATAGCACTTGAGAGACGCGATTTCCTCTCGCATCCCTCACAATCCCAACTCCAGGCTTGCTTCTTTCTCGGTCAAGGTAAAACTGTAATTCCACCGCGACAGACTATCTCGCCCGGAGTCAAAGTTAATTCTTCGATATTCACTTCAGGACCGAAATCAATTTTAAAATCATTGAAATTGCTTGCATCTAATAATTCCCGATCGAACTCAATTTCCGGCGATTCAAACATCAATTCGCGACCGCTAGCTACCTGCAAACCAGTCCGCAAAACCAAAGAAATTTGCGCGCCGCCCGCACTCACAATTGCAGCCGAAAGCGTTAGCAAACCAGCCTCAATTATTATCTGCGAATTTTCCAATTTTAGCGGTTTTTCTTGACGGTCGATCGGCAGCATTGGCAGCAAGAATTCGCTCAAAGCATCAGCTAGCAAAGACGCTTTCAGCGACTCATTTAAATCGACCTGACTGAGCCTTAAAACGCCTGTAACGGGTATCGGTTCCAACAGCCGGAGGGGTTGACCTTTGATAGCTTGACCGAGGTTAACGCGAATTTTTGCCCCGCACAGAGCAACTTCTGTCAGGTGCAATCCTCTGTACACGGCACCGCTGGCAGCAACAGTTACTTGAGGTATTTTACCGCCAAACAACTGTCGATCGCTCCCTTCAATTTTTACTTTTAACTCATCAACGCGCTCAACTTGCGATCGCAGCCACAACCCCACCGCCGGAGACAATACCGTACTCGCGATCCGGCTGCCTCTATTTGACGCCTCATCCCCATCGCTGACACTTGCAGCTTTGCCCTCGAATTCCGAAAAGTTGCGATCGACATCCATAACTAATTAAAAAACATCAGAAAAAACACCAGCTTGAATATTAAAGCACAGAAATCTAAAAACAAAGCTTGCTGCTAGTAATGCTAACAACTTCCATATCTTGACGGCTTGCGAGTAAAATTTCGAGTTCAAGCCTTGCAAGATCCTTCCCCGCAAGTGTATAAGTATTAATTATCAACTTCTTTCTGGGAGAGCTGTTCCTGGTAAATACGAAGTCGGAGGTCTAAAATAGACAGGCCCGATCGCCTCTCGCGTAGTGCGATCGCGCTTAAAATAGAGTTATGCTGCCAGTCGCAATATTTAGCAAATGCGAATTGAGTCTATTGTCTGCCCCGAATACATCGAAGAAAAACTCCAGGCAAAACATGGTGTAACGTGCTACGAAGCTGAGCAAGTTTTGCTTAATCGCCCTCGTATCCGTTTCGCAGAACAAGGTCATACTGAAGGTGATGACGTATACGCTGCCTTTGGACAAACATTTGAAGGCAGGTATTTGTCAGTATTCTTCATTTACAAACCTGATGTGAGGACAGCAATTATTATCAGTGCCCGCGATATGAGCAATAAGGAGCGCAAAGCCTATGGACGCAAGTAAACTCAGTAGTATTTCCCAAGCAGACACTGATGAAAGAATTGGTGAATTTTGGGATACCCATGACTTTACTGATTTTGATACCGATGCACCTGATATTGAGTTTGAGATAGCTTACACTGTGCCACTTGAAGTCGATCTATTCAGTGAGATTGAAAAACAAGCTCGACAGCGTGGAGTGAAAGTCGAAACTTTAGTCAACCTGTGGTTGCGGCAGAAGCTTGCCGAACAAACAGCAGTCTAAAGATCTTGGTGAATTGTGAAAATGTTTTATCTAATCAATTCAGAGGGTGACTAAACTAAAATTTAGTAGTACGATATAAAGATTGTGGAAATAATGCACAGATTGCACGCCTCCACAAAATATTTTCGATCCAGAAGGTTACGAGAAGTTCGATCGCTCTTAGCACAAATCTTTCTATGCTGGAACAAACAAAAGCTCAATATTCTGTAGCCTGGATCGGCAAAATATCGGAAATTCCCAAAGCGTCTTGGGATGCCATGGCAATGCCGCTAAAAACCCCCTTTCTCGAATGGGAATGGCTTAACAATCTCGAAACTTCCGGCAGCGCTACGGGCAAAACAGGTTGGCTGCCGCATCACTTAACTGTATGGCGGGACAAACAGTTGATTGCTGCCGCCGCGCTGTACGTGAAAAGTCACAGTTACGGTGAATTTGTATTCGACAATCAGTGGGCGGATTTAGCCGAACGTTTGGGAGTTCGATACTATCCCAAATTGATGGGAATGACCCCGTTTACTCCTGCTGAAGGCTATCGGTTTTTGATAGCTGAAGGAGAAGATGAAGACGAATTAACTGGAGTAATGGTAAGCGCGATCGACCATTTTTGCGATCGGCACAATATTTCGGGCTGCAATTTCTTGTACGTCGATCCTGAATGGAAGCCGATAATAGAAAAGCACGGTTTTAGTGGTTGGCTGCACCACAGCTATATTTGGCAAAATCAAGGCTATCAAAATTTTGACAGCTATTTAGGCGGATTTAATGCCAACCAGCGCCGCAATATCAAGCGCGAACGCAAAGCTGTTGACAAAGCCGGATTGTTAGTAAAAACCCTAGCGGGCGATGAAATTCCCCAAGCTTTGTTTGAGAAAATGTACGGTTTTTACGAGAATACCTGCGATAAATTCGGTTGGTGGGGCAGCAAGTATTTAACAAAGCGATTTTTTGAACAATTGCACCACAATTACCGCGATCGCGTATTATTTGTAGCAGCTTACGACAAGGAAGATGACAGGCAGCCTGTAGGAATGTCATTTTGTTTGTATAAGGGCGATCGACTGTACGGCAGGTATTGGGGAAGCATCCAAGAAATCGACTGCTTGCACTTCGATGCTTGCTATTATACGCCGATCGAATGGGCGATCGATCGGGGCATCCAAACCTTCGACCCCGGTGCCGGCGGCAGGCACAAAAAACGGCGCGGCTTTCCAGCTACGCCTAATTACAGTTTGCACCGATTTTACAACAACCGTCTGGCGCAAATTTTCAAATCTTACATCGGTCAAATCAACGACAGAGAACAGCAAGAAATCGATTTTGTCAACCAGGATTTGCCTTTCAGTCAAGACAATTCCCAAGTGCAGGACTAAAGTCCTAACTGCGAATCTTTAACTTGGTTTGTAGTAAAGACTTCAGTCCTCTCCAAAACAAGGACTAAAGTCCTCACTACGAACCTTTCACTTTCTAATTCAAAAATACTCTCCCATCTTCTTGGACTTCCAAGGATTTGGTATCCGCCCCCAAATCAGTTGTCGCGCCAAAAGAGACTTGCAGCATTCCCGGCATCGCAGTAGCCTGAGGGCGAACTAACAACAATCCCCCATCCGGGCGCTGGTAAGTAAGAGTCAGGGGCGTTGTCAAATTTTGCAACAGAATTTCCGATTGTTCGCCCAGAGTGCGCGGCGGGGTAACGCCTACCACTTGATAATTGATGATGGCATTGGTGGTGTTCACGAGTTTAATGGTTACCATACCTGCTGTTGGGGTAACTCGCGCGCCGGGCATCGGGAAGCGGGCGGGAGGGGTGCCTTCAGATACGGTGGGCTTCCCGGCGGGAGTTGGTTTTTCGGCGTCCGGCATTTCCGGCATAGTGGCGGGCTGGGAAACTGGTTTTCCTTGGCGTTGGGGTGGAGGCCCGCCGGCAAGGGAAATTGTAGCGATACCAAGCGGTAAAGCGATGCTGGCGGCTGCTAGCAAGCTGAATTTTTTGAACCGTGGATTGTGGCGCAGCATAAATGACTCCTCATGAAGTTCGATCGAATTCGATCGAAGTTTTTCAACGTTCATGTTAATCTATGGCGGCAGCGAATCCGGAGAGTAGAGTCCGGTTGTAGCGCCGGAATGCGGGGTCTGAAGGTGAGGCGCAAAAACTCAAGAAACCCGGTTTTATAGGGGTTTACGGTCTAAATGCGGTGTATTTGCCTGAAAAATAGGTTTTTGACCGCAGTTGTTGCTAGAGGCGCAAAATTAGAGTTGACATACTCACCGGGCTGAAGCCATGGTGATTCTGGACTCAAGCAGCGATAGCAGGCTCTCGCCTGTCTGACATCACCTACTCCGATGGTTGATGCCCCAATCATTTTGATATTGATAGCGGCATTCTCATCACGATCGTTGATTGACCCGCATGATGGACAACGCCATTCTCTTGTGCTTAAATCAAGCTTTTCAAGTTGATGTCCGCAACAGCTACAGGTTTTTGAAGAAGGATACCAACGACTGATAAAAACAATCTGTTTGCCCTGATAACCGCTGATATGCCTTCTCAATACGCTGACAAATGTCTTGTACCGCTTGAGACCCGACAGTTTGCCACAATGGGTTACGTTTCCTCAGCTTTGCGATATGCGTTTGAAGCTTGGCACAACTCAAGTTTTTACCCCACATTCGGTAGTAGCGTTTGTGGAGAGCAATGCAATGATTCCAAATTAAACCAGACACACTAATCATCCGGTTTAAGTTGGCGTTGCGAGAGCTTTGGTAGAACTTGAACTTCAGTGTTTTCATGACTTCATGTTAGCATACGTGGGTAGCCGTTGGGTAGCCATATTGAAAACTACACGATTAAATCTTCGGATTTCGGAAGCGCGTTTAGCGAAGTTGAAGCGGATTGCTGTGCAGAAGGAAAAGACGATGACCCAAATGGTTGAGGAGTGGATCGACAAGCTAAAAGAAGAAAAGCCGTCCTAGAAGGACGGGGCTTTAGACCCAATTCTTTGGTAAAACATCGATATTAAAAGAGTCGCTATTCCATAGCAGCACAGGGTTCAAGCTTGTCTCACCTACACGAGCAAGACTATACATAATATATTGCGTGCATAAGTTCAGCGAACAAGTCTTATTACCATATCTTTTGCAAGATTTCTGTATTTTAGAATACAGTTAAGCAAATTACTAAAAATATTATAGATTAATTAAGTAATATAAACAATCGCCTGCGTCAAAATAAAAAGCTTATTGACAATTAATCTGAATGTCGTGCCAGAGCAGCATGAGTTATAACCTTTACACAGAAACACTTAGCTGGAAGAACCCTTCATAAGCAATCCCGATCGCCAAAATAAAGCAATGCTTATTGAAAGTAGGAACCAAAAACATATACTTATAACTTCAATTTAATATTTGTTTTATAATTACAGCCAGAGTACGCTAAACTTAATATTCAAGCCAAGCAAACGTGCCGCTCCCTCCAAGCGAGCCACCACGACTCGGCCGATCGCAAGTATTGAGTTAATCAAAGGTGTCAAATCAGCAGGGATAGTCTTAAGACTTATGCCAGCCATAAATCTTTTGCTCCCTCCTGCCAAACCGCGCTTAACAATAATTCGCCAACCGCCAATTAGCGAATGTCAAAAAGCGCTTTGATAAACTTCAGTGATTGTCGTTACAGAAGATTATGAATTGCAGCGAGGCTAGGCTATGACAAATTTTTCAGAACGATTTTCTAGGCGCAAATTTATCGTCACAGCAGGCGCATCTGCTGTGGGTTCGGTATTGCTCAAAGGCTGTTTGGGAAATCCCCCAGAACCGACTGCAGCAGGCGGTGCAGATGCTGGCGGTGGCGGGGCAGTCCCCGTAGCTACATCAGCAGTTGCTGTGGCTAACGAGAAAAGAGTCGAAGGCATCGAAACTACAAAGGTTACTTTGGGATACATCCCGATCGTCGAATCAGCACCGTTAATTATTGCCCAAGAAAAAGGTTTCTTTGCCAAATACGGCATGACTGAAGTTACAGTTGCCAAACAAGCCAACTGGGGTTCGGCCAGAGACAACGTAGAAATCGGTTCTGCCGGTGGCGGTATCGACGGTGGTCAGTGGCAAATGCCCATGCCCTACATGATTAGCAAAGGCCTGATCACCAAAAACAACACCCAAATCCCGATGTACGTGTTGGCACAGCTAAACACTCAGGGAAATGGTATCGCGATCGCGGCCAAACACCAAGGTAAAGGTCTCGGACTCAAGCTAGAACAAGCCGCCCAAGATTACATCAAAGGCTTGGCCAAAGCAGGCACCCCCTTCAAAGCAGCCTATACCTTTCCCAAAGCCAACCAAGACTTGTGGATTCGCTACTGGCTAGCAGCTAATGGCATCAATCCCGACACAGATGTCAGCCTGCTGACTGTACCGGCCGCCCAAACCGTCGCCAACATGAAAACCGGAACCATGGACGGTTTCAGCACCGGCGACCCCTGGCCCCTGCGCATCGTCAAAGAAAACATCGGCTTCATGTCCGCGCTGACTTCCGAAATCTGGAAAGGCCATCCCGAGGAATACCTAGCAATTCGCGGCGATTGGGTAGACAAACACCCGAAAGCTACCGAAGCCCTGCTAGCAGGAATCATCGAAGCCCAGCAGTGGTGCGACAAACCCGAAAATCGCGCTGAATTGGTGGCTATTGTTTCCGGCAAAAGCTTCTTTGACGTATCTCCTGCGGTTTTGACGCCTCCCTATGAAGGCAAATATGTCATGGGTGACGGCAAACCAGATATCAGCGACATCAAGATGGGCCCGCTGTACTGGAATGATGGAGTCGGCAACGTTTCCTATCCCTACAAGAGCCACGATTTGTGGTTCATCACCGAAAGCGTTCGCTGGGGTTTCTTGCCTGCAAAAACTTTGGCAGACAACAAGACAGTCATCGATAAAGTCAACCGCGAAGATATTTGGAAAAAAGCAGCCCAATTAGCTGGAGTTGCTGCTGCAGAAATTCCTAGCAGTACATCTCGCGGGGTTGAGAAGTTCTTTGACGGCAAAGAATTTAACCCGGACAAACCCGAAGACTACCTCAAGAGTTTGGCAATTAAAAAAGCGTGATGGGGTTTTAGCTTCCCATAATTTTGTTTCACAAACAGGACTTGCACGATAAGTAATAAGTAATTTGACAAGCAGCAAATAATAGTAAGGTGCGCATTGCGCGCCCTATTTAGCGCTAGTTGAAGATGTCAGTAAGGTGCGCAACGCGCACCCTACACAGGACAGTTTACCCGCAATTCCTCAAAAAATTAGCCTCGCAAACTAACAGCAGAAATACAGGAGATTAGCAAGATGGCTGTCAGCACGAATCGCAATAGCGGAGTCGATGTTCAAGGAGCATTGGGCGAGTTTTGGAAGAAAAATTCCCAAAATATATTGCCGCCAATTTTGGGGATTTTGGGTTTTTTATTGGTGTGGCAATTCTTGTCAAGCACTGGAATTATCAAACTGCCGGGACCGATCAGCGTTTGGACTGAAGAACGGACGCGGATCTTGTTGATGTATCCTTTCATGAACTCGAAAACTTACGGAGTCGGCTTATTTTGGCAGACTTTAGCTAGTTTGGAACGGGTGGCAAAAGGCTACACTCTCGCCGCGATCGTGGGTATTGGGATGGGTGTTTTAGTCGGTACAAATCCGTTCTTAAATAAGGCGTTAGACCCGATTTTCCAATTTTTGCGGATGGTAGCACCTCTGGCTTGGGTGCCGATCGCCCTTGCTGCCCTCCAACAAAACGAACCTGCTGCTTTGTTTGTGATTTTTGTAACTTCAGTTTGGCCGATTCTGATCAACACAACTGAAGGTGTCCGCCAAATTCCCGACGATTACAACAACGTTGCCAAAGTGCTGCAACTGTCTCGGAAGGAATACTACTTAAATATCTTGTTTCCTTCGGCACTTCCTTACATCTTCACCGGTTTGAGAATTGCGATCGGTTTGGCTTGGCTGGCAATTATTGCTGCGGAAATTGTGATGTCGGGAATTACGGGTATCGGCTTCTTTATCTGGAACGCTTACCAACAAAACTACATTAGCGAAATTTTATTAGCGGTGGTCTACATTGGTGCAGTTGGTTTGATGCTCGATCGACTGATGGCTTTCTTGCAATACAAGATTGCTCCACCTCAAGGCAAATAATTAAACAGTTGAAAGTTGTGAAGAAGGAAGAAGGAAGAAGGAAGAAGGAAGAAGGAAGAAGGAAGAAGGAAGAGTTGACGAAAAAACCTGGAAGCTGGCACAATCGAAAATCTTCAAAAATCTTCAATACCTCAATCAAAAATTCCAAATCCCAAATCCCAAATCTAAAATCGTTTGACAGTTAACAGCAAGATGTTTCAAAGGTTCGTAGTGAGGACTTTAGTCCGCAGCCTTTTTTGAGGAATGAATTCCTCACTACAAACCGAGTTTGTAAGAGTTTTTCGATCGCGCAAAATCATTTTTTGATAACTGAAGTTCTCACTAAGAACCGAATCCATAAATGCAGTTGTTCGATCGAAACAAATAACAGCCAACAGCTCGTTTTGTTCGTGACAAACCTACAAAAAAGGTAAGAAAAACTATGTCAGTTTTGATTGGAGTAGAACAGCTCGAAAAAACATTTAATCTATCAGACGGCGGCAAATATGTCGCCCTCAAAGGCATAGATTTGGAAATTAGAAAAGGAGAATTTATCTCCTTAATCGGACACTCGGGTTGCGGTAAATCTACTCTGTTAAACATGGTCGCAGGTTTGGACCTGCCAACAGAAGGATTGGTGACGATCGAAGGACAAAGAATCACCAAACCCGGACCCGATCGCATGGTAGTTTTCCAAAACTATTCGCTGCTGCCTTGGCGGACGGTTAGAGAAAACATTACCCTAGCCGTAGACTCGGTAATGAGCGGTTTGCCGAAAGTCGAACGCCTCGAAATCATTCAAAAACACATCGATATGGTGGGCTTGACACCCCACGCCGAAAAGCAGCCAGCACTGCTATCGGGCGGACAAAAACAGCGCGTCGCGATCGCCCGCGCCCTCGCCCTGCGCCCCAAACTGCTGCTGTTGGACGAACCCTTCGGTGCATTGGACGCTTTGACTCGCGGCAACCTGCAAGAAAAGCTGATGGAAATCTGCCAAGAGTACGAAATCAGCGCCCTGATGGTAACGCACGATGTCGATGAAGCCGTACTGCTGAGCGATCGCATCGTCATGCTCACCAACGGCCCAGAATCGAAGATTGGCGGGATTCTCGAAGTAGACATTCCCCGCCCCCGCAAACGCATGGATGTAGTCTCCCACCCCAGCTACTACGCCCTGCGCAGCGAAATGATTTACTTCCTCAACCAGCAGAAACGGGTCAAAAAACTGCGGGCGCGCAAAGTACCCGCGATCGCCCGCCACGGCTTGGAAAAAGTCAACCTCGAACTCGGCTTCGTCCCCCTGGCCGCCTGCGCTCCCCTCGCTGTCGCCAAAGAAAAAGGCTTGTTTGCCAAACACGGCCTCGATGAAGTCCACCTCGTGCGGGAAACAAGCTGGCGGGGCATTGTAGACGGCATTAGCGGCGGTTACTTAGATGCAGCGCAAATGCCCTCTGGGATGCCGCTGTGGTTGACCTTGGGAGGAAACCAAGATAAGATAACGCCGACGGTTACAGCCCTCACCATGAGTCGCAACGGCAACGCCATTACCCTCGCGAGGCGCTTTTACGACCAAGGCATCTACACTCTGGCAGATTTCAAGGAAATGCTGCACAGAACTCCCGCCCAAACCCACCGCATGGGCATCGTTCACCCTTCATCGATGCACAACCTGCTGCTGCGTTACTGGCTGGCGGCCGGTGGCATTGACCCCGATCGCGATGTGGTGCTGAAAAACATCCCTCCCGCTCAAATGATCGTTGACTTGCAAGGCGGCACGATCGACGGCTTCTGCGTTGGCGAACCTTGGAACTTGCGGGCGGCGATGGAAGGAGTCGGCTTTACGGTAGCGACAGATTTGGAACTGTGGCCCGGACACCCCGGAAAAATTCTGGGAGTGCGGGAAGATTGGGCGAATGCTTATCCCAACACTCACATCGCTCTGATCAAAGCTTTGCTCGAAGCTTCTGTATACTGCGCCGATCCGAATCATGCTGAAGAAGTTTCGGAAATTGTGGCGGGGCGGGAGTACGTCGGTACTGACAAGAGTTACATTCAAATCGGCGACCCTAAATCCAATGCTTGCAGTCTGGATACTCCGATGCGGGAGTACGCCCACCACTTGTTCTACGGCGATGGCGTGAACCGTCCCAGCCGTACCGAACAGTTGTGGCACATGGTGCAGATGGCTCGCTGGAACGATACCGTGTTCCCGCGCAACTGGGTGGAAATTCTGGAGCGAGTGGTGCGCGTCGGCCCCTTCAGCACGGCAGCCCGAGAATTGGGAATGTCTGATATTACTTACACTCGGGGTTCTCTGCGGTTGTTTGACGGCTCGGTATTTAATGCTGACGATCCGATCGGCTATCTCAACAGTTTGCCGATCAAACGCGATTTCACAATGGCTGAAGTGGTACTGGATTCGGGCCGCAGAGCTGTTGCTTAGAGGCCGATCGCCATTGCGCCAAACGACCGCAATAAGATTAGTTCGTAGTGTGGACTTTAGTCCGCGATATGTTGCAGACTAAAGTCCACACTACAAACCGTGTTTGCTATCGCTAATCACTTACTTAACGACACCCCAAATCTATGATTAACACCACTGTCAACCAGAAAAATACCAAACTCCAAAGCAAGCCCGCGATCGCCGACCGCCGACCGCCGTTTTTGGTGATGGACAACGTTCAAAAAGTATATCCAAACGGTTACAGGGCTTTAGAAAACATCAACCTGAACGTATCTGAGGGAGAGTTTATTACAATCATCGGACACTCGGGATGCGGCAAGTCAACGCTGTTGAATATGGTGTCGGGTTTCAGCCATCCAAGTTCTGGCAGCGTAACGATTAACGGTCAGCAAATCGTGAAGCCGGGCCCCGATCGCATGGTGGTGTTTCAAGGTTACGCTTAACTCGGTATTTCCCCAAAAGTCAAAAGTCGAAAAAAATGCGATCGTCAAAGAGCATTTGGCGATGGTGGGATTGACTGAAGCTGCTGAAAAAAGACCCCCGCAAATTTCGGGGGGGATGAAACAGCGGGTTTCGATCGCCCGTGCTTTGGCAATTCGCCCGCAGGTGCTGATTTTGGACGAACCTTTCGGTGCTCTGGACGCAATTACTAAGGAAGAATTGCAAGAAGAGTTGCTGAAAATTTGGAACGATCACCGCTGTACGGTGTTGATGATTACCCACGACATTGATGAAGCGCTGTTTTTGGCCGATCGATTGGTGATGATGACTAATGGGCCGTCGGCGACAATCGGCGAAATTCTAGAAATTCCGTTCCCGCGCCCGCGCGATCGGGTACAGATTATGGAAGATCCGGAATACTACAATTTGCGGAACTACGCTTTAGATTTCTTGTTCCGGCGCTTTGCTCACGATCACGATGCTTAATTCTTTTGCTGCGCGCGATCGGGTACAGATTATGGAAGATCCGGAATACTACAATTTGCGGAACTACGCTTGAGATTTCTGGTTCCGGCGCTTTGCTCGCGATCGCGATGCTTAATTTTTTTGCTGCGCGCGATCGGGTGCAGATTATGGAAGATCCGGAATACTACAATTTGCGGAACTACGCTTGAGATTTCTGGTTCCGGCGCTTTGCTCGCGATCGCGAT
>JALOON010000101.1 GCA_025454405.1 Oscillatoriaceae cyanobacterium Prado104 | reverse complement strand
AAAGGCTCAAAACCATTGCTCTCGGGGGCTGAGAGTTTTATTCAGCAAGCCCTACGTAGGTTGGGTTGAACGAAGTGAAACCCAACATCAACTGTGTTGGGTTTCACTTCGTTTAACCCAACCTACGTAGGGAATCCAAGTCAATCGATCGAACGCGATATTACTGCGCGATCGAATGTCGATCGCCCCTAACTTTTGCCCGATATTTCCAAATAGAAACGCACCCTACAAATTGTAAGGTGCGTCCTGGGAAATCGTTGCTAATTCTACCTCGAAATACTCACGAAATCGATCGCAGAAATCACATTGTTAGCGCCAAAAACATCAGCTAAAACCTCACCAGTTGCGGCAACTTGCAGTACAGTTTGCTGTACGGTTCCGTTGAAAGTTGAGGTGAGACGCAGGGCCTCGAAGCTCAAACCGCCAGTCAATACAAACTTGTCAGTTCCTACTTCAAAATTCAGCACGGTATCGCTACCGCTGCTGCTGCCCAACACGAATAAATCGCCTCCAGTACCTCCAATTAAGGTATCCTCTCCGCCATCGCCGAACAGCCAATCATCCCCAGCGCCACCGTTGAGAATGTCGTTATCCTTGCCTCCGTAGAGACTGTCGCTGCCGTCATCGCCATTGAGAGAATCTTGCCCTTCATTGCCGTAAATTAAGTCATCGCCGACATCGCCGCTGATGCAGTCTTGCTGACCTTGTGCGCCCACAGCAACACCTCGATCGTCCGCCCGATCGCCGTAAATGGTATCGTTACCGGCATCACCGCACATAATTTCGCTGCCGTCATCGCCGTACATCAAGTCGTCGCCGTCTTCACCGCGCAGCAAATCGTCATCCGTACCGCCGCGCAGGGTATCGTTACCGACACCGCCGCCCAAAGAGTCGGAACTTTCGCCACCATCGAGGTAGTCGTTGCCGCTGCCACCAAACAGCAAGTCGCGACCGTTGGCATCGCCGGATTCGCTTTGGAAGCAACCGTAAAGCGAGTCATCTCCTTCATCGCCGACTAAAGTATCGGAACCGAGTTCGCCAAACATCAAATCGTTGTTTTTGCCACCAAAACCCAAGTCATCGCCTTTGCCAGCAAGAATGGTGTCGTTACCGCTGCCACCGCCGATAATGTCACCGGTGTTGTTGCCAAAAATCAAGTCGCCTTCATCGGTAGCAACAGTACTGCCAACACTCGTGCCGTAGTCGCCGAGGAGGGTGTCAGCATCGTTGCCTCCATAGAGGGTATCGGAGGCACTTTCGCCGTAAACGCGATCGCGCCCTTTACCTCCAAACATCAGATCGCGACCTTCTCCTCCCACAACGCTGTCATCGCCATCTTGACCGTTGGCGAAGTCGTTGCCCGGACCTCCGAACAGCAAATCTTGACCCTCGGGGTCGGTGACCAAAGAGTTGATGACGCTGCCGAACAGCGCATCGTCTCCGAGATCGCCGGACAGGGTATCGGGTCCGAGGTCTCCCCACATCAAGTCGTTGTCAATGCCCCCGTAGCCAATGTCGGGACCTTTGCCAGCGTAAACGGTATCGCCGCCTTGAGTACCCGCGATCGCATCTCCCGATCCGCCGCCGAAAATAATGTCGCTATCATCGCCTGTCAGGTCGATATCGTTGCCGTTATCGCCGACGATCGTATCTGCATCGAGATCGCCGTACAAAGTGTCGGAATTGCGATCGCCAAACATTCGATCGCGCCCTTTACCGCCAAATGCCGCGTCAGTTCCTTTACCCGTATAAACGATGTCATTGCCTTTTTCGGCAGAAATAAAATCTCGGTCTTGGTCGCCGAAAACAATGTCAGACCCGCTTCCACCAATCGCAGTGTCATCGCCGAAGAAAGCAACAAACAGTTCGTTCAAGTCGCTACCCGTTAAAGAGTCGTTACCGGGAGTACCGAGAATGCTGTTTTGGATGTTGATGAAATCAGCGAGATTCGAGTCAAAGTTCACGATCGGCCGCGGCTGCGGTTGGAAAAATGTCACCGGCGGCACCAGGGGCAGGGTCGGGCAATCACAACCTGTATCCGGTTCTGGCACCAGGCTGAATGGGGGCGTCAGCGTTGGTGTCGGCGTCGGTGCTGTTGGTGTGGGTGTCGGTGTCGGTGCTGTTGGCGTCGGCGTTGGTGTCGGTTCTGTTGGTGTCGGCGTCGGCGCTGGCGTTGGTGTCGGTGTCGGCGCTGGAGTTGGCGTCGGTGTCGGCGCTGGGGTCGGCGTCGGAGTTGGCGCTGGAGTTGGTGTCGGGGTTGGCGTTGTCGAGGGCAGAATTGAGATGGTGGCCACATTCGGGCTGTCGATACCGCGACTGTCCGTAACGCCGTAGGTGAAGCTGGTGCCCGTGAAGTTGCCGGATGCTTGGAAGAACAACTGAGAAATTTGAGCCGGCGTCAGCACTTGACCGATCGTAATTGGAACTCCGCCGCTTGCCGGATCGCCCAAGAACAGTACGCCTTGCGCTGCTGGCGGCAGGGTTTCAATGTCAAAAGTGGCGATCGTATCCTCCGGATCTGGATCGCGCCCTGCCAGTCCGGGCACGGTAATCGTGCTGCCGGGAAATGCCGAGGTATTGGCATTAATCGGTACTGGCGGTTGGTTGGGTTCGATCGCGAGTGCGGACACGGTAGCCACAGCCGCACTTTTCGCCCCAGCATTGTCCGTAGCGCTGTAGGTAAAACCAACTCCCGAAAACGTCGCAGTCGCTCGGAAGAACAACTGATTAATTTGGTCGGGCGTCAAGACTTGACCTGCCGTAACGGGGACTCCGCCGTTTGCCGGATCGCCTAGGAATAAAGTTCCTTCGTTAGCTGGCGGCAAACTCTCGATCGTGAAGGAAACCACGGTGCCGTCAGTGTCCGCCCCTCCCAGTCCGGGGATATTAATGGTGGTTCCCGGCAGCAAGCCGACGGTGGAATTGTTGGCGGTCGGCGGCAGGTTAGCCGGAGGTGGGAACAGAGCCGCAGTAGCTGCTGCGGGACTGACCAGTCCGGTAGCGTCTGTAGCGCTGTAGGTAAAGCTGGCTCCAGTAAACGCTCCCGTCGCTTGGAAGAATAGCTGGCTGATTTGAGCTGGAGTCAGGACTTGACCGGGCGTTACTGCTACTCCGCCGTTGGCTGGGTCGCCCAAGAACAGGACGCCTTGGTCTGCAGGGGGCAGAGTGTCAATTCTATAAGATGCGATCGGGCTGTCCGGGTCGTTGGCAACCAGCCCCGTCACATTGACGGTGGCGTTTGGCGCTACGGGGTTGTTGGTATTGACGGGTGTTGGCGGTTCGTTGAACTGCGGCGGAATCACCGAAACGGTAGCTGGGGGACTAATGGCTCCCCGATTGTCCGTGCTGCTGTAGGTAAAGTTGGCTCCTGTAAAGGTGCTTGTCGATCGGAAGAACAACTGGCTCAATTGAGCGGGGGTCAGGACTTGACCTGCCGTCACGGGAACTCCGCCGCTCGCCGGGTCGCCCAAGAACAGGACGCCTTGAGCGACTGGCGGCAGGGTGTCGATGGTAAAAGAAGCCACAGTGCCGTCTGGGTCCGATCCTCCCAGACCAGTGAGCCTGACAGCACTGTTCGGCGGTAGCGTTGCGTTGCTGTTGTCCGCTAGTGGCGGGACGTTGTTGGGAGGAGTCGCCGAAATCGTAGTGGTAACTGTGGCACCTGGTGCCGAGCCGTTGTTATTTAACGGGTCGGGGTCGGCAGTTGGCGAGCTGCTGCGGGCAGTGTTTCTGATGCTGCCAGACGCCGGAGCAATGATGGTTACTTGACGGATTGCGTTATCTCCGCTCAGCAAGGTAGGAATACTTGGGAAGGTGACAATCCCCGTCGCCGGGTCGTAAGTACCGCCGCCCGTAGCCGTGACTCCGGTCAAACCGGGAACGATGCTGTCGGTAATGACTACGTTCTGAGCGTCGTTCGGTCCGTTGTTGACGGTAGTTATCGTATATGTAATCGAGCTGCCTGCCGTAACGGTTGTGAGACCGCTTTTGACTGTAACTAAGTCGGCACCGGGAACGACGCTGGTGGTAACGGTAGCGGTGGTTGACGTACCGTTGTTGTTGTTGGGGTTGGGGTCGCCCGTGGTTGAGGTGCTGCGGGAGGTGTTGGTGATGCTGCCAGTATCCGGCATCCTCAAACTCACGGTACGAGTGACGCTGGCACCGTTGGCCAAACTGGCGATCGGCGGAAAAGTCACCAGCCCTGTCGCCGGGTCGTAAACGCCACCATCGGATGCGGAAACTCCCGTCAAACCCGGAATGATACTGTCGGTAATCGCTACGTTAGCAGCAGCACCCGGTCCGATATTGGAGGTAGTAATTGTATAACTGACCGATTGACCGGCAGTAGCCGATGTGAGACCGCTCTTGGTGGTAGAAATATCTGCTGGGGTGCCGATGACCGTAGTGACTCGACCTCCCGGTTGGTTGGGATCGGCAATTACTGAGCCATCGTTGTTTCTTGGGTTGGGATCTGGAGTCGGTGAGGTACTCCTGACAAGGTTGGTGATAGTTGTCAGGGTGGGTGGCGGTACGAAGCTGATGCTTCGGACTACCGTTTGGTTGACAGCCACACTGGCAATTGGCGGGAAGGTGATGACGCCCGTTGCTGGATCGTAACTGCCTCCGTTGGAGACAATGACGTTGGTTAAGCCTGGTATCAGGCTGTCGGTGATGCTCACATCGACAGCCGGTATGGTGCCGAGGTTGGTGGTGGTGATTCTGTAGGTAAGTTGTTCGCCGGAGTTGATGGTAGCTGGGGCGGTTTTTTGGGTAACAACGTCGGCACCGGGAACGAAAGTGGTAATGACTCGGCCTCCCGGTTGATTGGGCAGGGCAGTTGTCGAGCCGTCGTTGTTGGTTGAGTTGGTGTCTGGGGTATCTGAGGTACTTCTGACGGTGTTGGTCAAGGTCGTCAGAGTAGATGGCGGCAAGAAACTAATGTTGCGGGTTGTGGTTTCGTTAAGACCCAAAGACGCGATCGCTGGAAAGGTTATCACGCCCGTCACCGGATCGTAAGTCCCGCTGTCCGATACGCTGACTCCCGTTAAACCGGGCAGCAGGCTGTCGGTGATGCGGACGTTGGCTGCAGGTCTCGGGCCGTTGTTGCTGCTGGTAATGACGTAGGAAATCGAGGTGCCCGCTACGATGCTTGCCGGACCTGTTTTGAGGGTAGCTACGTCGGCACCGGGGTCGATCGTGGTGTTGACTGTCGAGGTTGTATTGTTGCCTGGGTTGGGATCGGGAGTAGCGGAGGTGCTGCCAGCAGTGTTGCTGATGACGCCACCTTGAAGCTGGGGTGCTGGAAAGCCGATCGTCCGCGTCACTGTCTGGCCGTTGGTAAGGGCGATCGCGGGAAAACTCACAATCCCCGTAGCTGCGTTGTAAGTCCCGCCATCTGACGCTGTAACTCCCGTCAAGTTGGGAACGATGCTGTCTGAAATAGTTACGGCTTCAGCAGGACTCGGACCGTTGTTGACTGTTGTAATGGTGTAGGTGAGCGGTGCGCCGGGATTCGCGGCCGTCTGCCCGGTCTTGGTAGTTACGACATCAGCGCTGGGCGTAATGCTGGTGGTAACAGTAGAATTCGTGGGAGTGCCGTCTTTGTTGGTGGTGCTGCCGTTGTTGTTTGGGAGGAAAGGGTCGGGAGTTGGCGAACTGCTGCGGGCCGTGTTGGCGACTGAGGTAAGCGTGACTGGAGCTACGAAGCTGACCGTGCGGGTAACTGTACTGACGGGTAAAGATGCGATCGCTGGGAAGGTCACAATCCCAGTAACCGGATCGTAAACGCCACCATCCGATGCGCTGACTCCAACTAAACCTTGAACGATGCTGTCGGTGATAACTGCGTTCGCGGCGGGATCTGGTCCGACATTGGCTGTGGTCAGGGTATAGGTAATTGTTGACCCAGCCCCGATCGTGACTGGACCGCTTTTGGTAGTAACCAAGTCGGCAACTGTATCGGTGACGGTAGTTAGCTGTTGCCCCGTGGGCGTCGAAGCGTCGTTGTTGCTGAGGTCGGGGTCGAAAGTCGCAGCGCTGCTGGAGGCGAAGTTGGTTAAGGTGTTACCGCTATTTAAACCTAGAGGTAAACCAACTGTCAGAGTGTAGGTGAGGCTTTGACCGGGATTGAGAATGGGAATTCTCGGCCAGGTGACGTTCCGCGTCACGTTCGAGTAGGTGCCGCCATCAGAAGCCACAACCGTAGGAACTCCTGGGAAAGCTGGCAGTAATTGGGTGGGCAGTTCGTCTTGAACCAAGACTTGTTGGGCAGGTTGCGGTCCCCTATTTGTAGTAGTGATGGTATAGGTAATGCTGCCGTTCGGCTTGACGAAAGCCGGACCGCTTTTGATGGTAATAACGTCAGCTTGACTGGTGGGAGTAGGAGTTACTGTTTCAATGACGAGGTTGCGAATTTCGTGGAAGTTAGTAGCAACTCCCGTCGAACTGGCAAAACCAAATTTGAAAGTAGGCGGTATCGCTCCGTTTGTGGTTGCTAGATTTGGGATGTCTATTAAAGTTTCGCCCGCGCCGGTGAACAAACCGTCGTTATTCAGATCCAGAGCAACTGTCAGTCGGTTTGGCGTTGCAGAAGTAGAGGGATCTAGGGTAATTTGAATTCTTCTTCTCGCTGCATCCCGATTGGTGGTGGAAGTATTGTCGAAGTTAAAAGCCGGATCTCTAAAGTCAATACTTGTGGGAATGTTGTCGATGCCTATCGGAGAAATGGCATTTGTTAAAAACGCATAACCGCCTGCTTGATTGCCTCTGAGGGTGATTGAGTCCGGTCTGTAGCCTGTCAAAGAGACTGGCGGATCGCCAGGGAGGGGGGTAATTGGTTGGGGTGCAGGTCCTGAACGCCCTTCCGTACTATCGGAAAAATTTCCAAATTCGTCCAATCCAATACCCAGGTAGCCTCCCACCAATCCGGGTACGTTGGGGAATGCAGGGGTGTTGAAGTTGGCATATCCCAGAGAACCGCCAAAACCTCCTGCTGCTGTCGGGCTGGCTGCACCATCAACCAGGAAGAATCCGATACCGTCTCCCGGTTGCGGGGTAATAAAACCGTTTGGGCCTTGAAAAGTAGAACCCCCGTAAGCAAAGAAATCAAAGGTAATTTTTAGACCGTCTGTGGAGGGTACGGGGTTGTCGTAGAGCACGAAGGCTTGAAGCGCTCCACCGTTGGTCGTCAATCTTAATGCACCTGCACCTGCTGTATCGCCAGCAGCTAAACCCGGAAGTATCCCCGATGAAGTTCCTGCGGTGATACCGGGGATATTTTGCGTGCTGGCGGGAAAGGCTGGATTGGGGTCGAAGACTGCGCCATCTCGTCCCCGATACAACCAAGGCCCCTTGACTGTGGAGTTTCTAAATGTTTCGTTAACTAACGTACCGAGGACTCCGCTGTATGCTTCCAGCACTTCTGGCTCAACGGCAATCCTCGCCTCTATTTCCCCTGTAGCAAATTCTAATTCCCAGTTACCGCCGAGTGCCGTACTCCCCGTTAAGCTTTCGGAAGCTGCGACGCGCGCGCCCGTAATTTCACTGAGCCTGCGCGCAAAAGTTTTACCTTGTTCCCCCGCTGCCGTATTGCAAGCAAACAGCAAGATGTTCCCTCTCTCGCTGAGGGCTTTTCCCCACTGCTGCAACAAATAATTGTAGCTTTCTAAGTTGTCGCTGTTAAGTTCTGCTGACCCCAGTTGTACCCGCCCTTGGGAACCGTGGGCAATTATCTGAAGGCTGTTTAAATTGCTCCGATCGGCCAGAATTCTAGTAATTTGCTCGACTCCATCAATGCCTGAGTCGATGACAAATGCCTCTGTCCCCGCTCTAATTCCTCCTAGCAAGCCCAGGTAATTTTCTACTTGCGAGTCGATAAACAGTACATCTACAGGTGTCGCTTTTGTGCGATAAGTTGCTGCTGTTAGGGAGTTTTTGCTAGCAATACCTTTGCTGGAGATATCTGCTTGTTTAGATGGGTAAACTGGTTTGTTGCAGATGCTTTGCATGGCGTAAATGACCTCTCAGATTGTGTATAAGATACCCAATTTCAAGCTGAAATATATCGCAGCTTGACAAAATTTTAATTCCGCAATTCAGAAATTTGCTACTTAGCTTGGGTCAGCCTAAATATGTGAATTTTTTTCAGTACAGCGGGCTGCTATTTGGATAAATATAGCTCCCAATATTGCCTTTTGTATTTTCTGCGAGTCCCAAAGTCCCAAGCAAGTCCGATGAGCCCACAGCTATCCCGATGAGCCCACAGCAATACCCACAAATTTGACAGGCGTTAAAAACTCCTGCCTCGCACGCAGCTAAAGTCCTCGATCGAGAAAACTAAAACTGACAATTCTTGCCATCAGAATTAACAGTCAGTTTTAACTCAGATCTTGCACCATTTTCAACAATCCTGTAGGGTTCGCCAACAGATTTAAACGCAGCAAACAGGTTAAATAAACCCGCCCCAACCCCACAAAAAACCCAATTGACATTGGTGCAAGATATCATTTTTAACCGACTCGAGCTTTGAGGCAGGGATTTAAACCCCTCCCTGACTGATGAACTGATAAACTGATGAACTGCCGAACTAATAGACATCTCCTAAAAAGAAATTAGACCTTGTGCGATCGATCGACCGCAGGTGGGGTCAAGGGTGGAGCATTTGGACATAAAACCGATGCAAAAAGACATAAATTGTCGCCCAAATGCTTCACCCCTACATAAGACCGAACAGCTTGAGATTCTTTTTTACCAGATGTCTAATGAACTAATGAACACCAGAACTGCCGGACTTGAAAAACGCGCCTTTTTGCTGGTGCCTGCAAGTAGTGTCTTTATCTAAGTTCCGACGCTCAATTTCCAGTCATACTTTCAACTGGCATACCCTGCTTTGCCGCCGATCGAAAATTGTCGATCGAAAATTGTCAAATTAATTTTTTTAGCGGAATTTTTGTTGATTTAGATGCCCTTGATAATTTGTCGTCTTGTATTTAATCAGATACCCATAACCCGTCGCTCGGAAAATTATATGCAATTTTTCCAAACCCTTTTTTCGGAACTCAAAATAATGCTACCTGCCAAATTTTTGGTTCAACTCACTGCAGGCTCGATCGCCCGCGGCTGTTTTCAACTCTTGCCCGATCGAACTGATAAGATGGTCATTTTGCTCGACTTGAAAATTTTGCAATTACGAGGGTTTGAGACCGCGCAGTTAGCGATCGCCCAATTCCCTGCAAATTCCGTGAAATCAAGCGGAAATGTCAGATTTTTAGCTTCCCCGAACCTGTCCCTAGATTGAATTTCTGCTTTGGGCCCGAGTTCTGCTTGATATTTGCTGCTTTAGCTCTATTTTAGATGGGATTGTGTCAGCGGATTGCGGACACGATCTAAATTAAATCCTTACCAGCTTAAGTTCTTGCGATCGAGCCGCGCACTTAGGTACACATTAATTAATGTTTAATGTACCCGCAAATGCACGGAGCTGCAAGTCCAAATTAAAGTTACATCTTTTAAATCGAATCGTCAATAGTTCGGGCTTTGTAGTGAGAACAATCTTTACACGGGCCCGACGGATTGACCGCACAGCGAATGTAACTCGACCGCGCATTATACTCGCAAGTGATGTCCCCAACCAGATAACCCACCCCTTCTATGTAAGTGCGATCGGCTGGCATCCCTTCTGTTTGAAGGGGTATAGCTCTTACAGCTAATGTTACCGCTGCAATTCTTTCGCGGGCTTGGGCCTGGGCTTTGCGCATTACCCAGAAAGATAGCAGCCAGGGAGTTAAACCTAAGAATAAAACCAAGATCGCTGTCAACACATTTTTTAGGCTGGCGCTGGGAATAATATTTTAATTTAGACGATCGACCAAAAAAAATCATTTGACTGATGACGGTTTTCAATATAAAAAGTTCCCGGCTAATTGTTGGTCGGGAAGAAGATTTTTTTAAATAGGGTGCCACAAGGGAAAACATCAGTCAGTGGGTGTAAGTGGCCGATTCCGTTACTGAGAAGATACCCTGGGGGCGATCGTCCGAACAAACAATGGTGCTGCAACGAGTAGGGGGTTTGAGCAGGGTTACGGGACTCAGGAGCGATCGGAATACATAGCTTTTAGGTAATTTTGCGGATGGACTGGCTCCGGCAAAAATCTGAACCGACAGGGTTAAAGCAGCGGCTAACAGCAGTTTTTCAAACATGGCGGGGTCTCTCCAAAATAATATATATGCACGCAGAGATTGCTCTGGTTACACCTACCAAAATACAAAACGCTGCTGCAGAGTTGGTGCGATCGCGTGCGAAAGCTAAAGTGACCACGATCGCGATCGGTACCAGCCGGTGTCAATAGGGGGAAATACGGAGAGGGGGAGAGGGGGAGAGTGGGGGAGGGGGAGAAATTAACAAGGACTTAGATATTGGGGTCTAGAAATAGGGTTTTTCAGTAGTATTCAAGACGAGCATCGTATATTTTCGTAAAAAACCGGGTTCTGCGATTGGAGCATCCAAGTCTATGAGAATGCTATCGTTTCAGGATCGAGCAGTAAACTACCCGCCACCAAGCTGAGTACAGCTATGGTGGGGGCTTTCAACAGCCCTCAAGCTACAGAATAGCTCGTTGCCTTCAGGTCGGTTTACAGACGACCCCAATAATTTAATCATCATCGCCCCATTCAAATCAGCGTCGCCATGCCATCCACAATGCCCGCATTTAAAGCTTTTGCCGCTCCGATAGGACTCGCCCCTAGTGGGATGGATCTGCAGGCATTTGTGGCAGGTTTGGCTTGTATAGCGGGGATTAATCGCAATCACTTCAACACCAGCACCAATGCCTTTGTAGGTCAAGAATTGGCGCAACTGGTAGAAAGCCCAACTATTAGACCTTCTGCGCTCAGTCTTACTTCTGGGCATTTGATTGATTTGTTCCCGAATGCCTGTCAAGTCTTCGATGGCGACAATCGCATTACACAGCCTAGCTTGCTGAATAATGGTTTTGCTGATGACATGATTCTGATGTGCCTGATAGCGTCGCTCGCGCCCCGACAGCCGTTTCAAGATGTTGCGACATCTGCGCCGCGTCGATCTTGTGCCTTTCGTTGCTTTTGCTTGAAGCGATGCCCTGGTTCTAGCGTATCTATTTCTTACAGCAGTAATATCTTTACCGCTCCATTTTTGTCCCTCACTGGTTACTGCAATATCGGTTCTGCCAAGGTCAACACCGAGGGCGCGCTTAGATTTAATCGGCTCTGGTGGCGTGTCCTTAACCTGAATATGGATGTAGTAACTACCGTCTCGATGCTTACACAGTTGGGCAGACGTGGGCTTTTTCCCTTTAAGCTTACCTGTTTGGTATTGCCCCACATTCATTTTGATGTGGTGGCGACCATTCATCAGCGTCAAGCTTACAGTCCAATCCTTTTCCCTAAAGGCAAAGATTCGAGCGTCGTAGTCAGCACTGGTAGGCTGAAATGCTTTAACTGGCTTGCCTTTAAGCTTGGCAGTCTTGCGGTTAGCTCCAACCCTAGCACAAGCTCTGACCGCCAAATTAGAACTAAGTCCAAATTGAGAACGCAGCTCTTGATAGACCAAATTTTGAATGGTGGTTTTGCTCGTGGTTGGGGACTTAACTACTTCATTGGCATAGTTGCAAGCAGCCGCAAACGCCTGAAGGGTTGCCTCTATCTGGGCGACTTGTTCGGGCGTGGGTTGAAGCTTGCAAACTAGCGTCAGTACTTGTTCCATGCTGAAAATTATATCACATGTGACTTATCGATGACAAGCAAAGACCTATTTACTCGTTCGTCGCACACCCCGTCGCCTGTCCTCCCTACTGTCGGAATCGGCGAGCGGGGTGCATCTCCTCTCTCGTCTCCATTCCTCCCACCACCAAACGCTAACGCGCTATGGCGGGGGCATCCTGGAGGCTGAGGTAATTTTCAGTCGTGTTCAGCGTAAATGGATCGGAAGAATTGTAAAACTATTTAATCACTGCGGGTGAAGCCGATCTGTACGCCTCAAAGGTAAAATTAGCCCTTAGCAGTTATTTGACACAGCGGAGGTACCGACAATATGCTTGCATACATCCTGGCGTTAGCAGTCGGTCTGGGCAGCTTCAGTATTTACATGGCAGCCTTCTTTTTTCCAGAGGTTCACCGCAAAAGTGATTTCGTCTGGAGTGGAGTAGGACTTTTTTATGCGTTAGTTTTATGGGCTTGTGCGGGGCGAATTACCGGTGCTCTCCTGCTGGGTCAAATGGCGGGCGTGGCTTTGTTGGGCTCCTTCGGCTGGCAAACTCTGGTTTTGCGCCGGCAAGTGACGCCTGTTGCCCAGCAAACGCCGATTCCCGAGTCGGCGGCGAATTTACAGGTTGCTGCGGGCAATCCGATCGCGGGTTTGTTTGGCAAAAAGAAAGAAAAAGAAGCCACACCGAAAAAACCGAAATTCGTGCGATCGAAACAGCCGAAAGCTGATGCTGTTCCCGCACCCGTTCCCGCTACCACTGAGGTAAAGCCAGAGGAACAGCCACCAGTACCTCCCGCAGCGGAACCGATCGCTGAGGGTTCGATCGTCCCGGAAATTCCGGCACCAGAGCCAACATCGATGGTAACTGAAGCAGTATTTGTGGCGGAAATTCCCGCTGAAACTTCGCCAACCCCTCCAGAATCAACGCCAAGCAGCGAACCGCAGCTTACCCTAGAAATTTCAGAAATTGCACCAGAACCGACTGTAGAGCTAGCGGAGCCTCAACCAGAGGTCAAACCGCAGCCGGAAGTTAGTGGATTTGAGTCGATCGCCCCAAAACCTGCCACCGCAGCACAAGAGTCGCAGCCAGCCCCTGCTGCTCCCAAACCGGAGGCCAAAGTTGCTAAAACATCCGTCGGTTTCGGGAGTCTGTTCGACACTTTCAAAAACAGTCTGGGCGGTTTGTTGGGTGTGGCTGCGGGTAAAAACAAGCCCGCTGCCGCTGTTAAGCCGCCAGCTACTCCATCAGTTCCCGCAGCAGTCCCAGACTCAGCAACACCGGCAACTCCAGCACCCGACGAGAGCGCTCCTGTTGGGGAATCGGAATTAGCCCCAACAGAAACAGAGGGCGCGACTGCTGCACAAAATCAAGCAGTACCGTTTCCGCCGGATGTGGCAGCAATGGCAGAGTTGATGGCTGCCGAGAAGGCAAAACTGCAAGAGAGCGAACAAAACAGCGAAGCAGAGGCGCGATCGACCTCTCAAACCGAAGCAGCAACCAGGCCTGAAGCTTTGGAAAGGCCCCAGCCAGCAAGTCCCAAACCCAGCGAGACAGAAGAGATAGCAGCACAAGTCCCGGCCCCTCCTCTGGAAACAGTCATCCCCGAGGTAGTTTTTGCTCCCCCAGCCGAAGAGCCGGGCCCGGGCGATCCGATCGACCGTCTAGAAGTAGATGTGTCCGCGACGGTGGTGGACGTAGTTACGGAAGGGGCGATCGAACCTTCAGAGCCTGCTGAATCTCAGTTAATTCGCCCGAATCCCCCCCCTGCAGATCTCGTCGAAGCAGCCGAGCGATCGGAAGAATCAAAGTCTGAGAATGCCGGCGAATCAAAACCTTTGCTGTAGTTCAGATCCAGAAGCTTTGCCTCTAGTGCTCCTCAAGCCTCGCGAGGCAGAGCCTCTAGACATGGGTTCCCAGGCAGATCCAGAGGCTCTGCCTCGATCGAGTTGGTGCGAGTTCCAGCCTCTAAGTCCCCTCGCTTCCCACGCATAACCTGGGAACCATTTAAATAAATCCGCTACAAAATCCGTGCCGAACCTTCTTCCTTCACCAGTCAGGCTAGAATGGCAAAAATGGTGAAAAGGTTGCGGATTAAATAAATAAGTCAGTAACTCAGCCCTAAAGGGACTGAGCTTGTAAGAGAAATCGAGCAAGCTGTGCTGACCAGCCTAAGACCTTAGAGGTCTACGTTATTTGGGTCACGATACCGGAGAATGCGACGCTAGTTTTCCGACGGCAGTTGCTCCACTTGGGGTTTCCCCAAGACCGCACTGCCTCCTCTATCGCTAGTGGTTAAACAGTTTTAAAGTCACTGAAACAGTGCTGCTAGCCTAACAAGCCCTTATAACATTGGCGAAGCGAACATTACCCCGAAAGGGAGGCTCCGTTAGGAGCGAACATTATGCGTACAGGGTTGCGAAATTTGAGGCGGTAACTGTCCTGCCGAAAGTACATTACAAAAGTACACCAAGTCAAGCAACTCCAAGGCGGTAATGAATACAGAAAGATTCAAGGCGGTTGAAACCGCCGGGTCGTTTCCCTCTCAGGTCTAAAGACTCGCTCGTTTCCCACTTACCGAGTTTTTTTATGAAAGCAATTATGGTCGTGGGAACAACTTCCCACGCTGGAAAATCTTTACTTGTTGCTGCTTTATGCCGGATCTTTGCTCGCCGGAATTGGCGGGTAGCTCCGTTTAAAGGACAGAATATGGCACTGAATTCTTACGTCACTGCAGCAGGCGGAGAAATTGGCTACGCTCAAGCTCTCCAGGCTTGGGCTGCGGGAGTGGCTCCTTGGGTAGAAATGAATCCCATTTTGCTCAAGCCGCAAGGTGACATGACTTCTCAAGTGATTCTCAAAGGCAAAGCTGTGGGAACTACCCGAGCCGCGCAATATTACGAGCAGTATTTTGATGTCGGCTGGCAAGTTATTAAAGAATCTTTGGAATTTCTTTCTCACGAATTCGATTTGTTAGTTTGTGAGGGAGCGGGCAGCCCTGCCGAAATCAATCTCAAGCACCGTGATTTAACAAATATGCGGGTAGCTAAGTATTTGAACGCTCGGACTTTGCTGGTAGTTGATATCGATCGGGGGGGAGCTTTTGCTCATGTTGTCGGTACTTTGGAGTTGCTGGAACCTGAGGAGCGGGCTTTAATTAAAGGGGTAATTATTAATAAGTTCCGAGGGCAGCGATCGATCTTGGAGCCGGGGATTGAGTGGTTGGAAAAACGCACGGGAATTCCCGTGATCGGGGTGATTCCTTGGATAGATGAAGTGTTTCCGGCCGAAGATTCTCTCGATTTGCTCGATCGGCGATCTCGCAATTCTCAAACTGACCTCAATATTGCAGTCATTCGCTTGCCCCGCATTTCTAATTTTACTGACTTCGACCCGCTAGAATCGGAAACTACTGTCACTGTCAGATATGTCGGTCCCAAAGATAGTTTGGGGCATCCTGATGCGGTGATTTTACCTGGTTCTAAAACGACCATTTCCGATCTGCAGGTACTGCGGCAAACTGGTATGGCAAAAACCATTCAAAATTATTTGATAGCTGGCGGTACGGTAATGGGAGTTTGTGCGGGGTTTCAAATGCTGGGAGAAAGTATCAGCGATCGCGAGGGTTTAGAAGGAGAAAAAGGAGAGTTTCAAGGGCTGGGATTGTTGCCTTTAAAAACTTCGATCGCTCCTCACAAAATTGCCCGCCAGCGCCTTGTCAGCTCTAATTACCCTCAGCCGGGTTTGCCGGTTGCAGGTTACGAAATCCACCAAGGAAGAACCCAAATGCTCGAATCAGACTCTATTCAACCGCTGTTTGATGATGCTACTTTGGGAATGGTAAACAAGACTCAATCAATTTGGGGTACTTACCTGCACGGTATTTTTGATAATGGAGCTTGGCGGCGGGCTTGGTTGAATCATTTGCGCCAGCAGCGGGGACTTCGGGCTCTCCCTACGGGTATTCCCAATTACCGAGAACACCGAGAAGCTTTGTTAGAATCTCTGGCCGATACTGTGGAAAGGCATTTAGATTTAAAACAAATTTTGGGTTAGAAGGAAGAGTTGATAGTTGGTAAGGAGTTTTGAGTTTTGAATTTTGAGTTGTGAGTTGTGAGTTAAAGACAGTTCTCAGGAGTTTTGAGTGGTGAGTTGTGAGTTAAAGACAGTTCTCAGGAGTTTTGAGTTGTGAGTTAAAGACAGTTCTTAATTCAAAACTCAAAACTTAAAACTCAAAACTTCCCCATTCCCCATTCCCCATTTCCAATCTAAAATCTCAAATCGCAAATCGCTTGAGAGTTGAGAGTTGATAGTCGATCGTTGATAGTTATTAATGCGAGCATCCTCGCTTGCTAATCTCGTCAGTGGTCACGATCGAATCTGTTCTATGCTAGAAGGAAAACTAGGTTGTTTTTTAGTTGCTAATCATTGATAATTTGATTTTGAGGACAGTTTAATGACAAAAATAGTTTTTTTACCGGATAACGTGACAGTTGAAGCTGAAGCGGGAGAGCTTTTGTTAGATGTGGCCGATCGAGCTGGGGTTTGCATTCCTACTGGCTGTCGGATGGGTTCTTGTCACGCTTGTGAAGTGGAAATTGACGGCGGACAGACGATTTGTGCTTGTATTTCGGGCGTGCCTTCGGGAAAAAAACAAGTCACGATTAATATTTATTTCGATCCGACTTGGTAAAGTTTCAGCGGTCATTAGTGCGAGCGTCGGAAACTCGCGAATTTTGTCATTAATCATCAATAAAAGCGATCGCCCTTCCGGTTTGTTTGAAGAAACCAAAAGGGCGATCTGCTTACCATTTTGTTGGATTTAGTAACATACAGCACGGAATTACCAATTAGCAACTACCAGTTAATGTGACTGTTAAAGCAAATTAGTTTTTGCTCGGATCGAACAATCCTGCATTAATCCAAGCTAGCTTCACCATTATGACGCGGGCAAAATCCTTCAAAGCATCTTGACCGTTTTTTTCAATTTCTTTAGCTGTCTCAAGGCTGACTTTTGGCTGCGACTGTTCTTGGTGTTGTTCTCGGTTCATTTCGGGGTCATCTCCTTGAGTTATGAGGAGTGGATTGGATAATCATTACTACAGTTTGGAAGATGTGTATCCGGCATTATTTGATAAAAATTTTCTTTACCGGAGAGAGCGCGATCGCGATCGCAAAATTGGGCGATCTCCATCACCTAAATAATTTTTGGGTCGATCGCAATATTTTCCTTATTCTGATAAACTTAAAATTCAACGATCGATTTCAGTCTCATCTATAACTGAAATCAAACCTTTGGAAAGTTAGAACAGAGACTAAGAAAATCAAGGTGTAGAGCTGATGGCGATTTATATCGATACTGCTATTATAGCGGAAGCAAAACAGGCGATCGAGTTCGGATGGGTGGCGGGTATTACTACTAATCCGACCCTTCTGGGAAAAAGCGATTTATCTCCTGAGGTGACACTAAAAGAATTGGCACAACTGAGTCCAGGAGAAGTTTATTATCAGCTATTAGCACCCGATTTTGATGGCATGGTGACAGAAGGAAAAGCCGCTTTTGAATTAATAGGAAAGCAAACTGTACTGAAAATTCCGGCGACGGCGGCGGGTTTTCAAGCAGTAGCGCATCTATCAGCAGAAATTCCCTGTGCGGTGACAGCAATTTACAGTGCAGCGCAAGCAGCGGTGTCTGCGGAGGCGGGAGCAAAATACGCGATCGCCTACGTAAATCGCGCTACAAGACTTCTCGGAGACGGTTTTGCTTTAGTGCGGGCAATGGCAAATATATTGAAGAACAGCAATACTGAAATTTTGGCAGCCAGCATTAAGTCGCCGGCAGAAGCGGTAGACACTTTATTAGCTGGTGCCCATCATTTGACATTACCTTTTGACGTATTGCAAGCAATGGCAGTTCACGAACTTTCGCAGCAAACAGTTGATGAATTTGCCAAAAATGGACGGGGAATTATATCGTGTCCGGTCGATTGACCGCGATACTGTTTGTAGTAAGGACGGAAGTCTGCAAAATACTGCGGACTTCTGACCATCTCTATGCCATAACCTGGCACTAAATCGATCGCAAAAGGCTCAAAACCATTGCTCTCGGGGGCTGAGAGTTTTATTCAGCAAGCCCTATATATCTGTAGTAACAATTATGGCATTCGCCAGATCTTAATAGTTCGATCGGGACTCCCGCTAACCAAAGTTTTGCTATCCCTGCTAATAGCCACAGAACTCACAAACTGACTGTGACCCGAAAGAGAGCTTCTCTCTTTTCCCGTCTTCAAATCCCAAACAATAATATCCCCGCCACCGCTGACCAAAGTACGGCTGTCCGGGCTAAAAGCGAGCGTCCTCACCCAACTGGTGTGTCCTTTAAAAGTGCGAGTGCGCTTCCCATCTCGCACGTTCCACAAACGGATAGTATTATCAGTGCTAGCACTAGCGATAACTTGCCCGTTCGGACTGAAACTTACAGCATTAACTGCTCCTGCGTGACCTGTAAGAATTCTTCTCACTTCCCCAGTTTTGAGATTCCACAAACGGACGCTCTTATCCGCGCTGCCACTAGCCAGAGTTTGACCGTCCCGACTTAAAGCAACCGCATTTACCGGGCCCGCGTGACCGGTCAAAGTTATAATTCTCCTGCCGGTTTTCGCATCCCACAACCGAACAGTTTTATCATCGCTGCCGGTCGCAAAAATCTGACCGTCGCTGCTGAAAGCGATCGAATTTACCCCACCGCTGTGGGCGGGAATCGTCAGCATCCGCTTGCCAGTCTTCAAATTCCACATAATCGCATTGTTGTCATCCCCGCCGCTGACCAAAATCTCGCTGTCGGGACTCACCGCCAAAGCCCGCACAGCTTTTCTAGAATGCACCTGGTTGAGAGTCCGCTGCAAGCGCCCCGATTTAGCATTCCAAATTCTAATCGTGCCAAAACTGCCGCTTACCAAACGCAGACCGTCGGCCGATAGGGTAACAGTATTTACTGCCCCAACATTATTCAAATTTTTTTCCAAAAACTGACTGCTGGGCAAACTAGAAAGCAGCCACACCGGATTTGCCGGAAATACCCCGTAACGCAGCGAACCGTAAATTTGAGAAATAATGACTGCCAGCAGCAGCGCAGCAGCGCCTCCCAGCAACTTACCTTTCCATTCAAAAGGCGGTTTTGCCGGCTTTTTGATTGACGAATTGAGGGGTCTGAGACGATTTGGCGAACTCTGCTTCGTCATCCCGGTAGCTCCGGAACTAGAAGTCCGCAGTTTAGTCGAGCCCGTCGTTGGCAACTGAGTTGGCAACTGAGTATCGGAACCTTCGAGATTGACATGTTGTTCCAAGGTATCCAAAATCATCTGCGGGCTTTGAGGTCGATTTCCTGGAAAAGGTGCCATCAGGTAGTCGATCACGTTAGCCAGTTCGTCGGAAACCTGCGGAGCTCCTTTGCGCCACATCAACTTGCCGGTGCGCGGGTTTTCCGGGAACGCAGTCGGAGGCTTGCCAGTCAGCAAATACACAAAAGTGCGGCCCAGCGCAAAAAAATCTGACTGCGGCACGGCTTTGCCGTTCGTTTGTTCTGGTGGCGTGTAGCCTGGGGAAACAATACCCGTGACGTTTTGTCCTTGACCGACTTTTGCGAAATAAGTAGCCGAAACTTCCCTTGCCGTCCCGAAGTCAATCAGCACCAACTGACCGTTCGGCTTGCACATGATATTGTGCGGCTTGATATCTCGGTGAAAGTAGTTGAGCCGGTGAACTTGGTCTAAAATTTCCGCCAGTTGTTTGAGCCATTTCAGGGCTTGTTCTTGAGTAATCGGCCGACCCCGGTGTTTCAGCCAGTCCTGCAAATTTGCCCCGGCAATTTTTTCCATCACCAGACAGTGAAAGGATTCCGTGCTGTTGGCAGGCGAATAGGTAAAGTAGCCGTCGCGCTCTACTTTGGGAATCCCCGGATGTCTCAGCCGGACTAATACATCTGCTTCTTGTTTGAACAGTTCTACAGCTTTGGGGTGCTCTTTCAGCAGAACTTTGAGCACTTTGCGAGCGCCGTTGTCATCTACTTCAAAGGTTTTACCGAAGCCGCCGCCTCCGAGAGGCGCGACCAGCCGATATCGACCTTGCATCAACAGTTCAGAACCGCAGTGGATGCAGGCAGCTCTGCCGGCGTTGGCAGGATCGGATGGATTCGGGCATTTGGGATTGAGGCAATAACTCACAGAAGCCACATAACCCCGATCGAGGTTGCTCTATCAAGTTTCATTTTGGCATTCTCTGACCTAAAGGTACAGAGATTCTTGTTTCGCGGGGAGTCTCATGACTTTACCCTCCACAAGCATACACTGTTTGCCTTACAGCGTTTAACGAAGCGGAGCTTTTAAAAAAAGTCGCTCTTTGATTCCCTGTTATACAAGATTTTGGGTTGGGCTCCCAGGGTTTTTGTTCGCGAACAATCCGATCGACCTAATTTGGCTTGTGATGTGCGAACTACCGCTAATACATTTATTTTAGCGGAGCGTTGCGGCAAATATTACCTAATACTGAGGTCGATCGCGCCATCAATTGCCCTGTAAAATTTTCTTTACCTTCCCCAAACCTTTTTACTAGCGCTTTAAACTAAAGAACGATCGGTCAAAATTTCGTAACCGCTATCCGTCACCAGTACCGTATGTTCAAATTGAGCTGACATGGCATTGTCAACTGTTACGGCAGTCCATTTGTCGGGCAGTGTGCGGGTATATTTGGAACCGGCATTGAGAATTGGTTCGATCGCGAGTGTCATGCCGCTTCTTAATTTTACGTTGGGCATTTCGCGGGTGCGGAAATTGAAAACTGAGGGTTCCTCGTGCAAATTGCGACCGACGCCGTGTCCGGTAAATTCCTCAACCACGCTAAAACCGTTAGCTTTGACATGATCTTCGATCGCCCCTGCAATGTCAAGCAAATAAGCACCTGCTTTGACTTGTTCGATGCCTTTATAGAGAGCTTCTTCTGCTACTCTAATTAACCTTGCCGACTCGGGAGTAACTTCTACAACTGCGATCGTAATGCAAGAATCGCCGTGAAAGCCTTGATAATAAGCTCCGGTATCCACTTTCAGAACATCTCCCGCCCGGATTACTTTTTTGCGGCTGGGGATACCGTGAACGACTTCGTTGTTAATGCTCGAACAAATCGAGCCGGGGAAGCCGTGGTAGCCTTTAAAACTCGGAGTCGCCCCCATTTCACGGATGCGTTGTTCGGCGTAAGCATCCAAATCAGCAGTAGTCATTCCCGGTTTTACCTGTTGGGAAATTTCTTTCAGTACAGTCGCTACAATTTTCGCTGCCTGCCGCATGATTTCGATTTCTCGCTGAGATTTTATTTCAATACCTCGGCGCTGTTTTTTTGGTTGTTGGGGGGCTTGAGTTGGCCCGGAAAGCAGACTGCTAAAAATGTTCATGTAGAATTTGGGTAAATTTTACGGAAGGCGCAAAAACAAAGAACGCAAAATCTAGGGTTTTGACGCGCGCAGCGGCCGTGCATATCAAAGCTGCCGATCGCTCTTCCTTTAAGATAGCTTAATATTTTTATCAGAATCTGGCACTATTGAATGAGTTGATAGTTGATAGTTGAAGGAAGAAGGAAGAAGGAAGAGGCAACAGGCAACAGGCAACAGGGAATAAGGAAGAATGCCGGAGCGGCAAGCTTTTGGGTGTTGTGGCTCTGAGGCTTGATTGGGTGGATCTACTCATCGGCATCTCAACCGCACGCCGGCTCAAACTTGATGCTGTTACTTATCGAGTCCCAGGGGTACGAAATATTGGCTGTAAACCACGCTATCAGGCTGCCACAGCGGTCGCCAATAAATATTTTGCATTACTGCTTTAGTTCGATCGCTGTCGGCGGGCCACTGAAAACTGACAATTCCAATATTGCTGTAACCGACAATTTCAGTTCCTTCTTGCAGCCAGCGGTTGCGCCACAGCAGCGCTACAATATTCCACAATCTTTGCCACAGCGGCAATTGTTGGTTGCGGGAACTTCTGGCTGAGGACGAACCATTTTCATAGGGCAAAAATACGCGAGCTTTTTGCCGTTTGACCCAATCGATTCGATAGCCCCAATCCGGCAGGGATTGTTTGTTTTTAATCGCCTTTGCTAAAACTTGCTTGCCGCGAAACCCGGAAATTTTAATTAATTCCAACGGCTCGTTCCAGCCGACAGATTCGTGCGATCGTTCCGGCAGCAGCGACTTAATTTTAGTATGAATTAAATGAGTTTTCCACTCTTCATTAATCAAAGCACTGGCGGTCAACTGCGCCAGAATGGAAAACTGGCACTCTAAATTATCATCCGCTGTTTCCAAAGCTCTAAATCTGTGAATTCTCTCTGCTTCTGCTGTTGCTTCCGGCAATTTTACCCTCGCTAAGTTTTCTCTCGACTCTTTAGAATCGCCAAAATGACAGTCAGACCAATAACTCAAACGTACCGCCGCCGCATAGTGAATGTCTCCCGTCAAAACAATTACTCGATCGCGCCGTTTAAAAAATTCCGACAGTAGCTTGACAAACGCCAATTCGTGGAAATTCCAAGCATCTCCCGCATCGCTGCTAAAAACCTTTCCCCGTTCCACATCCCATTTTTGAACTGCATCAATAATTCCCAAACCCACTAAATTTGTCGGCACAACTACCAGCGTTGCTTCAATATCATATTCACCTGTTTGATTCAGCCGCTCGGTTTCCTGCAAAGGCTGCTGGATTTGCTCTACAAAACCTTTGTGGCTCAACAGCATCGGCGGGTCGATCGAGTTTTCCAGCGGATACCCCCGCCAATTCCGCGTGTCCAATACGATAACTTCATGCTTGTAACTTCTGACTGTAAAATGCCAATTTAAAACTTCTTTTCCGCCACTTTCTCGGTCTAAAATTAAAACATCTTCGTCTAATTTAAACTTGGGCAAACCTGTTTCGCTATCTAAATCGGGAATTCCCAAATAGCGGGCGGCATCTTCCCAAACTGCCAAGTCAGTACCGGCAGATGCCGACCAAATGCGAGTAGTTTGCAACAATTTATCTCCCGCCGTTCCCCGATCGAACTGTTCTGGCGTATTTCCCCAAGCCTGAAATACAGCATAAGCCAGCATTGCATTTTGCACCACTCTGTACCCCAGAGGTTTGGCCAGGACGCGGTAACACCATTCTCGATTTAAATACCAGTCATCGCTAACATCGTGGTCGTCGCAAATTGCATAGACGGGAATATTAGCCAAAGCCCTCCTCACCCTCCACAAATTGCGGGCAAAAGAATCAAGTTCGAGTGCTTCTTTATCCCAAGTTTTTGCTGGTTTGCCACCAGCACAAATATCCTTGCCTTTGGGAAAACTCGCGCACCAAAGTACGGGCGACCACCCAAACAAATACATCGCGCAGTATTCGCCCAAACCGAACAAATGACTTTTTGCCTTTTGGGGTTGGTTGACCAACATTGCCGTAAAGCCGCCCAGATCTCTAGCGATGTCGCTGCGATTTCCCGGTTTTAACTGCACGGGTTTTTGATACTTACACTCAGCATTAACTGATTTTTGGATCGAACTTTGGGTAGAAATTTCCCTATTAACTGGTTTTTGGATCGAACTTTGGGTAGAGATCTCACTGCGATCCCCAAGGTTATTTTCCGGTGCTGGATTTTTTGGTATAGTAGTATGCAAATTCTTTTTCTGTCGGGCATCATCCATCAGGGGCAAATTCTCTTCCCAGCCCAAGAGCGTATCGCCAGCATCGGTCAAAGCCCACAGCAAAGGATCGGCAACATCATCGCCGTAGATTTGGTCGCCGGTTAAAAACAGTTGGTGCGGTCGGGAAGAAGCTGTTCTCGCAAACTGTTCGATCGAATTGTCTAAGATTGGCAGCGCGTCGCGACCGCCGCCGTGGGGCTTGCGACAAGAACCGTGAACTACCCGCAGGTAGTTTAAATCTTCTGGCGGCAGGGCAAAAGTTGGCAACTGATGCTCGAAATAGCTAATTGTTGCATTCCCGAAATCCGGCGTTTCCGGGACGGCAGACTGCAGGCAAGAGATGAGGGTTTCTTTCTCATTTTTTCTCTCATGTTCTGCCTCATTTTCTCTGGCAGCCGCTGGGGACAAGTCGCTATCGATCGCAAACTCTATATTATAAGCATAAATTTGCCCTGATGTCAAGAAGTTGCTGCCGATCGGTTGAGCTGTCACTGCAACTACGTGCAGGTATTTGCCAAGCTGTACAGTAGAACTTGCGCCTCGCAGCAGCGGGCGACCGACTATTTCGCCGGTGCCGCCCTCGGTGGCGCAAACTTCGATTTCGACTCGGCGGGGCGCTTTGAGGGCCAGCCAAACTGTGACGGCGCGGCTTTGGGTTCGGCGCAAAATCGGACCGGCGAGGATGAGTGGCAAATGATGAATCCGGTAACTTAACGGCGTCCACGACATAAAAATTAAAAATTAAAAAATTAACCGGGATAGTACGCGGATGAAACAGTCCAAGGGCGATCGACCATCTTTTGACCCGCTGACTCAATGCTAAGTCTGCCGGCAAAGACCGTCGATATTGTAACAATACATTAATCAAAATTAATGATTAACCATGCTTGAAGAAGAACAATTGCAGCCCCTACTAAAATTGGTTCCCCCGCAACCAATTCGCGAATTACCCGCACCCGCCGAAGCACCCAAAAGCAAACCCGCCTATATCTCGCCCCTAGAACAAGCAATTGACCGCCATCCCCTCACCGTTGCTCCCGACACTCCGATCGCCGAAGTGTTAATCTTGATGAATCCCCGGCGGAGCTGTTGCGATTTGGCTGGCGGCAGACAAGTTAATATTGGCGCTACAGCCCAACGCAGTTGCGTTTTAGTAGTAGAAGACTCGAAACCGATCGGAATATTTACAGAACGGGATATCGTCAGGTTAAGTGCCGCCGGAGAGGATTCTATGGGGTTCAAGGTTGCCGACGTGATGACGCGCGCGCCCATTACCCTCAAACAATCGGAAGCCCGCGATATTTTTACAGCTATATTCATGCTGCGCCAGCACCAGATCCGCCATTTGCCAGTAGTGGACGATCGCGGTCAACTTCAGGGTATCATCACCCGCGAAAGAATTCGCGAAGCCCTGCAACCGATTAACTTACTCACAAATCTGCGCTGCGCGGCGGATGTCATGAGTGTGAACGTCATTCACGCCCCAAAAACTGCTTCCGTACTCGATTTAGCGCAGCTTATGGTCAAGCATCGAGTCAGTTGTGTCATCATTGTAGAAGAGCAAATTCAGTATCCGCCAAGAGCGATCGGACTGACAGAAAATTATCAATTTCCCGGCACGAATTACAGCGCTATTATCCCGGAGTCAGAAGGGCGAGGCATCAATTCAAAACAGTTAATCCCGGTAGGGATTGTCACCGAACGCGATATAGTACAATATCAAGCTTTTGAATTAAATCTGTCTCAAATATCGGCGGCTGATGCGATGAGCGGGCCGTTATTTTGCATATCTCCCGAAGATTCGCTCTGGACTGCCCACCAAGAAATGCAGCAGCACAGAGTGCGGCGTTTGGTAGTAGTTGGCAAGCAAGGAGAAATGTTGGGAATTGTCTCCGAGACGAATTTGCCGCAGGTTTTCACGCCATCGGAAATGTACGGGACGATCGAACTTTTGCAGCAAGCAGTGGACGATCGAGCAGCCCAATTGCAGAAAGCTAACGAACAATTGCAGCGAGAAATTTTAGAGCGCCAGCGAGCCGAAGCTGCCCTGCAGCAAGCCCACGATGATTTGAAAAGACAAGTAGAAGAAAGAACCGCCCAACTTTCAGAGTCGAATGAATTGTTGAAGCGGGATATTGTGAAGCGCCAGCGAGTGGAAGAAGCGCTGCGCCAAAAGGAAACTCGCTTGCAAGCGCAAACGCAGCAATTAGAGCAAACTTTGCGCCAGTTGCAGCAAACTCAAACTCAACTGGTGCAAACTGAAAAAATGTCTTCCCTCGGACAAATGATTGCCGGCATCGCTCACGAAATTAACAATCCCGTCAATTTTATCTACGGCAATCTTTCTCACACCAGCCATTATATCCAAGCCTTGATCCGGTTGGTGGAACTTTACCAGCGATACTATCCCGAACCCGCCTTAGAAATTCAAGAAGCAGCAGAAGATATCGAACTGGATTTTTTGGTGGAAGACTTACCTAATATTTTGTCTTCCATGCAAGTAGGAACAGATCGCATCCGGCAGATAGTTTTGTCGATGCGCAATTTTTCGCGATCGGACGGCAGCCATCTCAAATTAGTCAATATTCACGAAGGTTTGGATAGCACTTTGCTAATTTTGCAGCACCGACTGAAAGCTAACGGCAAACATCCGGCAATTAAAATTATTAAAGAATACGGAGATTTGCCTCCGATCGAGTGTTCGGGAGGTCAGCTAAATCAGGTGTTTATGAATATTATCAGCAATGCGATCGATGCTTTGGATGAAGAAATCAATAACGGGCTGTGGGCGAAGGGAAGTAGGGACAATGCAGGGCAATCGTCGCGCAATATGCCACTTAGCGTACCTGCGATTAGAATTCGCACGGAAGTTGTTGGCAGCGATGCCGTGGCGATCCGGATTGCCGATAACGGGCGGGGGATTCCGCAAGAGATCCGCCGCCAATTGTTCGATCCGTTTTTTACGACTAAACCTATTGGTAAGGGAACGGGTTTGGGACTGTCGATTTCTCACCATTTGGTTGTGGAAAAACACGGGGGACGGCTCGATTGCATTTCCGAAATTGGCGGGGGAACTGAATTCGCGATCGAAATTCCGATTAGTTCCAAAGCGCGATCGAAGGATTCTAAAAACACGAGCGGGGATGCTCGCACTGAACTTTCGTAGTGCGGACTTAAGTCTGCAGGATTTTGCGGACTTAAGTCCGCACTACAAACAATGGAGGCTGGCAATTTTCAATCGGGAAAAAAAGCAGCACCGTTGTTGCTAACAGTTTAATCCACTCAATTAACTCCAGAATTCTCGGATCTGGCTGGTGCCTAGCAGCGCTAGCAATTCGCCCCATTTCATCTAAAATCTCCCGTTCCTGCTGGGTAATTCCCATCAAGCTGCCAGCAGTAGCAGCAACAACCTGCAAATCTTCTTCTGCCTGCTCTTCATCCTCAGGCAATTCGGCGCGATCGTCTTCCCACGAATTACCGCCCATTGCTAAAGCATCTATTTCGCGTTCCCAAAAAATTTCAATACTTTCGCCCAAAGCATCATCTTCGAGACAAGAAAGCTGGACTAAACGGAACTTACCCCAAATACATGGCTACACAATTGTCACTGCCAAATGGCTAAAACTAATACAGCTCAAAGAATACAGCCACCGAAACTACCCCCTCCGGGGGTAAGTTCCGACTAAAGTATCAGTTTCTGGCGATGACTTTGGCGTCACTTCTTCGACGAGGTATTGGCGCGATCGAACTTTAACAATTTGTCCGGTTTCTAGTTCCATTCTCGAAAAACTTCTGTTTTCCTTCTTTAATTTTTCCTGATTGCTTGTTCGCGGGCGATCGGAATCTGTCATGGGGGCCGGGTGAAGCATATCGCAATCTTTCGCGGGGACCGGGTGAAGCATTTGGATATAAGATTGAAAATGGGTAACAATAATTGTCACCCAAATGCTTCACCCCTACGGCTAGCTGAATTTTTCCTTCTTCCTTCTTCCTTCTTCCTTCTTCCTTCATTTCCCCCGATCGTGCGGCATCAAAAACCTCGACAAATCCGGCCCTGCGGGAACAATACCGCCAGGATTTAGCGGAAACAAATTACCGTAATAATCCCGTTTCACCGCATCCAAATCGCAAGTATCAGCCACTCCCGGTAACTGATACAAATCGCGCAAATATCCAGACAAATTCTGATAATCCTGAATCCGGCGCAAGTTGCATTTAAACAAGCTGTAATAGACAGCATCAAACCGAAATAATGTGGTAAACAACCGCACGTCAGCCAGCGTAACAGAATTGCCGCACAAATAGCGATTTGTTGAAAGCGCGCGATCGATTTCATCCAAAACTGCAAACAATTCAGCGCAAGCAGCATCGTAAGCAGCCTGACTTTGCGCGAAACCGCAGCGGTAAACGCCATTATTTACAGCATGATAAATCTTCTCATTCCAGCGATCGATCTTATCGCGCAACTCGACAGGATAAAGGTCTAATTCAGGATGGCGGGCGAATTCATTAAACTCCGAATTCAGCATCACAATAATCTCGGAACTTTCATTATTGACGATCGCCCTTGTGGAATCATCCCACAACACCGGCACCGTAGAACGTCCGTTGTAGCCCGGTTGCGCCAATTGGTAAATTTCCGGCAGCGTGTTGCAGCCAAAAGTCTCCGATTCCAACTCCCACATCCCGCCGCTACTGGGAAACGCTACAGACACTGCCACAGCATCTTCCAGGCCTTTTAGCGCCCGAGTTACCAAAGTGCGGTGCGCCCAAGGACATCCCTTGCCGACAAACAAGCGGTAGCGCGCCGCTGCCGGTGGAAAAGGATTTTCTGTTACTTTCCCGACAAAGTTTCTGAAGCTGCTGCTGGGGCGAATGTAAGCACCTGTTTTGTCGCGGGGGGCGAGTTGAGACATCATTAATTGCCACATTGTCGTCCAGACAAATTTGCCGAACTTAACTGTTAGTGAGGGAGGAAGCGATTTATTTTTCACAATTGATTGTGCGATCGATGGCTGTGTTTTATATTAATCGAATTTGCGCTAGAAAAACGCATTCAGGACTTGCGGAGCAACTTTATATTTAGGGTGCGCGGTGCGCAGCTTATCCCTTGCGAGCGCGAGATTTTGACCGTTTTTACGGGCGATCGACTATCATGATATAAGGAGTATGCTACTTGTAGCTGCTTTCCATAGAGCATAACAGCCTTCTTGATGGAGCTTTTTTCGTATGACAGTCACTACAGAAAATTCAATTCAAGAATTGCTATCGAGCAGTGATGACATAATGTGGGATGAATTAAGTTTAATCACACATACCTTAGAAAGGCTGTTTGAATCTGATGAAGTGCAAATTTCTAAGGAAGAATTATTGAGCGCTATGCTTAAAATATTTGAATTTTTAGAACGCATGAGAGAAGCAAAATCTCCCCTTCAGAAATTTGATATCTATTATTATGAATTATACAAGCCTTTTGTAGCAGAAATTATCAAAACCAAATACAGTGATTTTTTAACAAATGATAGCCGACAAAAAATTGAAGCTCATGAAAAATACATGGAGGGCGTGAGAGAATTATTAAGAGCGATGGGTACGATATCGATCGCGCTTGAAGAAGAAGATAAAGAACTTCAATACGAATCGCTCTACACGGGTATAGCGGAACTCTCAGAGATTATAGAAAAATATCTGATCTACTTCCCGCCAAAGTTAATAGATGCCCTTAATAATATAGCAGTGGCATTTTTAAACGATGCCAACTTAAAGCCCGAGCGAGCCAATCAAAACGACACAGTTTTTTCATGTTTAGTTAGATTAAAAAACACTGCTAGAGCAATATTATGGCAAATAGAAGAACACCGAACTAATGAAAAATCGCGTTTGACAGATTCTTCTGCAAATCAAATTTTGACTTGTGAAATGCAAATTCAAAAGAACCAAGCTGCAATGGATTGGGCAAAGTCACGACTCGAAAAAATAGAAAGTATTGCCAAAGAAAAAGGATGGAGCTTGTAGAGTGATTGTAATCCTAGACACTAACATTCTGGCTTTGCTGGTTGCGCCTATTGATGAGAAATTGTCTGAAGATGAGAAGCTGGCTAAGGAGAGCTATCAATGCACGGAATGGTTTTATAAACTATTATCGAAAGGCGCGTATGTAACTTCTTCCGATCTTTGTGATTATGAAATTAGACGCAAATTAATTAGTATTAACAGCAAAAGCGTTCGAGAGTTAGACGAACTGAGAAACTTAATAGAATTTCAGAAAGTAACTATTGCTGTACTAGAAAAAGCGGCAGAACTATGGGCTGAAGCCCGAAATATGAGCCAATCTAATAAAGTTCCGGAAAATATTGATATAGATTGTATTCTGCAGGCTCACTGGTGCCTGCTAAAAGAGGAACACCCCAGCCGTAAGATCGTTATTGCAACTAAAAATATTAAAGATTTTCAACGTGCTACTGAGTGTTCTATTTGGCAAAATATCACTTATTTATAGTAATTTATGAGTTCGATCGGACATGAGATCACTCCCAAGATTGCAATTGTCCTACCCAATGCTGCACGAAAGCAGCAATTCGATCGCGCCGAGTTTCAAAGTTAGCAGCAATCCAGATAAATACGACTCCAAAAGCCAAGCCGATCGCCCATTTAATCAACGGATAATCAAATATCAAAACTACCAACTGATAAAAAACATTCAGCACAAACACACCAGTTCCCACAAATAAAAACGCCCTAACTTGCAGTGCTAAACCCGCCGCGATCGCACCTAAACTGAAAGCCCCCGCCACTAAACCATGATACTCCTGAGTTAACAAAGGAATGCCGCAAATTAACGCAGTTGCCAGCATTCGCAAATTGTGCCGCAATGGCTTTTGTTCCGGCAATTTCAGCAGCGGATCGAACTGCATAACATACAACAAAGATAGTCCCAATGTCGTAAAATACCACTCAGGCTGACTCAATCTCATGTCCGAAAACCACCGGAGCAAGATCCAGTCAATTATTGCTAAACTGATATAGGTAAAACGTACTTGTCGCTGTTCCCAAGCCAAGAAAATATAGAACCCAGCAGCTACCAACCAACTAACAGGATAAAACTTCGCCGGACTTTCCAGAATCAGGATTATGGGAATTAGAGAAGCAATTATTTTCCAAGGATTTTTTGACCAACCCCAGTTTTCCCAAGGCAAGATGTAAATAAAATAGGCAAATAGCGAACCGATCGCGACTTTCCAAGGGCCAAGCGGGCCGGAAATATACTTGACTAAAGGCGTATTTATCCAATAAAGCCGGATGGCAAAAGCCTCTACCCAACCCAAGTAAATCCAAACATTCCCCCACAGTCGATCGGGATTGTTTCGCCCTTGCAATAAAGCATATTGCACTAACAAACTACCTGTAACTAATCCTAAATTCAAACCGGATTGAATAACATTTACCGAAGCCGAAATCAGCAGCCAACTGCTCAAAACCCAGTGCAAGTGAGCGAAAATTTTTAATTCCGCATTAGTTACACCTACATAATTGCTCAGCCAAGGAGCTAAAATGCGGTAGATATATGTTAAACTCGTCCCGAGAGTTGCCAGTACAATTAAGCCATCGCCAAAAGCTCCTTCCGGTGTTTGCAACATTTGATAAAGCAGCGATTCAAAGGCAGAAACTGAGACGCCAATTAATCCTATATAAACCAAAGGTTTGAATTCCGGCTGGCGGCGTCCGATGCCGATCGCAATTAAAGACGCGCCCAAAGAAGTTAAGCCAGTCCAGTTTGCAAAAGTCTGCGATCGCCACATTAAACCTAACAATCCGTAAGCCAAAGGTATAATGTGAAAGCTCGGTAAAATGGCGCGATCGGGGTTGTTCCTCCGCCACAAATCGCCCAATAATTGCGCGGACAATCCCAAGGCAATATTAGCAACTGTTAAATTAATTGGAGAGCGATCGAAGAAACTTAAACCAATTACCAACAGCAACTCCACACACCAAGCTAGCGCGTAAATTGCCCGAGACGAAAACTGTCGGTAACTTCGGTAAATAATAGCAGCAGCTATTCCTGCAGTAGCGGCGAATAGTTCCACAGATGAGTTAAAATTAAATGCAGCAGTCGCGTGCCAGCCAAAGGAATAAATAGAAACGGTTGTTAACAGCAAGCCAGCCAGTAAAATTGCCCAACCATCGCAAGCCCGATCGTAAATATTAGCTATTGGCACAGCAGCAGGCACCCGCCGCCCGTAACGAATAGTAACATCGCGCAGCAGCCACAAACACCAAAGAGCGATCGTCCCGGCAATTACCCAATCCCAACCCGACACAAATCCCAGCCGTAACAGCCCAGCCACCGCAAAACTCAAGCCAAATCCTACTGTCATTGCAGCCGCAGGTATTTCTAGCAAATAGTAAGTATTGACTGACATCAGTACCGCTGCCAAACCCAAACTAATTAATCGATCGACAGGAAAATTGGCAGTTAGAAATTGTGCTAATATCAGGGAGATCGAACTTAGGGTACAAGCAACTTTTTTGTGAGTTGCTTCACTGTATTTACCAACAGCAGTCAAAGCAAAAGGTACTGCCAGCCAAATTAAACCCCACTGCGATCGCAAATTACCGTACAGCAAGAAAAAGCTCAATCCTGCCAACACCAATCCCAAATACCACCCGCTTTCCCAACAAGAAGGATGCCAGCGTAACGCTTGAGAATTAGCTCGGGTATTTGCAGCTTTTCGGGTATTTGCAGCTTTTACCTTGACAAAAAAGCTCCATTCTCCTACCATCAAAAACAATAAAATTGCAGCCCAAACATTCGGTTTTTGATTCGGGAAAAACAAGTCAATTCCCGAACAGATTGCCAGCAAACCAACAGTATGGGTAAAATAAACTAAACTTACCGGATCTCGACCTTTGCTAGATGCAGAGACAGGCAGGTTAGTTTTTGCTGAATTGCTAGAAACTGCATATTTTTGCGTTACCCATCCCAGAATCAAAGTAGAAGCAAATAAATTAATCGATCGCAAGCAGGGATTCGCTAAACTAATAACAGTTAAAAAAACTCCCAAACAAAAAGCAAGGATTTCACCAAAACTCGCAAGTTGCACTTTTTTCCTGCGGTAGAGCCACTGCGTCGTAGTTACAGTTAAAAATAAATAAGGTAACAGCAGCACACCCCACAAAGCCCAAGGAGTCGATTGAGAATTGGTAAGTTGAGTTAAAAATCCGAAAATTTCGGCTTGAATTTTCGGAGGAATTACCCGCCACACCAAAGAAAAACTCTGAAGTCCAATGACAAACAGCACCAGCAAATCGAACTTGTGCCAAAACCGCCACAAACGATTGTAAAAAAACCACGCAGCCAAGGCGCTAACGGCTAATGCTTGTAATGGCATTTCCCGCACGCAAACCAGCCAACCCAAGCCCAACAAACCCCCAGCAGCTAATTGCCAATCGATCGAGTTGCTGGAGTTAGCCTGTTGCGGTATATCGCTTTCAAAAGGTGAATTTTTCCCATATTTTTGCCAATCCACCCAGCCCAAAAGAGTGCCGGAAATTCCCAAAGCTAAACCCATTTCAGCAATATTTACATCCTTGACAAAAATTGCCCTGCTCAGTAAAATGCCCAACGAATAAGCTATTAAAATCGCTTTTTTATAAGCAATCCAATCTTGTTTGGAACCAAAGACAGGAGTTAGACTTTGATTGTCAATTACCGATTTGCGAGCTTGCAAATACTGCTGCCGCACTTGATAAACAGTAGCTGCTGCAGTTCCCACTGTACCCAAATAAACCGCCGCCAGCGGAAAGCTTGCCAAAGCCCAACCCCAATGCAAATAACTCAATCCCAAATGATTTAGGGCGATCGATCGAATTACGTTTCTTCCCGAAAATTGTCCGTACTGATAATTAATAATTCTAATTGTTATCCATGTCAAAATAACTGCAGATGCGATCGCCACAATCCAATCTCCAGGATACCGCCACAACCCAAAAGTATCCATCGCCCAAAAATTGATCGGCACCAACAACAGCGTCACCCCTTGCAAAGTTTGAGCAGTTAATTGCAAGTTTTGCTGTTTGTTTGCCCAACTGCCGATCGCCCAAAATGTTAAAGTATAAGCCAGTAAAACTCCGTATTGTCCCGCAGCCGGAAACTTTTCCCACTGACTGGCAGCTAAAACTCCAGAGGAGACAACTACCATAAATACCCCTAAAAATAGCAGCCACACCACGCTAATTTCTGCCATCAGCGAGTGCAACATTTGAAACATGAAATTAGGAATTTGAGGGGTTGTTGCAGGCACAGCAGCGCTTTTTGCAGTGCTGGGTAATGCTGCGGGCGCTGATACCGCGGGTACTTTTTGTGCAGATATGTAAGCGGGCGCTAGCTCTTCAGTTACCGCTCGATCGGTCTGTTGTTCCTTTAACTGGCAAACTAAATACTGGCGGCACAATTGCTTAACTTCAGTTTCCGACAGCAAACCCAGTTGCAGCCACGCATCTAAGCCTCTCAGCAACTCGGGATGAGACGCAAAGATGCTCAATTCAATTTTGCTCGATCGACCTTTGGAAGACGACATCGCCTGAGACTCTTACTCGCTACATTCAAGATCTAGCCAAAGATAAGCTCGATCTAACCTCACCGTATTCCGCCCTAATAATTGGCATCCGTATTTATTCTGACACAGTTATTGGGGACGATCGCACTACTTTCAAGTATTTTTACTCATGCTTGTTTGGTGAAAAGCGGACTCAAAAATTCGATTTCATCAGCTAGATCGAACTCGGATCTATTTGGGATTTCACCAACCTCAGTTTTCCTCAGGATTTCTTGATTCTCCTGCTACTCAACCTCATATTTCCTTCATTTTCGATCGAGAGCGATCGATTCTCTTGCTAACAAACCTCATATTTCCTCATGAATTATCATAATAATTCTTCTTGCTTAGTTGCGATTAATCCTGGTAATTAAATTAGTTTCCAATTAATTGTTTAGATTTGTAAATATTTTGTAAAGGCGCGATTTTGGTGTTTATATTTGATTCACAGAGATTGACTCGATTGATTTTTGTCAGCGGGTGCAAAGCTATAAATTGCAATTCAAAGAGGGCTGGCGTTAGGTCAGGGATCGGATTTTTTACCAAGTTGTCAACTGTCGAGTGCCAACTGTTTAAAAATCTTTCACTCTATTCCCGACATGAGGTAAAAAACCCGGATGTTTTTGACCGAACCTTAGGTTCCATGACATAGGTTTAATTTTTCAAACCTCAGAGGATTTTTATTGCACTTTTCGATCTATTTAGATCTACTAATTCACGTTTTGCGATTGTTCGCACAGGGCAGGTATGTTATGTCAAGCAAATCAACCAACCAAGTTTTCGGAAAATCGATCGCATCTACGGACAGTCAATTAGAAGATTATCTAAGCGCGATCGCGGGCGTTGTCTACCAAACAGAAGCAACAGTTATCGATTTCCACGTCAATGAAGGGGACACTTCTGAAGAAACCCTCGCAACAAATGTAATGCTTTTTGAAGCAGGAGAATCATCGCATATGGTTACCGTTGATGTCATCGGTGAGATCGGAGCAGAACCGACAAAAACTATTACCGTCACTCTGTCAAATCCGGAGGCGTTAAGCTCTCTCCCAAATTTAACCGCGAGTAGTGACACAACAACGATTCTTGACGATGAAACCTGGGAGATACTCTCACTGATTCAGCTAATTTGACAGACGGCAATAAATTGCCGATTTCACTAACTTTTAAATCGGCAATTAACTACACATTCGCACTATCTGTCGATCGCGAGCGGGGACGCTCGCACTATCAACTATCAACTATCAAAGAGGTATGTTATGTCAACCAAATCAACCAGCCAACTACCCGCAAGATCGATCGCATTTATCGACAGCCAAGTCGAAGATTATCAAATCCTGGTAGCAGGCGTCACGCCCGGAACCGAAGCAGTAGTCATCGACTCCCGCGCCGATGGAGTCGCGCAAATCACCCAAGTATTAACAAATCGCACCAAAATTGACAGCATTCACATCGTTTCTCACGGCAGTCCCGGCTGCTTGCAACTCGGCAAAACCCAATTGTGCAGCCGCAACCTAGAAATTTATCGCAAACAATTGCGGCAGTGGCGGCACGCTTTAAATCTTGATGCAGACATCCTGATTTACGGTTGCAACGTAGCAGCAGAAATTGCATCGGAAAGCATTAACTCAGAAGCCAATTCAACCAGCGAATTAGACTCTTTTGAAACAAGCGCAGATAGCGCTCATTTACTCCAGCGGATTGCCGCACTAACAGGAGCAAATATTGCCGCATCTACCAATCTCACTGGCAGTGCAGCCCAAGGCGGAGACTGGGAATTGGAATACACAACTGAAGATATTTCTGCCTCTTTAGCATTCAAACCAGAAACTTTAGCAGCTTACGATCGCGTCCTCAGCAAGTATACTCTCTACGACGGCATCACAAACATTTCAACTCCTAGCTATTATGGCTCCGGCTACGGCTACGGCATAGGAGTATTTCAATTACCTGAAAATGCACCTCCAGAAATAGGATCACAACAGCTACTCAGGCTGCGTTACTTACAAACACCAGACCCTAATAGTACAAATCCCCCTACTTTAAACACCGGTGCATTTTCACCAAATATCAGCATCAATACTGCCAGCATCTCCGGAGGAAATACAGGCATTGCAGGTTATTCTAATCAAGACATATTTCTGCCGCCTCAACCACCCTACGATCCAAATATCGGAAATGTTCCACAACTAGGAAGACTCGATCGCTTCAATGGCTATACCCTATTGTTTAACGTGGCAATTACCGCAGAAACTAGCGAAGCAAATCGATCGGGTTTCAGCGTCATTGCTCCTGGTGTAGAATTGGGTTTCAAATCCACAGGAATTTTTGCTCAATCAACCCCCACTACCAATAACTTTGTCCCTGCTGAAACCGCAACACTTCCTGCTGGATTTAACCTTGCGTCATTTAACAAGTACGCGCTGAATGTCAAAAATAACGAGTACAAACTCTTTGTTAATGACTCCTCAACTCCAATTTTAACAGGGCCGCTGCGCGACTACTTATTCCAGCCAACAGCAAGTTCTCCTATTTTCAATCCCTATGTCGATTCCTACGGATATGGATCGGTATTTTTAGGGGACAGTAATGACCAAGGAAGTTCTACATTTCGTCTGGGGAAAGTCACTACTGGGAATGGACCCATAGTCACGCAACCGGACAGGGCAGCCATCACTGTCGCTCCGCTAGACCCCTATAATCTACCTCCAAATGTCAATCCGCGCAGTGTTGCAATTAACGTTTTGGCAAACGATTTAGGCGGTGTAAAACCTCTGAAAGTTAACAATGTCTCTCAATTAGAGATATACCCAGGATATATTCCTCCAACAGATCCATATAACTACGGTTTTGTTACGCCAACCCAAAACTACGGTTATGCTGCTATTAACGACTGGATTTATGTAGGAGGAAAATTTACTGAGATTGCTGGAAAACCCCGCAATAATATTGCTCGATTGAATAGTGACGGAACGCTAGATCCGACTTTCAATCCGAATGCTACAGGATATCCGAATCTCTATTCTCCCGGTTCTTACGATCCTCAGCAATTTCCTGTAGTTAGCGACATCGAGATCGGTGATGATGGCAACCCCATCGTAAGTGGCAATTTTATCAATATAGGCGGACTCGATCGCAGAAATTTAGTCCGATTGAATACCACCGACGGCAAAGTAGATCCGACATTCAACTCTAGCAACCCCAACAACCCTTACGGGACACCCAGCAACATTTATGGGGAAAGGGTTGGAAATCGGTTTGCAATAGATGCTAACGGCAACTTAATCTGGCCAAAAAATGATATATCTCCTGGCATAAATGTTGCTCGATTAAACGCCTATAACGGCTCTATCGATCCTTCTTTTATCAATGAGAATAATCAAGGAGATGGGTTCGGAGCGATCGCGATCGATGCTAATAATAACCCTGTCATAGGAGGTTCATTCACCCAAATCGGCGGGCGGCAGCGTAACAATATTGCTCGTTTGAATAGCGACGGCACGGTAGATACAACTTTCGACCCCAACATCATTGCTTATCCAAGAGTTGAAGGGATAGCTATTGATGCTAATGGCAAACTATTAGTTAACGGGCAATTCAGCAGTGTTGGCGGACAGCCGATAGCATACGATCCAGTCATCGGTTTTATGGCTATTAACGGACAGCCGATTAACCCTTATCTAATCCGATTAAATAGCGACGGCACTTTAGATACTACTTTCAATCCCAGCCTACCAAGTAGTTCAACCTCTCGGATCGCTGTTGACGGCAACGGCAAGATAGTAGTAGCGGATCAGAACAGGATTGTCAGGTTGAATAGCGACGGCACTGAAGATCCGACTTTGACTAACAATTACTTGCCCTATAGTGGTTATGGTGCTGCGATCGCGATCGATAGCAAAAATAACATCATATTTGCTAGTAATGCCAATCCTGGTGGCGAACCGTCCACCAAAATCGGCCGGATTTGGGGATCGAATAATAGCAACTACGGCTACTATCCCCCCTATAGCGATCCCTATAACGATCCTTTTAACAATCCTTTTAACAATCCCAATGCCCTCAATATTAACGGTTCTGTTTCGGACATTGAGATTGACCCCAAACGCAGCATCACCTATACTCCAGCACCCGGTTTCAACGACATTGACTTCTTCTATTACAGCGCCACTGATGGCTACACCAACTCCTACGACTATCAACCTGGTTATTTCTATCAAAATATCCCGCAGTACAACAGAAGTCGAGTCACGGTCCTCGTCAACGACTCCCCAGTGTTGGATAATTCGGGTGCGCCTTATTTGACCGCCACTCAACCTGACAATCCAAATAATAGCGGGACATTAATCTCTGAATTAATCGATCGACTCGGCGGCACAAAAATCACCGATCCAAATGATGCAATTTCCCTCCGTCCCCGCGGCATTGCGATTACAGATTTAAACACAACCAATGGCCGCTGGCAATACACCGCAGATGGTACAAATTGGATTGATTTTGCTTTCCCTACAGATCCGGGAATCGATCGCAATCCACTCTTATTGCCATCCGATGCCACTACCCGCATTCGCTTTATTCCCAACAACGGTTACACCGGAAATATCAGCAACGCTATTACCTTCCGTGCCTGGGATCAAATTAGAACATTGGATCGATTAGGTAATATCACATACCCATCCGCCAGTCCAGCGAATGTTGACATTGCCAAAGACTTAGAAATTAACGGTGTTTCAAGTCCGTTCAGCAGTGCGGTAGAAACTGCCAGCATCACCGTTAGCAACGAGCCCATTATTACCAATATCAGCTCAACAGAAGCCAACGGTACTTACGGTATTGGTAAAGTCATTCCCATTACAGTCACACTCTCCCAACCAGTCACAGTTACGGGGACGCCGCAGCTTATCTTAGAAACAGGAACCACCGATGCAGTTGCCAATTATGTCAGCGGCAGCGGCAGCAATACCCTGACATTTAATTACACAGTTGCAGCCGGAAATAACAGTCTCGATTTAGACTACGGATCGACAACTTCGCTTACTCTCAACGGCGGTACTATCCTGAATGCCAAAAACGATAATGCTGTATTGACTTTACCCAGTCCCGGTGCAGCCAATTCGCTAGGTGCAAATAAAGCAATAGTCATTGACACAATTGCTCCGACTGTTACCGTTAATCAAGCCGCGACACAAACCGATCCGACTGGCAATTCAACCATTAACTTCACAGTCACATTCAGCGAAGAAGTAACAGGTTTTGATGCCTCAGATATTAGCTTCACGGGAAGTGCAGCAGCGGGAACTTTAACAGCTAACATATCCGGCACTGGCCCTACTTACACCTTAGGAGTCAGCGGCATGACAGGCGACGGCAATATTGTTGCCAGCATCAATGCGAATGCAGTCACAGATTTAGCAGGTAATGCCAATACCGCGAGCACGAGTACAGACAATACCGTGACTTACACTGCTGCATTACCGCCAACACCGACACCGCCAGCGCCAACGCCAACTCCCACAGGCACGCCCGCGCCAACTCCCACAGGCACGCCTGCACCAACTCCCACAGGCACGCCAACGCCAACTCCCACAGGCACGCCCGCGCCAACTCCCACAGGCACGCCTGCACCAACTCCCACAGGCACGCCCGCGCCAACTCCCACAGGCACGCCTGCACCAACTCCCACAGAAACGCCCGCACCAACTCCCACAGAAACGCCTGCACCCACTCCTACAGGCACACCTGCACCCACTCCTACAGAAACGCCCGCGCCAACTCCCACAGAAACGCCTGCACCCACTCCTACAGGCACACCTGCACCCACTCCTACAGGCACACCTGCACCCACTCCTACAGGCACACCTGCACCCACTCCTACAGGCACACCTGCACCCACTCCAACTCCAAACATCAACCACCCGCCGGTACTCAATTACGGCCCGGATACCACCCCGTGGCACTATCGAAACCTCCGGGTAAGCAATTCATCGCAGTTTGAATACACTTTCCCGCAGAATACCTTCACAGATTCCGATCCGGGAGATACTCTCACTTATTCAGCTACTCTGAGTAACGGAAATCCCCTGCCAAGTTGGCTGAATTTCAATCCAAATACTCGCACTTTCAGCGGCAAAAGTTCCAATCTTCAAGCATTCGAGATTAAGTTAACAGCAACCGACAAAGCTGGTGCAACTGCGATCGATCTCATTCCTGTGAGCATTACATCTAGAGGCGTCATTATTGATGCTTACATCGCCGGTGCAAATGTCTTCTTGGACAGCAACAAAAACAGCATTCTCGATGCCAACGAACCCTCGACGACTACTGATGCCAATGGTGAATACGAACTAGATATCCCCATTGAGACTTTTGACACTAACAAAAACGGTCAAATCGATCCAGAAGAAGGCAATATAACTGCTGTTGGCGGCTTCGACACTGCGACTGGTTTGCCTCTGGAAACACCTGTATCTGCACCGCCAGATTCTACAGTAGTCACGCTGTTGACGACTCTGGTAGCAGATTTGATGCAGCAGGGAATTTCCCAAAATGAAGCGGAATCGAAAGTTAAAACTGCTTTGGCGATTCCAGCAAGTGTTGATTTGACAGATTTAGATCCAATTGTCTCGACAAAAGACAATTTACCCGGCGGCGTGGAAACTTTGGCAGCAATGGTAAAAGTGCAAAACTTAATTACCCAAACAGCCACTTTTATTGACGGCGCTGCTACCGCTAGTTTTCCAGCGATTAACAAAGCTGTTGTCAGTGCCATAACCAGTCAAATTCAATCCGGTAGCGAGTTGGATTTAACTAATCCGGCACAGTTGTCAACAATTATCGAGAAAGCTGTTACCAATACCAAACAGGTTGACTCGAATCTGAACAGCCAACAATTACTGTTAATTGCCCCGCAAGTTGCTGAGGTAATGGTAGAGGCAAATCAAAAGGTCGATCGAGCGATTTCTAACTTTTTGCCTGATTGGATTCCTGGCGAAGTTGCACGCGTTCAAAAAGTTGCACTCAGCGATACTGCGATCGATTTAAAACAAGTTGCTGCGGGTATCAAACCGATTGCTGAAGTAGTTGCTGAAAATACCAGTACTGCTTTAGATGCGAAAATTCAAGGCATTGCTGCACCTGAAGAACCTGCTACTCCGATCGCAACTGGTGATATTGTACCTGTCAGCGATTCGATCGAGGATTCTGTCAATTCGGCGATCGGTACCAATGAAGATGATACTCTGATTGGCGGTAATGCTAACGATTTCATCAGTGGCAAACGCGGCAATGATTCCATTGACGGCAGCCTCGGCGACGACAGCGTTTACGGCGGCAAGGGTAATGATACTCTGCTTGGCAGTAACGGTGAAGATATCTTGTTGGGCGATCGAGGGTTTGACAGTATTATCGGTGGTGATGGTAACGATACTCTCTACGGCGGCAAAGGCAACGATACCTTAATTGGTGGCTTAGGTAATGATTGTTTAATTGGAGGTGCGGGTAGCGATTACTTCTTACTATCTGCCAATTCTGGTATCGATACAATTGTCGATTTTGAGGATGGAAAAGATGCGATTTTCCTCACTAATGGCTTGACTTTTGCGCAATTAGATGTTAGTCAAAGTAATGATGTAACTTCGATTAAGCTAGCATCGAACGGGCAAGTTTTAGCTTCCTTAATCGGAGTGCCGGTAGGGGCGATCGACGCGACAGATTTTCTGTTTTAAAACAGTTTGTAGTGCGGACTTCAGTCCGTTTCCAGATTGCGGACTAAAGTCCACACTACGAACTAATTCGATCGCCGATCGACTGACAAAACGTCCGTTATCTCCGTTTTACTGCCCGCGTCCTAGTTGGCAATCTACGAAAGCTAATGTTTCTGTGTCGAAAAAACCGGCGATCGAATTGGCGATCGAAACTGCGATCGGATATTCAATTAGGTTGGGTTGAGGAACGAAACCCAACCTAGACAATGTTATTTCGTGGTTAGGCATTCCGGGTAGGGAATTACAAACGCTTCTGACTTACCTGTAAGGAAGTTGATATTCAGGGCAAACAGCATCTACTTGTATTTCAGAATAGATCCTTACTTCTCCCTCCCAAGTCATATACTGAGAACCAATCGATGACTCGAATCCGCATTCCCCGGATGCAGGGACGACCGCCACATTGTCTTGGGTTCACTGTGATTCTGTCAAACAGATAAGCAACGGATGCTGGCATTGGTTAAAATTGTTTGAAACCTTTGTTTCTACCTTACTTCATTTATCGATCGAAATTCACACCGCTATCTAATTCTGCGATCGCCACAACTGCAACACTAATGGCTGTTTAAAAAACTACGGTAACGGGCGTTGACGAATTCGATCGCGATCCACCACCGTAAACCGTTCCTCAAATTTCAATCCTTCGATTTGTAATAAATTTAACAATATTGATGCTGGTTCTTCCGGCGTGTGAGGACGAAACCGCAAATAAATGACACCCCTTGGCGATCGCAACCGCAAGCGATAAATGAGTTCGCCATAATCGCGATCGAAAGTCAAAATTACCCGTTGCTCATCCGCCGCACGAGCCAAAACCTCGGAATCCTCAATTCCTGGAGAATCCTCCGTTACTGAAGCGACTTCAAGATCCGCTTGACGTAGCAGTCGCACACTCTGTAGTGGAAAGTTTTCATTTGCCAGAAACCGCATTAACTTGCTTCTGCAAATAGTAAAGGTGTGTAAAATACGTCTTCTTTGAGACATTCAGCCGCGAAAGCAAACACAGCTTGGATAGATTCAGGATTAAGTGTTGGGTAGTTTTCTAGAACTTGTTGCTGCGTCCAACCTTCTGAAAATAATCCTAAAACGAACTCCACGGATATTCGTGTCCCCTTAATTACAGGCTTGCCAAGCAGAATTTTAGGATTTGAGTGAATGTGTGCTTTCCAGTTCATAACCACTGCGACTCTATGAAGTTTTCATCTATTTTGAAACCTTTGTCTCTAGCTTACTTCATTTATCGCCCAAAACTCACACCGCGATCTAATTCCTCGATCGTCACCTCAAGTTCAATACTCTGTAAAGTATTATTTGTAGGCTATGATGCACACCCTAGAAACCGGGTTTCTTGAAGAAACCCGGTTTCTCTGTACCTCAGATAACTGAAAAGTGCTGTATATCGCGTTCCACCACGTACAAGCGAAGAGCGATCCAAGATGAATTACCTAGTTGTTAACACAAATTGGCAATGTGGTCTCTCTATTTAGGGATAGCTTGCAACAAAGTTTCTACACTAGCATTGTGGTCTATAAAAGAAAACAAATGTTTAAACAAGAGTTTGCCATTTTCATCTAAAACAAATTGAGCTGGCAAAGGAGCTCCTAAAGCTTGACCTGTTTCATAGGCCTGAAATACCCGACAGCTAGGATCGCTCAGCAAGGGCATTTTTAACCCTAAATCTCTTACCACAATTTGGCTTTGCCGATCGTCCGTGCTCGTCACCATCAATAATTCTATATTGCGATCGGCAAATTTTTCCCAGTTTTCGTTCAAAGCTTTAATATGAGGAAAGCAAAAAGGGCAATACTGCTTTTCAGTAAAAATCCGAGTGAAAGCTAGAACAACGGGTCGATCGCCCCGATAATTAGACAATCTCACCAATTTATCATTAGTAATATCCGGCAGCTCAAAATCTGGCGTCATCTGTCCCAGATTCAGAGAATTCGTCGCCGGCACCGGCAAGAAATTTTGGAAAAATCGCTGATTTAACAAGCCGCTAAAATCCGTAGAAGTCAGCATATTTTCTAATTTGGTAATTGGTAATTGGTAATCGTTAATTGTAATTGGTAATTGGTTGGCATCGCGATCTACTACGTGTATTGATGCGCGTCAACAAGCATCTAAAACCTTTGGAAAATCTCATTTTTGTCTGAGCCTAGATCCCCCTAAATCCCCCTTAAAAAGCTATGCTTTATAAACATCTTTCTTAACAATCTTAAACCCCTTGTCCCATAAGCTTTCTAGCAATTGTTGCCGGCTCTGTAGCATGCAAAAAGATCGGGTGCTTATTGACGATAGACCTCGATTATTGAAAATCAGCTAACAAAGAATCAATGATTTCAGGGCACGAGGGTTTGCGA
>JALOON010000100.1 GCA_025454405.1 Oscillatoriaceae cyanobacterium Prado104 | reverse complement strand
TAATTTGGAGGTGACGGTCGAGCTAATATATACTTTTAAGTAAGTAAAATTATGAGCTTTTTTAATTCATAGTTTAACCACCTGTGACCAATTTTTAATGATGAAAAGCCTAAAAATCGGTAAAAGTTCAGAGCAATGGTTTTCAGGAGCGATAAATTAGTGACTGCTATTTCATTATGTCGGGGCCAAGTATCTTCTTTGAAAAATACATCTTTCACCCAATGTAACTGATTTTCGATGAGCCAATGTCCGCGAATTTTTGAGGCAAATATTTCGGAATTTTCTGACAAGCTGCTGATGTAATAGGCAAGGTGTTCGTAATCTTTTTTACCGCGAGTCCCGCTTCTTTTCACTTTAATGAAACTGGTAATTTTACTCCATTTTGATTTCGCCAAACTTGAGGATACCAGTGGTGGAATGTCAAAGACAGACACCTGTCTCACTATGTTATGACCGTGACTAATATCTACCGATTGGGTTTGACTTTTAGGCGGTTGATTCTCCGCGATCTGGACAGCGTGTTTTAACAAGTTTTTTGGATGGCTTTTGAGGGCGATAATATAGTCATTTTTAGACTGAGTAATTAGAGTAGTTGTCTTTTTTTGACAGTGCAAAGCATCCAAAGTAAATACATTACCGCTAAAATAGGAAGCTCTTACTAGCTCTTGAAAATGAAACAGCCCTGGGGGGAGGGGGAGAGTGGGAGAATTGCCAATTCCCAACTGTCAACTGTCAACTCAAAACTCAAAACTCAAAACTCCCTCTCAACTCTTCCTTCTTCCTTCTTCCTTCTTTAAAAACTGTTTCACAGCAGCTTGGCGGTTGGTCATGAACTCCCCCCAAGCACCCGGAAATATGCCATCGAGCGTTTCCACTAGAGCCCAAACCTCAAGATTCATCATTTTCCAGTAAAAATCGTCAGAATGCTCGATCGCCGCCAGCAATTCATCTACATCCACCGCCGGAGGCAGTTTCGGATCGGGCTGCTTGTCGGAAAAGGCGCTGGGTTCTTGTGAGGGCATAGCTGACAGGATAAGAGCTTGCAGGAGTTGCTAACACTCAACTTTAAACTGGCAAAACGAAGGAATGAGGCAAAAACGCCCGATCGACTGCCGGGAATTGAGACCTGCAAGTTTGCGTGATTTTTGAGTACCTGGATCGTAACACCAGACTCAAACAAAAATTTTAAATCACTCGATCGCTGCCATTTCCTCCGAGATTGGCAAGACCAAGAGGGCAGATGTATCGATAAAATCGGCCAAGTGCAGCGGAAGTGCTAAAATCTCGTTCTTTGGGGACAGGTTTGCTATAAAGTTGTATTAAAGTTAAGTAAAAACAGGGCATGGCCGCGACTCCAAACGGGCAGGTTGAGAGAGTCAGACTACCAAAGGTAGCGTCCCCTCCGCTTCGCTGCGCCTGATGGAGTGTCAAAAATCACCGCACTTGTCGCGCGGTGAGTATGTTAACAACCCGTCGAGGTTCAAGCGCTAGAATAGTTCAGATCAGCACTGAGCTGAGAGGCGTGAGGAACCCTTATGCAAAACTCTGTGCCAAAACACTACTTGTGGGCTGTAGGTGAAAACATAGAAGAGATAAAAGGCTGTCGGCCGGGGGATTTGATCGCCGGTCGATACTTGCTCAAGCGCGATCGGCTTCTAGTAGATACTCAACCCGAACATTTGCCGGAACTTCCCGAAGATATTCCCAGCTTTATCACACCTTACCTGAGGCTGTTTGCCCATCAGTTGCACGTGCCCCAAGTATACGGACTGGTATCGTCGCAAGCGAGCAAGCTTTCGAGCGATATCTGGCTGTTGGAAAACGGACCGATCGTCCAAGTTACTGAATCGCTGATGCCGGAATTGGCAGATGCGTGGCAAGGCGCGGCAGCGATGCGCCAGCTAAATTGGCTGTGGCAAATTTCCCAACTGTGGCAGCCCTGCATCGCCCAGGGCGTAGCTTCGACGCTGCTGACTCCTGAATTGCTGCGGGTAGAAGGACCTCTGGTGCGCTTGCTGGAATTGCAGCCCGATCGCAAACCGCCGAGTTTGTCAATGTTGGGCAAGCTGTGGCAGCAGTGGGTAGAGGAATCTCACCCGGCAAGCGCGAATTTTTTGCGGCAACTGTGCCAGCAAATGGTTGCCGGTCAGGTGCGCAGCGGCGAACAACTGATGGGGCAGTTGGATAAAGCTTTGGCAAAGTGCGGCCGGTGGTACGATCGCACGGTTGATATTGCCACGGGCACCGATGTGGGTCGATCGCGCGCTCACAACGAAGATGCTTGCTATCCTCCAGATGGCACGGTGTTCTCCGGAACGCCGGGAGATCGAGCTTGCGCGATCGTCTGCGACGGTATCGGCGGGCAAGATGGGGGCGAAGTTGCTTCGGAATTAGCGATTTCCGAACTGCGGAAAAAGCTGGATCAATTGCAGTTGCACCGCTTGACTTGGGATTCGCTGAGTCTGGTATCTAAATTGGAACGGGCGGCTTGCGCGGCTAACGACCAGATATCGGCCCGCAACGACAGCGAACACCGTCAAGGCAGGCAGCGGATGGGAACGACGCTAGTTATGGCTTTGGCCCACCTGCACGAACTTTACGTCGCTCATATCGGAGACAGTCGGGCTTACTGGATTACCCGCATCGGCTGCTACCAAGTGACTCTGGACGACGATGTAGCTTGCCGTGAGGTGCGTTTGGGCTACGCCCTGTATCGCGATGCTTTGGAACAAGTGGCGGCGGGAGCTCTGATCCAAGCTTTGGGAATTACTTCTTCCAATACCCTGCACCCAACCGTGCAGCGCTTTCCGATCGACGAGGACTGCGTTTTGCTGCTGTGCTCCGACGGCTTGAGCGATAAGGATCGGGTTGAGGAATGTTGGGAAACTGAAATTTTGCCAATTTTAGATGGCAAAATTACCGTGGCCGAAGCGCGCGATCGCCTGATCGAAATTGCTAATACTAAAAACGGTCACGATAACGTAACTGTTGCTTTAATTCACTGCCAAGCACATTTAATCGGGGAAAGCAACTGTTTTACAGAACTGTCGGTACCGCCCGTGGATGTACCGATCGAACCAATTGCTGATAGCGAAGATGCGCCGACAGATTTGACAGATCCTCAGACAATTGCTAGCAGCAGTAATTCCCAAATTAAAACTCAGGTTTTAGTCCCGCCAGAACGAGGCAAAAGCCCTTTTTCGCTATTGCTAAAAATTGTATTGTTGTTGGGTTTGGGAGGAGTATTTGCTTATTTTTTCATTCCTCCGGTAGGTCGGGCGATCGATGCTGCCGGGGAATCGATTTTAGGCAAACGCAGTCAAGTTAGTGCGGAGAGCAACCCGCAACTTCCTTCTGAAACAGTACCTCCACCCGTTCAATCTTTAGAAACTGGTACGTTTGTAGAAATTAAAAGTTCTGCTGCAGCAGAATTGGGAACTGAGGGCGATCGCTTGGATTTGCGCGGGGAAATCGGTCAAATAGAAGTCAAAGGAACTGTACCTGCAGGTAGCGTTTTACTGGTAACAAACAAACAGTTGACGCCTCAAGGAAATTGGCTGGAATTGAAAGTTTGTTCGCTTCCGGAAACCGGGCGATCGAACTCTCTAACACCCAAATCACCTAAAGATTTATCAGGGTTGGAAAAACCTGAAACTAAGGAATCTTTGGCCTCAGCAACTTCTTTTCCTACTCCTGCAGTCACGCCACCAGTTGAAAAAGAAATCTCTCAATTGCAAGCTGGCGAAATTGGCTGGATTCAAGAAAAAGATGCTCTTGTTAAAGTATTGACAAATCCCAATCCCGAGCCAGACCGACAGGGAAAATGCATTGAGCCAGCTCCAAATCCTAACGCTAATTAATCAGTTTTTGACCTACTCCCCGCCCTCAAGCGACGGGGATTCTTCTTAATGATTTGCAGAAACACACTTGCTGTATCTGGCTTCTTGTTAACAGTAATGCAGGCTTCAGTCCCCATCAAAATTTGAGGACTAAAGCCCTCAATACAAACAGTATTTATGAAATATTTGCTAGGGCAATTTCTTCGCAACTTCAGCGAGCTTTGTTACCATTTGATTGACAGCTTTGTCAACAGCTTCGCTCAACAAAGCATCCTCATTGCTGCTGCCGGAACTGCCGCCGATACCCCCAACCGAAATACTGGAATTGCTTTGATTCGCTTCTCCCATAGCCCTAGCAGTGGCCAGAATATCTCCCGTAGCCGTGCCGATTAATCGCACGTCAATTTGAACCGTAGCTTTAGTTTTTTGGGAACTGCCACCGATGCCCATAAAACCGCCACCGCCTGATTGTCTGTCGATATTAAAGCGGGTAATCGTGCCGATGAGTACCGCATCAACTCCTAACTGTTTGCCAATTTCGGCGGCTGTGGCTGCATCGATGGTGCCGCTGCGATTTTGCTGCCTGAGAGCTTGTTCGAGCCTGCTGCGATCGACTACTGTATAAGTGCCGTTGTTGACGAGTTCGTTGATTAGCAGTTCGCTGATGCCCTTGGCTGCGCCGATTCCCCTGTAGGAAGTGTAGTAACTGTTGGTGGTGCCGTAGTCGAAGTCCATCACGACGAGGCGTTTTTTCTGATTTGCTTGGGCGAGGTGAGTTTCTGGCTGGGTGGTGGTTGGTGCGGGGAGGGCGTTGGCGGAAACGCTGGCTAGCATGAGGGCTGCGAGGGAAATACCGGTGAGGCGAGAGATTCGGGTTGTTTTCATACAGTTTTCTCAAAGTAGTTCTGTGCAGACTCTAGAATAGTTCACGATACGGGGGAATGTCAGGGTATTTTAGATTTTAGATTTTTGATTAGTGTGATTTGGGGGTTTTTAGAAACCGGGTTTTGGTGCGTGTCTGTTTGGTTGGGGTGTGAAACTGTAACTGGATTTCTCACCATTTCTTGCCATTTCTCAGGGAAAGAGGGGAAGAGTTTGATGTTTGTTTAATTAAGTTGTTGAATTGCAACCCTCGATCGCGCCCTCGATCGCGAGCTTCTTCACCGTTTCAATCCCTCATAGGGAGTGTGTTGAATTGCAACCGAAACTCTCCAAGATAAATTAGAAGAAATCCAAGCTAAAGTTTCAATCCCTCATAGGGAGTGTGTTGAATTGCAACAGTCGATCGTAGTTTTGCTGATGCCATTGTCGTAAGAGTTTCAATCCCTCATAGGGAGTGTGTTGAATTGCAACGGACGATCGCCCGCCGTTTGATGTCTGCCCTTAGCTGGTTTCAATCCCTCATAGGGAGTGTGTTGAATTGCAACGCGAAATCGAAGCGATTGTAGCTCGCGATCGACAAACCCTCGTTAAGCTCAGTTTCAATCCCTCATAGGGAGTGTGTTGAATTGCAACTGGACATTGCGAAGCGCTACTGCTTCTAAAATCTGCGCCAGTTTCAATCCCTCATAGGGAGTGTGTTGAATTGCAACCCGAGGTCTTGGGCGATCTCACTGAGATTCTTAATGGTTTCAATCCCTCATAGGGAGTGTGTTGAATTGCAACGAGGTTTGCCGCGCCGGGATAATTCAGAGCATTTGAAGTTTCAATCCCTCATAGGGAGTGTGTTGAATTGCAACCGGACCGATCGCAGTAGTAATACTAATGTCGCACACCGTTTCAATCCCTCATAGGGAGTGTGTTGAATTGCAACTTGAAAGTTTCCCAAATTCTTAGTAAGACCAAAGGAAACTTCGTTTCAATCCCTCATAGGGAGTGTGTTGAATTGCAACCGCTGATGTTTGAAACCCTTGGTGTATTTAGTTTTCAAGGTTCAATTCCGTGAATCGATCTTAAAAGTACCATTTCAGCCTTCGACCTGTCAATACCCGACGCTGGCTTTTTCCCTGAAATCCTTGCTCGGTAAAGGTTTCAGCGATGGTGTGAATCGTTTTTTAGCTTAGCACGCCTCAAACCCTGACACCGTTTGCATTACAGCAAAAAAATTCGATCTCCCAAATTTGACACCTACCGATTCACACCGTCTCAACCAAGCACCTGCGGTCGATCGGGGCGATCGAAAATACGGCTAAGCCTTGAAAAACAAGAGTTTCGGGAAAATTTGGAAAAATTTCGCGCAGGGGTTGCGCTAGCTGCCAAGACTTTGCTATATTAAAAAAGTCTGCTGGTGTAACTCAGTTGGTAGAGTAGCTGATTTGTAATCAGCCTGTCGCGGGTTCAAATCCTGTCACCAGCTTTATTCTAATCTTCTCACAACTACCTCAAAGTGGTTGTGTATTTTTTTGCGATCGATCTGTCGCGGGTTCAAATCCTATCACCAAATTTATTCTAGCCGTTATTCAACTTTCGTGTGGCTGTGGCAGGGCGATCGTGCATCGTTTTTTTTGCAGGTTGCAGAAACAATGAAAAATATACAGCGATGCGCGATCGTAATGATACAAATGCATTATTTATTCGCGATTCCTGTATTTGCAATTACTGTCGATCGAACTAATAAGTTTCACCAGAAAAACGAGCGAGAAGCCCCTGCCTTTAGGCATGGGGTTCATGACGGTCTTCTTCACTCGGTTGAAACCGACTTTCGCTCGCTCGACAGGGGTTTAAACCCCCGGCGGACTTCAGGTTAATGCGCTTCCCAATTCTAGCCGAATGCGACAACTGCCATCTCTTTAAACGCGGCGAACTTAACGCTAATATGTTTCCCTAAAGTGCTTTCATCGCCCCGACAAACTGCCGCGACACAAAAGGCAAAACCTTCTCATTCTTGCTAGCTTCTTTCCCTTCAGTAAATACGACTAACAAATACGGTCGCACATCCGGTATTTCAATGTAAGCTGCATCGTGGCGCACTTGACTTGTGTGTCCGGCTTTTGACCACAGTTTTGCTTCTATTGGCAATCCGCCACCTAAAAAACCCGTAACTTGATTTTCGGGATCTGCCTCTAATTCAGAGGGTTCCAAACTGCGTTTCATCAATCCCATCATTTCTTGAGATCCTTTTGGAGAAACCGCGACACCGCCAATTATACTGTGCAGCAAACGCGCCGCTGCATTCGTAGTTAGCATATTTCTATTTTCCATTAATTCTCCCAAAAATGCTCGCTCCCGACCGTAAGCACCGTCGCACCATGTTTTTTGATTGACGTTAATATTTTCTAATTCCGGCCAATTCAATGATTTATAGTAACGGTTGACGATGTTGCGCTGCTGTTTCCAAGTTTCAAAGGGGCCGGGAGGCAATTCCGGGCCGCTGGTGGTGCCGGTGAGGACATCTACTACTAAACTGGTAGCATCGTTGCTGGAATCGACGATCGTATCTCTAACTGCTCGTTCTAATTCTGGCGATGTCTGAATCATCCCTTTTTGCACCCATTCCCAGACGGCAACCAGGTAGAATAATTTGACGATGCTGGCCGGATAAATTCTTTCTGTAGCGCGCGCGCCAAATCCTCTGGGTTGGTATTTCCAAAATTCTTCGGGGCTGAGTGCTCCGCCTGTATTGACTCGCACCGGCGGATCGTAAACTATCCAGGTAATGGCTATTCGATCGCCCGTTAATTCGGGAAATTCTGCTGCAGTTGCCTCTATTATGCTATTGCCCTGAGTTGTTAATAGTTCGTCTTGGCGGAAAAATGTCATGGGAAATTTAAAGAGTTACGGCTGAGGAGTTTTGAGTTACAAAATGACCGATTACCAATTATCTAACACTGTGGAGTATCGAGCGCGATCGCACATAAATATTTACGATTCCCCGAAGTGCGATCGTTTGGCTACTCAGATGGCGGCCGGGCGGCATTTGCGCCCGATCGACCCCCCCCAGCCCCCCCTTAGTAAAGGGAGGAGCAATCTTGATTTGCGCGCGATCGACTCCCCCCAGTCCCCCCTTACTAAGGGGGGGAGCAATCTTGATTTTAATCCCCAGTTACCGCTGGTTAATGAGGGAAGAAATGAAGACTTTTTACAGCAGTACCCTCCGATTAATGGGGGAGAAAATGCAGAGTTCGATCGGGCTGCTGTGATGGTGCGACTGTGCGAAGATGATTATCCGGGATGGGTGAATGTTCGAGATATGCACTTGCTGGATGTCGCACAAAATTTTTATCATCCCCAGGTGTTTTCTGAAGCGGAAATTAGGGAAAAGTTGCCTGATGTTATTGCTTTTACCCGTTACGCCATGTTCCAATCTAACTATTATCTTTGGGGCGGTACAGTCGCGCCGAATTATGACTGTTCTGGATTGATGCAAGCTGCTTTTGTGGCTTCGGGCATCTGGCTGCCGAGGGATGCTTACCAACAGGAAGCTTTTACTAAATCTATTAGTATCGATAATTTAGAGCCGGGGGATTTAGTTTTTTTTGGAACGCCCCAAAAGGCTACTCATGTAGGATTGTATATGGGCGATAATCGTTACATTCACAGTTCGGGAATTGTCCAAGGTCGCAACGGTATCGGGATTGATATTTTGTCGGAAAATGGCGGTAAGGTCGGTCAAATATATTACCGGCAGTTGCGGGGATTCGGTAAAGTAGTGGCAAGTTATCAGGGAGGTAAGTAGTTGAGAGTTGACAGTTGACGAAAAGACAATTGGTAATTGGTAATTGGTAATTCTCTCACTCTCCTACTCTCCCCCTCTAGTCCCTCCCCCCACTCTTTCCCTCTTCCTTCTTCCTTTGACTGCTGACTGAGTGGTCGATCGCCTGCTGTATTTAATTGCAATTTTGGTTTATAATTGTTGGTGGTGTGAGTTAGAGCTGTTATTTGGCAAAGCAATGGACGCTGCATTATTTTTGGAAAAGTTGGCGGAACAACAGAAGGGTGTTGAGATTGTTCCTGATGTTTCGGTAGTGGTGCCTGTGTACAATGAAGTGGAAAGTTTGCCTCATTTAATAGAAGCGATCGCGTCTGCTTTGCAAGCATCTGAATTGACCTATCAAATTATCTGTGTCGATGACGGTTCTAAGGATGGTTCTGCTGCACTTCTTAAGGAAATGACCGGTCGTCGAGATGACCTTTGCGCTGTAATTTTGCGCCGCAATTACGGACAAACTGCTGCCATGTCTGCTGGGTTCGATCGAGCTCGCGGTCGCGTAATTGTTACCCTCGATGGCGACTTGCAAAATGACCCGGCAGACATTCCATTGCTGTTAGCAAAGTTGGATGAGGGTTACGATTTGGTCAGCGGCTGGCGCAAAAATCGCCAAGATAATACTATCAGCAGGTTGATTCCTTCTAAGATGGCTAATTGGCTGATCGCTCGCGTTACGGGCGTGCGCTTGCACGATTACGGGTGTTCTTTGAAAGCTTATCGATCGGAATTGGTTGCTGACTTAAATCTCTATGGAGAATTACACCGATTTTTGCCGGCTTTGGCGTTTATTGAAGGGGCGAGAATTGCAGAAATTCCGGTGCGCCATCACGCGCGCCGCTTCGGTCAAAGCAAGTACGGAATTTGGCGGACTTTTCGAGTGTTGATGGATTTGCTGACTATCTATTTTATGAAAAAGTTCCTCACTCGACCGATGCACGTTTTCGGGTTGTTGGGAATGATTTCTATGGTTTTGGGAACGGCTTTAGGAGTTTATTTAACCTTCTTGAAATTGGGATTGGGTCAAACTATTGGCAACCGTCCTTTGTTGATTTTGGCTGTGGTTTTGCTGTTAACTGGCGTGCAGTTATTCTGTTTTGGTTTGCTGGGTGAATTGATGATGCGGACTTATCACGAATCCCAAGGGCGGCCGATTTATCGAGTGCGCGAGGTTTTTGGTTCTAAGTAGTTGGGTTTTTAGCACTCCGGCAGGGTCCGGCAGGGGTTTAAACCCCTGCCTCGTTGGGCTTGTGTCCGGGTTCTCGGATTACCAGTGGCAAAGGAAAAAGCTCTGGCACCCGTCAATTAGTGAATCGGGCTGAATCGTGCTTTCCGTTTAGCTGCTCAATCTTTTTAATCGACAATCAAAGTAAAAATTTAAGTTAAACGATGCCTGAATTATACAATATTTTTTTAAGATATCACAACTACTTTTTTTAGTCAAGCTCTCAAATGCACTAAATCCGTCAGTTAATTAAGAATAATTCTCAATTATTTTTGAATTGCAGTCACGATCGGGCAAAATTAATAAGTTTTGCGAATGAACGTAAAGAATCCTAACGCGATGGCTGTTGAGGAGTCTTTGCCAGAAACCCGGTTTCACAAAAGTGGTGTAAGATGTCAGATCGTGTTCGGTCGATCGGCCGCAATCAAAAGAGTTCGTAGTGCGGACTTCAGTCTGCAGCAAGACGCAAACATGAGGTGAAAGATTGGACAGCGAAGAGATACCAACCCAACAGATAATCGATAAATTGCGACAAACTTTGGAACCGCGAATCGGGATTGCCCAAACGCCACTATCTGAAAGCGGAAATGGCAATCTCTCCCTGGAAGAAGATGACGAAGATATCGCCATTTTAAAAACTGGTTTTGACATTTACAATATCCCAATTACTTCTTATCAAAGGCGGTTCGGTGCCGTCGTAATTGCACTTAGAAAATTTGTTCGCAAATTACTCAAACCGATACTCGAACGCCAAGTTATTTACAATTTTGCCAATACCCGCGTCGTTCAAACTTTAAGCATAAAGCTGCAAAAAATGCAAGCCGATCGCGAAAATTTAGAGAAAGAAGTGCGATCGGAATTCAGCGAGAGATTTCCCGAAGTTGCCGCCAAAATTCAAGCCCAAGAAGCAGCCATCGCCACCCTGCAAGCTGAAATCGAGCAAATTAAAGCTGTACAGCAGCAACAAAGTGCTATATTAGATCGAATTACCGATCGGCTGTTCGATCGCCTGCAATGAAATTGGTTTGTAGTGAGGACTTCAGTCCGCAAATTCACAGGGCTAAAGTCCTCACTACAAACAAAATCTAAAATCTAAAATCTAAAATCTAAAATTCCTAAAATCAAATGTCTGCCCTACCGATATGCTCGCTAATCATAGTCAATTATCAAGGTCTTCGCCAAATGAAAGATTGCTTAAAATCCTTATCCAAACTTGCCTATCCCGAACAGCAACTAGAAATTATTGTCATCGATAACTGTTCCGAAGACGACTCAGTTAACTCCCTCCGCGAACTATTTCCTCAAATTCGCCTGTTTGTCAATTCCGCAAACAATTTTGCCAAAGCCCTCAACCTCGGCATTAAAGAAGCTAAAGGGAAATACATCGGCTTTTTAAATAACGATGCCACCCTTGACAGTCAGTGGCTGCAAATATTAGTTAAAGTGTTAGAGACTAACGAGAAAATCGGTGCAGCCAGCGGCAAATTGCTGTTTAAAGACGGGCGAATCAACAGCGTTGGCATTCAGCAACTGAAAAATTTTTACTGGCAAGATGTCGGCTTTGGCGAGCAAGATTCCGGGCAGTACGATACAGAGAAACAAGTAGAGGGTTTGTGTTGGGCGGCGGTGCTGTTTCGCAGGGAGTGTCTCGCAGATGTCGGTCAAATAGACGAAGATTTTGTCATGTATTTTGAAGATGTAGAGTATGCCAAACGCTGCCAAAAACGCGGTTGGAAAATGTTTTACACTCCCAACGCCATCGCCCATCACGAATATCGCGGTTCCAGCAAAGGTAGCAAATTAACCGAGTATTTTTGCAACCGCAATCGCTTTTTATATTTGGCAAAACACGAACCTTTGCAACTCGCTGCAGCCATCCACACTGCGGATTTTTTTACTAACAAACAGTACGATTTTCTGTTTGAGAGTATCTTTGTCGCCATTAAAAAACTGCTCGATTATCACACACCGGAAATTGTGGCGAGCGTACTGCCACAATTGTCCGAAAGGTTGGCGGTAATTTACAGCAGAATTAAGATCGATCGCATTTTACCTCGATTGCAGGTGATTCGGGGCGATCGACCGATGTCGATCGGGATTTACGATTGCGGCTTGCATTTTATTGGTGGCGGGCAAAAATATGTTGCTACTATCGCCTCGCTGCTGCAACATGAATTAGACATTACTTTTATCGCTAACAAACCGATTGCAATTTCTGACTTAGAATCTTGGTACGGCCTCAATCTTTCCCAATGCAAAATTAAAATTATTCCCTTGGCATTTTACGAGAAACGCGGAATGCAGTGCATCGATTCCAGCATCATCGCGGATGACATGGAAAATCCTTTTGATGAAATTGCCAGAGATAGCAAAAATTACGATGTTTTCATCAACGCCAACCAACTCGAAAAAGTTAAACCGCTGTCGCCGATTTCGATATTTGTCTGCCACTTTCCCAATGCTTTTCGCAACCGGCATTTTGCTGTCGGCGACTACACTTTCATTATTGCTAACAGTCAATTTACAGTTAAATGGCTGGACAAACGCTGGAATTTAAAGCCAACTTTTCTGCTGTACCCGCCCGTGGAAATGGCAACAGAGAAAGTTCCGAAGGAAAACATCATTTTAGCAGTGGGACAGTTTGAAGCCGGGGGAACGAAAAAGCAAATCGAAATGATTCAAGCTTTCCGCAGTTTGCTAGCAAATTATCCCGCACAACTCACAGGATGGCGGCTGATTTTAGCGGGCAGCAGCGTGGCGAAAAATCCGTATTTAAAAACTGTTCGAGACTTGTTAAAGCCAGATTCGGGGTCGATCGAACTTAAAGTCAACGCTAATTGCGATGAGGTAAAATCGCTTTATGCTAAAGCCAGCATCTTCTGGCACGCTTGCGGTTTCGGTGAAGTAAATCCGCAGCGATGCGAACATTTTGGCATGGCTACAGTCGAGGCAATGCAGAATAATTGTGCCCCGATTGTTTTCAACGGTGGCGGGCAAATCGAAATAGTTGAAAGCGGGCGTTCGGGCTTTTTATTTAATAGTATAGAGGAACTTTGCCAGCATTCCTATCAACTGATTGTCAATCCTGATTTATTAGCAGAAATTCAAGCGGCTGCGGGCGATCGAAGTCAATATTTTAGACTTGCACATTTTGAGAAAAAAGTCAAGCATTTTTTCGAGATTATTCACCAAGAATACGCCACGATGCGACTGCCAAACCCTGGCGATTTTAGATTTTAGATTGTTCGATCGCCCTCGCGAGGCTCTGCCTCGGGACATGGGTTCCCAGGCAGAGCCTGGGAACCAGTAAACAGCCTGGGAACCAGTAAATAGTTTAGAGTGCGAGCGTCCCCGCTCGCGATCGGTAATAGTTACTCGTTTTACTCGTTACCAGGCTCTGCCTGGTAACGCAGATCTAGAGGCTCTGCCTCGGGAGTTCGATCGACTAGCTGTTCAAGAATCGATCGGGATCGATGTCAGATTCCCGCAATCTTTGTATTAAAGCTTGCAGTTGAGATTCTGCATTCTCGGCACGTTCCCGTTCTTGTTCGGCACGTTCCCGCTCTTGTTCGGCGCGCGCGCTTTCTAGCAGAGCAACTTCTAGTGCTTGCTCTTCGGGAGTAGGAATCCAATTACCTTGAGCATCGTACCAACGCAGCCACAATCTTGTAACTCCGAAATACTCTCCGAACCACAATCCCAAGCCTGAATTTATTTCTTCCATCCAAACGCGATTTTCAGGAATTTCTAATTCTTGATGATGACCTCCTTCCAATTTGAAAGCTCTCATTCTATTGGTATAACGGCTGAAAACTACATAGTAAGGTATTCTCAACGCCTGTTCGTAAACTTCCCATTTTCTTAAGGGTTTTTCGGAACGCGACTCCTGAGTTAATTGACCGTTAGTAGCTGCATTCTCGTCAATAGATTCCTCAATTGTTTGACCGTTATTCTCTACTGCTTCTGCAGCAGAAGGTACAATTTCTGAAACCTCGTTTAAATCTTCTTTTTCTGTTCCCGGCGACAGCAATTCGACAATTACAAAAGGATTAACACCTTCTTGCCAAGTCACGTAACTTAGGCGCATATCGACTGATTCGTAGAATCGGGAAACTCCGACAACTCCAAACCAATCCGGCCTTTTGTACCACAGAGGGTGGCGCACGTCGTAATACAGATTCATGTCGCCCGTGCAAAATATCTGGTTTGGGGCATAATTAGCAGGGCGAAAAGTCAGACTCAATAATGCTGGCTGCAAGCCGTGAAATTCGTCGGGCAAACCTGGTTCCTCCGGATTTTCGCTAGGTAAATCGTACATCGTCGGCAGCGTTTCTTTTGCCGGACGGGGCGGATTTGTTTGAGGTACGGGATATTTAAATGGCAGCATCAGTTTTTCAGTTGATAGTTGACAGTTAAGAAAAGTTTTGAGTTTTAAATTTTGAATTTTGAGTTAAAGACATTTCTTAATTCAAAACTCAACACTCAACACTCAACACTCCCGATCGATTGACAGTTGACAGTCGCTCGATTGACAGTTGATAGTTTAGAGTGCGAGCGTCCCCGATCGCGAGCGGTAATAGTTACTCGTGTGTTACTCGTTACCAGGCAGAGCCTGGTAACGCAGATCTAGAGGCTCTGCCTCGCGAATTCGATCGACCATTAGCGCGATCGAACCTACCATAATTTTATGTTCCTGCACCTGAATTCTCTCGTGCAAAGTTTCTGGCGTATCCTCGAAAAATACTGGCACGGCAGCTTGCATTAAAATCGGCCCGCTATCTACTTCCAAACGAGCGATATGCACCGTACATCCAGTAATTTTAACCTTAGCTGCCAGCGCTTGTTCGACAGCGCGAATTCCCGGAAAGCTCGGCAACAAACTGGGATGAATGTTCATAACCTTGTCCGGGTAAGCAGCTAGCAAAACTTCAGTAACGATGCGCATCCAGCCAGCCATAACTACTAATTCTACACCATATTCTTGCAAAGTTTTGACAATATTTGTATCTAATTCTTCCCGGCTTTGGCACTCGCGGTGATTCAGCAAAATTGCGGGAATGCCGTATTTTTGGGCTCGAACTGCTGCTTTAGCTCCGGGGTTGTTGTAGATTAATACTTGGATTTTAGCATTGAGTTCTTGGTTTTCGATCGCCCTGGCAATAATCTCAAAGTTGCTGCCGCTTCCCGATGCTAAAACTCCTAATTTCAAAGGAGGGGTGTTAGGCGCGAGCGTACTGTTGCCAATCTCTGGAGAAATCAGGCTGGCGCTGGAATTAACAGGTGCTTGGTTGACAGTCATAAGTAAAAAGAAGAGTTGATAGTTTAGAGTTGGTAATTGTTAGTACGAGCGTCCCCGCTTGCGAGCATCGATAATCGACAGTTGGTAATTGTTAGTGCCAGCGTCCCCGCTCGCGCGATTGATAGTCAATAGTCGATCGTTGTCAGATTCTACTATATATATAACTTAGTTATCGATAGCCTGTTGCTGTATGTGTTTGTGAAAATCTTCCGCCAACAGCCCGTAAGTTTTGAGATCCCAATACCTGCCTTTAACAAATATATGCTGCCGCAAAACTCCTTCCAACTGCATCCCCACTTTTTCCATCACGCGGGCAGAACCGATATTGTTAATTTCGCATTTACCCTCAACTTTATTTAACATCATTTCCCGAAAACCGAACTCGATCGCTGCACTGACAGCCTCGCTCATGTATCCTTCACCCCAATATTTCCGAGATAGCGCGTAGCCGATTTCAGCGCGGCTGTGAGTCATGCTCCATTCTACAAACCCGCAAGTACCAATAAATTTGCGCTCGGCTTTGTGGACGATTCCCCAATCTACAAGCTCTCGCCTTTTGTACATTTTAATCAGCGATTTAACAAAAAATTTAGTATCTTCGATCGAATCGTGAGTTGACCACATCGTATATTCTGACACCTGCGAGTCCGAAGCATACTCAAATATATCCGCCACATCATTGAACGCAATTTTTCTGAGCAAGAGCCTCTCAGTTTCGATCGACGGTAAATTTGCTAATATATCGAGAAGTTTCATTGTGACACCGCGCTGTATTGTGATACAGTTTAAAACTAAAAGCTCAAAGTTTCAAACTAATGGTTTCCCTCAAAAAATCCGGGCATTTTAACTGGTTGGATAACGAGTCGATCGCAGCTTGGACTTTCCTAGCCCCAGCTTTAGTGCTGCTGGGCATTTTTTTAATCGGACCGATCGGCTATTTATTTTACCTCAGTTTTACCACTGGCAGTTTTACCCAATCGGGCACCCAGTTAATTGGGTTAACAAACTACAAGCGCCTCCTAGACAACCCGGATTTTTGGCAAGTCCTCCAAAATACCATATATTTTACGGCTGCGACGGTCATTCCCAGCTTAATTGTTCCCTTAGGTTTAGCAGTCTTGCTAAATCGGACATTTGTCGGGCGGGGAATCTTCCGTACCGCCTATTTTATCCCCTCAATTACCTCCTTAGTTGCCGTCGGTTTGGGTTGGCGGTGGCTGTTTCAAACCGACGGCCCGATTAATTATATACTGGGGGCGATCGGCTTAAATCCGATACCTTGGCTCAGCAGCACAATTTGGGCGATGCCAGTTTTAATTCTGTTAAGTATTTGGAAACAATTAGGCTTTAACATGGTAGTATTTTTAGCCGGATTGCAAGCAATACCTGTCAACCGCTACGAAGCAGCCGAATTGGATGGTGCGAATGATTGGCAGCAATTTTGGCACATCACTTTACCCGGTTTGCGATCGACTTTAGTATTTACTACTGTTACCACTGTTATTTTTACCCTGCGGAGTTTCGAGCAAGTTTACATCATCACGGGAGGCGGCCCTTTGAACTCGACGAACTTGCTAGTTTACTATATTTACGAGCAAGCTTTTGCGCAGTTTGATTTTGGCTATGCGGCTGCTGCTGCAACCTTGTTGATGGCTGTAGCTTTGGTATTAGTTTACATTCAGCTTCGAGTTTGGGGCGAGGATGCTTGAGAATTAATTTGAGGCTAAACTATAACCATGAAGTTTGTATCAAACACTCAACCCGCGCTCGCCCATCAATTGTACGACGATTTGATGGCAATATTGGTGCGCCTGTATCCTCAACGTCTCGGTGAAATTCTCCACCAGCATTCTCATTATTTACTCAACAATTTGATGTCAGAATTTATTCAATGGTTAAATTCAGCTAACATCACATCGTTGCATCCCTTAGAGTATGCCGCCGAAGCGCACCTTCGTTTCGTTTCAATTCATCCGTTTCGCGACGGTAACGGACGCACAGGCAGACTGTTAATAAATTTGCTTTTGCTGCCCGCTGGCTATCCCATCGCCGTCATCTCAAATCAGGTGCGCGCTGCATATATAGACGCGATCGCACAAGCACAGCAGCAGAACGCCGGCATCGATCCGTTGCTCGATCTTATCGTGGATGCTGCCCGAGATTCTCTAATTGAAACCTTGCAAATTCTTGCCACTGCCAGCGACAGCCGGGGTCGAGGTTTACCATTCTATGAAGAAATGCTAGCAGTTTTGCAGCAACATTCTGAGTGCTCGTCTCTCTAATTGCTAGCTTATCTCCCTTACAAAAGATTTACTAACTGCTCAAATTCAATTACCTGATGGCAGTAGCAAGACGCTAGAAGTTCTTTACAAAGCGGATGAAAAACTTTACCCCGAGAAACAAATTCAGATTCACTAACATTAAAATTTTGATATCAATCAAAAACTTTCAGTCAGTACATAGATCGATCGACCATCCAGAGATAACATTCTGTGCGACACTTGAGGATGCCGAATGCGGATGATATCAAACCTGCACCAAAAAAATAAGGACACAGCACTGCTGTGTCCCTACCGTTATCGATCCAAGGACACAGCATTGCTGTGTCCCTACCCTCTGGTTCCCTCTCCCGAGTCCGATGTGCGATCGTTCAATGTTGAGAAAAATATCAAGATTTCAACTTTTCAAGCTTCAATTAAAGAGAAAGAAGTAAAATATAAAACTTAATCAGAAATCATAATTAGTTTGAGGAAAAAAATCTCGTGCAATTAAAAGCTAAAGTAGCCGTCAGGCGTGCCACAGGTGGATTTGCTCTGATCGACAGTTTGAAACGCCACGGCGTCAAGGAAGCTGAAGGCGGCATCAAACACATCCTGGTGCGCCACGAGCAAGGTGCCGCCCACGCCGCTGACGGATACGCCCGCGCTACCGGACAAGTTGGGGTTTGCTTTGCTACTTCAGGCCCCGGCGCGACTAATTTGGTAACGGGCATTGCCACCGCCCACATGGATTCGATCCCGATGGTGGTAGTCACCGGTCAAGTCTCCCGTGCCGCGATCGGCACGGATGCGTTTCAGGAAACCGATATTTACGGCATTACTCTGCCAGTTGTCAAGCATTCCTATGTCGTGCGCGATCCGAAAGACATGGCGCGCATAGTAGCTGAAGCCTTCCACATCGCCAGTACCGGACGCCCCGGTCCGGTGTTGATTGACGTACCGAAAGATGTGGCCTTGGAAGAATTCGATTACCTACCCGTGCAACCTGGGGCGGTGAGAATTCCGGGCTACCGGCCAACGGTGAAGGGAAATCCCCGGCAAATCAGTCAAGCAATTCAACTGCTGAAGGCGGCAGAACGTCCGTTGCTGTACGTCGGTGGCGGGGCAATTTCTGCCGGAGCCCACGAAGAAATTAAGGAATTGGCGCAGTTGTTTCACCTGCCCGTCACCACGACGCTGATGGGCAAAGGCGCTTTTGACGAAAGCCATCCCTTGTCCGTGAAAATGCTGGGGATGCACGGAACTGCCTACGCGAATTTTGCCGTCAGCGAGTGCGATTTGCTGGTTGCTGTGGGAGCGAGATTTGACGATCGCGTGACGGGTAAATTGGACGAGTTTGCCTCTCGCGCTAAAGTAATTCACATCGATATCGACCCCGCAGAAGTCGGCAAAAATCGCGGCCCGGAAGTGCCGATTGTCGGAGATGTCCGCCAAGTGCTGATCGATTTGCTGCGCCGCTGTCGGGAAACAGGTGTTTCCGGCAAGCCCGAACAAACGCAAGCTTGGCATGCTCGGATCGATCGCTGGAAGCAAGACTATCCGCTAGTTGTACCTCATTACCCCGAAGTTTTGTCCCCGCAAGAGGTGATTGCGGAGTTGGGCATTCAAGCGCCCGATGCTTACTACACCACGGATGTCGGCCAGCACCAAATGTGGGCAGCTCAATTTCTGAACAACGGCCCGCGGCGCTGGATTTCGAGCGCCGGCTTGGGAACTATGGGTTACGGGATGCCGGCGGCAATGGGCGCGAAAGTCGCTCTGCCCCAAGAGCAAGTGATTTGCGTTGCCGGCGATGCTAGCATCCAGATGAACATTCAAGAGTTGGGAACCTTAGCACAATACAGCATCAATATCAAGACTGTAATTGTCAATAACGCTTGGCAGGGCATGGTGCGTCAGTGGCAGCAAGCCTTCTACGGCGAGCGCTATTCGTCATCGAATATGGAAGTAGGGATGCCGGATTTTGTGATGCTGGCGGCAGCTTACGGGGTCAAGGGGATCGTAGTTTCGCGACCCGAAGATTTGAAAGGGGCGATCGCCGAAATGCTGGCTCACGACGGCCCGGTGCTGTTGGATGCCAAGGTAACTAGAGACGAAAACTGCTATCCGATGGTAGCTCCCGGCAAGAGCAACGCGCAAATGGTAGGTTTGCCGGAACGCAGCGAATTAGAAACAGCCGAGTTAGTTTATTGTCCTAGCTGCGGCGCGAAGAACGTTTCGAGCAATAAGTTTTGTCCGGAATGCGGGACGAAACTTTAACGGCAGCGACATCTTGCACCAGCGGCAACAACCCGCCAGGGGTTTAAACCCCTGGCTCAGATCTGCGAGTTGTCTCAAGACGATGCGGTAACAGTCTCAATTTTGTGAATCTCTGCCCCTGCCTCCCGCCCAAGGGGGACGGCCCGGGCCGTTGCGAATTTGGATAACTTCGCCATTCTGCCGCCGGATAGAATAGGCATCAAAATCGTAATCGTCATAATCGCCAACAACAGTTACTTTTTCTCCTACGCGGAGGTTAACTTCTCGATACCAGCGCGGACCTGCATCAACGATGATTTCTCCAGTCCCGTCAGTTAGGATAAATTCATTGCCGACAACGCTTTTGACTGTTCCCGAGATCGTGGTGTCGCGATTGCGCTGCAAGTCTTGAATCGAAGTTTGCGATCGAACTGGATCTGGCAAAGCGAACATTAAAACAGCCGCAGTGAAGGCAAGTAAAATAGTTTTGTTCATGGCGATCGAGCAATAATTGCTGAGTGTTTGACCTGTCGATTTTGATAATAAACAAGAATTATGACCGGAAAATGACAGTTATTGGGAGTTTTGAGTTTTGAATTTTGAGTTGTGAGTTAAAGACAGTTGTGAAGTTCAAAACTTAAAACTTAGAACTTCCCCTCTCCCCCTCTCCCCTATACCTCACTTACCTGAAAACTACTGTATTTCGGAAGTACGATCGTAAATGTCGAACCTTCTCCCGGAACGCTTTCGGCAGCGATTTGACCGCCTTGTACCCGCACGATTTGTTGCGCGATTGCCAGTCCCAAACCAAAACCGCCTGTAGTGCGCGATCGTACTTTGTCCACCCGATAAAATCGCTCGAAAATTCGGGGCAAATCTGTCTCGGGAATTCCCACCCCCGTATCTTTAACTTCAATAAAAGCTTGCCGAGAATCCGCGTACAGAGAAATTTCTACATTACCTCCAGCCGGAGTGTACTTGCAAGCATTTTGCACTAAATTAAATAATGCTTGACCCAACAAATCAGGTTCCGCTTTCACCATTATCGAAGTTTCTGGTAAATTCACGATCGCACTCAAATTTTTTGTCGCAGCTTGAACTCGATACTCCTCTGACAGTTGGCGCAGCCACTCCCGCAAGTCAATCTCAACTGCAGTTTCTGGAGAACTTTCACTCCGAGCCAAAAACAGTAAATTTCCTACTAAATTGCTCATCGATTTAGCAATTTCCACCACCTTCTGCAGGCGCTGTCGCGGTTTAACAGCATCTCCTTCCACTGCCAGCAATCCTACTTGAGCGTTGCTCAAAATTGCTGCTAGCGGTGCTCGCAGTTCGTGGGAAGCATTAGCAGTAAAACTCTGCAACTGTTCGCAAGCAATTTGCAGTTTTTGATTTGCCAATTCAGCGCTCGATCGAGCTGCTTCTAATTTAACATTGCTTTCCCGCAAACCAGCTTTTTCTAAATAAAGTTCTCGCTCCATTTTCCGGAATAAATGCACTGCGACCAAGCCGCACGCCGTCCCAACTAATGCCCACAAATAAAGCATCCTCCAACTGAGGTTTCGGTAAAATTCTAAGTGTGCCTGACGCTCTATTAACAAACGTTCTTCGGCATTTGCAAATGTATCGATTTTTGCTCTAGTTTCATCCATAAAAGTTTTGCTCTCTTCCAACCAGTAATAGAGTTGGCTGGTGGAAAAACGACCTTGCAGCGGTGGTTGATATTCCTCACAATCGCCATATTCCTCGCAGTCATCATATTTTTTGTTTCGCTTTTTTTTCTCTTTTTTCCTATTTTTGGGTTCGAGAGGAGCATTCATTTGAGTTAATTTTAGCTCCATAACGGTAAGTGTTTGGTGAGTTAAAATTTGTATTTCTTTTAATAATTCAGTTTGTTGGTAATTGTCCGCGACCAAAAGTTTCAGCATTTGAATAGAATCGGGAATCGTAGCAGTTGCCTGAGTGTAAGGTCTGAGAAAATCGGGTTTTCCCGTCATTGCATAACCTCTAACTCCTGTTTCTGCATCTACTAAAGCTGTCAGCAGTCTTTTAGTTTCCAGTCGAACTTTCTGAGTGTGCTGCACCCAAGCTTCATCTTCCAAAAGACTGATTTTCAGCCAAAATGTAGTAATTAATGTGGCAATTAAACAAGCGATCGGAATGGCAATAATCAAAATTCCGCGCCTTTGAATTGGGAGTTTTTTCCAGAGTAGATCTAAATACTTGCCATTCAGGGTTTTCACAGTATTTCCCCTCCATTAATTATCCAAATAATATAATTTATGACGGTGGAGTTAGGCGATATCCCGCACCGTAAACTGTTTGAATCCATTCTGAGGCTTCTACTGCTTGCAATCGCTGCCGCAGCCTGCGGATCGAAGTAGCAACGGCGTTGCTTTCCGGTGCTTCTCCCCACTGCCACAGGGACTGTTCTATGAGATCGCGTGTTTTAATTTGATGGGGATAGCGCATCAGATATTCTAACAGTTGAAACTCGCGAACGGAGAGTTGCACTTGATTAGAATTGCGTTCAACTTTCATGGTTGTTAAATCTAGCTGCAAGTCTTTCAAACGCAAGATATCTCCAGTCCACAAGGGCGATCGCCTCCCTAAAGCTCTCACTCTAGCTAACAGTTCGATGACATCAACTGGTTTAACTAAATAATCGTCAGCACCAGCATCTAAACCTACAACTTTATCGGCCGTAGTATCTTTAGCAGTTAGAATTAAAATAGGCGCAGTTTTGCCAGTTTGTCGGTAGCACCGGCAGATTTCTAAGCCGCTCAATTTTGGCAGCATCCAGTCGAGAATCAACAGATCGTATTTTTTTTCAGATATCAGCCATTGCGCTGTTTCTCCATCTTCGACTGCATCGACTATGTGACCGTTTTGAGATAGAGCAGCTTGCAGGGGTTCTCTTTGCTCTGGATCGTCTTCTACCAGCAAGATTCTCATTATATTTTCCTCAGTAAGGTTCGCAGTAAGGACTTTATTCCTCAAAATCAAAGGACTAAAGTCCTCACTACAAACACTGTAGATTGCGTTGTAATAGGCGCGATTTAACTACTACTTACTCCCAGTCCGATCGAAAATTGTCAACTTTTCTCCCCATCTCCCCTTTTTTCTTTCTCTTTCTCATACTTTTGTTTTGCCAGCATTGCTTTAGCTTGCCGCCACAAAGCGTCTAATTCTTCAGGAGGATAATCAGCCAGCGGTCGATCGCACACAGCTTCGACTTTCGCAAAACGCTGCGCGAACCGCTCGTTTGTTCCCTGCAAAGCCTCCGACGGATCTAAATCGTACCAGCGCGCTAAGTGAATCAAACAAAACAGCAGATCGCCCAATTCTGACTGCTGCGCTGCTTTATCTTCGTGTTTGAGAGCGTGTTCAAATTCTGCCATTTCTTCGTGAAATTTATCCCAAACACCCTCTACATTGTCCCAATCAAAACTTACGTCTGCTGCTTTTTGAGAAATTTTCATTCCCCCAGTTAATGGCGGTAAAATGCGAGCGTAACGGCTCATTTTCGCAGCTAAAGGCGGCAGTTCTGAAGTCGTTCCTTTTTCGGCTGCTTTAATTTTTTCCCAGTTTTGATGAACTTCATCGACGCTGTTAACTCGCACATCTCCGAAGACGTGAGGATGCCGGCGGATCAGTTTTTCTGTAATGCTGTCGGCAACTTCAGTTAGGGTAAATTGACTGGATTCACCGGCAATTTGCGCTTGCAGGATTACCTGTAACAGCAAGTCGCCGAGTTCTTCCGCGATCGCGCTTTTATCTTTGCTGCGAATCGCATCAGCAACCTCATAAGCTTCCTCAATTACATAGGGAATTAAAGTTTCGGAAGTTTGTGCCAAATCCCAAGGACAGCCACCATCGGGCGATCGCAATTTTGCCACAACTTCGATTAATTGTTCGATCGCCCGGAGAGAGTTGCTGCGAGAATTAGACATAGAAATTCACTTGTTTTGTTAGATTTGCGATGGCAACCATATCGGTAGCCCAGAACGTTTTTAACAGTACCAACCATTAATTTTATTGCTTCTTACTTCTTCCTTCTTCCTTTGTACCGATTCAGGTATTAGGTGTTGGGTTTGAGGTTTGAGTCTCTCAACTACTACCTAATACCTACCACCTTCTTCTTTCTTCCTTCTTCCTTCTTCCTTCTTCCTTCTTCCTTCTTTCTTCTACTACAGGTGTGCGACTTGTCGGTTTGCGCCGGGGCCTCTTAATTTTCGATCGGGGGTGCAATCCGCCCAATCCTTGCTTTTTGAACCTTTTGTACGCCGAACCGCTCCAATCGCTCAGATAGTGGCTCATAGCGCCCAATTCTAAACCGACATAAATGGCAAACAATTCAGTGCGGTGTTCCCAGATCGATCGTCCGTAATTTGCAGTTGCCTCCTCCCAATTCCATCTCACATTCCCGACTTTTTCAGCAATTGCCACTCCGCAGATCCCCAACAGCAGTATCCAACTAGCGAGGTAAAGTACGCGCAAAGCAGTGCCAATCAGGGGACCGTGGGAGAGGAAAGAGCGGTGGTTCAGGCTTTTTTGGTACGGGAGCCAGATCGATCGAAACCATCCCCAGCGTTGGTACTGGCAGGAATAGATATCCAAATCCGGACCGAACATCAGCCCGCCAAACAAATAGCTGCCGGAAACGAGCAAAGTCAGGTTGCTGCTCTGAGTCTGGCCAAAAGCGAGTGCTGCCACCAAGGGCAAACACCAGAGAGTTATGCGATCGTGCGTGCGGCCAGAGGGCATTAAAAATTGATGGTTTTTGTACTTGATATTTTTAGGTGACAGTGTTATGATATATTGGCGCGATCGAAATTGGGCGGTTAGCTCAGCGGTAGAGCGCCTGCCTTACAAGCAGGATGCCACAGGTTCAAATCCTGTACCGCCCATTCACTTTATTTTAGGTATGTTGCTTGAGGTGCACACTACTGTCAGGACGCGCTTCAAACCGCTGCATCAAAGCGGATTACGCTCAGGGCAGAGATGTAGAAATTATTAATAAAACACTATAGCCTTTCTCATGTAGATGAGGTACAATAACAGCAGTGGGTAAACCAATTCACTAAGTCTGACTCGTCAACCTGCTCAAAGACTATCTTGATTGCTTCGGATAATCCTTGATAAGTTCTCGCACCCAAAGTACGGAGAATGCTTTTCACCTTAGACCAAAAGTTTTCAATTGGGGAAAAAT
>JALOON010000031.1 GCA_025454405.1 Oscillatoriaceae cyanobacterium Prado104 | reverse complement strand
CCCTTCTTAAGGGGGATTTAGGGGGATCGAGACTCAGCAACCCACGAGAAATATCAAACAACTCAAAGTCCCCCTTCTTAAGGGGGATTTAGGGGGATCTAAACTCGGAAACCCACGAAAAATACCAAGGATTCTAAGCTGATGAACGATACTGACAACTACATTTCGATCGCATCCTTAAATCAATATTCCTACTGCCCCCATCGCTGCTGGCGGATGTTTTGTGCGGGGGAATTTGCGGACAATCAGTATACCATTGAAGGCACGAGTTTGCACGATAGCGTCCACACTCTTAGCGAAATCAACCGCGATGAAACTTGGCAAGTTCGGGCGATTTGGCTGAAATCGGAACGCTACAAACTTATCGGCAAATCCGATTTGATTGAAGCCGCTGATGGCGAGATTTATCCGGTTGAATACAAGCGCGGCAAAAAGGGGGAATGGGATAACGATGAGTTGCAAGTTTGCGCGCAAGCTTTGTGTTTGGAAGAGATGACGGGGAAAACTATTGCGACGGGATACGTATATTACGCGCAGTCGCACCAGCGGCAAAAAGTGGAGATTTCTGAGGAGTTGAGACAAGAGGCGATCGCGACTATTTTGGCAATTCAAACTTTGCTGGAAACGGGGAAAATGCCGCCCGCAAATTACGGCAAGCGCTGTCGGGGATGCAGTTTGTACGCTCAATGTTTGCCGCAAGTTGCTGAGAAAGTCAGGCGCTATCAAGAAGCTAGCTAATTTTGCTGTTCTCCGTTTGAACTGACATTTTGCACTCGGGTTAATTGGGGATTGTTTGCGGGGGAGGGCGGGTTTTTGAGATGGTTTGTCATTGCCGGAGATGGTTGGTGAACCCGCCCCTACAGGTCATCGATTGTTAATTGGGGATTGTTTGCGGGGAGGGCGGGTTTTTGAGATGGTTTGTTATTGCCGGAGATGGTTGGTGAACCCGCCCCTACAGATCGTCGATTGTTAATTATTGACAATCCCCAGTCGGTTGAAACCGACTTTCGCTATGAGACGGGGGTTTAAACCCCCGGCGGACTGCAGAACTTGCCGACTGTCTCCTGGCAGATTGGCAGACAAATCAACAGACAACCAATACATAACTTTAGGAGTCAATAATGGGAACGCTTTACATCAATCAAGAAGACGCTTTTATCGGTAAGGTTGACGAACGCATTGTGGTGAAAGTCAACAACAAAGTTTTGCGGGATGTGCCTTTAATTCATTTAGATGCAATTGTGATTTTGGGACGGGCGACTGTTTCCCCAGCCGCGATCGCAGAACTTTTGCAGCACAAAATTCCTCTGACTTTTATTTCAGAACGAGGCGAATATCTCGGTACGCTAGAACCGGAATTAACGAAAAACATCTTCGTCCGCGATGCTCAATGGAAAGCAGCAGGAGAAACAGCTAAAGCAATTCACGCTGTTCGCGGCTTTATTCGAGGTAAATTGAAAAATTATCGAACTACTTTGTCCCAAACACAGCGCAATCATTCCGAACTCAAGCTGGAATCAGCGATCGCCCAAATTACAAATGCGATCGCCAAACTAAACAAAGCTGACAACATCAACTCCATGCGAGGGTTGGAAGGTGCGGGAAGTGCAGCTTATTTCGGAGTTTTCAACCAGCTAATTCGTGCCGAAGGCTTTGTATTTCAACCCAGACACCGACCCGCGATCGATCCGGTGAATTCCTTGATGAATTTCGGTTACACTCTTTTGCGTCGCGACGTACAAAGTGCCATCAATATCGTTGGTTTTGACCCTTATTTAGGATACCTTCACGTTCAGCGATACGGTCGCGTCGGACTAGCATTCGATTTGATGGAAGAATTTCGAGCTTTAGTGGTCGATAACACTATTTTGAATGCTATCAACAATCGGATACTCACCCCAAATGACTTTACCGTAGAACCCCTCAGTAATGTGGTGCGGTTGTCAGAAACTGGACGCAAAGAGTTTCTAACGCTGTACGAAAAGAAAAAACAGTCTGAATTCAAGCATCCGGTTTTGGGACGCAAGTGCACTTATCGCGAAGCCTTTGAAATTCAAGCGCGACTGTTGGCGAAATATTTGATGGGCGAAATTGACCAATACCCACCCTTAGTTGTGAAATAATCATGCACATCCTGATTTCTTACGATGTCCCGGAAGACAAGCGGCGGACGAAGATTCACAAAATTCTCAAATCCTACGGACAATGGATGCAGTACAGCGTGTTTGAGTGTACGGATTTGAGCGAGACGCAGTATGCTAAGCTGCGATCGCGCCTCGGCAAAGTCATCAAACCAGAACAGGACAGCATTTTATTTTTTCCCCTGTGCGGTTGTTGTCAGCGCAAGATTGAACGTATCGGCGGGGTAGCCCCAGCAGATAGGACTGTGTTTTTTGCTTAAAAATCCGGTAGGTAGTAGGTGTAAAAATTGAGGTGTCAAATTTTTCGGCTATAATGTAGATGTTGTAAGGGTTTGACGCCTCCAACTCCCACAAAAGCCTACCGGAATCGCTAAAACCCATGCCAAATAAGAGTTTGAAGGCAAAATGCAATGAGGGGGTATTGACAGGTCGAAGGCTGAAATGGTACTTTAAGACTAGCCTACCGGAACAGAACCTTGAAAACCAAATACAGCAACGGTTTCAAACACCGGCGGTCGCAATCAACTACACTCCCTACTAGGGATTGAAACATTCTAACACAAACCTGTGGACTACAAAGCTGCTATGTCGCAATCAACTACACTCCCTACTAGGGATTGAAACAGAATTACCCAAAACCAAGCTGCACAAAATCAGCTTAGGTCGCAATCAACTACACTCCCTACTAGGGATTGAAACTACCGCAAAATCAATTGTAAAGAAATATTACAACTGTCGCAATCAACTACACTCCCTACTAGGGATTGAAACTGTCTGGAACTGGCTTAGAATTCAACAAGTTAACGTCGCAATCAACTACACTCCCTACTAGGGATTGAAACTGAGCACTAGCAGAAACAGTCGTCAAATACCAAAAAGTCGCAATCAACTACACTCCCTACTAGGGATTGAAACTTGACCTTCTACAGTAAAACTAGGACATGCAGCGTCGCAATCAACTACACTCCCTACTAGGGATTGAAACAAAAGTTTCTATAGAGGATGCGCGTTGGTGTCGCGTCGCAATCAACTACACTCCCTACTAGGGATTGAAACAGATAATTGTGAACAGTTGCAGTAGCTACATAAGCAGCGTCGCAATCAACTACACTCCCTACTAGGGATTGAAACAAAAAGCAATCCTGTAAAACAATATTAACTGTTGTTAAGTCGCAATCAACTACACTCCCTACTAGGGATTGAAACAGATACGTTTGCAGAGCAAATTAATAATAAAGCTATGGTCGCAATCAACTACACTCCCTACTAGGGATTGAAACCGCACGATCGAGCAGCGACTCAAAGCCTCCCAAACGTCGCAAGTCGCAATCAACTACACTCCCTACTAGGGATTGAAACAAACGGGTAATTTCCGCCCCGGTTTCGGTGAGATTATTCCGGTCGCAATCAACTACACTCCCTACTAGGGATTGAAACAACGAACGCAAGGGACAAATCGATCGCATTTTGTTCCCGGTCGCAATCAACTACACTCCCTACTAGGGATTGAAACTTTTTTCCAACCAAATGAGCTTGTTTTGTTCCTTAGCCAGTCGCAATCAACTACACTCCCTACTAGGGATTGAAACGGCAAGAATGCACAAAGGCCCCCTTCCACCTCTCTCGAGTCGCAATCAACTACACTCCCTACTAGGGATTGAAACATTATTGTTGCGATCGCCCGGAGCATTGAGTGGGGGGTCGCAATCAACTACACTCCCTACTAGGGATTGAAACATTAATGAATTTCAGCCGGGAGTAGATTATAAAGACGTCGCAATCAACTACACTCCCTACTAGGGATTGAAACTAATGATTGTCAATTGAAAGCTAATTTAATTGGGTCGCAATCAACTACACTCCCTACTAGGGATTGAAACTTTGTTGCCTTTGTTTAAGTTGAAATTTAAGCAGCAAAGTCGCAATCAACTACACTCCCTACTAGGGATTGAAACACGATTTGAAGGGAACATTAAGTTTGACTATTTTAGGTCGCAATCAACTACACTCCCTACTAGGGATTGAAACTGTAAGCTTAACATTCATAGTTTACCTCTTCATGTTTATCAAGTCGCAATCAACTACACTCCCTACTAGGGATTGAAACAAAATCCTTGGCGATTGCCTTGCAATGCCCGGGTCGCAATCAACTACACTCCCTACTAGGGATTGAAACTTCTATCAACTGGTCAAGGATTCCCCCAATGGTGTGTCGCAATCAACTACACTCCCTACTAGGGATTGAAATAGACAATTAAACACTAAAAATCCGAAGCTGGAAATTTCCAACTTCGGACTTTTACTAACTCCCCGGGTAGGATTTGAACCTACGACCAATCGGTTACACTTATCCCAACATTTCTGAAGGGCGCGGACTATTTCATCATCCTCAAAAATCAGATTTATTTATCTGTCTTAGGATGTCGGGCGCTGTGAGATTTATTGGTTAGGCTCCTCATCTCTAGTCTCTGCACCTTTCCGGCTACTTGTGGAAGTTTGATTGGCAATTACTGCACTTTCAACCACTGCCTTTTGCCAGACTTGGCTCAAGATTGCCGCCACCTAAAGTGTTAGCTAAAGTGCTGCGGTTTCCTTGAATTCACCCGATTTTTCACTACCCGTTACCGGATAGAGCTGCTATGTCACCTCAGCTTTTGGTTGTTGCCAATTGCTGGCGTTCATTACAGCCGACCGCTCTGCCACTGAGCTACCGAGGATTGCGACTTTTTTGTTAGCCACAATTACTAATAGTAACTGCAAAGACAAAATTTAGCAAGGCCTAAAAGCAAATTTTTTTAAACTCTTACAGACAGCGGGTTTTCACTAGCTTATGACCCAAGAAACCGGGTTTTTGGCCGAATCTGTAACCCTCAACTAAGTATCTCCGCAAAAAACCCAGTTTCTGACCGATCGCCAGCTAATGCAGCCCCATTCTCAGCTTAGCGAGGCGCTGCTGCGATTCGGCATCCAAAGAATTAGCCAGAAAGCGGCCGGAATTGTGTTTGCGGGATTTGTGCCGTCGCTGGCTGCTGCAGGTCGCGCAATCGACATCAGCAGCAAGTCGATCGGCCGACATCCATTCAGCACCGTAGCCGACAACCGTCAACTGCTGCGCTCGATCGGACGTAGCCACGATCGTCCGCCTTTTGAGATAGCGCATTTCAGATCGCAAATTAGCACAAGATTTTTCAATATAAGTATCTGCTGTCTGACCGAAGTCAGTGTAGTGCACTGATAAATTTTTAGTAATAATTTCTTTAACGCCCGGAGTATCCCGACAGTAAGCGTCAAACACCAAACGAGCCTCATAATCCCGAACAGCACTGTAATTAACCAAAATCTCGATCAATTCCCGGCGGGCTGTTTCGAGTTCGTTGCGATCGCGCTTTTGGCGCAACCGAGGCCAAAGTCCGATGATATTATAGCCGTCTACAAATAAAATTGCTTGCGGTACATAGGGTGACATGGTTCAAAGCTGAATATTTCCAGCGCATATAGGACATTATTGGTTGATACATCAAAGCTTTTGTTGCATTTTATTACAAACTGATGCTGTTATGCCAGCACCGATCGCACCAACGCTCGCGCAAAAACCCCCCAAATCCTTTGCTAAAGAAGGATTTGGGGGAAGATAATATTATTTTCGATTGTTGATTTTAGATGTTCGATCGAGATCGGTCAGCCTGCTGAAACCTACTCAACTGGTTCCAGAGTTGCCGGTTCGGGGGCAACGGCCGGCAGCACAACTTTCTCCACCGCCGGAGTGCACCCGAGCCACTGTACCGACAACTGGGCAAATTGCTGCGGCGAACTGCTCACGCAAAAGCGAGTCGGCAGCGCCGCACCGGCATTGCGCAGCCCCAAAAGTTCCAACTCTTGGGCAGCAGCAGCCACCACTCGCACAGCTGGATCTACCAACTGCACCCCAACAGGCAAGAGCGATCGCAGCACCGGAGCCAATAGCGGATAATGAGTGCAACCGTAAATCAGCGTATCAATGCGCTGCTGGATCAAAGGAGCCAAATATTCCCGCGCTACCTCGCAAGTGTAAGGGTCAAAAATCCGGTTTTGCTCGATCAAAGGCACAAAGGCCGGACAGCTAACTTGCCACACCCGACAAGCATCGTCCATTTCCAAAATTGCGTTGCGGTAAGCATTGCTAGCAGCCGTAGCAGGAGTAGCGATTACCCCGATCCGCTTGCCCTGCTGCACCGCAGCTTGCGCCCCCGGCAGGATTACCCCCAACACTGGAATATCGAACTCGGCCTGCACCATCTCCATAGCCAGGGCAGAACTGGTGTTGCAGGCCATAATCACCATTTTGACATTTTGTGCCAGCAGCCAAGTCATTATTTCGCGTACAAACTGCACAATTTCTGCAGCAGAGCGAGTGCCGTAAGGCAGTCGCGCCGTATCTCCAAAGTAAAGGATCGATTCGTTGGGCAATTGTCGGTACAACTCCCTTAAAACGGTTAAACCGCCCACACCACTATCAAAAATACCGATTCTTTGTTGTCCCAAGTCTGTTGTCATGTTGTCAGTTGTCAGTTGTCAGTTGTCAGCGGTCATTAGTGATTAGTAATTGGTCATTAGTGACTACCAATTACCAATTACTACTTACCAATGACTATCTCCCGGCAATATATTATCTTTGTTGGAGATAAAGCAAAATGCCGCGGGCGATCGAAGCTGCCATTACACTCCGGTAACTAGGATCGGACAGCCTCGCAGCATCTTCAGCACCCGTCACAAAACCCATCTCCAGCAACACAGAAGGCATAGAAGTCTTTCTCAAAACGTAAAATCTTGCCTGCCGCACCCGACGATCGTTCGCCCCCGTCCCCTGTACCATACTGGCGTGAATCGTCCTCGCCAAAGCTTCCCCGCTATCAAAATAGTAAGTTTCAATGCCGTTCACATCCGGACGGCTCATGCTAATCGCATTCGCGTGAATGCTGACAAATATAGACGCATTTACCCGTTCCGCCAAAGACACTCTCGGTTGCAGGTCAATTTCGCTGTCGTCAGTCCTAGTCATTACCACCTGCACGCCCTGCTGTTCCAACAACCTCGCCACCTGAAACGAGATATCCAAAACAATCTCCTTTTCCTGAATGCCCCCTATGCCGATCGCCCCCGGATCGCGACCTCCGTGGCCCGGATCGATGACTACTACCGGTCGGCTGTTGGAAACGCGAGGCAAATCGCCCGGTTCCACAGTATTTCTCGGCAACGGCTGCGGATTGCTATTGCGATTGAAAGGGGTTCGATCGCTAGCGGTGGCGCGGCGCAACTGCAAAGCCAGCGACTGCGGGCTCGGTCTCGTCACCCGACCTACCTCGACCCCCGATCGAGGTTGTACCCAAATCACCACTGTTTCCGCGTCTTCTTGAGTAGCAGTAAAAGAAACAGGGCTGTTTTCATCCAACTGAGGAATTGAACCCGCCAGCGAACTAGAAGCCAGCCTGATCCAATAAGCTCGAGACGACTGGTCCCAGCCACTGGTATAAGACACTTGCCTGTCTGTTCTGACGATCAGTTGCGACCCGCTGCTGTTCAAATTAATTGACTGCACCCTCGCTAAAATTCTTTGAGCTTGTCTCTCTGGTGGGCTGACAGGGGAACGTCGCGTGAGGGCTGGCTGCATTGCACCCGCAGGTGCCAGCACGATCTGACCTCCATTGCCCACAGCCGCCCGCCACTCAGTATTAGATTTCCTCATGCGCAAAGTCACGCGGGCGATCGGCGGTTCCGTTGGCAGTTGCCGGACTTCGATTTTGTCAACTCCGTGCTTGCCGTTAGTTTGAGGCTGTCGATCGCTCATGCCCGGAGCTAAAGTGGCACCTTCAATATCGAGAGTGGCGATGTCCCCAGCGCGACTTTGCTGAAAATTAATTTGCGGCCGACCGCCCGCGGTTCGGATGGCAAAACCCTCCGCCGTTACTTGAACGTTTTGTACGACTACGGGTTCTGCAGCCTCAGGTGTTGCTTCCGAAGATTCGATCGCCAACCTGTCCCTGCCGAACCCCGAGTTGGGATTTTGACCGGCAGCAGCCACCGGTGCCGGTAAATCTACTGTCCACTCGCTCGGAGAAATGCCCCGGAATTTGACTTGCTGGGGGTCTATGGTAAAGCCGTCCCTGAGTTCGATGACGATTCTGGTCGTGTCAGTATCAAACTGACCTACTCGTACAGATTCGATCGCCCCGGAGACTGGCTGGCTGACTGACGAGCGACCCAAACTGGTTCCCGGCAAGTCAATCACCAAGCGCGTCGGGTTGAAAATCAGTTGAGCTTTGGGTTGCACTCCCCCGTCAGTTGTGATGTAGAGCCGGTTTTCGGAAGCATCAAACCTCCAGGATTCCAGTCTGGCTGCTTCGGCTGCCCCGGCGAGCAAGAATATACTTAAGAAACTGGGTAATAGCCAGTAAAATTTCACGGCAGTTTTTCCTCGTTAAGATTGCGCGTACAAGGGAGTGCATTGTGTGTGAGAAGAAGGGAAGACGATTTCATTCCATCGGCGCGATCGAGATTGTTGGCTCAGTGAAATACAATAGCACCGGCTGGTGTCGAGTTCTACCAAATTTAGCCATCGCTCCGCTCGGATCGCACTCCATCGGGTTAGTTTTGGGTTAGTTTTTTGTGCTGCGGAATTAGGCGACCGTAAAAATAATACATAAAATTTCCACATCATGCCTCTGTGTGAAATTCCTCTCTCATCGGAGTTAAGAGCGATCGAGAGAGGGGGAGGAAGGGGGAGGGGGGGAGAAATTAGCGGTCGATCTTCGTGGGGGTAGAGAACTCTAATCTGAACTCAAAACAGTTTCTTTCATTCATAAAAAGCAATAAAGGCAGCTTGGCATGACGTTTGCTGATGCCGTAGCTTTGTTGTAGGTGAGCATTCCAACTAGATTTATTAAATTTGGTTTCTCGATTTAATAAATTGTCTAGATATTTATGGACTGTTAGTCAACCCTACATGTATGGTGCGTGAGTAAGTTGGGGGTTAATGTCGATCGCCCTTCCCACAACCTTCTTGGCCATCCAGTTCAAAATTTCTTGATTTACTACTTCCGGACATTCATCCTGCGGACAGTGACCTGCATTTTCTAGTTCAATTAGCTCTACATAATGGGGGTTGCATTCAACAAATTGGTCGGGGCGGGCAAACTTGGGGGGAATCATCCGGTCTTGCTTGCCCCAAATTAACAGTACGGGAATTGTTAAATTTCGCAACACGCTCTTGACACCGGGACCGAAACGCGAACTGCCGACAGCTTTAAATAAAGCGCAGAAAGCGCGGGCGGCACCCCGATCGCCTGCAGGACCTGATAAAATTTCTACTAATTCGTCGGTGACAGCTTCTGGGTTGGCGTAGGCAAAAGCAGCCCAACGGCGGACGAAATCCGGTTTGCGGGCAAAATAGAAGAGAGTTCTCAGGACGGGCGGCGAAACAAACAGACTTTCCACAGCTTCGATCGCCGGTAGCGCCCAAGCCGGCACCGCTTCGGCCCGCACGGACGGATCTGGCAGGCTGATAGTGACTACACCCGCTACCATGTCAGGATGAGCAGCAGCAGCAGCCAGACAAATCAGCGAGCCGATCGAATTTCCTACCAACACGACTGGCTTTCTCACAAAAGTCCGCCAAAAATCGTAAACTTGATCGACCCACACAGACACATCGTAGTCGAGCGGAGCTTTTTGAGAAGCCCCAAAGCCCAACAAATCCAAAGCGTAAACAGTGTGGCTTTGGGCAAGTTGCGCGAGATTTTGCCGCCAGTGACCGATCGAAGCTCCAAAGCCGTGCAACAAAATTATCGGCGTTTCAGCAGGGCGACCGTCAATTCCTCGGGCCGCCGAACCCTCGCTTTCCAAGGCTTCTTGAGTTTTCAGCACAGCAGATTTATGCGATCGCAAATAACTGTAGCGAGTTTGCCAGCCCCGCCACACCCAGTCTCGTTGAATTCCCACCCGTTGGTGCCATTTCAGAGAATTTGTCAATTTTGCCTCGGCGAGTAATATAAATTTACAATTGCCACTTCCCATTTTATAGGGCAAATTGGGCGGTTTGGTAGCACCAGAGACAAATCCAGAGGGGGGGAAAAACAATTTTTATGCCAAACTTAAGGGTTTATTCTCAATTCTCAATAGTTTTTTAAGAGTTAGGCTGCGCAGGCGCGATCGGTTGTAAAGATCCGAGAAAAGCAAGCAGAAACTCAGCCAGACTGAGTAGAATGGCAAATACAAGGAAGCCACAATCTTAAAACTACTGCTTGCACAACCATTCATGCCTGTGATTGAAAGAAGACAAAATCGCAACCTACCCCAGATTAACGAAAACATTCGATATCCCAAAATCCGGGTGATCGACACCGACGGCGGGTGATGGACTACGGCAAATACAAGTTCGAGCAGGAAAAGAAAGCGCGGGAAGCCAAGCGAAAGCAGCACACTGCCGACGTAAAAGAAGTGAAGATGCGCTACAAAATTGAAGAACACGACTATCAAGTGCGCCTCAAACTAGCAGACCGCTTTCTGAAAGCCGGCGACAAAGTAAAAGCTACGATCATGTTTCGCGGTCGGGAAATCCAGCACAGCAATTTGGCAGAAGACTTGCTCAAGCGCATGGCAACGGATTTGCAGGAAATCGCAGAAGTGCAGCAAGCGCCGAAAAAAGAAGGACGCAGCATGATGATGCTGCTGTCGCCGAAAAAATAGTTGAGAGTTGAGAGTTGGTAGGGGCGGTGCCCCCGTGCCCGCCCAGAGTCGATAGTCGATCGCTCTCAGCGGTCAGTTGTCAGTTTTATCAGTCATTAGTCACCAGTCATCAGAGGGTAATAAACTGGTGACAGATGGCTGATGACTTTGAGAATTCGCCAGGTATTCGCTACCACACAGGAAAATTAAGGCTGCATGGAAAATTTGCAAATCAGCAGTTCGGGGGGCGTCAGACAAGGAGTTTTACGATCGCTCAACCTGCGATCGGAAGAAGTAGAACGCACCGTACTGATGTTCCTCGTCTACACTCTGACATCAGTCGGGCTGATCTGGCTGGAACTCAGTACAGTAGGTTTGTTTCTCGACGAGTACGGTGCCGACAAAATGCCCTGGATTTACATAGCCAGCGCCTTTATCGGTTCGGGTTTGGGCTTTATCTACTCCTGGATGCAAAAAATCTTGCCCCTGCGGCGCGTCATCGTCATCGTTTTGGCGATGATGTCGGTGCCGCTGTTCATGTTTCGGTTCGGTATCGGCTACGAGAATACTAAAATCGCGGGCATCAGCATCGCGTTTATTACCATATTTTTGATGTGGCTGTGGGTGGAAGCTTGCTATGTCCTCAACGACCTCAACACTTCTATTACCTCCAACCAACTTTTTAATATTAGAGAAATCAAGCGCACCTATCCTCTAGTCAGCAGCGGCTATCTGGTGGCGGGAGTAGTCAGCGGATTTTCCCTGCCGGTGTTGCTTTATGTGGTCGGACTCAAAAACGTTACCCTGGTATCGGGGTTAATGGTAGCGATCGGCTCGATTTTGCTGTTTTACCTCACAGAAAAATACAGCCAAGCATTCCCCGAAACAGCCCGCTGGACGGATGATGACGAAGACGACAACCAAGAATTTACAGCCCGCAAACTTACAGGCCCGCTGCAAAAATACGCCATACCTTTAGTCAGTTTCTTCGTCCTGGCAGAAGTTCTCTACGTGCTAGTAGATTTCCAATTCTACAGCCAGCTAGAACTGCAAAACCCGGAAGATGGAGCGAGTTGGATCGCGAGTTTCCTGGGACTGTACGAAGGAATCCAAGGAGTGTTTCAAGTTGGCACTCAGTGGTTTGCTTCCAGCCGCTTGGTAGAAAGAATCGGTGTGTTCGTGACGGCGATGATTCTGCCGGCGGGCATCGCTATCTTGGGAGTGCTGACTCTGGGAGCATCTTTGGGTCAGTTCGTGTCGGTGTTTATCGGATTGGTGTTGCTGAGATTCCTTGACGAATTGCTGCACTACACTCTGTTGGAAACGACTAGCCCGGTTTTATTCCAGCCGATTCCCGATAGCATTCGATCGGGCATTCAAACTATGGTTAACGGGGTAGCAGAACCGTTTACTACTGGTGTTACCGGAGTGGGAATCTTAATCCTGCTATGGATTACCGATAAGATACTGCCCCATGAAAGCGAAAGTCGATTTCACGACCAGCAAAGTTTAGTATTTATCGGGACGATCGTCCTGTTATCCCTGGTATGGCTGTTTGTAGTTTGGCTGATCCGATCGCAATATGTCGGCCTGCTAGTCAAAAGTGCCGAACGCGGGCGCTTGGGAGTGTCCGACGTAGATCTGCGAGCTCTGAAGCGGGCGGTAGTCGAAACTCTCGAACAGCCGGGGGCGGAAGCCGACAAGCGCTCTTGCATTGAACTTCTGAGCCAAATTGACCCGAAAAATGTCGGCGAAGTCTTGGCCCCGTTGTTGGACGTGCTGCCGCCGTCTTTGCAGCGCCAGAGTTTGGAAACTATGCTGCAACACCCAAATCCCGCTTATCTAGAGGCTGTCCGCAACCTCAGCCAGCAGCCGCTGCCGCCAGAAGTGCTGGCTTTGGCTTTGCGCTACATCTGGCTGACTGAAACAGAACCGAATATCGACAGCCTGCGCCCGTACTTGCAGCCGAGCGTAGACCCGGTGGTGCGCGGGACGGCTGCTGCTTTAATTATGAGAAGGGGCGACCGCCAGCAAAAGGCAGAAGCTACCAATACCCTACGACAAATGCTGGCTCACAAGCAAGAGCGGGAACGGGTGATGGGCACGCGGGCCCTGGGCGAGGCGGACTACTTGCAAGGACTGCGGTTGCACATCCCGAATCTGTTGCAAGATGAATCTTTGCGGGTGCGCTGCGCTCTGCTGGAAGTCATTGCAGCAACTCATTCAGAGGAATATTACCCATCTTTGGTGCGGGGACTCGGTTATAAATCTACTCGGGAAGCAGCCCTGGGCGCGATCGTCAAACTGCACAATGATGCGATTCCCTTGCTAGTCGATTTGGCCGAGGACATCCATAAATCTGATTTAGTCAGGTTGCAGGCTTGGACGGCTTTGGGTCAAATTGGGAGTGTCGAGGCGATCGACATTCTGGCAGGCAATTTAATTACGACTTGGGGAACTACCAGGCGCAACATCCTCCGCATTCTGTTGAAAATGCCTTCGGAAACAGGCATAGAAGGCGTTCTCGATCGCATCGGTCGCAGCGGGTTGGAAACTCTCATCGAACAGGAGTTGATGTTTATCGGCCAAATTTATGCGGGTTTGGTGGATTTGTCTCCGACGGCTGGCTACCTCCGCTTCCCGGCGGGGGGCACTAACCTTGCCAACGGCAATGCGACGGATGCGGCTCAGTTGTTGCAGCGGGCCCTGGCTGGTTTGGAATCCGACGCGAAGGAACGGTGTTTCTTGTTGATGAAGTTCCTTTACCCGCTGGATGCGGTGCAAGCTGCTGCTTTTAACATCGCTTCCGGCCAACCTTCTCTGGTGGCTAGGGGATTGGAAATTTTAGATAATACTGTTGATATAGCTAGCAAGCGATCGCTCATCAATTTGTTGGACCAGCACTCGGAAAGAGAAAAACTTAACAACTTATCGGAACTGATGGTGTACAAGCCTTTGAGTTCGAGCGATCGGTTGCGCCGCTTGCTGGAATTGCGTCACTTCTTGTCGGATTGGACTTTGGCTTGCTGCTTTCATCTAGCCAGAGAGGCCCGCTGGAGTCTGACGGCCCAACAAACTCTCGTCTGTTTGCGTCATCCGACGGGTTTTGTCCGCGAAGCAGTGTTAGCCTATTTGAAAATAGCTTCGCCAAGAGCGTTGGTCGAGTTGCTGCCCAGGCTGCAAAACGATCCCGACCATTTGGTATCGGCTCAAGTTGGGGAGATGATGGCCGAGTTGGGAGCTGGTGGCAGAAGGTAAGATTTAGAAGGAGTTTTGAGTTTTGAATTTTGAGTTTTGAATTTTGAGTTGTGAGTTAAAGACTGTTCTTTTGAGTTTTGAGTTTTGAATTTTGAGTTGTGAGTTAAAGACTGTTCTTTTGAGTTTTGAGTTAAAGACTGTTCAAAATTCACGCACTCCAAACTTAAAACTCAAAACTTAAAACTCAAAACTCCCCGAAAAACTCAAAACTCTCTCACTCCCGAAAAACTCAAAACTCAAAACTCAAAACTCCCCCTCTCTCCCATTCCCATTTATAATCAATCACGCATCGCACTATGTTAACTAGCGTTGAACGCCTATTATTTGTCAGGGCAGTGCCTATTTTTAAGGAACTGCGGGATGATTTTCTCGTGCGTCTAGCATCGGTAATGGACGAGCTTTCGTTTCCTGCCAAGCACCCGATTTTTACGGAAGGACAAGAGGGCCGATCGCTCTATATATTGGTATCGGGAACGGTGCGGGTTCACATCGGCGATCGGGATTTGGCTCAGTTGGAAGCTGGTGCTTGTTTTGGGGAGATGTCGCTGTTTGATGCGGAACCTCGATCGGCTTCGATCAGCACTCTCGAACCTTGCGAGTGTTTGATGCTGACTCAAATGCAGCTTTACGATGCGATCGATGAAACTCCAGGAATTGCTGTTAATATTATTCGCTTGCTGTCGCGCCGCATTCGCGAATTGAATCAAAAGTTGAATGCTAAAGAGGCTCCGCCACCGCCACTGCCAGATCCGGTAAGAGTTGGCGAAATGCGATGACAGTTGACAATTAAGAAAAGTTTTGAGTTTTAAATTTTGAGTTTTGAGTTAAAGACATTTCTTAATTCACAACTCAACACTCACAACTCAAAACTCCCGATAGTTGACAGTTGATAGTTGACCGCTTGACAGTTGACAATCGACAATCCCCCAATGTAAAATCGCAAATCGCAAATTGTTTAACAGTGGATAACTGACGCTTGACATTGTAAAAATGAAAATTAGGGGTCAATCTTTTGAGTGGGGAAAACGCACTTATTTAATGGGAGTTTTGAATGTAACTCCTGATAGTTTTAGCGACGGCGGTGAATTCAATACCCTAGATTCCGCTCTGGCGCAAGCCGAATACATGGTACAATCTGGGGTAGATATTATTGATATCGGCGGTCAATCTACGCGACCGGGTGCAGCGGAAATATCTTTAGAAGAAGAGTTAGAGCGAGTTTTACCTGTCGTGAAAATGCTGCGCCAAAAAGCCGATATTTTTGCTAATGTGCCGATTTCTGTGGATACTACTAGAGCGCAAGTTGCTCGGGATGCTGTGGAGGCTGGAGCAGATATTATTAACGATATTTCGGGTGCTACTTTTGATTCGGAAATGCTGCTAAATGTGGCTAATTTAAAAGTACCAATAATTTTAATGCACCTGCGGGGAACTCCCCAAACTATGCAAAAACTGACTGAATACCGGGATTTAATTGGAGAAATAGGTGAATTTTTAGAGAGTCGAATTGCAGCAGCAATTAATGCTGGAATTGAAAAATCTCAAATTATTATCGACCCCGGTATCGGCTTTGCCAAGACTTGCGATCGAAACCTGGAAATTTTGCGGGAATTGCCAAATTTCCGATATTTAAACTGTCCGATTTTAGTAGGAGTATCGCGCAAAAGCTTCATCGGTCAGATTCTGGGGCAGCCGGAAGCCAAACAGAGAATCTGGGGGACGGCGGCGGCTTGTACGGGGGCGATCGCGAATTTTGCTGATATTTTGCGAGTTCACGACGTGAAAGAAATGCGCGATGTTTGTCGCGTTGCCGACGCCATCTTCAGAAATCAGTCTTGAGCGGTGTGTTGGTCGATTACTCTAAGTTCTGCGCCATTAACTTCCGTTGGGATATCCGGCATAGAACCCATCAATTCGTTGAGGGCTTCCGACATATTTCTCGGGTCCATAAACAGAATCTTGGCATTGTCGCTTTCGCCGAGTTTCTGTTGGGCGTCCAAGTATTTTTCTGTTACTAAGAAATTCAAAACTTGCTTGCTGTTCGGATGGGATTCTAGAGCTTCAACTAACAGCCTCATGTACTCCTTGGTACCGATAGCTTTGTTGACCATTGCTTGCCACTCGCTCTTGGTAGCCCGTTCCAATTCCATAGCTTCTTGCACCCTTTTCGGAGGTGTAATGCTTTGAATTTCGACCCGGATTACTTTAACACCCCAAGTTTCGGTAGCTTCGTCCAACTTTTTGAGTAACGTTTTATTCATGTTATCTCGGGAACCCAAAATGTCTTGCATCGGCAACCGACCAATTTCAGCTCGGAACGTAGTTAAAACTAAGTTAGCGATCGCATTTTCGATTTGATCGATTCCGTAATAAGCTTTCTGCAAATTTACAACCCGCCAATACACAACGGCATCGACTTCTAGAGCCACATTATCTCCCGTGATCGCTGATTGAGGTTTAATATCTAAAACTCGCTCGCGACTGGTGTCTACGCAGACTACTTTTTCTACTAGGGGAGTAATAAAGTGGAATCCGGGCTTGAGAGTGCGCTTGTATTGGCCCAAACGTTCGACTAAAGCTTCGTCGCCACCGCTGACTATTTTCACGCTGGAGTTAACGGCATAGCCGATGATGAGCGCAACGAGCATGGCTAAAATAGACTGCCCCATTTCTACTGTCCTGCTAAGGTTGACTGAGATTCGATCGGGATTCTACCTCTAATTTACCTCAAAATTTCTGGCAGAGTGTTAAAATATCGCGACAGTTAATATCTCCGTAACAGTTGCCTGCATTGGCTCGAACTCTCAAAAAGCTGGCAAACGCCAGCGGAGCAAACAACAAAATTTCCACATCCTATGAAAAACGATCGAGGGTTTCGCTGGTTCACATTTTTTACCCGAATTGCCTCAAGCGCAGCGGTAGCAACCTGCACGCTGGCAGTTGCCGGGCCCCTGCAGGCAGAACAAAACAGCCTGCAAATTTCCCAAAACTTGCAGCCGCGCCCGGGCCAAACTCCGGTTCGAGAAATCACCTCCTACCAAATGGATGGAGACGAGCTCAAAATTTGCAAGCAGCGAGGCAATGCTGAGAAAAAGTGCGAAGCTGTGGGTAAAGGCTACACGCTGGGCTTGAGAACTGCCAATGACCTCTACAATCAAGGAAATACTGCCAATGCTGAAGTTTTGTACCGGCAATTGATCGCTCGATATCCGAAACAAGCGGATGCTTTTTACAAGTTGGGGACTTTGCTGTCGGCACGAGGTAATATGACAGATGCGATCGCTCAATTCCAGCAAGCAATTAAGTTGAATCCAAAGCACGCTAAAGCTCACAACGATTTGGGAGTGGCAATGGCATCTCAAGGGCAGTTGACGGAGGCAATAGCTGAGTGGAGGGAAGCTATTAAGATTAACGGTCAATATCCCGATGCTTTGAATAATTTAGGGGTTGCTTTGTTGCAGCAAGGGCAGAAAGAAAATCATGCAGAGGCTGTAGCGAGCCTTAAAAAAGCTCAGGAATTGTTTATCAAACAAGGTCGGACTCAAGCTGCTAATAGAGTCGAACAAATTTTGCAGGAGTTTAATTCTAAGTCTAGCGAATCTTAAGTCGAAGGAAGAAGGAAGAAGGAAGAAGGAAGAATGCCGATCCAGTAAGATTTTTAGTTCTCAGTCATTAGTTAACAGTTTGTAGTGAGAACTTTATTCCACAAATTATGAGGAAGGACTAAAGTTCTCATTACACATTAAACTTATGGCGATCGATCTGATAAGATCCAGCAATGGCTGTGAGTGCATTAATATCAAACAAACCGGGTTGTTTATTGAGATTGACTGCTGCGATCGAAGTTTTCGCAACCACCCGGTTTCTGCCTCCAGCAATATGTATAATTTACCAAAAAGATCGCCCTTATTTCTATTTCTGGGCGCTTCCCAAATTCAATTTAGCCCGCAATTCATCTTTGATGCGATTCAAAATAGAATCCTCATCTAAAGAAGCTAAAATCTTGCTTACCACAGCCTTCGGCCCGTCATCTCCCCAAGACGCGCCGTTAGCTAAATAAGCCTTAGTAACTTGCCCGATTCCGTAGGTAGAAACACCCGCGATCGCAGCTTGAGTTGCGGCTACGGATAAGTAAGGTCCTAATGCCAAGCCCCCCGTCGCCGGTGTTGCCAAACCCAACAATCCTTTTAAGGAACTCAAACCAAAATTTGCTAGCAATTCCCCAGCAGTAATTCCACCCATACTAATAGCAATTTTTTGCAGCAATTCTACTGCGCCTGCTTCTGTCATTGCAATACCGTAAAGTTTAGACAGAGTTAAAATCATCGCTACATCAATTACGGCACCGCTGAGAATATCAACTACAGTAACAGGATTTAGGGCGATCGCGACTGATTTGGTCATGACTCCGTTCCAGATAATGCGATTGGCGCTGTCATCTCGAATCTCCATTTTTCGCTGCACTAACTGTTCGTTAATGTCCCCCGCACAGAGCATCGTATTTAGCGCTACCAAAGATTTACCTTCCCGGTCTAAAATCTCCAAAATCTTTAATTTTAAATTTTGAACTTGCGGCAAACTGCGAGTCATTTGCACTCCCATACTGCCATCAGGACGGCGCACCGCCCTCGCCGTTAAAGGTGAAGCTGCTGCCATCACAATTTCATTGGGCGATAGCAGTTCTTTCACGCGATCGTCCCTAATTTTATGATAGATTTCCAGTCTGTCTGCTTCGGGATATTGGTCAATTTTATTAAATACTAATAACATCGGTTTTCCCGCTTCCCGCAACTGCGAAAGTGCTGCGTATTCCACCTTGGTAATGTCGCCAGCAACTACAAATAAAATTAAATCTGCTTGTTGGGCAACGCGGCGGGCTAAAAGTTCGCGAGTTTCGCCGTCAACTTCATCAATTCCCGGAGTATCTATTAGTTCAACTTGCGACAAACGGTAAACTACTGGGGAAAATCGATCGGGAAAATCGCCATCAACGCCATCTCCAACATCCCATTTACCGATAGTTGTCGTGCGAGTCACGCCGTGAGTCGGGCCGGTTTCAAATATGTTTTGACCTAAAAGTGCGTTCAAAACTGAAGATTTTCCCCTGCCTACCATGCCAAATACGGCAATTTGCACGCAAGCGCGCTCTAGCTTGTCGAGCATTTTCTCCAAGCCGCCAATTTCCGGCTCCGAGCATCTTTAGCGCGGCGCAGGTTGAGTTCTGCCTGAATGTCTGCGAAGCTTAAAATTGTGTCATCTAATTCTCGATCGACATCTGAAAAATCCGATGCAAAATCCGAGGTTTCAGTCATTGTCACGTGATGCTATAGCTTTGCTGCACTTAAAGTTTTAACCGATATGATGCTATTGTAGCTTTTTCTGTGGGCTTTGTACATTTCTTCAGCTCGATCGAACTCTGACTGTGGGATTTACCCAATTTCTTGCACCTGTGGCAGAAACCGGGTTTCTGGCATAAACTCTGCAACCAAGCCCAGATTTATCGTCAGAAACCCGGTTTCTCGATACTTGTTGAGAATGCTGCAAGATCTCGGATTTAGCCAACTTTGACTGTCGGATTTACTCAAGTCTGACTCAGCCAAAAGTTATTGCATTTATCCACCACTCCGCCGGGGATTTAAATCCCCTTATAATAGCAAAAGTCGGTTGAAACTGACATCTTGCACGCCAGTCAATTAGGGGTTTGTCGTGGGGTGGGGGCGGGTTTATTTAACTTGTTTGCGGCGTTTAATCTTAAAAGAGTCAGTCAATCGATCGCCACGTCATTGATTCGATCTAAGCGACTATTGGGCGATCGAATTGACAATCGGGCGCTCTTTCCTGACAATCGAACGATCGAATTGACAATCGGGCGCTCGAACCGAGAATCGGGCGCTCTTTCCTGACAATCGGGCGCTCTTTCCTGACAATCGGGCGCTCGAACCGAGAATCGAACGAACGATCTTTCCCGACCATCGGACGATCGAATTGACAGGCAAAGTGAATCTAAAGAAACAAGGAAAGTTTTGTAGAAAAGGTTCTGTAACAGGCGAAAGTGCTGGCAAAAGGACATCAGTAATCAGTGAAGTTGGCCCGCCCCTTAGACTAAACAAGTCTGTTGTGTAGATCAGCTCCCATTACTGATGACAGGCGCACCTAAAGCTGGACAGTATCTTAGGCTCTCGATCTCTCGATCGAGAAAGCCTGCATTCACTCTCGCTAGTATTCTATTGCCTGTCAAGTTCTTTAATAAAAGGAGTACCGAGGGAGCAAATAATGGCACCAACAGTCTTAGGCATAGACATCAGTAAAAAAGACTTTTATGTCTCATTACTGACCGAAACTCGTGCGACCAAACCCAAAAAGTTTACCAACAATACTCAAGGGTTTGAGATTTTGCTAAACTGGCTCAAACAACAAAATGTAGTCGAACTCCATGCTTGCATGGAAGCCACTAGCATTTATGGCGAAGCTTTAGCTGAATTCCTGTATGGAGAAGGCTTTCAGGTAAGCATCGTCAATCCGGCTCGGATTAAAGGGTTTGCCAAAAGCGAACTTTTGAGAACGAAAACAGATTCCGTAGATGCAGCATTAATTGCCCGTTTTTGTGCGGCAATGAAACCATCATTATGGACACCTACCGCACCGGAAGTTAAGGAATTACAAGCCCTCCTGCGGCGGCTCGAATCAGTCACCGAAATGATGACGAGCGAACAAAACCGTAATTCCTGGTATTGGTGATTTAACAGCTTCTATATTATTAGCTGAAATTGGTGATGTTTCTGATTACGATCATGCTCGTCAATTAGCAGCCTATGCTGGCTTAACTCCAAGCGAACTTACTTCTGGGACTTCAGTTAAGGGACTGCGGAAGGCATTGTATATGCCAGCAGTAGTGGCAATGCGTCACAACCCTTTGTTGAAAGCCATGAGTGAGCGATTATTGGGTCGTGGAAAGGTCAAGACAGTATCTACAGGATTATCGATCTCGGTGCAATATCTGAGTTGAAACCGACTGCAATTCTCCGCTAAATTTTCGTGAATTTCAGTCCTCTTGAGCGAGGACTTTCGCTCTCTCGACAGGGGCCGAGCGTTGCGGAGGGTTGTAACCCCTGTCGGACTGTGGGACTTTCGCACTTTACGATTTGCCCAATTTCCACTAATTTACAAACGATGAATCATCGCATCAAAAAAATAGGCAGTTATCCATTTCCTTGGCGCGTTATAATTTTCCTATTAATCTTGCTGGCAATCTGGCTGCCTGCAGCAATACCAATTTATTTCTTAGTTAAAGACAGCAATCTCGCCACTATTCTGACAATGGGATTGCTGTTTGTCGAGTTTATAATTCTGTTACCTCAGTGGGGAAAGCGGGTTTACGGCAAAACTAACTTGTTCAAAAGTTACGGTTTAGTAAATACCAAACAAAACGGTATTGAATTGTTCATCGGACTGGCGATCGGCACTTGTCTCACTTTCACCTTATTTGCGGTGCAAGGACTGTTCGGCTTTGTCTTGTGGCAAAATTCTCAAAATTTATCCCGCATCATCGCAGAAGGGCTATTAAGTGCCTTGGGAGTGGGTTTTGCAGAAGAGTTGGTATTCCGGGGTTGGTTGCTGGACGAGTTGCAGCGGGATTACAATTATCGAATATCCGCGCGATCGAACACTCTCATATTTGCTCTTGCTCATTTTATCAAACCTGTCGGGGTAATGCTGCAAAGTTGGCCGCAATTGCCGGGGTTGTTGTTGTTGGGTTCGATCTTGATTTGGGGAAAGCGCAACTGTCAAAATCGATTGGGTTTGCCGATCGGACTTCATGCAGGTTTAGTTTGGGGATATTATACGATTAATGTAGGGCAATTAGTCAAATATTCCGGCTCGGTTCCCGACTGGGTGACAGGAGTTAACGGCAATCCTTTGGCAGGGGCGATCGGGCTGTTATTTTTGAGTATATTGGCTTTGGGAATGCGAAAAATGTCCGATCGTGCCACAAGTTCGTAGCAAGCACTTTAGCCCGCAGTATTTTACGGACTAAAGTCCGCACTACAAACTAATTTTATTGCGGTCGATCGAGCGGACACGCTATCAAACACTGCTTGATAGTCTCTAAAACTGAACTTGCAAGGCTATCTAATTCATACCCGCCCTCTAAACCAAATAACGCCCTCGGCGTAATTTCCAGAGAGTATTTTGCAAGTGCGGCATAGTCTTGCGGCTGGAGATTTATCTTCGATAGTAAATCGGCTTGATTGGCATCGTATCCCGCGCTAACTAACAGCAAATCCGGGCTGAAATCATGAAAAAATGGGATAACTTTAGTTTCAAATAATTCATGGTAATTTTGTATAGTGCTGCCAGGGGCAATGGGCAGATTCAAAATGTTGTTAAATTTGCCCCGTTCTTCCGATTTTCCTGTATGCGGATAACCGGGCAATTGATGGATCGAACAAAAGGCAATGTTGGAGTAATTTTCTATAGCAGCTTGGGTTCCATTACCGTGATGGACATCCCAATCTAGAATGCCAACACGATCGATCCTTGCACTAGAAAGTGCGTAAATAGCGGCAATCGCTGGATTGCAAAAAATGCAAAATCCCATTCCTTCATCCCGCAGTGCGTGGTGTCCCGGAGGCCTAGCTAAAACAAAAATCGGTTTTCCTTGCAAAATAACTCGATCGACCCCATCCAACCAAGCATTTACTGCTAACTGCGCTACCTCAAAACTGTGTGGAAAAATTTGCGTTGACTCAAAACAACCCCAACCTCGATCGGAATAAGCTTTTACTAAGTCGATGTAGGTTGCGGAATGAACCAGTTCGATCGCTTCAATGGCATTTCTAGAGGAAGAAGGTTCGATCCATTCAATTCGACCGGCAACAGTTGAGGAGTTGAGTTTATTAACAATTGCTGTCAGTCGATCGGGCTGTTCCGGGTGCATGTACCCCGTTTGATGTTCGAGGAATTTTTCGGAGTAAATTATGGCAATCATTTCTGTCGAATCTAAATCCGATTATTGCGACGTAAATAAGTAGTTTTTACCTATTGATTTTTGCTTGACTTTTATGTATATTATTAGATAATAGAAGTGGTAAATTAAATTTTATTTTTTGCACTATTTCCATTATGAATATAATACATTTTCAAGTCAACCGTGTCAAGCACTTTACCTCAAAAAAAGGCGAATTTTTGACACAGTTATTAACATTTCGCTCTCGGCAATAAAGAGGCACGCAAACAGGCTAAATCTCATAATAGTATTGCCAATAAATTGAAGATTTCCGAACATAAAGTTAAGTTTCATATGGTGCGAAGGATTCGTCATCGCGGGCGATCGCTAGGACACGATCTGAAACACTGGACAAGAGCGATAACAGATTGGCTGTTGATTCCGCTCGATGCGGAATCAACAGCCAACAGGGGTCTATGTATCCCGACGCTCACCCTGAAAGGTAGAGCGCAGGACCGATCGCCCCTCAAACTCTCGATAAGTTAAACTGTTGACATTTTTTGCAGGATCAGCTCTTTGCGCCTAGCAGCAACTTGCGGCCAAGTAAATTCCAAAGCTCGCTGGCGGGCGGCGGCTCCCATCTTCGCGCGCAGCTCCGGAGAATTAGATAGTTTTCGCAGTGCTTCCACCCAGGCGTCACTATCGTAAGGATCGAGAATTATGCCCTCAATGCCATCACGCACAATACCGCCTCCTCCCATCGGCGAAGCGAGCACGGGCAAACCGTGACCCATTGCCTCATAGATGACGAGTGCGCTACCTTCCTCAAGACTGGGAAAAGCAAAAAAGTCTGCTTGGCGGTAGGCAAAACTGTAGTCTAAAGCATAATCAAAGTTAACGACATCAGAACGTTCTAGCAAATGCTTGCAAGTTTGAGCGATCGCCGGCTCGATTGTGCCAAAAATTGTTAGCTTTCCCTCGATCCCAGCCTTCTCCCAAGCCTGCAAGAGCAGGTGAACCCCTTTGCGGACGCAGGCAGTACCTAGAAACAGGACGTTAATTTCCTCGGTTGGCGGTTTTTGGGATTGATAATTGGGGAAACGCTCTGGCGACCAACCTTCAGTTGTTAACAGCAGCTTTTCTTCAGGAACTCCAGCTTCTTGGAAGGATTCCAGCACTATCGGACTGGGACAAAACAGAAAGTCACTTGCTTTGAATTCTTGCTCTTCGTGCTGAATTGTTTCTGGGGTTATTGAGTGTTGGGGTTGCAATCCCAAGCGAGAGTAAGCATCGTCCAGGATACCCTTAGCTTGCCTTTGAGCACTATTAACTCGCTCAAAAAAAATTGGTTTATTTTGCTTGGAGATGCTCCTTAAGGTATCCAGTGAGGGATCGGGCCACAAGTAAGCAGCATCAAAAGCTTTGAGTTCTTTGAGAAAACGCTTCTCTGCCGCGATCTGGGGAAGAGAAGGGCTGCGGTAAAAGAGTGATTGCAGAAAAGAGGGAATTGCTTCAACTATATTAGAGCCGCGGCAAGGGCGATCGCAACTCGGGACAATCATGCGAGCATTCACATCTGAGTCTTGCCATTCTTTGCAAACTGAAAAAAATACATGACTGATGCCTCGGTCATTGCAATGTATAGTGAATAAAGCGCCCATTTTTAACATGGTATTAGCCCCATCTTAACTAAAGCTGTAAGAACACAGCTCTGCTTTGTCATCAAATTATAATGCACAATTAACCAAATGTAATTACCTTAAATTTGCGATCGCCCTAACATTAGACATCTTCCAAAATTAGGCTGTTATCCTTATGGGGCAAGGCTTCCACAATCTTTTTAGGAGATGTCTATTAATGCTGGCACTGCACTTTGTCATTAAATACTAAGTTTTTTTAAGACGTGCAAAGTCGCATTTGATGAGTAGAGAGCCGTCTCTCTCTGGGGAACTTCTCCTCAGTCCTCATGTAAAAGACCCAATCTGAGTCCGGTCACAACGAAAGTAAGTAATAAAATCGTTGGAATGCAGACCACAAAAGCATCTAAGCTGATAGCCTAAGTCGGTAGTGTATGCAAGAGGAAGAAAAGGAAGGGTTAACGATAAGTAAACGACTAATCTAGCTCCGTGATACACGAAAAGGTGAAATCAGGCTGGAACACCTTAACCAAAAGGCAAATAGCTGATTACTAGAAGTTTCGCTGTCTAGTAAAGAAGTTCAAAAAGCTATCGGAGTATGAGTCGAACCCTAACCCGATCCGCCTATGCGGTGGGGTAGTTTATGAAAACCGCTTTGCGGAGTCTCTTGACAGCGGTAAGGTTACTAAACAAGTTGTGCCTGCGCCAGCTTCACTAGCAATCCGAATAGTACCTTGATGCAGTTCCACGCATTTTTTGACCACCACTAACCCCAAACCCGTACCTGGAATTGTCCGAATATTTTTGCCTCGATGGAAGGGTTCAAACAACTGCTGTCGGTCATCGGGCAAAATTCCGATTCCCCAATCTCGCACGCCAATTTGCACCGCATCCGCCTGAAACTCTAACTCCAAGCTCACAGCGCCACCGTTGGGAGAATATTTGATAGCATTAGACAGCAAGTTAGACAAAATCGAACCCATTAATTTCTCATCCAGAGCGATCGAGCAAGTTGTACCCCGGCAGCTAAAAGTCAGTTGGTGCGCCTCCCCCGCACTGAGCTGCATTTCCTCAATAAAATGACGGCAATAATGTTCCAGATTCAGGGGTTTGGGATTAAATGCCAGATTCCCTGTTTCGGCTCGGTTGATGGTCAAAATATCATCCAGCAATTGCACCATATTCTTCACTGAATCTTGAATTCGATGCAGGTTTCGCATTCGTTTTTCAGTGTTTTCCCATTCAACCTGAGAGTTTTCCAATACTTGAGCCGCAGCTAGAGCAGTGCTTAAAGGAGTGCGAAACTCGTGGGATGCCATCGAGAAAAAGCGCGTTTTCAAAGCACTGAGTTCTTTCTCGCGTTCCAATGCCAAGCGAATTTCATCAGCACGTTTGCGAGCAGTGGTATCCCGCAATACAGCAATCCAATGCGTGTAACAACCTCGAGCATTTGCCACAGGAACCAGGTTGAATTCATTCCAAAATTCCGATCCATCTTTGCGATAGTTAATCGCTTCCACAGTGATTGACTCCCAACGCCAGAGGGCGGCGCGAACTTTATCAAGTGCTGCGCGATCTGTTTTAGGACCTTGCAAAATCCGGGGGGTTTTACCCAGAACTTCCTCGGGCTTGTAGCCAGTGATGCGCGTAAAGGCTTCATTCACGTAGAGAATTCGGGGTCCTGGTTCGTCAATTGGTCCGGCTTCCGTAATAATAACTGCATCATTCGTATTCACCACCACCGATTGAAGCAAGCGCAACTGCTCGGCGCGTTGTTTGTGTTCGGTAATGTCGGCAATCACGGCGACAATACCGCTAATCTGTCCGTTGGCATCGGGCAGAGGGGCAGCGGAAAAAACAATATCGATCACCGTACCATCTTTTTTGGTGCGGCGCAATTCTACGCCGGCATAGGTTTTGCCCTGAAGCACGCAGTTTTGAAGGTTGTGGTCGTGAGATGTGTGCTTTTGAAGTGCGGTACAATCCTCCAACGGATCGTCCAAACGAATGGGATTGGGGCGATCGATGACTTCTGCCTCAGTCCAGCCAAACATCCGTTCGGCGGCTGGGTTCCAAATTTTGACTTTGCCTTCTCGATCGAGCATCAGGATGGCGCGAGGGGAGGCGGTGACTAGGGCTTGTAGGGTATGGTTGGTGTGTCGCAGGGCGATTTCCGTGCGCTGGCGTTCGGCAATTTCTGCCCGCAGCGAAGCGTTGGCGGTGGCTAATTCGGCGGTGCGCTGCTGCACTCGCTGTTCCAGTTGGGCATTGAGTTGTTGCAGTTGGTTGTAGAGTTCGGATTGCTGGATCGCGATCGCGACTTGCGTTGCCAGTTGTTTCATCAACTCTACTTCCCAATTTTCCCACTGACGGGGATGGGTGCACTGATGAGCGATTAAGAGTCCCCAGAGATACGGATTGGAAGGCCTTCTAAGTTGCGAATTCGCTTCTGCATTCTCGCGATTTTCCTGGATAATTGGCACCACCAATTTTGCCCGCACTCCAAACAGTTTGACAAAATCAGCCAAACAAGACTCTACATCAGCTTGCTCAATATTAGTAATGGTGCGAGTTTTCCCCAAAGAGTATGCCTGATGGTACTCCTGGGGAAAAACTTCTTCGGGAAATGTCTGTCCCAAGATGCTGGAGTAAGGCGGTAAGACGGTTTCGTGAATCGCGCTGCCCGTGCCATCGTCCCACAAACGATAAATCAAAACGCGATCGGCTTGCAGAAAACGTTGGACTTGGGCCACAGTGGTTGCCAGTACCTCATCCAAATCGAGGGATTGCCGAATCTGCTGGGCAATCTGACCGACCAACCGTTCGCGATCTGTTTGTTGTCGCAAAGATTTTTCGGCACGACGGCGGCGGGTCACTTCCCGTGCTAAATACCCGCAGATTGCGACCAGGAGCAGACAAAATAGAACTACCCCGATCGCTACAAGATAATAATGACTCAGACGGGGAAAAGACATAGAAAGCCGCCGATCGCCTCAAAAGTTTAACCTAACTTATTGACTGGATACCGCAACAGCTAACATTCCAAATAGAATGACGGACAAAGCTAGCGCTAGCCCCGCCACTACCGGCCAGTTAGCACGCGCTACAAAAGTCTGCCAATCAAACCGCTCATCTTTAGCAAACAAGCCATCGGCATTCTGTTGCAATATCCATGCCCCGCGCAGGTTGGGTTTGGGAAGTTGATTGCGATAATCGGTGCCGTATCTTGCCATGTGGGCGAAGGTAACTTCTCCCCGATCGCGTTGCGGTAAGATCCGCCGGCGTTGGTAGGGAACAGTGCGATCGCCAAAGTTACTTGCGTATTCTTCGCTGTTGAGCAAGGCATCGACAAATGCCGCTAGTCCTTTGGTCGCGATGACAATAGACCAGGCTATTTTTTCGCGATCGCTATACACATTGCGTCCCAAAATCCGCTGAATGCAAATTTCGACAAAGCGATAGTTGTTATTGCAATCGTAGACGAGCCGCCGGAAGGAATCGGACAGCGCCAATCCGCGAATGAAGTCTTTGACTGTAATTTGACCCGATCGCAACTGAGACTCCAAACTCCGTTGGCGGTAGCGTTCGAGCACCTGCTGTTCGTTAAATATCTGGCGGTAAGCTGCCGCGATCGACGTATCTAACTCCAAGGTAGAAAGCAGGTTACTGGTGGTGTAAGTCCGGGGGGATTCATCACCGGGAATCTCGAAGTTTTTAACGCGATGGTTTTGAGATACTGGAGCGTATTCTAATAAAGGAATTGACATGAATTTTCCCCAAAATTTGGTATTAGGTTAAAGGCTTGTGACTCTGCAGTTCTGGCAATTTTTCCATCAAACTTGCGGGTCGAATCTCGTCCGAAAACTGCCGTATTTAATCCAATATTGCTTGAGATCGTGATGGGGGGCGTGCAAACTGGCTTTAGCGCGATACAGGATCACCTGTCGGTGATTGCCCATCCAGATCTTGCCAACAGAGTTTACTGAAATGATCGTTCCTCCTAATGCTGCAATGCAGTCAGAAAAACGTTCAATTGCTGAATAATTCACTGTTTCAAAGATAAAGAAATTGCCCGAACAAATGATATGACGGCTGCGAATCCAACATTGCAACTTTTTTTCGGCGATCGGTGGCAGCATTGTAGAAGTAATAGCAGCAATCTCGCGGGCAATCGACATTTTTTTAACCACCTTTTCGAGCGCAATACCTGCATATTTGAGAGGTGGCTTCCATCGGTTTTTATCCGTAAATCTGCCATCTAAAACCAAGACTTTGCCGGACATTAGTTGTCACTTCTGAATGGGAGCGACGGTGCAATTAACCCCCTGCTTTCGGGTTCGGTTGAGTCACCCGAAAATAATTTGCTCGCATTAAGCCCGGGCTTGAAGTTTCGATCGGCTAAAAATCCCCAAAAGGTAGCTAACTCTCCCGCAAACTCTGGTCTTAGCTTCTAACAAAGTCCGAAAACTCCTCCATCCAAAGCCGGAAATAGCGCCATTTAATTTACAGTTGTTCGCGATTCCGCTGAGGTTTAAATCTTCTTAAGCTATTGTTTGAGTCTCGCAAATAACTTGAGTTGACAATTTCTGGAGATAAGGAGGAAGGAGTCGCAGCAGGACTAAGATTTAGACAACCTCTGTAATACTCACAATTTTTCCAGAGGTGCGATTGATTCGTTGAATTTGAGAGGTCATATTGTCACCAGCAACCAGATAGGTAGTGGTGCTGAACCGACGCGGACTATCAAACTTGGAACCCTGCACCAGAATTTTAAACATCTTTTTGTTGGCTTCGCCAGAGCCACCCAAATTCGTGCTGGGAGGTGCAATTTTGTTGCTGCTATTGGTAGCAACTGCATAAACCAACTGGGAGGATTTGATCGCACTGTCAATTTGAGATGGACCGCGATCGAGGGTATACATCCGGTTAAAAGTGACTTGGCTTTGCCCTGCTTGGGTGTTGCTGCGCCTGTAGGGAACGGTGTTTTCACCAAAGGCAGTTTGATATTCGTCGCTGTCGATGTAAGAGTCAATCTCGGCTTCGTATCCCTCTTCAATACAGCGAACGATGTGTTCTGAAATCTCTGCTTGGGATTGGGGCGGGCGACCCAAAAAGTGCATGAAATTTAACTCGACGAATCGATAGGGAGCACAAGGCTCAAAGTAACGGGAGCGATAAAATTCAGATTTGCCAACCGCGCGGACAAATTCGCGGACTGAGAGGCTGCGATCGCACAATTTCGACTCTGCCGCCACCAGACGTTCGCTCTCCATTACGTGAGGATTGCCCAACACTTGTTTGTAAACTGCTCGAATCGCTACTTGCACGTCTTCTAAAGAACTGGTAGGCCACAGTTCTACCGCAGCGGAATTAATCACAATACTGCCCATTACAATTCTCCATTTTGTTAATGAAATTCGACACTTTCCCTTGTTTGAAATCGGGAGATTTTCCACCACAAACATTGAGATTCTCAAGTGATGGTGCTGCCAGTTTTATCTAAAACTTACCGCACTGTTTTTTTGATAGCAACAGCTAAAAAGTTTGGCAAATTCTCGATCGCGGAAAATCTTGCTGTAATGGCATTTCCCCGCTTGATTCTTCCATCTGACAAATGACAAGTGAAACTAATAACGGAAACTGATAACGTTCGCGATCTGGGACGATCGACGATCGACTATCGACTATCGACTTTTCCTTCTGGCTTTTGCGATCGATAAAACTTGTTTGGTTAAACCGGGGTGATGCTAGCGATCGTACCGCCTTCGCGATGGATTCTTTGATAGGCTGCCGATAGCTCGTCGAAGGGTACTAGATAAACCTGATTGCTGCGGCGGAAGCGCGATACTTTATTGACAGTATTGGCGCGATAACCCGTGACTTCGATCCGGTAAACTTTACCTTTATCGTCGGCACCCGCACCAAAACGAGTTCGAGCGCTGCCTGCAGGATTGCGAAAAGTTGCGCCCGCACTTGCTGGTGAAATCACCGGTGTCGGTATACCTTGAATTACCAAAGAATTGAGCTTGGGACTCTTGCCTGCTAAATCGCCCTTCAGGCTGCTGCTCGAAGCACCTCGCACCAATTGAAAGGTATGAGTAAATTGCACCATACTCGTGCAGGCTTCTGTCTTGTAACCCCGGATGTAAGGAACGAAGTTTTCACCAAAGGTGGTTTGATATTCGTCACTGTCGATATAGGAATCGATATCAGCCTCAAATCCCTGCGTATCCAAAATGGTGCTGTGGGCCCGCATTTCTTCAAGATCGTAGGGAGGACGACCCAACAAATGGCGGAAATTGAGTTCGATCGCCCGGTAGCGGGCGCAACTGGTGAAAAAGCGAGAACAATATAGTTCTGACTTAGCAACCGCCCGAACGAAGTTGCGCACGCTCAACTCACCGCGTTTGAACTGAGATTCCGGTACAGTGAGGCGCTCGCTTTCCATTACGTAGGCATTGCCCAACACCTGACGGTAAACTGCCCGAATTATCGTTTCGGCTTCTTCCTGCGAGCGACCGGGCACCCACTCAACGGGAGGAGTTTCATCAAATAGGCTGACCCCTAAGCGCGAAGCTGGTCCAAAAGGCATTAAAGGTATCTCCCGACAAATAAAACAACCAATGGGAGGAGATACGCGATCGTGGTGCTCCTCCAAAATAAAGAATCTCATATTGAAAGTAAGGAAATGGGTCATAAAATGGTAAAGAAAACGGAAAGAATGAGTGTCAGCAATAAATCTTAATCTTCTGTTATATTTGTTCAAGGAATTAGTTACAAAGTTGGCAACCAGATTCACAAAAAGGAAGGATGCTGAGTCCGATGCCCGATCGGAGATCGGGAATTGCTCAACTGTTCCTGCGATCGGTTTTGATTTATGTAAAAAATAGTCGCTAGAGGTTTCGCAATTAACCGACCTTCCTGCAGCCACGATCGCGGAGTACCGTTGCAGTCAGCCTCTCCTGGAGGTTTTAGACCATAGGCTGGGTTTTTTAAGGTTATCGTGCTGAGAATTTTAGGGTCAAATTCCCGTAAGATTGTGACGGATGAGTCATTATCCCTATCTTTCAACAGTCTGCGCGCCGTTCTCAAGTGAATCTTGGGCTTAACTCATTCTTAAAAGCAATCTTTTCTCCCAGCTCCGATCTATGAGAATTCTCTTAGTTGAAGATGATGTGCGTCTCGCAGAAACATTGGCAGAAGCCTTGACTGACCATCGTTATGTAGTTGATATTGCAACCGACGGAGCATCCGGTTGGTATCAAGCAAAAGCACTTGATTACGATCTGATGGTGCTGGATGTGATGTTGCCAGAGTTAAGCGGTATCGACCTCTGCCATCGCTTGCGATCGCACGGATACAAACTGCCAATTCTAATGCTCACCGCCTGCGACACCCTCAACGATGAAGTCACCGGGCTAGATGTGGGAGCCGATGACTATGTGGTCAAACCCGTCGATTTACAAAAACTATTTGCCCGAATTCGTGCCTTGCTGCGTCGGGGCACTCCCGCCAACGCATCGCCAGTCCTCAAATGGGGAGACCTCCACCTCGATCCCAGTACCTATGAGGTAGGCTACGGACAGATGCCAATTCATTTAACTCCTAAGGAATATGCCCTCTTAGAATTGCTATTGCGGAACGGTCGCCGCGTTCTGAGTCGCAGTGTCATCATCGAACATATTTGGTCTTTAGAATCCCCCCCAGAGGAACATACGGTGAAGGTACACATCCGGGGATTGCGTCAGAAACTCAAAGCGGCCGGCGCATCTGAAGATACGATCGAAACAGTTCACAGTATGGGCTATCGCCTCAATCAAGCAAACAACTGAAAGAATCTCAAGAAACAACGTTCTGGCTAATTGTGCTGGCAAATGAATCGGGAGGCTCCGGCCTGTTGTGGGGCGGGTCAAAAAAATTGGGAAAAAGGCTTGACAAAATCCCGCAGTTTAGAGAAGATAGTTAATACCGCAGCAAATGCGGGTGTAGCTCAGTGGTAGAGCGTCACCTTGCCAAGGTGAATGTCGCGCGTTCGAATCGCGTCACCCGCTTTTAAAAATTTACATAATTTAAAACTAAGTAATTGCAAATAGTAATTGCAAATATAGAATTGCAAATACAAAGCAAAAAATTCGGCGACTTACCTCCTACGCAGGATGAGAATACCCAAATTAGTGGTAAAATTAAATTGGGAACTTGCAACTCAAAAATGCCGGTCGAGCCAAAGCTCGCAGCAAGGAGCTGGCAAGTCTGCCCCGACCGATACTCGAACGACGATCTTTGCAAAAACGCTTTTGTTAACCGACCGCTCGTGCCATCTCAAAAATCTCCCAAGATTGACTTAAACGGTGAGTACCCCTGCCCCTGCAGGCGGCGGGGTCGCCTCGTCCCCATAACGCTGACAGAAGCCTTTGGCTGCAATCGCTGTCAGCAAATATTTGTATTGGACGAAAGCGGGGACGTTATCGAGCAATTATCGACAAATTACCCTTACAAACAGGCTTGGCGGTGGACGGGCAACCAGTGGAACAGGGCCAACCCAGGTTTGAGGGCGCACTACTTGCCGCTGGCCTTGGGCATGATTTTGGTGCCGTTAGTGATTTGGCTGCCGCTGGCGCTGCAGTCGCCCGGTCCAAATATTATTCTGTGGGCAATGGTGGCCCTATTGCTGGCAATGCTGCCGGCGCTGATGGTGTGGCTGGCTTACAGGCGTTAGCTAGACAGGTGGGAATCCCCACACCATAGCGTACCCGGTTGGTGTGGGATGAAAGCCGAGTAAGCGAAGAGTCCCATCCCGAACAATCCCGACAATCTTTAGATCTCGGAAAGTGACGGGTGGGCGATGAGCGAACAAAACCCACCGCTTGCTTTTTGGATTTATGTTATCATAGTCCCGGAGCTTGTGATAAAAGCATCGTGTTAAAGGCGGTCAAAGTCAGAATTTATCCAACCATCGAGCAACAAAGTCATTTGGCGCAAGCTTTTGGCTGTGTGAGATGGGTATGGAATCAATCTCTGGCTGCGATGTCCCAGACCTACAAAGAGACTGGGAAGGGCGTATCGGCTTTGACAATGAAAAAACAGATCCCTGTTTGGAAAACTGAGTATGAATGGCTCAAAGAATGCTATTCTCAATGCCTCCAGTCGTCCGTATTGAATCTGTCTCAAGCGTTTATCAACTTCTTTGATGGTCGGGCTGCTTATCCAACGTTTAAAAAACGTCAGGGTAGACAATCTATGCAATACCCTCAGAACGTCAAAATTCTCTCGCATTCTGAGATTAAGTTTCCCGGCAATCTTGGAGTTGTTAAGGCTAAAATTCACCGCGATTGTGTTGGCACTCTAAGGACTGTGACGGTATCTAAAATGCCTGATGGTCGTTATTATGCCTCTCTGTTGATGGATGATGGTATGGAAAATCCAGTAATTAACGAAGATGGTAAAGCTATTGGTATAGACCTTGGCTTACTTGATTTCGCAGTCACATCCGATGGCTCGAAATACCAAAACCCCCGGCACCTCAAAAAGCACGAACGCAACTTAAAACGCAAGCAGCGCAAGCTATCTAGAAAGAAAGACCCGACAACCAACAGACGGCGTAAGGCTAAATTAGCTGTAGCCAAAGTCCATGCCAAGATAGCTAGAGTCCGTGAAGATTTCCGACACAAACTATCCCGTAAGATAGTTAACGAAAACCAAGTAATTGTCGTCGAGAATCTGGCAGTAAAGAACCTGGTGAAAAATCACAATCTGGCTAAATCCATCAGTGATGCTGGCTGGGGAATGTTTTGCACGATGCTCAAATATAAAGCAGAAGCAGAAGGTAAAGTCTATCTAGAAGTAGGTCGATTTTTTCCATCATCCCATCTCTGCTCAAATACTTTATTGTCACTGCCAAAAATGGATCTGTCTGTACGTGAGTTTGGCTGTGCCCGCTGTGGCAAGCGACATGACAGAGACATCAATGCAGCTATAAACATCAGAAATGAAGGCTTACGGATCTTGGCGTTGGGAACCAGCGTTACTGCCCTTGGAGGCAATGTAAGACCAAAGCGATATGGACAAAAATCCACTGTTGTTGAGGCTGTTGCCCTTGAATTGGGAAGCCCCCTTCATACTGGTACGACCGTTGAAGGTGGGTAGTTCACGTAGATGATAACCGACGATTCGTGCCCTTTACCCGATCGAGCAAATGTCGCGCGCCGCGCCTATCAATCTTCTTTGGAGTTGGCGGGGACAAAAAGTACAGATCGGGCTGCTGCTTTGCAGGCGATGGCGAAAGCCCTGAAATATCGCCAAAACGAAGTTTTAGAAGCAAATACTCTGGATTTAGAAGCCAGTCGCGACATGGCGATTCCCGACTTGATTGTGGAATGGCTGAAGCTGACACCGGAACGCCTCAAAGCCACCGTGCAAATCCTCGAACGCTTAGGAGAAATGCCAGATCCCATCGGTCGGGTGATGAATGCTTCCTATCAAGTCGAACGGTGTCAGGTTTACTGTCAGTCGCTGCCGCTTGGGGCGATCGCTTTAATTTACGAAGCGTTTCCCGAGTTGGGGGCGGTAGCGGCGGGTTTGTGTCTTAAAAGCGCTAACAGTCTGATTCTCAAAGGCGGCAGCGAAAGCTGGCAAACTAATGCCGTAATTGGGGATGTTTTGATGTCCGCGATCGATGATGCCGGTCTGCCGTTAGGATGCTTGCAGGTAGTACCGCCCGACGGAGGCGCTTCGATTCGGGATTTGGTAACTCAAGACCAATATCTAAACTTAATTATTCCCTACGGACGGCCGAGTTTGGTGCAGCAGGTGGTACGGCAGTGTACCGCACCAGTGTTGAGGTCGGCAATGGGCAATTGCTACCTTTATTGGTCGCCGACTGGCAGTTTGGAGATGGCGAGGTGGATGATTTTGGACAGCCATCAAAGCCTGCCAGATCCGGTAAATGCGATCGAAAAAGTCCTGATCGATCGCAATCAAAAGCCTTCTTCCTTGGTCAGGTTGTGGAACAGTTTAAAAGAGAAAGGCTTTAAAATTAGTGGCGATGCGGAATTGGTTGCAGATTTCCCAGATTTGAGATTGGCGGAACCCTTTGAATGGACTCAACCTTATTTGAACAAAACTATAGCTTTTAAAGTTGTGGATAGTTTGGAAATCGCGATCGGCTGGATCAACCGCTACAGCAGCGGTCACGCTGACTGCATCGCCACGGAATCTTATTTGGAAAGCCGTCAATTTGCTTTAGATGTCAACAGCGCATCGACTTTTATTAATGCTTCGCCTCGGTTTCGGCGCTATCAAAATCGGGGAGATGCAATTTTTTTGGGAATGTCGAATCAGAAAGGTTATCGCCGGGGGTCGATCGGTTTAGATACGCTAACTACAATTAAAGAAATAGTTCAGGGAAATGGGTTATTTTAGTAAAGAAAGAGGAAGGCTGGCTCGATCGAATATTAATTAATCTAAATAAAACTTTGGCTAACTCAACTAAAAATAAAGTTTCTTATTATTTATTTACTCAAACAAATATTTAGACATATTATTACTATTTAGTTGTAAAATAATATTAAGAATGAGGGTTAGCTCGATCGGAGCGGGGTACTCTTTAAGTATGAATACTTATTTGGCTTTGAAAGATTATGCTGGAACTACAGACTTTCTTCAATCCCAATTTTTACATGGAAACAAACCCAGAGGTAACTCAAGGTTTAATTTTGGGAACTATCCAAAGTCCATTCGATCACTTTCAGAAATTCGGTCAATTTGCAGGAAGCGATCCGACAGCTTTATTTGACACGGACTATTACCTAGAAGAAAATCCAGATGTTCGAGAAGCCGTGCTTGCAGGTAGATTCACGCCGATCGGACACTTCATAGAATTCGGTCAACTCGAAGGACGCAACTTCAGTCCGCTATTCGATTCAGAACTTTATCTGGAACAAAATCCGAGAATTCGCGATGAAATTTCCAAAGACAAACTGACAGGAATAGAACACTACGTCAGATACGGTCAATCTGAGGGAATTGCGATGCCCGTTCCCGATCGCGCGGGGAACACCCTAGATAAAGCAAAAGATTTGGGTTTAGTCGATGGAACGCAAACCGCCTTTGACTTTGTGGGAAATCGCGATATCCGAGATATTTATCGTTTTGAAGTCAACACGGCTGAGGAAGTAAAACTAACCCTCGATTCTCTAAGTGCCGATGCCGATTTGCGTTTGGTTCGGGATGCTGGCAATGATGGTTCGATCGATGGTGGCGATATCATCAATATTTCCCAAAAATCAGGTAAAAGTCACGAGGTTCTCAGCCAACTTTTGCAACCAGGAATTTACTACGCTGTTGTCTCTCAATTTGAGGGCGATACCAGCTACAAGCTGAGTTTGTCGGCAACCCGTCCCGACTTTTTGCCCTCCGACAATGCGGGGAACACGCTAACGGAAGCGCGGAATATCGATATTCTGACAGGAACTCGCATCTTTGGCGATTTTGTAGGGCCTTTCGATCGAGATGATTTCTACAGTTTCAATCTGGAACGGGCAAGCAATTTCAACCTAACCGTCAATGGTTTGAGGGCTGATGTTGATGTCAGCTTGCTGCAAGACATTAATGGGAATGGTGCGATCGAAGACAATGAGATTTTGAGAACGAGTTCGGAACCAGGTACCGATCCAGAGACGATTAGCGGAGTTTTGCTGCGCGGAAATTACTTTGTGCGGGTGTCTCGATTCGAGGGCGAGACTAACTATATCCTCACACTATCAGCGACTACTTAAGCGCTCGATCGCCATTACAGGAATTACGCAAACAGTAGTTTCGATCGCGAATTCTGGCGATCGCATAACGGTAAGGTGCGCGCTGCGCACCTACAAATATCCCAAATTCTAAATTAGGTTTGTTTGCTAATGATTTGCGTAATTCCTGAATGAAAAATCCCCGGCATCTCCTCAATTGCCAAGTGCAATTGTTGGAAATAACTTAGATATTGCAACATTCTCAACAATCCTGTAGGGGCGGGTTTACTAACAATCTCCGGTAACAATCGACCATCTCAAAAACCCGCCCCCACCCTACCAGCAATCCCCTATTGAATGCAGGTACAAGATGTCAGAAACAACCTTTTTTCTGGAAACAGCCAATATTAGGAGGCAAGATTATGTTGGGCTTTCAAGATTTTACCAGTACAAACAGTTACAGTTATTCGGGGTATTACTATAACCCTGTTATGACAACTGCTTGGATACCGAGCTTTTATCCGCCATATAATTACTGGTATCCGCCCTATAATTACTGGTATCCATCCTATAATTACTGGGCAGTTGCGGGGACAAATCCTGTCTGGAATGCCAACACCAATACAAATAGCGATCCAGGTGTTGTAGATAGTTTGTTAGGGGGCGGAACCAATGTAATTGGGCCTGCTAGCAACTTTTCTAGCCAGAATATTGCAACTGGTAACATTGGTGCAGGGCATCAAACAGACGATCCGGAGGTAGATAACTTGTTGGGTCGAAGCAAAGATGTTTCGCTACTAAACAATTCCAACACGACTGATGCCGAACTAGAGAAACTGAAGAAACAAAATAGATATTGGGAACAGCGTTTAGCAAATGAAACGATGTTGGCAGAAACGAAAAACAACCTCAGAAAATCCGAGCAACGTTGGACTGAAAAGAAATTGGAAAAGATGAAAAGCACATTCAATCATGGCTACCTATATGGAGCGGATGGATATGCTTTTGCATACTACAGCGGAGACGATTTCTATCTAGTCTAGTTCCTCTAAAAAACCCTGTTTTTTCAATGATATTGAGGTTTGGGGAGCGAGATTTGGCTAAAAAATTAAGTTTCTAAAAACCCCTTCATTCACCCTAGTAGATTTAAGTCAAGTGCGCGACATCCAAGAATCAGCGAGTAAATGCGTAACTCCTGTCAATTGACAAACGCAATGGTTGAAAATACCAACCTTTTCTCTGAAAACAGCCAATATTAGGAGGCAAAATTATGTTAGGCTTTCAAGATTTTACCAGTACAAACAGTTACGGTTACGATTACGGTTGGGGGTATTACTACGACCCTTTAATGACAACTGCTTTGCTATCCGATCTTAATTCGCCATACAGTTACGGGACAAATACTTACGGTAGTTACGGGACGATCGCGGGTGCAACTCCTGTCTCGAATGCAAACAGTGCAAACAGCGATATCGCGGTGGTAGATAGTCTTTTGGCTGAGGCTTTGGGAATTTACCAGGGGTCTGGCACCAGTGCAACTGCGCCTGTTAGCAACTTTTCTAGTCCGAATACTGCAACTGTTGGCAGCGTTGGAGTAGGGCATAAAACTGGCGATCCGCTGGTAGACAGTTTGCTAAATCAAAGCGATCTGGTTATTGCTGATAACAAAAGCTGGCTGGATTCACTCCCTAAAGATCCTTTAACAGGTATGCTTTTGAGTTCGCAATCGACTTTTGATTCGCAGGTTCAAAGTGCGCTAGGTGAGGCAAATCAACTCCTCGCTGGTGGGGGTCAGCTTCTAAATTCAACAGGAAACAGCGCGTCGATGTTACCCTCCTCATTCTTATATGGTTGGCTTACACCACAGATTTCTACCATCAAGAATCCCAACACAACTGATCCCCAACTAAACCAGATTAACAGACAGAATAAACGTGCGGGACAGATTTACGGAGGTCAAGCGATTGAGCAAGGAATGAGAAACAGCATCAACAAAGGGGAGCAGCCTCAGAATAAACATAAGTTTGATTCATACAACACATTCGGTAGTGGCCCCGAATACGATCGTCTCAATGGGGAGGACTGGACTGGATACAACAACTTAGACGGTTCTTATACGTCTTATACGTCGTAGGCTGTGACGGTTTTTCTTTAGTCTAGTTGCGCTAAAGAAACCGAGTTTTTAACGGAGATTGAGGGTTTGGGGCAAATATTTTGGCTAAAAAACCCGGTTTCTAGACAGCCGTGCGTAAATCCTAGTAGGTTTAAATAAAGTGCGCGACAGCCAATAAATAATTACTTCGCGGTGGCTCGAAGATTTATTGCTGTCATGCACCCTACTTTGAGGTATTCTGCGTAAGCGATCGACTAGCTGCTGATGCTGTTGAGAACCAACGAAGGTTTCAGAGAAATGTAAGGAATCACCCGCTTTTTATTGTTGGCATCAATCTTCTGTTCTGCAATATTCAAATCTTGCTGAAACTGTTGCACGAGAATTTCGATCGGAGTTCCCTCAAATACTTCTTCAAAACACTTGTTGTAGAGTTCTCGGTAGGATTTGTCGTAATAACCCAGGCGATCGTACTGATAAGCTTCCAAAGAAAAAAAAATTATCGCTTTTCTAAATACAAAATCTTCCATGCACATCACAATCTTATATCGCGGCCCGTTAATCAGTTGCAACTACGGATGTGAATACTGTCCCTTCGCTAAGCGACAGCAAACCTCCGCAGAATTGGCAACTGACAAACAAGCATTAGAAAGATTTACCGATTGGATATCCCGACAAACCCAACATCGATTTTCAATTTTAATCACCCCTTGGGGAGAAGCTTTAATTCATAGCTGGTATCAAAAAGCTGTGGCACAACTAACCCAATTACCCAACGTCGATCGAGCTGCAATTCAAACGAATCTTTCTTGTAACTTAGATTGGGTAGAAAATTGCAACAAAGATAAACTGGCACTGTGGTGTACTTTTCATGCAGAATGGGTAGGGCGCGATCGATTCCTTAGCAAATGCCTGGAACTAGACAGGCGCGGCGTTCGTTTCAGTGCGGGCGTTGTGGGTTTTCCTAAGTTTAAATCCGAGATTGCCGCCCTGCGCCGCGAGTTACCGTCCCGTATTTATTTGTGGATTAATGCAGTCAAAAAAGAACTTCCCCAACTCGCAGCAGAAGATAGAGATTTTTTTAGTTCGATCGACCCTTTATACGAATTAAATACTCGCCATTACCCCAGTTTGGGACGCGCTTGCAAAGCTGGGAAATCTGTTATTTCTGTAGATGGTAGCGGGACGATGCGGCGCTGTCATTTTATTAAACAATCGATCGGCAATATTTACGATGATAATTGGGAAACTGCTTTGTGCGATCGACCTTGTACGAACGACACTTGTCACTGTCATATTGGCTACGTGCATTTGGAATATTTGGAGTTAGATAAAGTATTTGGATCGGGAATCTTAGAACGCATCCCCGATCGAGATTTCGATCGCGCATCCAACCTGTATCATTCGCCATACACCGTCACCATAACTTGACGCTGGCGGGATTTCACATCGCATTCCAGATGAAAAATTTGCTGCCAAGTTCCCAAGATTAACTTACCATTGCTAACGGGAACTGTGAGCTCAGGTCCCAGCCAAGTTGCTTGCAAATGAGAGTGTCCGTTACCGTCGTGCCATGTTTGTTCGTGTCCGTAATCCCGACTCGGCGGAATCAATTTATTCAAAATTGCAGGTAAATCTTTTTGCAATCCCGGTTCAAATTCGATCGCGCCAATTGCCCCGGTACTGCCGACATTAAAAATATTCACCATGCCGACAGAAATGCCAGATTTTTTCACAATTTTCATCACTGTTTCGGTAATATCGTGCATATCACCGTGACCTTTTGTCGGGATGGTAATTTGTTCTTGATGCACCATTTTTTTAACTCCTAATTTCTTGTCGCTTCTAACTTTCGACGAATTGCAGCTTGAACCTTTTCATCAAAATCAGGATCGTCAGGGCTGGCAATAATTCTTAGCGGACGTTGATTAATTCTATCTAAGTACGCTTGAAAGGCCGATCGATCTCCACGGTGCTTCAGAAAATACTGTTTCAACTCAGTAGTAGACATTGAATCGTAGTTAATCTGGCTCATTAGCAAACTCTCCATAGGTTACATTCACAGAACTTGATGAATGCTCTCAACGACCAGCTCAATAAAGTCAACTGCATCGCCAACAAGTACCTCATCAATATTCCATCGATTTCCAATATTAAAAGTTGGATCTATATCAGCTTCATGAGCAATTTTATTTCTTCGATCGACTATTGAATTTAGTTGTTGCTTAATATCTTTTGCTGGTTTGCTTATCTTATTAGCCACCTCATCCCACAACTTTTTGTCTGAAATATATCTGATTGCATCAGCAATTTTGTCTGCTTGCTGGAAGCTCTGATATCCCAGACGTTCCCTAATCTCACTCTCCAACCAAGAGGCATTATTCAGCCTTTTCACAATACTACTTGATATTGCAGGGATTAAGTCAGCAACCGTATAGGATTGTTGGAGAAAAGCATAGCCGTGAGTTTGTTCAATTTCAGTTTCAAGCCATGAGGCAATATCAATTACTGCTAATCGATCCTGACGAGCTCCACCCAACGACACTTGAAAACGCGAGAATGCTGACTGAGTAGTATTTGCTGAAGGCGTTGGTTCAGAACGTTCTCCTCGATGAATTTCCAACATACCTAATGTCACAACCTCATGCACGTAATAATCTAACGCGCTCACAGCGAGTACTAGCGCCGCTCGTAGTATATCTGACACATCCAGCGCAACAGTAGCTTGAGCTTTAACAGAATTATGAAGGTCAATTAGATCTCGGACGCGACTAATGCTAATACGAAATTGGTCAAGCGCTGACTGCATATACCGAGCTTTCTGAACTTAATGCAACGATTTTATCTGCCAAGTCTGAAAAAGTTTGTCTAAACTCTTCCTGCTTCTTTTGGTTTTGCTGCAAGGCAATCCCTTGTTGTTCCAATTGCTGAGGCGTTAATGCATAAACTGGTGTTCGATGTTGTTGAGACAGAGCAATCAGACTGTTAAAGTTTGAAATCTTCGCCAGAGAGAGGCTGTCTTTAAGCCCCACATCCCGGTAAGCCCGATCCGGCAGCATCATATTGCTTTGGCGTAGGGTTGGAATCAATTTGTTAGCGACAGTTTGCTCGATCTTCTCAATCCAAGTTTGGAAAGCAGCAGTTTCTTTGCCTCGAATAATGCGATAGTTCTGAACAATTGTCCCTAAAAAACGTAGAGTAATTTCAGGAAACGGATAATTTGCTTCTTTCAGAATTGGGAGCGAGCTCGCCGACTTTGCCCAGGCATACCATCTTGGCAAGACTTTAGCCAAAGATTCGATTGCCATTACGGAGAAAAAGTCAGCAGTAGTAGGCACTAAGAAAAAGTCACTTATCATCAGCACATTCTGATTAATTGACCCTAAGCTTGGACTCATATCAATCAGAATATAATCTGCACTAAACTTAGTCGCCGTTTTTTCAAGCAAATCATAGATAGAACCTGGTAAATTTTTCAGAGTTTGAATTGAGCCACTTAGTTCTTGAGCAATACCTAGCGTGACTTCATACTCACCCAAGCCAACATGACCGGGTAGAAGGAATAAATTATTCTGACCTTGTATTGGGATACAGTCAACAGCTTCAATTGCTCTTGGTTGTGACTCAAAAGCGGGAGCCAGTCCTGTCTTTATGTTTGAGGCTGTATTGTAGATTGCTTGAATTCTTGCCTCATCATCCTCAGTTCCCTCTCCCAAAGCCATGCCTGTGAGGTTGCATTGTGGGTCGGTATCTACCAGAATCACTCTTTTCCCTTTCGAGGCAAGCGTCCAACCTAAATTAAATGTGGTTGTCGTCTTACTGACCCCGCCCTTGTGGTTGAATAAGGCAATTTTCTGAACCATTGCATCAAGCCTTTTTGTAAATGTTGCGATCGCTGGTCATCCAAAACCAAACCCAGAAGGCGAAAAATTATTTTGCCTCTAACCATTAAGTATAACTTAGAGCATTCGGCTTGTAGTCTGGCGATCGAAAAAACATAGTTACGATTTCCCATAAATAACTATAGCAGTAGCAGTCATAAATCATTTGTAAATTTTTTGCCCCACCCCAACCCTCCCCTTATTAAGGTGCGGTAGCAAGATATTTACAAATCATTGGCGATCGCTATATCTTCTCTTATTATTATTTTTATCAATGGAGATCTTAGCAATTGTCCCTCTCCACAGAATTATCATAGGAATGGCAACCAAAATCAAAATTGGCAACGCTATCAAAATTGACAACACTCCAAACCATGCTAAGGGGATTGCTGAAATTAGTAGAACCAACAGAGTTCTACTTCCAAAAAATATCCAGCCAGAAATCAGTACCCACCAAGGAATTCTTCCTCCTGCTAAGCCTCTAAAAGCTCTTCCACGGAGGTATATTTCACTCATTGGATCGTATCCTAATGGAACTCTCTCCTGATAAGGAGAATGGGGATTTATAGGAACTTCAACAACGATACGATCGCGATCTATCTCATCATCTGGAAAAAATTGTTTAGAATCATCATTCTCGCTCATTTTTACTACTCTTATACTTGGTTCGGAGTAAATAGAGATTGACTGTCTCATATCACGTCCGGTTGATTACCAGTAATAAAAAAGAATCGAGCGTGTGGACTTCCGTCCGCAAAATGGAACGGACTGAAGTCCACACTACAAACGAATCTTATCGCGGTCGATCGACCGGACACGATATCACCCTAACTTAACACTCAGCACTAACACTACAAACCTATTTTTGCAAGTTTGTCAAATATTTTAACAATAAAAAACCGGGCGGGCACTGGGGCACTGCCCCTACACCGTCCGGGTTTCTCAATGAGTGAAAACTAAACTAAATTCACGTTGTCTTCTTCTTACTCGCAGTCGCAGTCGCCGCCTTTTTAGTAGTGGTTTTCTTCGCCGCAGTCGTCTCCTTTTTAGCAGTAGTTTTCTTCGCGGTTTTCTTCTCAGTTTCAGTCTCGGATTTCGCCGCAGTCTTCGTTGACCTCTTCGACTTGCTGCTAGATTTGCCGCCGCCCGCCGCTTCCTTCGCCGCTAACAAATTCAGTGCTTGCTGTAAGGTGAAATTCTCCACAGATTCATCCTTCGCCAAAGAAGCATTGATATCCCCGTGTTTCACGTAGGGACCGTAACGGCCGTCGTAAACATTGATCGGTTCTCCCGATTCTGGATGCGTACCCAATTCCTTTAAAGGTGTCGCTGTTTTGCTGTTGCGGCCGCGGGCAGCTTTTGGCTGCGCTAATAATTCTAAAGCCCGATCGAGCGCGATCGTCAAAACATCATCCGGCGGCTTGATCGATCGATAATCCTTACCAACCTTACCTTGGTCGTGCACCACATAGGGTCCGTACATCCCCAAATTAGCCTGCACCTTCGCCCCAGTTTCCGGGTGATTTCCCAACAACCGAGGTAAAGTTAACAAACTCACCGCCATCTCCAGCGTGACGCTATCTTTATCCGTTCCTTTCGGTAAAGAAGACCGCTTCGGCTTCTTGTTCGTTTCCGAAACTTCCCCCAATTGAACGTAAGGCCCGTAATTGCCAACCAACACAAAAATCGGTTCCCCTGTTTCCGGGTGGAAACCCAATTTGTCCGGTCCTTCGGTTTTTTGCTTGAGCAAAAATTCCACTTTTTCCGGGTCCAAATCTGCCGGAGTCAAATCTTGGGGAATCGATGCCTTTACCGAACCTTCTTCGGTTTCAGCTTCCAGGTAAGCGCCGTATTTGCCGATGCACACTTTGGCAGATAAATTCTCCAATTCCACAGTGCGGGCAACTTTCGGATCGATTTGATTTTCCTGTTGTTCTACTTGAGTTGCGAGTCCGGTTTCTCCTGCATAAAACTTTTGCAAATAGGGCAGCCATTTCGCCTCGCCCGTGGCAATTTCATCGAGGGTTTGTTCCATTCTCGAAGTAAAACTGGTGTCTACTAAATCGGGAAAATGCTTTTCCAATAAAGTAGTGACGGCAAAAGCAGTGAAAGTCGGAATTAAGGCATTAGCAACTAATTTTGCGTATCCCCGATCGACTATTGTCCCGATAATACTTGCATAGGTACTCGGACGGCCTACCCCTTCGCTTTCCAGCATTTTCACCAGAGAAGCTTCAGTGAAGCGGGCGGGAGGTTGAGTTTCATGTCCGATCGCCTCTAAATCCTTACAATTAGGCTTATCCCCCACTTTCAGTGTTGGCAAAATCACCTCTTGGTCTTCCAGCGCCGCATCCGGATCGTCAGAACCCTCTACGTAAGCGCGCAAAAAGCCGGGAAAATCAATGCGTTTGCCGCTGGAACGGAAACCGGCATCTTCCACCAAAGTCATCACAGTAATGTGAGTTTGGCGGGAATCTGCCATTTGCGAAGCCACAGTCCGCTTCCAAATCAAATCGTAAAGGCGAAAATCTATGCCTTCCAATCCCGTTTGCTGCGGCGTGCGAAAAGTGCTGCCGGCGGGGCGGATTGCTTCGTGGGCTTCCTGGGCTCCTTTACTTTTCGTCGCGTACTTGCGCGGTTGCGGGCTGAGGTATTCATTGCCGTAAAGTTCCTGCACGCAACTGCGGGCGGCAGCGATCGCCTGTTCGGACAAATGTACCGAATCCGTCCGCATGTAGGTGATAAAACCGCGTTCGTAGAGACCTTGGGCAATTCGCATGGTTTCCCGCGCGCCCAGCCTCAGCTTGCGGTTAGCTTCCTGCTGCAAAGTCGAGGTCGTAAACGGCGGTGACGGTTTGCGAGTGACCGGCCGTTCTTCAATATTTGTAACAGTCCAAGGCTTGTTTTGCAGGCGATCGAGTAAAGCGCGGGCTTCTTCTTCATTTAGCAAAAGTACGCGGCGGCCTGCGATAATTTGCCCGGTATTTTCATCAAAATCGCTGCCGTTAGCAACTTTTACGTTGGCGACAGTTACCAGTTTCGCGTCAAAGGAAATTTTGTCCTTTTCCAAAAGCGCTTTCAAATCCCAGTAACTACCTTGGCGGAAGGCGCGGCGTTCGCGTTCCCGGCGGACTAAAAGGCGGACGGCGACTGACTGAACTCTGCCGGCGGACAAACCCCAAGCGATTTTCTTCCACAGTAGCGGAGAAAGTTTGTAACCGACGAGTCGATCGAGAATCCGGCGAGTTTCTTGGGCGCGCACCACTCGATCGTCTATATTGCGGCAGTGAGTCAAAGCATCGCGGATGGCTTCGCGGGTGATTTCGTGAAACACCATTCGCTTGATAGGAACTTTCGGCTTGAGGATTTGCAGCAAATGCCAAGAAATACTTTCGCCTTCGCGGTCTTCGTCAGTGGCTAGAATCAGTTCTGTGGCTTCTTTGAGGGCGTCTTTGAGTTCTTTAACAATTTTCTTTTTATCTTTCGGGATGACGTAGAGAGGTTCAAAGTCTGCTTCCACGTTTACGCCTAGTTGCGCCCACTTTTCTCCTTTAACGGCTTCAGGTATTTCGTCAGCGGATGATGGGAGGTCGCGGACGTGACCCATCGATGCCTCTACGCGGTAGGTGGAGGGCAGGAAATTGCGAATGGTGCGGGCTTTGGTCGGAGATTCGACTATGACTAAGGTTGACATGGCATCTTTTTATAAATATGGATGGCAGCCCAGCTAGAGGGTCTAATTTAGATAGTCTCGGTCAAATGTCAAGGCTTCTGGGAACTGAGGGCGATTATTTTCAAATTACCTTAATTTTTAAGTTACTGTCGATCGGGTCGCAGGTAACAAGGTGGTGCGATTGTACTGCTTTTGGGGTCGAGGCGGCGAATCGCGCCTGCTACAAGATGCACGGGGGTCTGAACTGACTTTAGCAGAATTAGCGGTAATTTGCTGGGGCTGCTAGATGCGGGCTGATGCTGCCTCAACCCGATACTCTGTTTAAACTTGGGAGGGTTGGGATGGGAACTATCCACAATCAGTTCTCTAATTAGACGTTATTGTATTGTGTTGTGGCTAGTCTAATTGATTTGCGATTTGCGATTGGGGAATTGAAGATTTTCCATTGTCCATTCGTCAACTCTACCTTCTTCCTTCTTCCTTCTACCTTCTTCCTTCTTCCTTCGTAACAACTGTCAACTGTTTAAGGGAGACTGCGGTTTAACGCGATCGCCCGCAACGATACAAACAGCAGCAACCAAAAATGCGATCGCCCCTACAAATGCCATCTTCACAACAGGAATTGCCAAAGGTTCTCCAAATACAATCGAGTAACAACTCATCGCCAGGGAAAAACCGCCAAAATAAATACCTATCCCCAATCCTCCCCGCTGCGGTGGCATCAAAGATAAAGCAAAAGGAATAGTACCGTTAGCCACCAAACTGTAACTAAAAATCGCAGCCAAAACGATCGCCCCCACCAGTCCCCCTTGAGTCACAGACATTAACAACAGCAAAACAGCAGTTGCTACCAATCCGCCCAACAACACTCGCTGATTGCCCGCGCGCGCTGCTATTACCCCAGCAGGCAAAGCAGCAAAAGCCATCAAAATACCAACTCCCAACATCAGCAACTTAACTTCCACGCCACCGATTTGAGTTGCTAAAACATGAGGCAAAATCCTTTCTGCCATCGCCCGAGTTCCACAAGCGACAGCCGCACCAGTTGCTGCAATTAAACCCACAGACAAGATAGAAACTTTCTCAGAAATTGCCACATCTAGCGGCAATTTCGGCACCGCAACGTCGGGATTGACAGCGCGCAATACCGCCACCCCTGCCAACAACACCAAGGAACCAATTGTGAAAGTAAAAGCCGGCCCCAAACTCAGAATAAAATCACTTGCAACAGGTTTTATTGCCCCCGCAAGTCCTCCTGCGAACACCAACAAACTCATCGCTTGCGGTAACTGCTTTGTCAGTGCATACTCTCCCAATAGCGCCACAGCGGGCGATCGAAATAGCGCCATCGCCACCGCCCAAGCGACAATTACGGCAGGCAAAATCCAGCGCAGGGAAGAGACTGAATTGCCAAAAATAAATACAGCAGGAATTGCAATAAACAGCACTGACGATAGAATAGTACCTGCTACAATTAGCGGGAAACGAGTTCCCATCCAGCGGCGCTGCCTGTCAGAAAGCCAACCCGCCACAGGTTCGATCGCGACTGCTAAAGCGTCTTCCAGAATCGCGATCGGTCTGTCGAATCCCGCAAAACCAAATCCCGCTAAAAGTTGAGGTAAATACAGCCGATAAAGCAGCCAACACAGAGTGATTGCCCCTTGTAAAGCAGCCACGCCGCCCACTTGCCGCCACAGAATAAAAGACTGAGATTGAGAATTTTTCATGCCTTTGACAATAGTTGATGCTTTGTGCTGCAATCACTTTATCTGGACTTTCAAAAAAACTCAGCTATATTGTTACTATTTTTAATCTTTAATCGATCGCGCCCATGTTTGACTGCTCTCTTTTAATTTGCAACTGCCAACCGCCAACAGCTAACTGTCAACTGTTGAAAGTACCAATAGTTGTAGCTCAAATTAGACCGACTGTCCAAAGTTTACCTGACGGAGACTACCGCTATCGAGACTCATTTGTACTCGATCGACCCTATCGAGAAATTCAATTTCGCAAACAAGAAAGATACATCACCGGCAGCGATTTTGACAAACGCACGGGCAAAAGTTACTGTTTTCGGGGAATTGCTTTGCACAATAACGTTATCAACATCACAACAGCGATCGAAATTTCCCCGCCCAACTCCCAAAAAACCGAGTGGAAATTCGAGCGAGGAAATTCGATTAATTTCGATCGGCTTTATCCGCTGCAAGTCGGGCCGGGATTGGAATTGTACAAATGTTTGACTGCGTTTTTACCAAAATTGCAATCGCCATCTGTACGATAGACCTTAGTAATACCTATGAAGCAACGGACTTCGATCGTTCGATCGTTCTGGAAATATTACTAGAAAGAGACTTGTTTCTGTAATATGGAACGGTAATTTTATCGAAATCAAGTCACTTGATGCGACTCAAGATACTTATCGAGGTATTATTTCAGGAAACCGCATTGATAATGGAATTTGGTTTAATCCCAATAACTCTGTATGGTTTGGAACTTGGACGGCAATTCTAGAGTAATTCAAAACATATAGCGATCGCAAATGATTTTTAAATATCTTGCCCCCTCCCCTTACTAAGGGGAGGGTTGGGGTGGGGTAAAAAATTTACAAATGATTTATGACTGCTATATATGCGATCGATCGAACTCGATCGCAGTCCCCGCTACATAGCCGTATAATAGGTATCTTTTCCCTCAACAGGTAACTTTCTGAGGCGTTGATTTTTCAAATCGGGTTCTAAAGCTAAATCTTCTAAGGGAATCAAACCTAGCAAAGGATCTTGACCCTCGGGTAATTCTACACAATCATACCTTCCTTCTCGTCCTTCCACAGCAAGAACAACATCCTTGAAAATCCGAACTTTGCTGATTCCTATGGCTGTTTTAATTTCTATTTCTCCAGCAACTGTCACGCCTAGCTGACTGATAATTTCGGCAGGCAAGCAGAGTCGTGTTGCGCCCGTATCTACCAAAACGTCGTTCAAGGTAATAGAACGTATTTCACTGGCTGGGATAAATCCCCTTTCTGCTAGAATTTGGTCAACGCGGTTAGTGACTGTTATGGTAGCGGTAACTTTACCCATTTCTTCGTTAGTTATTGTTGGCATGGCAGTATCGTAAGAAGAAGGAAGAAAGAAGGCACGACACGGATAACACGGATACACGGATGAATTATCCGTATGAACTGAGTCTGAGTCATTCGTCAGAAGGAAGACCGAAGTTGGAAGAAAGAAGAAGGAAGAAGGAAGAAGGAAGAAAGAAGAAGGAAGAAGGAAGAAGGAAGAAGGAAGAAGGAAGAAGGAAGAAGGAAGAAAAACAAGCTAATAAGCTTTTAGGCAATTTTGATATGGCGTTTACTGACATCAGATTGCAGGTTTATGAGGTCTGCCCCAGAAACCCAGAAACCCGGTTTCTTAAAGAAACCGGGTTTCTTTGTACCGGGTTTCTCTGTACTTCACATACCTGAAAAATGCTGTATTAAGAACCAGCATTTGCCAACTCTTCCTGCAACATTTTTCGGTAAACTCTCGGCAAACTAGAACTCATAGAATTAGTCTCAATTCCATAACCCAAACTCGTCCAAGTTCCCGACAGCATCCGCAATACATCAGTCAATCTTTCCTCCCGCAACATTTCCGAAATATCGGCTTTCCAAAACTTGCGATCGCTCAACCAAGCATATACTACCGCATCCTGATATTCCGGTTCAAAACTGTAATCTTGCCACAATACAAAATTACCCGGTTTCGGATGGTAGCGCTTTGCTTTATCCTTCCAAGTCGAACTCAAAAATTGATATCTCCCCGCCGCCGTCGTGCATTTTCCCCGATTCGGGCCGTTAACAATCCTCACGCACCAATCGGGATGGCGGCTTAAATCTAAGATGTATTTGCCACCGTAAACGACGTGATAAGGTCGAGAAACATTCGACTCGCTAGCAGAAATCGTGCGCATCAAAGCGCGAATGTACGGATCGCCCCCGCGCATCACCAGCGGCGGCAATTTGCCAAATTCGCTGGCTTCGGGTGGAAAAAGTCGATCGCCCCGCAAGTTGACAGCTAAATAAACAGCGCCGCCAACAATCGCCCCAATTAAAAATATAAAACCCAGGATTTGCAGTTCCGCACGCCTCAACAAACCCCCCGTCTGGCGGCGGTATTTCTTAGCTTCAAATACAGCCATTTCCATTTCGGTAATTTCTGCCAATTTTTTCGCTGCCCGCATCCGCCGCACCCGGAAATCATATTGATATATCGGCGCTGCTAACAATGTTAAACTCGACAAAGCTGCTCCCAATTTCAGCAACCAAAAATCGAACTCACCGGCAATTGCCACATTTGTCAGAGTTGAGAGATTGGTTAGCAATTGACCGGGATCGATCGAACCTGCCGGCCAATAAAAAATTACCAGTTGGACTAGCATTGACAGGTGAAACGCGATAAATATTACCACTAGAGCGTTCAAACCTTCCCGCAAGTGCGATCGAAACCCCGTGCGCCGGCGCTTGAATTTGCGCCCGAACCGCCAGCGCCCCGGCAGCATCACCAGCACAGGATTTAAAATTTTGACTGCAACAAAGTGAGCGACAAAGAATAAGGGCAATTGTACCAGCCAAGCCCCCAGCAACAGCATCAGAAAGCTGATATCGTCGGTGACAAAAGAAATTCCCTTGTTGACTGCAAAACTAAAACTCTGAGCGAGAGCAAATGCCCTTAACCACGATATCGGATAGGGAAACCAAGCAGGCCACTTGAGAGTTTTCATGCTGCGGAAGGGGAGTTTTAAGGGCGATCGGACAAACTATTTAAGATTTTGCCAGATCGGGCGATCGGATTGACAGATAGAACTTCGATCGAGTCGTGTCAATTAACCGTGATTCTTGTAGGGGCGGGTTCGCCAACAATCTGTAATTCACATCCAGAGTATTGATAAACCCGCCCCCACCCAACCTAGATTCTAATGCGCCAGCCTCTTGCAATTAAGCCACGCCTGCAAACAACTCTCCGAAACTCTTTTCTGAAGCCTCCGGCTGCGCCACAATCTCGACAACTTTATTGCGAGAAGCAGTCTCAAATAGCGCCTCGACGCACACTTCGGCTACCTTAGTCCGGGGAATTCTGCCATCAGATAATTTATCTGCCGATTCCATGACGATCGCATTAGAATTCTCCTCATTTATCAGACCGCCGGGACGGACAATGGTATAGGTTAAACCGCTTTTGACCAAATAATCTTCAGCTTGTTTCTTCCACACCAAAATCAGCCAGAACAAATTCAGCGGGTGGAAGAAATTAGAGACGCAGAGGGAAGTTACCAGCACAAAATGCTCGATTCCCTTAGCCTTTGCTGCATCAACTAAATTTTTAGTTCCCTCAAAGTCCACCTTGTAAGGCGCTGTCGGATCGAAACCGGGGGCTGCACCAGTCGCGCACAGCAACACTGTAGAATCACTTAGAGCATCGCCCAGAGAAGTCGCATTTAATACATCACCCGTAACTAACTCTGCCTCCGGCGGTAAAATTTGCCTGGCAGTCTCTAAATTTCGGACTAAAGCGCGCACGGGAATCCCCCGTTTTACCAGCTCTTTGACGATACGGCGGCCGGTCTGGCCTGTCGCTCCTGCTACAAATGCTTTCATAAATCGAGTTATGCTAAACAAGGGTTAATTTGGTTGCGATCGGCAACGATCTCTTTCTAGATTGTAGGGAGAAAACTGTTTTGCCACATCCCCAACCAGATCGATCGGCGTGTATTACAGGATAGCTAACGGTCACTAACCCCAGCTATCGAGGCATGGGGCTTGAAAGAGGAAGGCTTACCACCTTCTTAATTCAGGACTAAAACAATGTAAAGCCGTCCTTTTAGGACGGGGTTTCAAACCCATTTTTATGATGAAGCAGGATTCCGCTGAATACCAAACTGTTGAGGCTTCTGACGAACTTTGGTTCCCGGATTCGAGTTGCCAGCAGCCGGAAAACTCTGGTGCGGATGCAGCCGAGGAAGTTGAGCCGACTTGGTTTCGCACTCATTTTGAAGACAGCATGGAGATGTATGCGGATGCTGATACCGTAGCTAAGCATTTGAACGATCACAAAAATTGGTTCACTCAGTGCGCTTTGCCGATGAAGGCCGAACCCCTTGGAGATAACGGCTACGATTTGTTAATCGGGCGTTTTGGAGCTTTTGGCTATCGCGTTGAGGCGAGAATTGGTTTGGAGTTGCTGCCGCCTGACAGCGAAGGCTGCTATTGGATTAAGACGATTCCAGTCCCAGATTATACTCCGCCCGGTTATGAAGTTGATTTTCGATCGGGCATGAAGCTAGAGGAAATATCTGCTGGTGAGTTTGCCGCCGATTGGCCTGAGGCGGAGCGTTCTGAGTTGCCGCCTAAAATTACTAATGCTACATGGAGTCTCGATTTATCAGTGGGAGTTCGCTTTCCTAAGTTTATCCGATCGATGTCTCAATCTTTAATTCAAAAAACGGGCGATCGACTTTTAGAAAACATTATCAAACAAGTTAACCGCCGCTTGACTTATAAAACTCAGCTCGTTTTTCACGAAAGTTTGGGAATTCCTTTTCCGAAAAAACACCGGAAATATTAAGAAGAAGGAAGAAGGAAGAAGGAAGAAGGAAGAAGGAAGAAGGAAGAAGGAAGAAAGAAGAAGGAAGAAGGAAGAAGGAAGAAGGAAGAAGGAAGAAGGAAGTAAGGTAAAATCCCACACTCTCCCCCTCTCCCTCTCTCCCCCTCTCCCCCTCTCCCCCTCTCCCATCTTCAAGCTACCTCAATCTTATACATTTGCCTGCAATTCTACCAAACGATCGAACACTTCCCGAGAATGAATTGTGGGATTTACTTTGACAAAATTTGCTCGCAAAATACCCTCCGGGTCAATAATAAAACTGTGTCGGGCCGAAATAAAATTCATCCAAGAACCGTAAGCTTTGCTCGTTTTACCGTCAGTGTCAGCTAACAGCGGAAATTTCAAACCTTCCGCATCGCAAAATTCGGCGTGGGAATCGACATCATCAGCACTAATCCCAATAATTCGAGCATTTTTTGCCAAATATTTCGGCAAATCTTGCTGGAACCTGCGCGCTTCGATCGTGCATCCCGATGTAAAATCTTTGGGGTAAAAATAAACTACCAACCACTTACCTCGGTAATCCGACAGCGATACTTGTCCGTCCCCACTGTTAGTTGGCAAACTAAAATCCGGTGCGGGTTCGTTCAGCGCTGGCAGTTTGCCGCCAAGGGCAAAGGCAGGGGCAGCAAAATTCAAACTCAAAAAGGCTAGACAAATTGCCAATAAAGTGCTAAAAAACTGACGCCGGGATAGCATAAATTCAGAAATAAAACTGTACTTAACATAAGTTAACAGTTTTCTGATTAAATAGGTAGGGGGAATTTTCGATTTTCGATTTTCGATTTTCGATTTTCGATTGGGGGATTGAAGATTTTTGATTGGGGATTGAAGAGTTTCGATTGGGGATTGAAGAGTTTCGATTGGGGATTGAAGATTTTTGATTGTCAACGGTCAACTCTTCCTTCTTCCTTCTTCCTTCTTCCTTCTTCCTTCTTCCTTCTTCCTTCGTGACAACTATAAACTATCAACTGTTTACCCATGAGCGCAGCACTTCCATTACAAGGCAAAGCCACAATCATCCAAGTAATTAACGGTCAACCCGTTGTCATCGAAGTTGACGGTACAAATGCCCCAATTACTGCAGGCAATTTTGTCGATTTAGTCGAACGCGGAATTTACAACGGGACAATGTTTCACCGAGTTGTCCGCCAGCCAGATCCGTTTGTAGTCCAAGGAGGAAATCCGCGCAGCAGGGATACTTCAATTCCGGCAAATCAATTAGGAGTTGGCGGTTTTGTTGACCCGGATACCAATCAAACGCGATCGATTCCTTTGGAAATCAAACCGCAAGGCGCAGCGCAACCTGTGTACAACCAAATCGTAACTCAGAGGCCGCAGTTGCCGCACACTCGCGGGGCCGTAGCAATGGCTCGGGCTACTGCTTTGAATACGGCTTCCTCACAGTTTTATTTTGCCTTAGATAATTTGGATTTTTTGGATGGCAGTTATGCTGTTTTTGGCTATGTAACTCAAGGTTTTGATACGGTCGATCGAGTGCAACAGGGCGATCGAATTTCCAGCGCCAAAGTCGTTAGCGGAATTGTACCCAGCCGGGTTTCCAGCATCATTACTGATGTAAGTTTGCTCAACAATTTCATCAATACTGGCAATCTTGTCAGCCTGCCTTTGCAAACTCTCAGATTGTCTAACAATGCCGACAACTATCAAGTTACCCCGCAAAACTCGCAGCAAAATCCCAGCGGCGTGCAAGGAGGTGGCGGCAACGACAGGATAACCGGCTCAAATATTAATGATGCAATTAATGGCAACTTGGGCAACGATACTATCACAGGAGAAGCGGGCGACGACTTTCTCAGAGGCGGCAAAGATGACGATTCAATTAGTGGCGGCGTCGGCAACGATATTGTGAATGGCAATCAAGGCAATGACGTTCTTACGGGCGATGCTGGCAATGACTTTTTGAGAGGCGGCAGGGGGAATGATGCTTTAACGGGCGGTGACGGTAATGATGTTTTGGTAGGCGATATTGGCAGCGATACTCTCACGGGCGGCGGCGGCGGCGATACTTTTGTTTTAATTACAGGCACAGGTTTGAGCTTGGATACCGCGAGCGATATCATAGTTGATTTTGGACCTGGTGGGGGCGATCGAATTGGTTTTACAGGCAGTGTATCCAGTCTCTCATTCGCTCCATCTGGCAGCAATACTCTCATTCAATTTGGTGGGGTGACTTTGGCGACAGTTCAAAATGCAGCTCCCGCAGCAGTTCAAAATGCTGTTTTTGCAATTAATTCGCCTTCTATTTCCCGTCCCGATGACTTGCCAGCCGGCGATGCGGCCTTGAGAATTGGGTAGTTTAAAGACAAGAATAAAAGAGGACACGGCACTGCCGTGTCCCTACAAATATCGATCGATCTACCCCATTCCTGATTGCCAATTCCCAAATATATTTAAAATCCCTGCAAAACCTCACAGTCAACAGTCAAACGATTTTAGATTTTAGATTTTAGATTGGGGGAGGGGAAGTTCTGAGTTTTAAGTTTTGAGTTTTGAGTAAAGAAGTGTCTTTAACTCATAACTCAAAATTCAAAACTCAAAACTTCTTACCAACTATCAACGATCGACTGTCAACTGTTTAATACCACAACTGTGTAATTTTTTGAATAGCCTCTTGATAATAATCCATTCTCCCCTGCTGCTTAAAAAGTTCTGCTGCTCTCTGAAAATCCTCAAATCCCCCTTGAAGTTCCCTCAATTTATATCTAGTCAATCCCCGATTAAAGTAAGCTTTTGCCAAGTTAGGATTGATGCGAATTGCTGCTTCAAAATCAGCTAGTGCCGCCAGGGAATTTTCCATTTGCATGTGGATAGAACCCCGGTTAAAATAAGCTTGGGCTAAATTAGGATTGAGCATCAGGGCAGAATTATAATCCGCGATCGCCCCGTTGTAATCTTCCAAACGAGCGAGCATAAACCCTCGATTGCTATAATACTTAGCGCGGTAAGGATTCAGGGCGATTGCCACAGTTAAATCTTCTACGGCTGACTTTTTGAATCCCAATTTATACCGCACCAGACCCCGATCGTTGTAAGCTGAAGCAAAATGCGGATTTAGTTCGATCGCCAAATTCAAATTTTTCAGCGCACCGTGCAAATCGTTCTGTTCGATAAGCTTTAAAGCCTGGAGATAAAACTTTTTAACATTGTGATTCAAAGTTTTATCCGTTCTAATTTCAGTTTTTCCATCGGGCGGCACTGGGTGAGAAATATTAGCAAACCCTAAGGACTCAATAGAATTAAAAATTGTCTTGACGACTAATTTGCTGGGGAGGATGGGGACAGGTGGCATGAGAGACATGGGAGGAAAGTGTTTAACTGTATGCTTTCATTGTCTTCTCTTTTTTGACAGCAGCCCGTGATATTGATACTGTCAAGAGCGCGATCGTTTCGATAGAATTCAGTGATGCTACGGTATTGACCTGTGTGAGGAGAACGTGGCGTAGCTGGTGAGATAGGTCACAATTAGCGCTAGCTTCGCCCCTGCAACCCCAAACCCCGGAAGTTCCAGGCCTATTAGCCCCCGCACAGCAGTCCTGCGGACCTAAGTACAATATTTCAGCTCGGATATTTTAGCAGTCCCAACATTAACGCCTGTACCGAGCGACCTTAATGTTTGGGATGAAAATACCAGTTTGTTTGCTATGCTGCGATCGTACATTAAAAATCTATCGCGCAAACCGGCAGCAATGAAAAAAGTTCTGAGGTTAAAAACTTTAGCAGCAGTATTGGCGATCGCCCTCTTCACTTTATACTTAACTCCTCCTGTTTGGGCCGCAAATTCTGAAGATGTCAATCACTTGTTAAAAAATAATTGGTGCGTCAGCTTTCTCTGGAAGCAGTGCGATTTAAGCGGTGCCGATTTGCGGGATGCTGACCTTCAAGAAGCCAACCTCAGCGGCGCTGATTTGTCAGGTGCTAACTTGTCAGGCGCAAATTTAAAAAATGCCGACCTTTCCGACGCCAATCTCAGCGGGGCAAATTTAGGCAATGCCGATATTTTTAGCACCGATCTCAGCAGAGCAAATTTGACAGACGCTAATTTAAGCCGGACGCGATTGTGGGATGCTAACATTACTTTGGCAAATCTCAGCGGTGCCAATTTAAAAGATGCTAACTTATTGGACTCTCGGCTGTGGGGCAGCAATCTTAGCAACGCCGATCTAACAAATGCTACCCTGCACGGTGATGACTTGCAATATGCTAATTTGGCAGGCGCTAATTTAACCGATGCTGACTTGCACAGTTTCTTTTTCCGAGGTTCAAAACAAGTTACAAATCTGAGCAATGCTAATTTAGAAGGTGCTAACTTAACTGGAGCAAACCTGAGAGGTGCGGTGCTAGCTGGGACAATTATGCCAGACGGTTCTATTAATGAAGAAATTGCCGTTAATCTGGATTAGACATAATTTGCGCATTGTTTAACGACAGAATGTTTGGCGGGGCAGCTACCCGGAAGTTTGCCCCCAATCTCCAATCTAAAATCCAAAATCTAAAATCGACCGATGGAAACTTTACAAAGAATACTTTACGAATTAGCGCAATTTGCCAATAATCTAGTAAACACTCAACTGAGCGCCCTGAGCCCTGTAAGCGTCGGAATCATTTTTATCGCGGGGTTGTTAACTAGCTTAACGCCTTGTATGCTTTCAATGCTACCGATTACGATCGGCTACATCGGAGGATACGAAGCCAAAAGCCGCCTCCAAGCCGCCACCCAATCTGCCTGGTTTGCTTTGGGATTGGCGACAACTCTTGCAGGTTTGGGCATTGCAGCATCTTTTGCCGGACAAATTTACGGTAAAATAGGTGTCGGTTTGCCAATTATCGTCAGCATTATTGCTATTTTAATGGGGCTGAATTTGCTCGAAGCTTTACCGATACAAATGCCATCTTTTGACGCTGTGGGGTGGGTGCCCAAAAATTTACCTGCCGGCGCGCGATCGTACTTATTGGGCTTAACTTTTGGTTTAGTAGCTTCTCCTTGCAGCACTCCAGTTTTGGCTACATTGCTGGCTTGGGTTTCCAAGACGGGAGACACAATTTTAGGCGGTGTACTGCTGCTGTTTTATGCTGCTGGCTATGTCGCTCCGCTGATTGTAGCGGGGACTTTTACTGCTAGTATTAAAAAGTTGCTAGAATTACGCCGCTGGTCGAGTTGGATTACGCCGGTTAGTGGCATTTTGCTCGTAGGATTTGGCGTTTTCTCCCTAATTTCCCGCCTCCTTCCCGTCTGAGGTTCGCAGTAAGGATGTTAGTCCTTATTTAAATTTTTTTTGAACGAACCGCGAAGGCGCGAAGAACGCGAAGGAAGAAAAGAGAGATGTTTTACGCTCGATCGAGAATTGCCAGATCCAAAAAATATTTTATTTTTTCTTCCTTCTTCCCTCTTCCTTCTTCCTTCTTCCTTCTTCCTTCTTCCTTCTTCCTTCTTTACCAATGATATCAAAAGAACTATTTCTATCTAAATTGTCTAACTGGGGAAATGCCCCGCAAAAGTTTTTCCGTCGGGAAGTTTTGCCAGTATTGGCAGATTTGCGGCTGGCAATAATTTTGCTGCTGGCGATCGCATTTTTTAGCATTTCCGGTACAGTCATCGAACAAGGTCAATCAGTCGCCTTTTACCAATCCAACTATCCCGAACACCCAGCCTTATTCGGCTTCCTTACTTGGAAATTTTTGTTGCTTTTAGGACTAGACCACGTATACCGCACTTGGTGGTTTTTGTCAATTCTAATATTGTTCGGCAGCAGTTTGACTGCTTGCACGTTTACCCGACAATTTCCGGCATTAAAAGCCGCCCGCCGCTGGAAGTTTTATGAAGAACCGCAGCAGTTTGCCAAATTAGCCCTCAGTGCCGAATTAGAAACAACTACCTTAACCTCCCTCGAACAGTTTTTGCAGCAAAAAAACTACCGCATCTTTCGAGAAGGCGACAAAGTTTACGCTCGCAAAGGGATAATTGGCAAAGTCGGGCCGATTATCGTTCACGCCAGCATGCTCGTAATTTTAGCAGGCGCGATGTGGGGTTCAATGACCGGATTTCTGGGTCAAGAAATGGTTCCCAGCGGCCAAACATTTCAGGTGAAAAATATCATGGATGCGGGACCGTGGGCGGGGCCGCAAATACCTAAAGATTGGTCGGTGCGAGTCAACCGCTTCTGGATAGATTATACTCCTGAAGGCGCGATCGACCAATTTTATTCCGACTTATCAGTATTGGACAAAACAGGCCACGAAGTCGATCGCAAAACCATTCACGTCAACGAACCCCTCAGATACCGGGGAGTCACCTTTTATCAAGCAGATTGGTCCCTAGCTGCCGTGCGAATTCGACTTAACAAAAGCCCGGTTTTGCAACTACCAATGGCTCAATTAAATACTCAAGGTCAGGGTCGAATTTGGGGTTCTTGGATTCCAACAAAACCAGATTTGAGTGCGGGTGTTTCTTTGCTGGCAAAGGACTTGCAAGGCACGATGTTAGTGTACGGTACGGACGGCAAATTGTTAACTACAGTGCGCGCCGGCAGCGCGATCGAAGTTAACGGAGTAACGCTAGCAATTGATGAAGTTGTAGGCAGCACTGGCTTGCAAATTAAAGCCGATCCGGGAATTCCGATCGTCTATACTGGTTTTGGGTTGCTGATGCTGAGCGTGTTGATGAGTTACTTGTCTCACTCGCAGATTTGGGCTTTAGAAAAGGACGGCAAATTATATATCGGCGGGCGGACAAATCGCGCTCAGGTGATATTTGAAAGGGAAGTTGTCGAGATTTTAGACAAGTTGGCTGACTTGAAAAATTCAGGGGGAACAAGTTCGATCGGACCTGCTTCTCTCGCCAGTCAAAACTAACCTTCGCTAACAGTAGGGTGCGCGCTGCGCACCTTACTAAAAATATAGATTTTAGAAATTCGCGGGCTTACAATACCAACATAGTCTGTATTTCAAATATTAATACCTAAAAGTAATTTGCTATACAAGAATAGTTATTAAAAATGTGTTTCACTTAAATAAGTATCGCTTGACTTATCCTAGTATTTTACTATGCCAATTATTGTTACTTTTGTCATTCAAACAGTTTTACCTGTACTAAGTGCGCTTTTCGCTCTTTTAATTCCTGTACTGGCTGCTGTCATCCAATTCGCTCTGACTCGCATCCCCAGAATTCCTTCATATATTCGCCTACTCAAAATTTTATATTCAGATATTGACTCATCTGCCAAAGAGCGAAAAATTATTACTGGTGGACTGCTGGTAATTAGCAGTATTGTAACTTTTATGGCTTATTCCCTGATACCTTGGACAGGCTTACCCCTCATCGGTGCTATTACCAGTCCCATCGCTGGTGCTGTTGCTATTGTAGTTGCACTCGTACTTCTAGATATGATTTTTGCCATGAATAAAGGCTATTACTTAGAGCGACTCAAAGGAGAAGGTTTTGCTGGACTAAATGACATAGAAAATGATATTCAAGATTTAAAAGATATTTTTGGCAAATCGTGGCACAAAGTTAAATCGACTATTAACAATGCCAGCCAGAAAATTTATGAAGATGGCTGTAAGCGTGGCATCAACTTTAATGATAAATCTTATCAAAGCTATATCGATCGTGAATTAGAAGGACTTAATTTATATGTTGGTAAAAATTCAGTGGCAGAGTATGAAGGTATAAATGCCGACTTATTAAAGCAAAATAACGGCGAAGATTGGACAAAAGATGCTTTTGCAGTAGGGACGGGTGCAACTGTAGGGGCTTTGGCTGGTGTTGGCGCTTCAGCAGTTGCAACCTCAGTATTTGCGCCGGCTAGTATTTGGACAACTATCCACAGCATTCCTTTGATTGGGGGCTTGGTGGGGGGGTCAACGGGTATTGTTGTCAGTGCAGGATACTACTCATTACTAACATTTGCTGCTCCTGTTGGACTGGGAGTATTTGCAACTGTTGGGATTTACAGCGGCCTGAGGGGCTGGAAAAATCAAGAAGAAGCTGCAAAGACGAGCAAGTTTTTATCAGAAATAATTATAGCTGCTTTACCAATGGCTTGGATTGATGATGAATTAGATGACAAGGAGAAAGATAGTATAGATAGATTGATGACTACCTCCGGTATGAGAAAGGAAGAGCGGGATTTAGTTCGGAAAGCTATAGAACAACGGCAGGATTTTGACGAAATAATGCAAACGAGTATTCTTTTTGACGAAGAACATCGGAAAAAAACTTGTAGTCAAAGCAATAAAGAGCGACTCAAGCATCGCCTAATATTATGTACAGCTTGGGAGATTGCCATTGCTGATGGCAAAATTGATTGGTCAGAATTAGCTCTTCATAACCGGATGGCAGATAAGCTAGGTATTTCTCGTGATGAGGTGAAAGAAATTCGGCGGGCTATCAACCTCAAGCACGAGCAAGAGCTTTGGCAAGTGATGGAAGCATTAGAACCCAATGATTCAAAAACTAAGTTATTGAGCGTCCGCGAACAATACCGCCTCCAACCAGCAGCGGATTATCTTTAGTCTTCTCTAATGGACAAGGTGGTCACGATAACTCATAGTAAGTAATTATGAAAAAGATTAGATATAGCAAAGATGTAGATGCCATGCTCATCGAAATTTCTGATTTACCGATCGCCTATGCTGAAGATGAAGGGCAAATTATCCTACACTATTCTAGCAACGGAGAACTAGTATTAATTGAAATACTGGATGTCAAAAAAATTATTTCCTTAGCATCTTTACCCGGTGAAATGCCCGCGGGCTAATCGTTTAATAGTATAATTTTAACTCAGCTTATGCCACAAAAAACAACAGAAAAAATGGGCTTAGTTACTGCCACAATAACAGTCACAAACTTGATCGATGAAATCTTGCATGAAAGAGGATTTATTACAGCCGGTGAGGTGCGTTCCGTTACCATCGAAAAAGTCACAGTCGATACAGGTGCCACTCGCCTCTGTTTGCCCGCACCAATTATCGAGCAATTGGGTTTGACACTCGATGAAGAAGTCGAAGTCAAAACAGCAGGGGGCATTCAAAAAGCACGTTTGTTCAAAAGATTGAGTCTTGCTGTGGGGGGACGAAAAGGAGAATTTAATTGCATGGAATTGCCAAGGGGGGTAGACCCTTTACTCGGATTGATTCCTTTAGAAAGTTTAGGTTTGCAACCGGATCTTGTCAAGCAAGAATTGATATTTTTGCCCGATAGCGGACAAAATACTTATCACTTAGCCCTCTCCAGTCAAATACAGTCAAGAAACCACGATTAGGCAGAAACCGGGTTTTTACGACAATACTTCGGTGTTACGAGAAGATTCAGTAAAAAAACCGGTTTCTTTGAGTTAATTTAACAAATCTAATTTAATTAGACTGTACTTTCTACTTCTGATGCTTCACTTCAATTACCGTGTGCACGTTACCCCGCGGCGAAAAATCGCCCTTAACAGTCACTTCCAACGGCGAACAAGCTGCCACAAAATCATCTAAAATTTGATTGATCGATTCTTCATGGGAAATGTAGCGATCGCGGTAACTGTTAATATACAGCTTCAGTGCTTTTAGCTCTACCACTCGCTCGTCCGGCACGTAAGTAACGTGAATTGTGGCAAAATCGGGATAGCCGGAAAACGGACACTTGCAAGTAAACTCGGGTAAAGTAATATTAATCGAGTAGCGCCGCCCGATTCGCGGGTTCGGAAAAGTAATTAACTCCCCCTCTAAAATCTGGCGTTCGCCGTATTTCATTTCTTCGGTGCTTGACTTTTGCGACATAGTTTGTTCTGTTGGGTAGTTGTGATGGCGATCGACTCAAAATTTTTCAGACTTAATTTAACTTTCCATCAAAATCTGTAACAAACATCTTGACGAATAGTGTAGCGATTGCTCTAATTGCAAATAGTCTTCAAGCTACACTAAATAAGTTCCCTCTCGCTAGCCCTCTACAATTATGCAAAATACTACCTTATCTGACAGCCTCTCCTCTAACAACTCAAATAATTACTCTCCCTCAGTACCCATTTCCCTTTATCGAGAAGTTACGGCCGAATTGCAAGCGGCCCAAGCAATGCTCGATTCGCTCAAAACTCACAACCAGCAATTAATCGAGCAAAATCAACAACTGCGCCGGGAAGTAGAAACCATCGTTCAAGCCTCCGTATACTTGCAGCAAGCAGTTACATCGGCTCAAGGAGTCAGCAAGACGGGGATGCCTCAAATGCCTCCTGTCAAGCCCAACAATTTCAGCGCCCAACCTCCTCAACCTGCACCTAATCCCCCGCAGATTAACTTTTCCATACCCCAGCCAGCCCCGGCTGCTGTGACAGTTGCGCCTCCTTTTCCCGAACCCGTACCAGCAGCCGAACCCCCTGCGACTCCCGAAAAACTGCCGGAAAAATTGTTTGCAGAAGTTCCCCAAATTCCTTACCGAGCGCGCTCTCAACCGAAAACCACCTCAGACTTAAGCGGGTTGTGGCTGGCAATTGCCATTTTTTTGATAGTTATTGCCGCCTTCGGTGGGGGCTATTTAGTAGTTCGCCCCTTGTTAATGAAACGCTAGACTGCAGCATAAGAAGAGAGGGGGAGAGGGGGAGAGTAGAAAAGTTGGAGAATGCCAAATCCCCAATCCCAGAGCTACGCGCTCGCCCAATGCCTAATTCCCAATTCCCCATTCCCAATTATCAAGAATCCCACGGATCGATGCCTATTCGGCGACCCGCGGGATTTTAAACAAAAGCTAGCATAAAATTGTTAAAGTTACGCTAATTCCAATCATCCTCTGGCAGCACTCGCTTGTGCAAAACGAGGCGCATACTGCTCTCCACAAGCAGAATCTAGGATGCCCAACCCTGGCTCGAAACCGCGTGTAAACTCGGTGAGTTTAACCTGTTTAGCCTCCAGAGCTTCCTGCAGAACCTGCATGGCTCGATGAGGATCGCCCGCTCCGCAGAAAAATAAATCTGCTGCAAAGTAGCCGTGTTCCGGCCAAGTATGGATCGCTATGTGAGACTCTGCTAAAGTCGCTGTAGCCGTAACTCCGTGTGGGCTAAACTGGTGCACGCACAAATCGATAAGAGTAGCTCCGCCGGCTGAGATTGCGTCGAGCATGGCGCGGCGGATGCGTTCTGGGTCGTTGAGCAAGTCTCCAGGAGCCTGCCAAGCATCAGCGACCAGATGGGTTCCCAATTGTTTCATTCTGTCGGGTTTTTCCTCCACCCTATAATGTGTCAAACCTTTTGAGCTTAGCACTGATGTGGGAAATTTTCAAGTGGAGTTCCCAAAATTTTTTGAGGGTGGCGGGGGCGATCGAAATAGGCTGTTTGCTTGTTTTTACTGGTTCCCAGGCTGGAGCATGGGAATCGCAAGCGAGGCTGGAGCTGGCGTGCTTGGGGCGATTCGAGTTCCCGCCTCGCTTATCTGCATTACCAGGCTGGAGCCTGGTAACGAACGAACGAGTAAACTCAAGCAGTTTCGTGCTGCCGCCAAGCGGGATGCCACAGCAATTCAGCGGTCGATCGCTTCTCGACCATTTCCTCAGTAATCGTGCAAGTTGTGACATCCTTGCGCGAGGGCAATTCGTACATCACATCGAGCATTAACTCTTCTAAAATGCTGCGCAGAGCTCTCGCACCGGTTTTGCGGCGGTAGGCTTCTCGCGCGATCGCCCGCAAGGCATCGCGATCGAATTCCAACTGCACGTTATCCATTTTTAACAGCTTTTGATACTGCTTCACCAAAGCATTTCGCGGCTCGGTCAGTATTTGCATCAAAGCTGCTTCATCCAGCGGCGAAATCACCGTCACCACCGGAATCCGCCCGACAAATTCCGGAATCAAACCAAACTTTACTAAATCGTCCGGCTGAACGTGCTGCAACATATCGATCGTCCGCTTATCTTTTGATACTAAAGCAGAACCGTTCTCTCCTTCCGATGGCTGAATAAATCCCAAAGATTTTTTGCCCAAACGCTGTTCGACAATTTTTTCCAAGCCGACAAAAGCACCGCCGCACACAAATAGAATTTTGCTCGTGTCAATTTGAATAAAATCTTGGTAAGGATGTTTCCGGCCGCCCTGAGGTGGCACGTTCACTACCGTTCCTTCCAACATTTTCAGCAGCGCTTGCTGCACCCCTTCTCCCGATACATCTCGCGTGATCGAAGTGTTTTCGCTTTTGCGAGCAATTTTGTCAATTTCATCTATATAAACTATGCCGCGCTGCGCTGCTTCGACATCAAAATCCGCCATTTGCAACAGCCGCAGTAAAATATTTTCTACATCGTCGCCGACATAGCCGGCTTCCGTCAGCGTTGTCGCGTCAGCTACTGCAAACGGCACTTCCAGCATTTGCGCCAAGCTTTGCGCCAGCAGAGTTTTGCCACAGCCGGTGGGTCCGACTAGCAGGATGTTAGATTTTTGCAGTTCCACATCGCTGTCGGGGGAAGACTTGTCGCTATCTTGAGCTTGGTCTGCGCTCAACCGCTTGTAATGGTTGTAAACTGCTACGGAAAGGACTTTTTTTGCCGAGTGCTGGCCGATGACGTGGTTGTCTAAATGCTGCTTGATATCCGTCGGTTTGGGAATTTGGGCTAAAGCAACTTTCGGTTTCCCACCGCGCCGCGGCCGCGTTCCCTGAGATTCTCGCGCTTCCGGCTGGGGAAGTTGCTGGCCGATGGTTTTGCTGGAATCAAAAAACTCCTCTTCTAAAATTTCATTGCACAACTCTACGCATTCATCGCAAATATAGACGCCTGGCCCAGCTATTAGCTTGCGCACGTACTCCTGCGACTTGCCGCAAAAGGAGCATCTTAGATGGGAGTCATATTTTGACATATCTGCCTCTTTAATTTATGGGTGCGGTTGCTGGTTGCGACTGGGGGTGGCAGCCGCAGCGATCGCAGCTATACTTGACTGAGGTTGTCCGATCGGACTTTCTCTCAGCTAAGCTTTGCGCTCTCTTTCTAACTTAGCACTTCTAGACCCTCCGTCATCGGCCATCAGCCATCACTGATTAGTTAGCTGTCAGAGGGTAATTGGTAAGGAGTGTTGAGTTTTAAATTTTGAGTTTTGAGTTAAAGACAGTTCTTAATTCAAAACTCAACACTCAAAACTCCACAACTCCCGAAAAACTATCAACTGTTACTTACCATTTTTTGTACGGTAAAAATTTCCCCGACATAGTTATTTTTACCCGATCGCCCTTTGGGTCTGCTTCTTTCTCAACATCCATAGTAAAGTCGATCGCGCTCATAATTCCGTCCCCGAATTTTTCGTGAATTACTGCTTTGAGCGGCATTCCGTAAACCTGCACGATTTCATAGAACCGATAAATCAGCGGATCGACCGGCACCGCCCCATCCAAACAACCTTTTAACGGAGGTTCCACCAGCGCCCCTGCCTCGGCAATGTCTAGTCCTAAAGCTGATAAAAGTTTCTCTGCTTCTTCTTGGGAAGCCGCTGCTTGCCTGTAAATAACTGCTGCGATCCAAACTTCATCTCGACCTAAAACTTTTTCCAATTCTGCAAAACCGATTCCCTGAGCTTTTTTAGCTTTTAAAAGCTTTTCTGTAATCTCTGAAATTGCCATTTAACACTCCTCGATTGACAGCCGTGCTAGATATGAAATACATCTCATATTTCGGGAAAAATGTCAATAGGCAAATCGGGGAAAATCCGATTTTTATCAATTGCAACTGTCGGGAAGGCTAGCAACTCGCAAACAATCTAGAACTCACGCAAGGAAACTCAAAAACCGGGTTGCTGCGTCAACATCTCAAGGCAACGAGCGACGATTTTTTTCATCAACCGGGTTGTTTGGGTGTGGGACTAATTTATAAATTGCAACTTTCACAAGAGCTGGGAACTTGCAAATAATTGTAAAAACGATTGGTTTTCTGTAGCAATAATACAAGTTAGCAGTAAAAATAGTGTAGTTTACAAATCAAGCACGCAAAGCGATGAATTCGTTGGCCCAGCTTGCTTTGGCAGCGTCCCGGAGCATTTACCCTGTGGAGACCAACAACAGACTACGAACCAAACCATGAATATTAATACCAAAGATTACAGCATCCAGTACGATCGAGCTACCGAAACAGTCACTTTCTGCGGCTCGTTCCGGCTCAGCCACGCAGAAGAATGGGCCCCGATCGTGGAATTGCTCAAGAGTACGGTGGATGGCGAACCAAAAACGATTACTCTGGACTTGCGAAAATTAGAATTTTTAAACAGTTCGGGAATCAATATGTTCTCCAAATTCACGATCGAAGTTCGGCAGCAAAAACACACTCAAATAACAGTCAAAGGCTCCAAGAATATACCCTGGCAGGGAAAATCCCTCAAAAATTTGCAAAAGCTGATGCCTGCGCTGGATTTGCAATTAGATTGACACTCCCCAGCGATCGAACCAGGTATCCAATCGATCGTGCAGTTCGGTATTTATTCGCAGTCAATCGCTCGAGAGAAATATTCTCTGATTCGAGGTAGCAATTTTTACTTGGTGGTGTCACTAGGAAAACCAAAAAATACAAAGGCCGTCAAGCTGATAGCGGGTTTGCGATGCAATTTTGAGATCGGCAATGTTAAAAGGTAAATGGAATTGCATTCGCGATCGTCCGGGAAGTGGGAAAATTGGACTGAAATAAAAAATAATAAGTCATAGTTGAGTTAGTGCCAAACAATCAAAGACCTACCAACAGACTACAAGTTACTAATTGCCATGCAGGAAGAGCCATCGAGAGAACAGCTACTTTTGGAAGTTCAGCGACTGCGCGCCGAACTAGAAACCTTGAAGAGCGAAAAAGCTGACCTAGAAATCTTGCTGGAGACTACCACCGAACACTCGGACACGATGGAAGCTCACTTGCTAGGCAAAGCGGAGTCGGCCGCACGCGAAAGCGAAGAACAATTTCGGGCAATCGCCTCGGCAACTCCCGTTCCCGTCTTGGTTTCTCGCCTTTCGGACGGCTTAATTCTGTACGCCAACGCTCAGCTAGCTGCTCTCCTCGACATCCCTCTAGAAAAACTGATCGGCTGCTGCACCCCAGACTTTTACTTTCACCCGGCGGATCGCCCGAAGGTACTCGCCACCCTCGCTAGAGACGGGTACATCCAAAATTACGAACTGCAATGCAAAAAGTCAGACGGCACCCCTTTCTGGGCAATTATATCGGTTCAGCCGCTGGCGTTTAACGGCCAGCAGACAGCTTTGTGCGCTTTGTACGACCTTACCAAACGCAAGGAGGCAGAAGAAATCCTGCAAGAGAGCGAGCAGCGCCTGCGCCGCCAGAGTCTGGCCCTGCAGCAGCTAGGGCGGGAGAGAACTCTCTACAGCGGCGCGCTGAATGCGGGAATCCGCGAAATTACCGAGGTAGCAGCCCGCACTTTGGAGGTGGAAAAAGTTAGCGTCTGGCTGTACGAGCATTTGAGATTGGGAACCGACAGCGCAGCCGAACCCTTGTTAGATTTCAACGGGCGAGAGAGCCTCCAACATCCAGCAGAACAACTCGATCTAGAGTCAGCAGAACTCGGAGAAACGATCGACCATAATTCTCAATTAACTCTTCCCCATCTCAAATTAGTTTGTATCGACTTGTACGATCGCGCGCGCGACTGCCATTTGAGCTGCGACAAAATGCCGGCAAACGATTTAAAATTTTCCATTTTAGATCGAGAATACAGCGATGCAGGCGATAATTTAAGACCTGCAAATGTTTTAGAAATGCTGCGCGAAACTCAAAACTCTACAACAACAAGTTTGCTCGATTTAACCCTACCAGACGATCGCTTGTTGCCTGCACTGTTCCCCAAGCTGCATAATTCTTCGATACTCAACGTAGCGATCGGACTGGGCGGCCAAATGGTCGGCATTCTCTCCCTAGAACACATTGGAGCGCCCCGGCAGTGGGCTTTGGAAGAAAGAACCTTCGCAGATTCTCTGGCAAATTTAGTGGCGCTAGCGATCGAAGGATTCGAGCGCCAGCGAGCTCAAGAAGCCCTTTACAAAGCCAAATTGCAATTAGAAATGACCGTCGAACAGCGCACGGCTCAACTCACCGCCGCCAACAAACTGCTGCGCAGCGAAATCGCCGAGCGCAAAAGAGCCGAAATCGCTTTGCAAGACGCCGTACACAAAGCAGAAGCAGCTTCTCGAGCTAAAAGCACTTTCCTAGCCAACATGAGCCACGAACTCCGCACCCCGCTCAATGCGATTATCGGCTACAGCGAAATCCTCGAAGAAGAAGCGAGGGAAGAAGGTCTCGAATACCTAATTACCGATACTCAGAAAATTTGCAGTGCCGGCAAACATTTGCTAACTCTTATCAATGATATTCTCGACCTTTCTAAGATCGAAGCCGGTCGCATAGAACTTTATTTAGAAACCTTTGACATTGGCAATTTGATAGAAGAGGTCGTAGGAATCGTGCATCCTTTGGTTGAAAAAAACCGCAATCGGCTGGAAGTTTTTTGCTCTGCAAATTTGGGAACGATGTACGCCGATCTGACTAAAGTTCGGCAAATTTTGTTCAATTTGCTATCAAATGCCTTGAAGTTTACTGAAGGGGGAACGGTGACGCTGAAGGCAACTCGCGAATTTTCAGGTGACAGCGAGTGGGTTTATTTGCAAGTATCCGATACCGGAATTGGGATGTCGCTAGAACAGCAGCAGGGTTTGTTTGAACCTTTTATTCAAGGGGATGCTTCGACTACTCGCAAATACGGAGGTACGGGTTTGGGATTGACGATCGGCCGCTTGTTTTGCCAGATGATGGGAGGCGATATTACGGTTGAGAGCGAGTTGGGTTGCGGCTCTATTTTTACCGTACAGTTGAAGGCAGAAGTCGATTCTTGGGAGTTTTGAGTTTTGAGTTTCTCGGGAGTTTTGAGTTTCTCGGGAGTTTTGAGTTTTGAGTTTTGAGTTAAAGAAGGAGTTTTGAGTTGTGAATAGGGAGTTAAAGACAGTTCAAAATTCACGCACTCAAAACTTAAAACTCAAAACTTAAAACTCAGAACTCCCCCCTTCTGTGACGCAAATCGCACTGAATCCCTGCTTTCGATCGCAGAGTATCATTTTTTACCAGAATAGAATGCCTTTATCACCTGGGCTTGCACCCCTCGCGGGTATTGCGCCGATGAGGAATTGACCGTCCTACCTCAGCTTCCTGAAGGGAGAGTAGAGGGTTGATAGCGATCGCCAAAATCGGTAATAGTAACCTTAATACCTCCAAGCAGTACCGGACTCTCTCAAAGACAGAAGCAACTGTGCGGTAAGCCAGCAAAAGTAGAAGAAAAAAAATTGCGATCGGACAATAATTTTACTTCTTTAAGAAAGCAGGAAAAAATGCCGATTTTTGCCTCATACCTTCTGGCTTGAAGTTGCCCGTACAGCCGAGATAGCAATACTGCCTTGCAGCATCGTGCAAGTTCTCAGCATTAAAGGAGTGCATCGATATGATTAGACCTTGCAGCCAACCGCTAAAAACCAATCCTTTCACCAGCTATCGCGATCCCGTGACAGGCAAGTGGATTGTAGTCAATAAAGTTGAGAATGTTTGTGAAGCGGATTCTAGTTTGAAACCGCCAGTACCAAGTCCAGAAGCAAGTCAAGCCGAACCAAAACCGCAGGTGCAGCAGCACGAGGTTCTGCAACAGCCAAACCGCCTGTCTTTTTCTTTACTGCCCTTTAAAAAGCCTGCTCGAAAATCTGCTGTGAATGTCCGCAGTTAGAGCAGCACCCTCAAAACGATTTGAGATTTGAGATTGGGAGCACGATGCAATCTCAAATTCTGCTGGACTTGACCCGACAACAGATATAACACCCGATGGCATCAGGATCGTATAGTGCGAGCGTCCCCGCTTGCTAACTCAGTCGCGATTTGGCGACTTGGAGCGCGAGGGGGGACGCTTTGCGCTGTCATAATTAGTCGCGGACGCGATCGAGTACAGTCCTGGATGCAACTCAACAATACAACCGGAAACAATATCCCATCAACTCCGGTCGCTATGGGAATTACAGGCATTGACTCGATAGGGTTTGGAGCTTACTTAGAACTGCATTGTTTTTTGATACCGATATAACTATTAGCAAAAACCGAACTTATCCGCAACCAAACTTGTCAAGAAGCGATACAGTAATCTAAAATCGTATATTTATCATTGCCGATTTTTAACTGCTAAAATACCAAATCTCAAATCCTATGCTTGCCCGCTTCTTGCACTTTTTTTGGCATTTTTTTTGGCTCGATCGACCAATTCGCCAGCGGGGAACTGTCATCGTTGCTATCCCTGTAATTTGCCTGTTCGTATCGCTCACAGCAATCGCAGCGCTGCGCGATCGGGCAATCCAGGTAAGAAGGCGCATGGACAACAATAAGGAAATTCTTCAAGAAACCAATCATTTGTTAAAAACATTAGTGGATGCCGAAACAGGAATTCGGGGTTACGGCTTGACGAAGCGGCCCGAATTTCTCACACCCTATTCGGAAGCAAAGAAGAGTTTGCCTCCACTGCTGGCTAAAATTCAAAACCTGGTGGCACCAAATCAGTTCCAAGCCCAGCAATTTGCCGAAATCAATAAGAGTACAGAAGAGCAAATTGATTTCTTGCAAAATACCCTGAACCAACTCGATTCCGCAGTAAGAATTTCGCCGTCGCAAGTCAGTCAAGTATTCGCTCGAGGCAAATTCAAGATGGACGCGCTGCGCCAAAAAATTAATGCATTTGCAGCCTCGCAAGAGGCATCTCAGAGGGCGGGCGATCGCGAAATACAGCAACTTATAGATATAATTAATTTGGTGCAAGTGGCTGGCTTATTTGTCGGCTGTTTGGGCGCAGCAGCTTCCTGGTATTTATTTGACAGTTTAGAAAAAGAATTGAAAAATCGGGAAATTAGGTTGCAAGAAAGTAAAGCTCGCATTCAAGCTGTGGTAGATAATGCGGCGGACGGGATTATTACTTTAGACGAAGGGGGAAATATTCAGTCTTTCAACAATGCAGCAGAGCGGATTTTTGGTTGGAGTACGCAGCAAATAATCGGTTATAACCTGCGGCGACTGATAGCTAAACCTCGCGCAGAAAGCAGTGCTGGAGATTATACGATCGAATATTTTTGGCTGAATCCCGATGCGAAACTAAACCTTTACCAGCAAGAAACAGTAGGAGTCCGCAGCGACGGCGCGAAATTTCCTATGGAGCTAGCTGTTAGCGAAATGCGGCTGTCAAATCAGCGGTTGTTTATCGGTATTTTCCGCGATATTTCAGGGCGGAAACTAGCGGAGGACACGCTGCGCAAGCAAGCGCAAATGCTGGATTTAGCTACAGATACGATCGCGGTACTAGACTTGAACGGCACGATTTCTTATTGGAGTTTAGGTGCGAAACGGCTTTACGGCTGGCAGAGGTCGCAAGCGTTCGGGAAAAACATTCATTTGCTGTTGAAAACAGAGTTTCCCCAACCTTTAGATGCAATTCAAGCAGCGTTTTTCGAGTCGGGCAATTGGCAAGGAGAACTGGTGCGGACCAAGCAAAATGGCACCAAAATAACAGTAGCCAGCCGCTGGACTTTGCAGCGGGACGAAGCAGGTCAACCTGCGGCGATTCTGGAAATCGGTAACGATATCAGCGATCGCAAACGCTCGGAAATCGCCCTAGCCCAAAGCGCGCGGCGGTTTCGCGATACTTTTGAACAAGCAGCAGTTGGCATGGCTCAAGCAAGTATTGAAGGTAAGTTGCTGTTAGTAAATCAGAAACTCTGCGAAATGTTAGGCTACAGCCGCCAAGAATTGCTCCAAAAAACATTTCAGGAGATTACTTTGCAGGAAGATTTGGATGTTGAACTCGCATATCAGCGTCAGTTGCTAGCAGGAGAAAGCGAAAATTATGCGATGGAAAAGCGCTACGTTCGCCAAGATGGTGAGTTAGTTTGGGCAAATTTGACGGTTTCGCTGCTGCAAGAACCAAATGGCACTCAATGTTTTATGGGGGTTGTAGAAGATATTAGGGAACGCAAACAAGCAGAAGAAGCTTTGCGTTTGCGGGCTGAAGAATTGAGTTCGACAGCGAGGAGGCTGCGTCAAACTACTAATATTTTGCAAAAGCGGAATCAAGAATTAGATCAATTTGCTTATGTAGTTTCTCACGATTTGAAAGCGCCGCTGCGCGCGATCGCCAATCTCAGTAGTTGGATAGAAGAAGACCTCAGCGAGTCGATGACGGAGGATACGGCGCACCAAATGAATTTGCTGCGGGGGCGAGTTCACAGAATGGAAGCTTTGATTGAAGGACTGCTGCAATATTCCCGCGTCGGACGGATTCAAGTAGCTTCTGAAACGGTGCAAGTTGAGAAATTGTTAGCAGAAATTATTGATTCTTTGGCACCGCCGCCGGAGTTTGTTGTGGAAGTTGCACCGGGAATGCCAACTTTTGTCACAGAAAGATTGCCCCTGCAGCAGGTTTTTGCTAATTTAATTAGCAATGCAATTAAGCACAACCGAAGAGGGTGGGGTTACGTGCAAATATCGGTTAAAGAGTTGGATGATTATTATGAGTTTGCGGTAGCGGATGACGGACTGGGGATTGCGCCTCAGTATCACGAGAAGGTGTTTGCAATTTTTCAAACATTGGAAGCTCGCGATAAAGTTGAAAATACTGGTATTGGTTTGTCGCTGGTTAAGAAGATTGTGGAAGGACAAGGAGGCAGTATTTCTTTGGAATCTGCGGAAGGGGATGGGGCAACTTTTCGCTTTACTTGGCCGAAGCAACCGATCGGTAAGAATTGATTCTGTGATGTATATTCTGTCGTATATTCTGTAGGTTGGGTTGAACGAAGTGAAACCCAACACCGACTAAAAACCCAACACCGACTAGAATCCTAATCACAACTAGAATCCCAATACCAACTAGAATACTAATAAAAGCTAGAATCCCAATAATACCAAATCCGGATATCGTACCCCCTTTATTTCTGAAACCCTTGAAGGGCGGGTTTTGTTTGTCTAGTTTGACCTCTTACTCGAATTGACTTGCCGGAGCACATTCGAGTAAGAGGTCAAAAGGTTTCAACCGCCGAGTCTTATCGGGGATATCTAACCCGGATTTGGTATAATAACTAGGGTTTGCTGAATAAAACTCTCAGCCCCCGAGAGCAAGGGTTAGATGGTCAAAACCACAGCACTGTTTCCTTTGTGTGGTGTGTCTAATTCCCGACTCGAAACGGAGAAAAACTATGCCCAATGCCCAATGCCCAATGCCCTATTCCCCCCTCACCAAAAGACTTATTCAGCAAGCCCTAACTAGAAACCCCAACACCGACTAGAATCCCAATCACAACTAGAATCCTAATAAAAGCTAGAATCCCAATAATAATTAGAAAATTGGGTTGGGTTGAACGAAGTGAAACCCAACCTACGTATATTTTTAGGTTACTTTGGATCGCAGCGGATTTCGATGATGAATCCGTCAGGATCGTAGAAGTAAATGCCGCGTCCTGTGGCGCGGGTGACGGGACCGGAGTCGATCGCGATTTGGTTTGAGTTTAACACTTCTAGGGCGCGATCGAACAGTTTCGGATCGATGTCAAATGCTAAATGATTTGCCCGCGTAAAAGCTTTCTCGGGGTCGGGGTTTGGCGGTTCTAAATCTGGCTGCCAAAATAAGTCTATAACTATACCGTCTGGAGTGATGAAATTGGCGACTTTGCCAGCACCAACTAACTCTTTTAATGTTGCAGGAATTTCCGGACCAGTGAGTTGGTGCAGGCCGAGAATTGTGCCGTAAAAATGCCGGGAAGCTTCCATATCGCGCACGTTTAAAGCGATGTGGTGGACGCGGCGCAAGTTCCCCGGTGCGAGGTTTATTTTGAGTGTGTTTTCGGCTGTTTGCATCGCTTTAAACAGTTGATAGTTGTTTGGGAGTTTTGAATTTTGAATTTTGAGTTTTGAGTTGAAGAAAAGTTTTGAATTTTGAGTTTTGAGTTGAAGAAAAGTTTTGAGTTTTGAGTTTTGAATTAATAGTCGATCGTTGAGAGTTGCAGTGCGAGCGTCCCCGCTCGCGATCGTTATTTAAGCTTTGTTCTCAAAATTTTGGGTTGGCCGTGCTAATTATTTATTTTTCTTTGGGGAAGGAGGCTATGCCTGAAAATAACATTACTAGACCGCCTGCCAAAATTGCGATCGCCAGTAAACCTACTATTAAATCTAATCCTGCGGTATTTTCCATTAATTAAATACTCCTCCTATTCGGACTAATTTGGTAATATTTTGTAGTGAGGACTGAAGTCCTCTCAACGGACTTGAGTCCTCACTACAAACCTATTTTGCTAATTCTCGCTCGATCGCGCCAATTAATTCTGGTGAATCCGGTCCTACGGAACTGCGGAACCGCGCGACTACTTCACCTTGTTTGCTAACTAAGAATTTCTCAAAATTCCAAGAAACATCGCCCTTAGGATCGATCGCACTTGTCAGTGTAGCGTACAGCAGGTGCTGTTGGCTGCCTTTAGCGTGTACTTTGTCAAATAACTCAAAGCTGACGCCGTATTTTCTCGTGCAGAAATCGACGATTTCCGCATTGCTTCCGGGTTCTTGAGCTCCGAAGTCGTTGCAAGGAAATCCTAACACCCGCAGCCCCGCATCGCTGTATTTTTGACTCAATTCTTCGAGTCCTTTGTATTGAGGTGTATAGCCGCAATAGGATGCTACGTTGACAATTAAGAGTACCTTACCAGCGTACTCTCCTAGCTGTTTGTCCGATCCTGCGATCGTTTTTACTTGAATGTCGGAGATGGTGCTGGTCATCTTTCCCATAATTTTACTGTTTTCCAGCACAATTTTACCGCAATCTCGATCGCGGTGCAATATATTAATTTGATACTACCCGATGCAGCAAGCTGCTTTACTCCCCTTCCACAGTGCAGATTATCTACTGCTTGTTTTCTCTTCCTTCCCGTTTTTTGCATCTTTGCGCGATTGCTGCGCAAGGCCGCTGACGCTTTCCTCGCAGGCTGCGCCAAGGTAGTCCATTCAATACAAATTCAGCGGGGAATAAAGTAAATATTTTTAACTGTCTGAGTAATTGTCAATCCATGTTTGGTAAGTTTCTTGAAGTTGATTGTCTTCTAAAATGAGTTCGATGCGGATTTTAGCGCAGCCGTGGCGCGGTTGAGCGGCGATCGAATTTAGCATTTTGCTGGCTTTTGCCACTGAGGTAAATTCGGCGCTGACTTTGGGTTCGCCGCGATCGAGCCTTTTTTCACTGACCTCTATCCCGGTGATTTCTCCCTCGCCCAAATCGATTTCCGCCAGCAATTTCGGCTCTTCGCCAACTTGTTCCACAATCAATTTTTCCCTCTGCACCGGAACTTCAACCATACGAGTTTCGATTTCTTTGCGAACAACTACTTCGCCGACTTTGCGCTTGCTGCGGTTGATAACTAGCCGTTCTTCTAACAGGCGGATTACTTCGCGATCGACAATATCTAATTCTCCATCCTCTTCGCCGCCTATTTCCAGATTTTCTCGAACTTCTCTGTCTGTTTGATTTGACATAACTGTTGAGGTATTGGTTGATGGGCTGTTGCTAATTTCTGTTTCCGGTATTGGCGGAATTTCGATGCTAGTCTCGCTGCCGATTGCATTTGCTTCCGGCAGCATTTTAATTTGTTCTAATGTACGATTTACAAACAAAAACTTTTGTTGATAATCTACTTTCTTGAGCAGTTTAATGTTCAATAAAAAAAAACGTTCTTGGCGACCTGTTTGCCCCGCAATCAAAAATATCAGCTCGCCTTTGGCGTCGAAATAAACATCTTTTACTTTACCCACTAAGTAGCCTTGGCTGTCTTTTACAGTAAAAGCTTTTAGCTTAGTTCTAACTTTTTCAGGAACCCGATTGTGACGGGTACTAGAGTTTGCAGCTTCTACTTTTTCCCCTGGTGCTTTGCCGTTCATTTTTTAAACTTTGGTAATTGAAGATTTTGATGAGTATAATATCAAATCCGGCTTGTCCATCCCCTTGATGAGCGATCCGTCCGGAGTCATATTCTGGAGCGATTGCGGAGCGCAATGAACAATGATAATATTGCGGGATAGTAAACCCGGATTTGGTGTAAGGCGCTGGTGAAGCACCTTACACCATGAGATGCTACCTGAGTTCTCAAATTAGAGATTACGTGCCACCGGATTAGATATTTTTATCTACGACCGGACTGCCGTCTGTCTTGATATCTAATTCTTCACGGCGCAAAGTTTCTTCCGCTTCTACCGTGTCGCGCACGACTTCTTTTCTGACGTTGACTTCTTCGCGCACGTAAGCTTCCTTGTGAATGTCAGCAGTTTCTTCGTATACTTCCATGCGCGCAACTTCGCCGGAGTGGAAGTCAGCATCGCCCACGGAAACTACTCGACCTGCATCGGCTGGGGTCACTCTTTCGATGACAACTCGTTCTTTTTCAATCGGTACAGCAGCGCGCGCGGTTTCAGTTTCAACGCGCTTGCCAACTGCTACTTCGCCTGTTTTTTGGCGGTTTTTATTGGCAATCAAGCGTTCTTCATACAGCTTGAGAGTTTGGTGATTCTGTTCGTTGGTTTCGTACAGGGGCTTGTCCATATCGTAGCTGTAGCTACTGCGATCGTAACTTGCCGGAGCAGACATTGCAGCAGAAGTGTCTTGACCGCGATAGACGCCTCTTACTCGTTCTTCACTGTCGTAATCTATCGGTTCCATTTCGTTGTAAGCAGGCAATTGTTCTGCTTGAGCTTTGCTGCGCAAACCTGTTGCATAAACCCGACGAGCGCCGTAATCAAACCGAGCAGAGCCGATCGGCAGCAATACCTTTTTACCAAAAATCCAGATGCCTGTGTCAACTACTAAATACCGAAAACGACCGGTCTCGTCAACTAAAGCATCGTAAACGCTACCCACTTTTTCATCAGAATCGCCGGCATAAACATCAAATCCTTTGATGTCGTCTCCAGCAAAGATCTCTTCTCTATAGTTGGGATAAAATTCTTCCAGTCTTTGCAGTGCCATATTTGTTTTCCTCGTCGTCTTACATGATTTAATCCTAAAATTTTCACAGTTATTTACCATCTCCCCAAAGTCGGAAGTGTTGCATTTAGGGGTTTTAATACTATAGGAATAGTGCGGGACGACTTTACCTAACTCAGCTATTTAAATAGTTGATAGTTGAGAGTCGATCGTTGAGAGTGGATAGTTAAGAGTTTTCTCGCCCCATCTTGAGCAAGAAAAGGGATAGCAAACCAGGATTTGGTATAACCAGGGTTGGCACGATAAATAAACAACCCCTCGCTGTGTTAGAGAGGGGCTGTGAAGTCAACCGACACTTGAGAAATTAGCTCAAAGTCGATCGAACTCTTTTCTAATAGTTTCTATCCTGGTGCGGTTGACTCCTAAATCGGATTCTCCCAAACGCGAGGCCGATCGAACGTGAATGACTTTGGCTCCTTCATCTAGCAAAAATTCCACATCGTCAACAAATCCCATCAAGCGGCTGGTAAACTCCGCATAAATGTAATTGTCCGTTGCGGTAATTATCTTGGTTTTTGGTAAAGATTCGATCGCCCCTTTGAGCTTTGTCATGGCATCTGCGGGTTCCCAATTGTAGGCGAGAGGTGCAATTTTGTGCTCGGCATCTTGACTGAAGCTGCTGACGCAGTTGGGCGAACTCGGACAAGGTGCGAGTTTTCCAGACTGAGGGCCGAGATTAGCGGGTCTTTTTCCTGCAAACATGATTTTTTCTCCGGGAATGACGAGGAAAATTGCGATCGATAGCGCTGCTACTGCTAGCAATGACATGAAAATAACTAGCACTCTTTGAAATGCTGTCGGCGATTTGCTCTCTACTGTTTGCAAAGTATCTACCCCATCAACTAGAAATCTGATATCATTTTAATATTAATTTGGTTTTGATATGAGCGACGACAGACAAGAAATTTTAGCAGCTAACCAAGCATTTTACCGTGCTTTCGAGAAAAAAGACATCGAAGCGATGAGCGCCATTTGGTCGCAGGGAATTGGCACTGTTTGCATTCATCCGGGACGCAGCGCGCTGCGGGGGCCTCAAGCAATTCGCCAGTCTTGGGAGCAAATATTTAAATATACAAGTTATATTGAGATTGACATGGAAGTTATTTCTAACGAAGCGAATGGCGATCTCGGCTATGTAGTTTTGGTGGAGAATTTGCTGCAAGTTAGTGGCGGTAGGAGAATTCAAGCGCAGTCGATCGCAACTAATATTTTTGAACGCATGGGTAATAATTGGTATCTAGTATCGCATCACGGAAGCCCGGTAATGAATTAATTGTACAATAAACCCTAGGGGTGAAGCATTTGGGCGATAATTGCTGTTTTCGATCGCATAATTTCATGTCCAAATGCTTCACCCAGTCCCCATGACAGGTTCAAATTACTTTGATTTAAGTAGATTGGAATTTCGCATTGGGTGGGGGCGGGTTTACTAGATTGTTGACTTTAGGCAATTATTGTTGGCGAACCCGCCCCTACGGAAATTTACACTCGTTTTTGCTCATTTTACTCGTTGTTTACTCGTTACCAGGCTGGAGCCTGGTAATGCAGATCTAGAGGCTCTGCCTCGCGGGGCTCACACGAGGCAGAGCCTCTGGACATGGGTTCCCACTGGAGTTTAGACTAAGACAAAACAAAGAGGTGCATTACTTTCGATTGAATGCACAAAAAGACGAGCGATCGAAAACTTCAGATTAAGGGGACTTAGG
>JALOON010000151.1 GCA_025454405.1 Oscillatoriaceae cyanobacterium Prado104 | reverse complement strand
CGTTTATATCAAGCTTTTCAGGAATTGGGACGGGTGGTGAGAACGGTGTTTTTGTTGAAGTATATTTCGGATCTGCAGTTGCGCCAGCAGATTACGGCGGTTACGAATAAGGTGGAAGCTTATCACGGTTTTTCTAAGTGGTTTTTCTTTGGGGGTGAGGGGGTAATTGCTAATAATGACCCGGAGGAACAGGAGAAGATTATTAAGTACAACGATTTGATTGCGAATGCGGTGGTGTTTCACAATGCGGTTGATTTGACGGAGGTATTGCGCCAGCTTAAACGGGAGGGTTATTTGGTGGTGCTCCATGATGTGGCGGCTTTAAGTCCTTATTTGACGAGCCATATCAAGCGGTTTGGGGATTATCTGATTGATTTGGATGCTGTGCCAGAGGCGTTGGATGAGGAGATGGCGCTGACGTTTTGATCCAATAACGAGCGCCTCGGTTCGGGGTTTTGTTACAAAACTTTACGTCGTGTCCTATTTTGCGCGTATCTCGGCTTTACCCCTATATACAGCAAGAGATTTAGACTACGGAACGTGAGGGGTTGGGGGTAAGTTCCAATACAAAATACCGCCCAATTCGCTCGGTCAACCTGTGGAATGTGGGTTTCATGGGAGAAAGAACGGAGGTTGAGTAACAGTTAGTTTTGAATATCCAATACTTTTCGCAGTTTAGTGTCCAGTTGCGGGCTCATAGGGCGATCGCCACGTTCTAGCTTAGTTACCAAAGATTGTGAAACTCCCAACCACCCAGCTAGTTTTGCTTGGCTCCATCCCTTTGCTTTGCGGGCTTCGCGTAATTGAGTTGCAGTCATTAAGACCGGTTTGGGGGCAGCAGGTTTGAGTTGCTTGGGCGATAGCTTCGTTTTGGTTGCTAACAGGGCAGGAATAGGCTCTGGTGGCATAATCGCCAGTTTTGCTCTCCACAGTCTGTCAATGATTTTCTCTTTTTTCCAGCCAGAGGGTTTCTTAGCAAGACTTGCAGGTCTCAACCAGTCTGGATAGGTGCTATCGTCAAAAATGACCCGCCAGCCCATACTCGTCAATAGCTTCAGAGCGTTATCCCATCGTTGCTTCAAGTTGTAGGCTTCCCCCTTCAATTGGCGAGCGGCATTAATTCGGGCTTCTAGCTCCACAGCTTCTAACAAGCTCCCCACTTTGTGTTCGTACTGGTTTTTATCCCGCATCTTGATGCGGCTAGCCATTGTTAGGTGAATGGCCAGTTTCAGTGCCAGTTCATCATGGTAGGGGTTGATTTTCAAGATTTCTGCGGCTAGCCAACCAAATTGATAGAGGGCTATCCCTGCTTTGGCTCCCATCTTATTGAGCCATTTCTCAGCCCAAGGTCCGGGTCTGACGGCGATATAAACTTCTACCGGGTTGTCAACTTTTCCAGTGAATATATTCATCTGTCCTCTAAAATCGACCTCAATCACCCAGAGGGGAGAAATGCTAACGCTAGCGTCAACTTTATTGCCTTTTGGCTTGCCTTCAACCCAGGTACACTGCATCAACATTTTTCCCAGATGAAAGGCAATACTAGCAATTTGAGATAGCTTGTCAGCAACCGTTAACCGATGTTTCTTATCCCAACCTATTTGCTGAATGATATCGGTTCCCTTTAGAGTGAAGTAGGGCTGAAAAAGGTTGGACTGGTTAAAAACGTGAGCGGCAAAAACTAACTGAATTTTTGCCGCTTCAATTCCCATCAAATCGATGACTTGGAGGGCAGCTTCTAATGCCAAGATATCATTATTTTCCCCGGCAATGAAAACTTCCACCCGATTTTTGGGGTTAGTCTGACAACTTGTTTCAAAAACACCCTGGTTATTGGAATCTCTTTTCCATTTATCGACGCGGTAGTTAGACTCTACACCAGCTCTGAAGGGGACTGGTGTGGGTAGGCCTGTAATTTCTGCAAGTTGGGATTCTGCGAATGTGTCTGGTTTTGACGGGACTCCGAATATACTTTCTATGGTTGACAAGTTAATGTTAAAGAAGTATATCTTCTGCAATAACTCAGTAGCTGTATTGATGGCGCATAAGTTAGTAATATAATCTTTATTAACACATAATTTGTTGAAGTCATTGTTACTGAAATCAGTTTCATTTTGACTGCAATACAATTTATTTGATAGCGGAGTAGTTTTATTTATAACGAGGGAAGAATTGGGGTTGATGTGTGGATCGAGACATATATAAGGTTTAATTTCATGATTTAATAACTCCTGTAATTCCTCCTCATTATTAGCAAGTTCGCGAGCTTCTTGCAGCCATTGATATTTTGACTGCCAAAACTCATCAGGGATTTTTAAAGACCGTTCTAAAAAACTTAAACTTTCCGACTTGCGAATAAACGCAAAAAAAGCTTGACATTTGCAAGGAGATTTGACCTGCCCAGTTTCAGTTGTGACGGTGTTTGGGTCTAGTTGTGTAATTTTTTCTAAAATATATTCTTCTATCAAACGAATGACAGTTGTTTTGAAGGTTTCTTGAGTGTCAGCGTTTAACATAATAAGAACGACTCTAACTATGAATTTGGGCTATCACCTGCAAGAGCACAAGCACCGCGTGCTTTCGGTTGATATATAGCAAGTCTCGCATCATTTGTGCAATTCGATCTCTCTTCAAAAAATACCAACTCTCGAGCGCTCAAACAGTTGGAGGAGCATTTGCAAGGGTTCAATCTGCGCCCACAGCAGCATTAACGAGGAGAATTGTCAGCTAATTGTCCCCAAGCCTGCCACAATCGATTTAAGCCTTCAAGGGAAAGATCGCTAAAACAAGAACGAATCAGAGCTGGATAATTATCTACACAGCCCGACAAATTTTTGGCACGTATTTTGACCTTTCTTATATGCTCTAAATAAAGAGCCGGGTCAGTTCGATATAACAACTTGGCCGAAGCAATTCTAGCAACGAAGGGATGAGCTTCTACTCCCAAACATTCAACCCCCATTTTCTCAGCAGCAAGCAGCGTCGTCCCCGCACCGGCAAAGGGATCGAAGACAGTCGCACTCCCCCGTTCCTTCGCTTTAGCAATAATAGTTTCGACCCAAGAGGCCGAGAAACCCGCACTAAATCTAAACCAGCGGTGAACGGGCAACTTCATGTTGTCTGTAAAGGTTGAAAAGGTGCTGTTACCCTTTTGAGAGAGAGGGGGCGGCGCTAGTGGCAGAACTTCCCCAAGAGGCAGCTTTAATTGTTTGACCATCAGAATTTATGCTAGTTCGCTTTTTGGCAGCGAGCGCCACTGCACTTGCAAGGTTTTGGAGCTCGTCGCTCATCATTACTTCGTCGATCGCGGTTTAAATTATCCATCTTTTTGCACCTCTCGATCGGGTAATCTGGTCTGGAAAGACAAATTATCAGGCCGGCTATGAACTTAGAACACGCTGCTAGCTCCTTTGGAGAAATAGCTTCGACGCGCGACCTAGTGGCAGAGCTGTTAGCTGCCAAGCGCTCTGTCAACACTAGGCGTGCTTATGAGAAAGACTTGTACGATTTCTTTGCGACAATGACGGGACAGGAACCGCACCCGGCATTGGTGCGCGAATTCCTACGGCTCAACCGCTTCGCCGCTGTCGCGGTGGTTCTCAAGTATAAAGCCAAACTAATCGACAAGGGACTCAAGGAAGCGACGATTAACCGGCGACTGGCGGCGATCAAAAGTTTGGTGAATTTTGCTCGAAAGGTGGGCGAGTGCGAGTGGAGTTTAGTAGATGTTGAAGGAGAGAAGGTGGTTCCTTACCGGGATACTACGGGGTTTGGCCGAGTTGCTTCTGAGAATGTGGCGGCGATGCAGTCGGTGTTGTCCGTTCCCGACCGGAGTACGCCCCAGGGAAAGCGCGACTATGCAGTTCTCCGACTGCTGTGGGACAATGCGCTGCGCCGGGGGGAGATTGCCGGAGCCAATGTAGGTGACTTCGACCCGCGCGCCCGAACTCTGAACATTTACGGCAAAGGCAGGGGAACTCAAGCGCAGCTAATTGACTTGCACTGCGCGACGGCAGATGCGATTTCTGATTGGCTGAGCGTGCGGGGAGCTGCAATGCCCCTCGATCCTTTATTTATAGCTTTGACAAAGCGTGAATGCGGGTTGAGGTTGAGCGGGTACGCTATTTACAAACTTGTTTTCTCAACTTGCTGTGCTGCGGGAATTCCTAAAAGAATCAGCCCGCACAGAATACGTCACGCTGCAATTACGACGCTGTTAGATGCAAGCAACGGCAATACGCGAATGGCACAGAAGTTGAGCCGCCATACCAGCTCGAACGTCCTTAATTGTTACGATGACAACCGACAGAGCTTGCAGCGAGAAGCGTCGGGGCTGCTGGCTGATTTGGTGCACTGAGTTTAGATCTGTACGTTTGGATTGTTATATTAAATAGAGAATTGTTTCTATTTACCGACTCCGGCTGTATTGTTCTCGGGCAATTTCCAGTATGAAATTGCGGGGGAATTAGAAGGGGAAAAGCCGCATCATTTGTACGAGCTTCTGGAAAACTGGCAGCCCGATTTAGAGGCTTACCGGAAAATTGTCATCAAGCGGTTTTTGGGACAAGAAACGGAAGAGTTGCCGGCTGCCGCGTAAAGAACGAGAGGAAATAAGTTTATATTGTCTAAGTCTGAAGGGGAAGGGGAAGGGGAAGGTTAAGAGGAGGGGGAGGGGGATGGGAAGGAAAAACAAGTTATTATTAACTTTTCTCGCTAGTAATTAGTGCTAGTTTTGATTAAACTCAAACAAGCGAAAATTTATCCTTCCCCTTCCCCTTCCCCTTCCCCTTATTCTGAGGCTGTTTGAGAAGCTTAATATCGGGAATAGCCAATCGGGTCTTACACTTATGATGCTTTAGCTGTCAGGTTAATTTTTTCCTTTCGCCACTTCCGGGCGCTTTGTTTAACAGCTTCTATTTCCTCAAAATCTACTCGAATCGCGGCAATTTCAAATTCTACGCCTAAAACCGTACTAACTTCGAGGATTTCTACAAAGCTGGCGCATTGATAATCTGTGTCTTCATACTGCCTAACTCGCTGTTCTTCAATTCCCAGTATTTGAGCCAGTTCTTGTTGGCTGATTTTTGCAGCTATTCTCGCTTTAATTAAAGCATCTGGCAGCTTATTTATGCTCTCAAGTTTAATTAAAATCGGCTGGGTTCGCTCGCACTCAATCAATGTTTCGTATTCAGCAATCTCTGCTTGTAAAGCCGTCAAGTGAGATTGTTTGACATCGCGAGAAAGTTGCCACCCATCTG
>JALOON010000030.1 GCA_025454405.1 Oscillatoriaceae cyanobacterium Prado104 | reverse complement strand
TGAACCTTTCCTTACGGGGATTAAATGTCCGGCATTAATCGTTCCGGAGTACGGCTATTACCTGTGCTGGCATTTTCATTCGATCGGAATCTGGAGGCAGTGCGGGCGCTGCTCGATAAAACTCTGCCATCTCAGAAGAAGCGACATCAAAAAAGTTTTTCACTCAATAGCTTGCAGCCACCGCGAACAAAAGCGATTTATTGATGCTAAGTCAATTAATCGCCTGCAAAATTGCTAAAATTTGACCGACAAAATCTTTTTCAACAACCGATCGATACAAAACTTCCGAACGCACTCCCCTGTCGGTCGCCGTCTTTTTAATTTGGTTCCTCTCGGCAAAACACCCGATATTCAGTTATTAGTTAAAAACTTGTCGCGACAAACAAATTTAGTTCGTATCATAAAAGAGTTGATTTGTCAAGTCGCTTAAACGAGTGACTTGTAGCGTTTTTTGGGTTGTGTTAGTTTATTCCAATCTGTAGAGAAAAGCCGATCGCCCTTGCATTCCCTCAAAAAGCATCTCAGTCTTTCGTAACTCGCGAGCGAGCGATTGAAACTTTACTTCTTTTCGCAGTAGAGGAGAAACTGATGGCAGCCAGCAGCAATAAAAATAGCGATCGCCCGACAACCGAAACCGATAAAAACTACTTCTCTCTACCGCCTGCGGTATCGCTGCCTAAAGGTGGCGGTGCAATTAAAGGAATGGGCGAAAAATTCGCCGCCAATCCGGTAACGGGAACGGGTTCGATGTCGGTTCCCATTGCGATCGGTCCCGGTCGTTCTGGGTTCGGACCGCAGTTATCTCTATCCTACGATTCTGGTGCCGGTAATGGCATATTTGGTTTGGGTTGGAATCTATCGCTGCCCTTCATTGCGCGCAAGACGGATCAAGGTCTACCTCGCTATCTTGATTCAGAAGAATCCGATGTTTTTATTCTTTCTGGCGCAGAAGACTTAGTTCCGGCGATCGGAGTTGATGGCAAGTTTGATGAAACCGATCGGGATGGATATCGCATTCGCAAATATCGTCCCCGAATCGAGGGTTTATTTGCGCGAATCGAACGCTGGACAAAATTAGATTCGGGAGAGGTTCATTGGCGATCGATCTCCAAAGACAATGTTACAACTCTGTATGGCAAAACTGCCGAAAGTCGAATCGTCGATCCGAGCGATTCTACTCGGATTTTTAGCTGGTCGATCTGCGAAAGTTATGACGATCGCGGCAATGCTATGCTCTATAAATACAAGTCAGAAGATAAAAACCATTCGGTCGGGATCGATACGACACAGACGCACGAGCGAAATCGAACTTCAGAGAGTCGCGCAGCAAATCGTTATTTGAAGCGCATCAAATACGGAAATAAAACACCTCGACAATCCAATGAAAATTTGAACCTGCGAAAAGATTGGTTGTTTGAAGTAGTATTTGACTACGGAGAACACGATCGCACCAGTCCGATTTCTCAAGAACCAGAGCAATGGACTACTGAGACTCTGCGACAAGATCCGTTCTCCTCCTATCGTTCTGGTTTTGAAGTGCGGACGTATCGGTTGTGTCAGCGCGTGCTGATGTTTCATCACTTTCCAGCAGAAAAAGGTGTCGGGCAAGATTGTTTGGTGCGATCGACTGATTTCACTTATTCTTACGAGCAAAATCCGACCGACGTTCGCAATCCAATTTATTCGTTATTACTGTCAGTAAAACAGACGGGATACAAGCACAATTCTGAAGGCGGTTACATTCAGAAATCCTTGCCCCCGCTGGAATTTACTTATACTGAAGCCAACATTGACGAGACAGTGCGGGAAGTCGATCGCGCCAGTTTGGAAAATTTACCTTACGGACTGGATGGCACAAAATATCAATGGGTCGATTTGGATGGAGAAGGCTTATCGGGAATTTTGACCGAACAGGGCAATGGATGGTTTTACAAGCGCAATCTCAGCCCGATTAACACTGTCGAAATCGACGGTAAAAAGCAGATCGAAACAACTTTTGCCCCGGTTGAGTTAGTTGCTAGCAAACCTGCAACGGGTTTAAATAACGGCGCGCAATTTCTCGACTTAGCAGGCGACGGTCAACTTGACTTGGTAACTTTACGCGGTTATACTCCTGGTTTTTACGAACGCACTCGCGAGGAAGATTGGGAATCATTTGTTGCATTTAAATCTTTACCGAACTTGGATTGGGATAACCCGAACTTAAAGTTTATCGACTTGAATGGCGACGGACACAGCGACATTTTGATTGCCGAGGATGATTGTTTCGTCTGGCATCCATCCTTAGCAGAAGATGGGTTTGGTGCAGCAGAAAAAGTCCATCACTCCTGGGATGAAGAGAAAGGGCCGCGCATTGTATTTTTCGACAGTACCCAATCGATTTACCTGGCAGATATGTCAGGGGATGGATTGACAGATATCGCACGCATTCGCAATGGAGAAGTTTGTTACTGGCCGAATTTGGGATATGGGAAATTTGGAGCAAAAGTGACAATGGATAATTCGCCTTGGTTCGATGCACCGGATATCTTTAACCAGCGTCGGATTGTGTTGGCGGATATTGACGGTTCTGGAACCACGGATATTCTATATTTGAGTGGGGAAGGGGTACAGGTTTATTTCAATCAGTCGGGAAATAGTTGGTCGGCAAAGCGAGTTGTGAAGAGTTTTCCGGCGATCGATAATACTGTTTCAGTAACGGCGATCGACTTGTTAGGAAATGGCACGGCTTGTTTGGTGTGGTCTTCGCCATTGCCTGGAAATGCTACTTGTGCGATGCGTTATATCGATTTGATGGGCGGACAAAAACCACATTTATTAATTAAAACCGTCAATAATATGGGCGCAGAAACTGTTGTCCAGTATGCGCCTTCTACAAAGTTTTATTTGCAAGATAAGTTCGCGGGTAAACCTTGGATTACCAAGCTGCCATTTCCAGTTCATGTAGTGGAACGAGTGGAAACGCGGGATTATATTTCTGGCAATCGCTTTGTCACGCGCTATGCCTACCATCACGGCTATTTCGATGGAGAAGAACGGGAATTTCGCGGATTCGGATTTGTCGAACAGTGGGATACCGAGGATTATGGAGCGTTCCAACAGGCAGGCGGCACGAATGCGTTGGAGGAGAATTTGCACGTTCCTCCCGTACTGACAAAGACCTGGTTTCATACGGGAGTTTATCTCGATAGCCAGCAGATTTCCCAACAGTTTGAAGGTGAATATTATCGAGAACCCAATCAGTCAGAATTGGCATTTGCAGCGTCACTTTTACCGGATACAATTTTACCAGAGGGATTGACGGTTGAGGAAGAAAGAGAGGCGGGGCGATCGCTCAAAGGCAGAATTCTCCGGCAAGAAATCTACGCGCTAGATGGTTCGGATAAAGAAGAATATCCTTACAGCGTTTCTGAACGCAATTATGAAATTCAATTACTGCAATCTAGATCCCCCCTAGCCCCCCTTAAAAAGGGGGGGACAGGAGTAAACCATGCAGTATTCTTTACGCGCGATCGCGAAACGATCGACTATCACTACGAACGCAGTTTCATCCTCGATCCTACCGATCCAGAACCCGATCCAAAGAAGAAGAGAAAGATTTTCGATCCGCGCGTCACCCATGCGATGACGTTGGATGTAGATGAATTTGGCAATGTTTTGAAGTCAGTAGCTATTGCTTATTCGCGACGCAATCCAGCTTATCCAGAACAAACAAAAACAGTCATTACTTACACTGAAAATCGAGTTACTAATAAACCCAATGAATTGGATTGGTATAGAATTGGAGTGCCGGTCGAAACGCGCACCTATGAATTAACTGGCTATTCAAAAACCGGAAATCGGTATCAAATTTCTGACTTCGTACAACCCGATCCGACTAATCCAAATTCGCTAGTTCTCATTTTCGATAGCGAAATCAATTACGAAGACAGACCGACCAACGGCAAACAACGCCGTTTAATCGAGCAAGTGCGATCGATCTATCGTCCCAACAGTCAGGCAAATTCGATCGATCCAACCTGTCTATCTTTAGGTGAAGTAGAATCTTTGGCATTACCTTGCGAAAGCTTCAAACTGGCATTTACACCGGGATTGCTCGCACAAATTTATGGCAGTAAGATTAGCAACAGCGATTTGAATGCGCTGTTATTAGCAGAAGGCAAATACAATCAGCAGGATGGAAATTGGTGGATTGCATCGGGACGGCAAAATTTCGATCCAGCCAAGTTCTATCTTTCTACCGAAACGAAAGATCCCTTTGGCAATGTTTATACCAGCACCTACGATGCTTACCATCTATTAGTAACGCAAACGATCGATTCGATCGCCAATACCATACAAGTTCGGAATAATTATCGCGTACTGCAACCAGAAGAAATTACCGACGCCAATCAAAATCGCGTTCGGGTTGCGTTTGATGCGTTGGGAATGGTGGTGGGAACGGCGGTGATGGGGAAAGTTGCGGAAAATAAAGGCGACAACTTGACAAATTTTGTAGCAGATTTGGATGAAAGTTCGATCGCAAATTACACTGACAATCCCCTGACGAATCCTCACAGTATTCTCGCAAATGCAACCACCCGATTGGTTTACGATCTGGATCGATATCGCCGCACTCGCCAAGTTTTGCCCGATGGTTCGGAAACCGGACAACCTGCTGTTGTTTGCACTTTGGCGCGAGAAACTCATGCGGCGGATTTAGCAATTGGGGAACAGACCAAAATTCAACATAGTTTCCTCTATTCCGATGGATTTGGGCGGGAGATTCAAACGAAAATACAGGCGGAACCGGGATTAGCGCCGGGGAGAAATCCCGATGGTTCTTTGAAACGCAATGCGGCAGGTAAATTGATTCTGGAAGAGACGAACCCGCGTTGGGTGGGAACGGGACGGACAATTTTTAATAACAAGGGCAAACCTGTTAAAAAATACGAACCATTTTTCAGTGCAACCCATCGCTATGAAACCGAACGGGATTTAGTAGAATGGGGCGTTACGCCGATTATTCATTACGATCCTTTGGAACGAGTAATTCGGACAGATTTGCCCAACGGTACGTTCTCGAAAGTCGAGTTTGATGCGTGGCAGCAGATTACTTGGGATGAAAATGATACGGTGTTGGAAAGTGAATGGTATGTCGATCGCGCCAGTCCCAATCCCAGCAATCCAGAACCGGGCGATCGAGGAATGCGGGCTGCTTGGTTGGCAGCCAAACACGCGAATACGCCTGCTGTTGCTCATTTAGATACTCTAGCGCGAACGTTTTTGACGATCGCCGATAACGGACTCGCTACAGATGGCACTACCCAAAAATACGAAACGCGGGTGGAATTGGATATTGAGGGAAACCAGCGATCGGTAACTGATGCTTTGGGGCGTAAGGTTATGGTGTATGACTATGACCTGTTGGGGCATCAAATTCGCCAGCGCAGTATGGATGCAGGCGTTCGCTGGATGTTGAATAATGTAGCAGGCAATCCGATTCGGATGTGGGATAGTCTCGATCGGACGTTTAGCACTCGCTACGATGCGCTTCAGCGTCCCACTCACGTTTTTGTACGAGTGGGAACGGCTGACTCCCGATTGTTGGAACGGTTGGTGTATGGCGAAACCCATGCGGAAACCGATCGCAATCTCAGAGGGCAATTGTACCAGCATTACGATGGTGCGGGAGTTGCGACGAACGATCGGTATGACTTTAAGGGCAATTTATTGCAAAGCAGCCGTCAGTTCGCGCAAAACTATCAGGAAACAGTTGATTGGATGGCGTTGCGAGATTTGACGGATTTGGGGGCGATCGTCTCTGCTGCCGCGCTGCAACTGGAATCGGAACAATTTACAGCATTAACCCGTTACGATGCTCTTAATCGCGCGATCGCGCTGATAACTCCCCATCACAGTGACATTCGTCCCAATATTATTCAACCGAGTTACAACGAAGCGAATTTGTTGGAAAAGGTAGATCTGTGGTTGCGACAAACGGCGATACCAGTAGGTTTGCTTGATTCCACGACTGCCAATCTTCATGCCGTTACTAACATCAACTACAACGCGAAAGGGCAACGCAAACTAATTGAGTATGGCAATGAAGTTAGAACTCACTATGACTATGATGAGAAGACATTTCGCTTAACTCGCCTGCTGACAATTCGATCGCGATTGGGTGAAGACGAAACTCAAAGCGTCCAGGATTTGCGCTACACCTACGATCCGGTGGGCAATATTACTCATATTTATGACCGTGCCGACATTCAAAACATTATCTACTTCCGCAATCAGCGAGTCGAACCCAGTTCTAGTTATGAATACGACCCGCTTTACCGCTTGCTAAAAGCCACCGGACGGGAGCATTTGGGGCAAACGGGTGGGGTTTTGAATCCTTCCCGACAAATTGACCATGACGATGCGTTTCGGATGAATCTACCCCATCCCAGCGATGGTAATGCGATGGGAAATTACACCGAACGGTATGAATACGATGCGGTGGGTAATATTATCGCAATGATTCATCAGGCAGTAAGAGGAGGGTGGACGCGCCACTATGCTTACAACGAACCGAGTTCGATCGAAGCAGGGAAAACAAACAATCGCCTCAGCCGCACAAGTTTGCCGGGAGATTTGCCAGGAGTTTTGAGTGCCCGTTACGAATACGATGCCTGCGGAAATATGACTCGAATGCCGCATCTGCCTTTGATGCAGTGGGATGACCATGACCAATTACAGGCAAGTTCAAAGCAGGTAGTTAATAACGGCAGTACGCCTGAAATTACTTACTACGTTTACGATGCTAGCGGTCAGCGCGTGCGGAAAGTTACGGAACGGCAAGCTGCACCTGGACAAACCTCAACTCGGATGAAAGAACGCATCTATTTGGGTGGTTTTGAGATTTATCGGGAATATGAAAACGATGGCAATACTCGTAAATTGGAACGGGAAACGTTGCACGTTATGGACGATCGGAAGCGAATTGCTTTGGTAGAAACCAAAACGCTAGATACCACTGACAACACCAATCTTAACGTTTCTCTTACTCGCTATCAATACGACAATCACCTCGGTTCCGCCTGTTTAGAATTAGATGAAGCAGGTAATGTCATCTCCTACGAAGAATACTATCCCTATGGCAGTACATCCTATCAAGCTGGACGTAGTGCAGCAGAAGTTGGGTTAAAACGCTATCGCTACACAGGAAAAGAACGGGATGAAGAAACTGGACTTTACTATCACGGGGCAAGATATTATGCGGCGTGGTTAGGAAGATGGAGCAGTTTCGATCCCGCGATATATAAAGCTTCTACTTTTGAGTACGCAACCTATCAACCTTATGTTTACGTACAAAATAAACCAGTCATAGCATTTGACCCTGATGGCGAAGCAATTAACTTTCTTGCCGCTGCTGTGGGTGCTGCTGTGGGTGCTGTTATTGGTGGGGGTATTGAAGCAGGACGACAACTTATTACTGAAGGTAGAGTTAGCAATTGGGGCGCTGTGGGAGCGTCAGCAGCAGGTGGAGCAGTCTCTGGAGCTGTTGCTGGGTTAACAATGGGTGCAAGTCTTGCTGTACAGGCTACTGCGGCGGCGGTAGCAGGAGTTGCTGGAGGCGCAACAACACGCGCACTTACAGGGCAGCAACAGACATTAGGTGCTGCTGTTCAAGATGCTGCTATTGGACTTGTAACTTTTGGTGTTGTACGCGGTGGGTCGGCGGCAATTAGCGCACTTAGAGGAGGTGCTAGCACAGCAGCGAGTTCTGGAACCAGAACAGCCTTAAGTTCAGGAACTAGAGCAACCGCAAGTTCAGGAACCAGGGCAGCAGCAGGTTCAGGAGCTAGAGCAACCGCAAGTTCAGGAACTAGGGCAGCAGCAGGTTCAGGAACTAGAGCAACCGCAAGTTCAGGAACTAGGGCAGCAGCAGGTTCAGGAACTAGAGCAACCGCAGGTTCAGGAACTAGAGCAACTGCAACTGAAGCTGTTGAAGCAGCAAGACCCACCGCAGCAGCGACAACTGCTAGTGGTTCTCGTCCTCCAACAATTGTTGATGCTAACGTTCTTGCTAGAGCGGCAGATCAAGGAAATCCTAATGCTCTAGCTGCAATACGCTCTGGTGATCCACGTATAACTTTCAGTCAACTTAGAGAATTCCTTGACGTGACAAGTGAAGTGCAACAGGTACAAAGAGCACAATTTCTTTTAGAAGAAGGTGTTACTCCTCTGAGTCCGCGAGTGGCCCAATTAACTACACCTGAATTGAGAGATACTTTCTGGCAAATTGCAAGACAGCAGGGAGCTGGTGACACTACTGCTGATGCAGCCCTAGTAATTCATGGTCGCCAGACTGGATATCCTATTTTGACTGGTGATGGACGATTGATTGGCACCATTCAAGACACATTGCGGATACCCGGCGTAACTTTTATCCGAGTGAATTGGTAAGGCAAATTATTTGTCTTTGAGTGCACTCACTCTCATAAATTGAGTTCAGGACACGAAACCCAACATTACTGCTCAAACCTATCAAATATCTTTCTGGAGACTTTTAACCATGAGCCAGCACCCATTTCAAATCAACGATCGCATAATCGATCGCAATACCCAAAAAGCAGTCCCCGAATTACCAATTGAAGCAATGGATAAATTAGAGCGCTATCGGTCTTGCATCCAAACCCTATTGGAAAAGCACAGTCAATTTCAATCCCGCAACGAAGATGTATGTAGAAAACGAGCTATTTTTCGATCCTGTGCGCGATCGCTATCGGCTCATACCAGTTGTTTGGAAAGGACTGGAGCGAATTTATTACACCGTTATACACTTCGATATCAAAGATGGAAAAATCTGGCTTCAGCGCAACGCAACTGACATTGATATCGGTTATTGTATGGTGCGATCGGCATCAACTCAAACTTATTGTTTTTAGAATTCATTAGCACCAGCTACGTATCGACCACCCTAAAAAATAGCTCATAACACAACAAATTCAAAAAAGGAGTTTTGCTCATGTCTCCCATTACCTTCCCCCTCCGACTCGGCGATAAAGGTTCTGCAATCGTTAACCTACAAAATGGTTTGCTGTTTCTGTTGCGCCGGCAATGGTTTAAACTCGATCCGCGAGAGCAACAAAAACTCGAAAAGGTTTTGCTCGAAGAACAACAGCGTCAATTTTTCTCAGACAATGCAACTTATCAGTTACTCAAACGTTTTTGGGAACAGACAGGAATCCAACCTCAAATAGAAGGTGTCGATCGAGCTACCGCAGAAGCGCTCAATAAAGTATTGAAAGAACTCGGTGCTTTTTCTGATATTTCCGATGAACTATTGCCAGAAATTAACAAAAAACTTGATGCGATCGCCGGTAGCACCGAACGATTGGGCAGCATTGACAACCAACTGAATAAACTTGGCAAAATCGAAGACAATCTTAGCGATCGAAACGAGCGATTAGGCAGCATTAATTCTCAACTCGGCGAACAAACCACTCGATTGGGCAGTATTGACTCTAAGTTGGGAGAACACGCGGGCAAATTGAATAGCATTGATGCCAAACTGGGAAACTTAGGGGGCGATCGCCATGCTAGTAAATTCCTCACTCTCAACGATCGCGGCGCTGAAGTCAAAGCACTGCAAGCTAATCTAAATAAACTCAACTTGGCGATTCCTCAAAATGAACTTAACGAGCAAGTTTTTGGTGTGGGAACTCGCGACGCGCTGATGCAACTGCAAGCTAACTACAAACTCGATCGCACGGGTGTTTTTGATGATAATTCAAAAATAGCTTTAGAACGAGCGATCGCCACCTTCAACGTGCCTAATCACCGCCTAGAAGGACGAATTATTCTCGATAGCGCCATACCCGCAGATGGAGTAACTCTCAGGGTGTACCATCGCGGTTTTGGTGACAAAAAAGAATTACTAAAAGAAGTAAAAACTGATGCCCAAGGCTTTTATGCCTTGTCTTACCCAGTTAACGGTAAAGCCGTGAATCTAGAAGTCTGCGCGATCGATTCTCAAGGAGAAGAAACATCTCTTTCTAATATCAAACGTAATGCCAGTAAAAATGAAGTTTTAAATCTAGTTGCACCCAGTTCGATAAAGAAATTAGTACCGGAGTATCAAAGCTTGATTGGCGATCTGAGGCAACAACTCGACAGTTTAGAACAACTCGGTAGCGCTGAAGAAAACAGTCAGCGACAGGACTTTTCTTTACTTCACCAAGCAACTGGATGGGATGCGCGGTTGATTTTTCTAGCTGCTTCGGCTGTCAAAATCAGTGCTGATACGGGGATTTCTGCTGATGCTCTTTATGCCATGTTTCGTGTCGGATTGCCAACCGATAAAGACGAACTGGCGAATTTGGATGTTCAAGTGGTAGAAAAGGCGATCGCGAGAGCGCGGGAAGCGGGAATTGTCAGTTTGACAGATGCGCAAGTGGCTGGCGCAAAAGCTACTTTTAATACTTTTGCCCGTCAAAATCGCCGGACAGAAATCGCGCCGGGGGCTGTATCCAGTATGGGAGAATTCCTCGATCGCTCTGGTTTGCTTGATACCGATCGAATTCAAGAAAAAACGATTTTTGCCGACCTCAATTCTCAGTATCAAGGAGCCGAACTCTGGCAGAAAGCTAAGGAAAGCGGTATTGCTGATGCGAAAATAAATAGTCTCAAATTACAAGGTAAATTTGCCTACCTTACCCTCAATAATGTTAGTCTCGCTCAAAAACTGCAAAAGGAAATTCCGTCGCTCGATCGGCTATCAGAATTAGTAGACAAAGACTTTTACCTGGCAGATACTTGGAAAGCAAGTCTGAGAGATTTGGCAGATAATAAAGATGAAATATTGCAAACACTGATTCCCCCGATTTATGCAGGTGAAAAAATTGCCGATCGATTGGATGCTTATGCTGCCGATCTGGCTCGGAAAGTGCGACTTTCTTTTCCTACAAAAGTTATCGATCGCGCGCTCGAAAAAGATGAATTGCGCCTGGGAACTCAACACAGCGAACTCAAAGCCCCCGTCCGCCAATTTCTGCAAAATGCTCGCTCGATCGGTTTTGAGCTAGGCAGAACCCCGATCGCCTCATTCATCAAAGACAATCTTAAAACTGTTTTAAATGGGATTGAATCGAGTCAGGTAAAAAACGCGATCGAAGGCACTAAATTGTTACAGCGTTTGTATCAGATTTCTCCCACAGATGAAGCTCTCAAAGTTTTACTAGAAAAGGAATTTACCTCAGCCCTAGATGTTGTGGCATTTCCTTATGAAAAATTTATCGATCGCTTTGGTAAATATTTCCCTTCAGCAGACGAAGCGCGATTGGTGTATCGCAAAGCCGAGCAAGTTTCTACCGTTACCTTTAACTTTTTCACTGCCGCCAAGCAGCTCGATCGATCTGTATCCATTGCTGCTACCTCTCCATCTCCTGCCATCCGCAAAGATGCCACGGAAGCACTCATTAAGCACTATCCCACAATGGAAACCCTATTCGGATCGCTCGATTTTTGCGAGTGCGAACAGTGTCGTTCCGTGCTGAGTCCCGCAGCTTACTTTGTCGATTTGCTAGATTTCCTCGATTATAAAACCGATCTAACTCAATCTCGCAATCCAGAAGCTTTAGTCTGGAAAAACTTCCTCGACGATTGGAAAGTAAAACATGGAGGTGCGTCCTATCCATTTAAGAATCCGATCGAGCAAAATAAATTCCTCAATAAATGGCGCGAAAAATATCCGGGAAAACCAGATCCAAAGACTGAAAAAACTCCTTATGAAGTTCTGCTCGATCGCCGTCCCGATCTGCCAAATTTACCTTTAACCTGCGAGAATACGCACACGGTTTTGCCCTACATTGATGTCGTCAATGAGATTTTGGAATATTACGTTGCGAACGATCGACTGGCAGCAGATAGCGGACACGATACAGGTTTAGCAACTACCGCCGAACTTTTAGCCGAACCGCAAAATGTTTTAGCAGCAGCTTATACCAAACTTCAAGAAGCTAAATACCCACTTACTCTCCCCTTCGATTTATGGTTGGAAACAGTTCGCCGATTTTTTAACTATTTTGAAATTCCCCTTGCTGAAGCTCTAGAAGTTTTGCGGCCGACAGATGAACTCTTTCCAACAACAACTAAGCCTAGGCTTTATTATCGCAGTGCGATTTGGGCAGAATCTTTAGGTATTTCGCCCTCAGAGTACAGCATTTTTACCAATTTTGATGTTCTCAAATGGTATGAATTATATGGCTATGCAACTGCAAATGATGCCACAGTCGTAGCTGAAGATGAAAACGGTCAGCGTACCGATTTAAACTCAGCTAAGTCCCTATCACGGCGTTTGGGAGTCAGCTATAAAGAATTGGTCGATCTGGTAAGGACTGAGTTTGTAAATCCCGAATTGGAACAACTGGTTATCATGCGGAAATTGCGACTCGATACAGATGATTCGGGTATCGATATCGAGGATGTTTTGCGCTATAAAGGTCAAGCAGGCTATCCAGCTTTAACTTCAGACGAACTAGCAGCTTTTCAACAGCGGTTGCAAAAACTAACTGCAAAGTTTGCTCGTTCTGGTTTTAATGCGAAAACTTGGCTGGATAATGCTTGGAATGATGGTAAATTTAACCAAATTTTGGTGCTATTCGATCGTGATGCTGGCTGTAATTTTGATTTAACAACTCTACGTTATGCCAATGGCAATCCAGCCAATAATTTGGTCTTTCTGAAGTTAAATCTTTTCGTGCGCTTGTGGCGAAAACTGGGCTGGACGATCGGCGAACTCGATCGTGCTTTACAAGTTTTTATCCCTGCAAAAATGCGACCATTAACCGGAATGAATATCGGTGCGGCATTTAAAACTGCATTAGTTTATTTAGCACACCTGAAAGCAATTAGCGATCGGCTCAATCTCGGTAAAAATAGTCGCATCAAATTACTGACATTTTGGTCGAATCTACCGACAACAGGTAATAACTCGCTTTATGCCCAACTTTTCCTCAAGCCTAGCATTCTCAAAAACGATCCAATATTTGACAATCCGTTAGGCAATTATTTGTCTAATTCTAGTATTTTGCTGAAAGCTCACTTGCCAGCCATACAAGGCGCACTGAATCTTACTGCAGAGGATATCGCCCGCATTCTTAATGCCGTCGGTAAAACTCTTGAAACCGCACAACTATCCCTGGATAATGTTTCTCTGCTTTATCGCTACCGACTGCTGGCAAAAGCCTTGAAGCTATCGATTCGCGATTCGATCGCGCTCAAAGAATTATCGGGACTCGATCCCTTTAAACCGCTGAAAACTGATGGACTCACCAACATTGAGGGCGATTATCCTTTTACTCAAACGATCGAGTTTATTGAGATTGTCGGGAAAGTTAAGCAGAGTGGATTCAAGCCTGAAGATTTGGATTATTTATTGCGGCACAACTTCACTCCTGTCGGTAAATATCGCGTTAATTTCGATCTGATTCTCGGCTTAGTTAAAACACTCGCAACTGAAATTCGCCGGATTCAAGCCGAACAGGCTATTCCTGAAAATGCTGCCAGCGTTACCGATGAAGTATTGCGACAGAAGTTGGCTTTAGTTTTGCCAGCCGATGTTGTTGATACATTCATGGCAATGTGGACGGGGACGATCGAATATGAGGTAACTCAAAAAGATGTTTTGCCTGCCAACAAACTCAATCCGAATGCAATTTCCGATCCTACCATTCGCGCCACCTACGATTCCGTTCGCCAAGTCCAATGGCTGGTTTTTCGAGGAGTAGTTTTGCTAGATGCCAAAAAAACACAACTGACAACGGCAAATCCATCGCCTCTCTTCGCAAATTTGCTCGATGCCGTCCAAGTAAAAGCAATAACAAAAGCCAAGGAGTTTTTTAACAAACAATTTGCTGGTTTTCTCAAAAATCCAGGCGACTTTGATGTCTTATTTACACCAATTCCAGAGTCGCTAACAGATACTGAAAAGCAAGAGCAAATGCGACAAAAACGGGACAAGTTAGTGCAGGCATTTTTTCCATTCATTCAAACACAACTCATTCGTCAATTTGTCGTTCAAACTTTGAGTAGCAATCTCAATACCGCTCCCGATTTTACCGACGCACTGCTAACTAACAATCAGTTTTTGACCGATCCAACTAACTCGGCAGAGCGACTCTTGGATGCCTTTACGATGGTAAGACAGCAGAGAATCAATGCATCTTTTTCTATTGCAGTTGATGTAATTAACGCATCGTTTTTTGCTTCAAATGATGGAACTGGTATGGCAGTCACTAAACTCATTCCTACTGCTGACACTACTGCAAAATCACCTGATACTAACAGCGCGCGCTTAGCGGGCTATTTTGAGGTGCCGGCTGCGGGAGATTATCGTTTCTTCGTTGTCTTCGACAAGCTAAATGCTGAAGCCGAATTGCGTTTTTCCCACTTACCCGATCCGCTGCTGCGGGGCAAAGCAACAGAAGCTAACAATAAAGAAATCAGTCAATTCACCGAACTAAAACCCGGCATACTTTATCAATTTACCCTAGATCTCCGCAATCTCGATCGAGGGAATGCTACCCTGTTGATTCAAGGTGACACTTTACCAAAAGATAGTTTGAGCCAATTGACACTCTATCCCCAAACAGTTGTCGATCAAATCCACCGCGCCTATATCTTACTAGCAAAAACATTCCAATTGATTCAGGGTTTGGGATTGAGCGATCGAGAAATTCGCTATTTACTGGCACATCCCGCCGATTTTAACAATCTCAATTTCAGTCAAATACCCACTAGCGTAAATGATAACTCGCCCGCGCTCGCGACTGAGTTATTCGGAAAATTCCTCCGTCTCGCTGACTATACTCAATTGAAGCGGAATTTAGCAATTGAGGCGGATGGTTTAATTACTCTATTTGAGAATGCCCGCCGCCGCTATTCAAGAGTTGCCGATCCAAGTATTGCCAAAACCGCTCATCTCGATCGCCTTTACCAACAAATTGCCGATCTGACACGGCGCGAAAAAGCGATGGTTAAATCGGTAGCTGAGTATTTAAAATACTCCACCGAATCAGTAATAGAGGGCGATGAGTTAAAACTTGCATCTCCCGATTTTGCCACAGAAAAAAGCATTGGACGGTTGTGGAAAGTGCTGCAACTAATTGAAAAAATTGGTGTTTCGGTAGAATCGATCGCCCGTTGGGCAACTCCCTCTCCCGATTTTAATATCGCCCGTGACTTGAGAAATGCTGTTAAAGCACGCTATGAAACAGCAACTTGGCAACAGATTGCTCAACCTATTTTCGATAAATTACGCCAGCAGCAGCGCGACGCATTAGTGGCATACATTATGCCCCGACATGGATTCGATCGGCTAGAACAATTGTTCGAGTATTTCCTCATCGATCTGGGCATGGAACCGATCGTGCAAACGTCGCGCATCCGGTTAGCTATTTCTTCTGTGCAGCTATTTATCCAGCGTTGTCTGCTGAATTTAGAACCGCAAGTACAGCCTCCCGCTATTAATTCAAAACACTGGCAGTGGATGAAACGGTATCGCGTTTGGGAAGCAAATCGCAAGATATTTCTCTATCCTGAAAACTGGCTGGAACCTGAATTTCGCGACGATAAAACTCATCTATTCGACGAACTTGAAAGCACGTTGCTGCAAAGTGACATCTCCAATGACTTAGCTGAAGATGCCTTTTTTAACTATCTGAAGAAACTGGAAGAATTAGCGCGGTTAGAAATTGTAACCATGTACTTAGAGGAAAAACCTCTCGATCCAGCATCCAACACTTTGCACGTAATTGGGCGCACTTACAGCCTGCCCCACAAATATTTTTACCGTCGTTACGCGCACCAAATGTGGACTCCTTGGGAACCTGTCACTACTGAGATTGAAGGCGATCATCTTGTTGCGGTAGTTTGGCGCGATCGATTGCACTTATTCTGGGTAACTTTTTTGGAGAAAGCAAATGCAAATCCTAATGGTGCAGGAAAGGCTGGTGAAGGAAATCTTGCCAGTGCTAGTTTTAACAGCATTGTCGCAGCATCAAATCAGGCACTCCAACGAAAGGTGGAAGTCCAATTGAATTGGAGCGAATATTACCAAGGAAAATGGACGACCCGCGAGTCAGGAGGTTTTGGTAATCCGCTCGAGGTTTTAGTTGACATGAATTTTGACAGTCATCAAGTCTTGATACACATTATAAAGGAGAACAAAGAAGGCGAGGAAGGCGCTGTTATTATCAACCTGAGTGGTGATAATTTCTACAATTTGGTTGCAGTTGGTGAAGGATTTGGTGCAGTAGTCAATGAAACTGCTTTCCGAGTTGTTAGTAAAAATGGTCTATCAGAAATTTATCCAACTGCTTTTCCGCAAGCAATGCCATATTCCAAGAATGGAATCAACGCAACGCAGTATAAAGCATCAGGCTCACTGCAAGTCAGTTTTGTGGAGCGCATTGAAACTGTTAATGGTGGAACACCAACACCAACCAACACAACTAAAAACATTCTTCAGCAAGGCGGCAATTTTTCACTCCTGATGCCCAGTAACCCAAGTATGCAGTGGACTGCGGAAATTGCGGCACTTGTCAGTCCGTTTTTCTATCAAGATAACCTGCACACTTTCTTTGTAGAGCCCACCTTAACTGAAACAACGATCGAGCGCTATCAAGAATGGATTGTACCTAAACCAAAACCCACCAAAAAACCTAATGAATGGTCGGCAGAAATTCCGATAGAACACTCAGTAGCTCGCCCGCGTCTACCCATTCCCGATCCGATCGATCCTCTAGCAAAATTTGCAATCGATAGCCAAAAAGATTGGGTGACAAATGCCCGCACAGTTATTCAAGTTGGGGAGTTTTTCATCGGACGATCGGGTGGACTCGATCGAACTAACTTACCAGCTATTGGCAATCTCAAAGGCATCAATAGAGCAATTGCCAACAGTCAGCTTGATGTTGAAATAAACGCGACCGATTCTAATATTTCACTCAATATTGTTGGCAGTAGCGGTTTAAACTCAGCCCTGGTAGAAAGTGTAAATGCCAACCTCAAGGCTAACCTCAATACCCGGCTTAATTTTCGTCAAGAGCGGTAAGGTGCGCAGCGCGCACCCTACATATCAAGCGATCGTGTAAGTCCCGAGCTAGATTAATTTCAGTCAATTCCTAATCAGGAGAATCACAAAATGAAACCTACAGAATCAAGACAATTTCACGGTTATTACGATGCTCGAATTCGTCCTTATTTAGGATACGATCGCGAACAGGGTTGGACGGCAAAAGCTTCTCGCAAACACACCACCATTCAAGAACGCAAACTCAGCTACCAGTTTTACTCGCATTTCCATCCTTATGTGGGCGAACTTGTAGAAAGGCTGATTGAAAAATCTGTAGCGGGATTGCAAGCTACAGATACCGAATACCGCCAAAATCCTGATGGATCGCTTAAAACGTTTCCAGCTAATCATCCCAATGAAGCGTTACGAAATAAACCCATTCCTCAGTTATATGCAGATTTTTTTGCTGCATACAATCCCTCCGGTCTCGTTCAACAACCGCATCCCGTCAAAGATTTAGATTTCACCTCCAGCGGAGCATACTCGGTTTATAATTGGGAACTGTTTTATCACGTACCTATTACGATCGCGATTCATTTAAGCAAAAATCAACGCTTTGAAGAAGCCCAACGCTGGTTTCATTACATTTTCGATCCCACAGATGATAGCGATGGCCCTACACCAGAACGATTCTGGAAAGTTAAACCATTTCAATACACGGATGTCAAGCTAATTGAGGAGATATTGGTCAATCTTGCTACGGGTGCAGATCCCAAACTTCAAGAAGATACAGTTAATAGTATCAATAACTTGAAGGACAACCCTTTTCGCCCCCATGTTGTAGCCCGTTACCGCCAGTCAGCCTATATGTTTAAGGCAGTGATGGCCTATTTAGATAATCTGATTGATTGGGGTGACAGCCTGTTTCGGCAAGATACGGGCGAGAGCATTAATGAAGCTACGATGCTCTATGTTTTAGCTGCAAATATTTTAGGAACGCGCCCGCAAGCAGTTCCTAAAAAAGGATCGGTTCGCCCCCAAACCTATGCCAATATTCGCGCGGATTTGGATGAATTGGGTAATGTTATGCGCGAAATTGAAACTGATATTCCCTTCGATCTGACTCTTCATCCGACGGAAGCTAGTAATAGCAATGAATCCATTATGTTGAAGGGAATTGGTAAGGCACTTTATTTTTGCATTCCCCGCAACGATAAGCTACTTAGCTATTGGGATACCGTTGCCGATCGCCTGTTTAAAATTCGCAACAGCCTGAATATTCAAGGAATTTTCCGACAATTACCGCTGTTTGAACCGCCGATCGATCCAGCATTATTAGCAAGAGCAACCGCAGCAGGTTTAGATGTTGGTGCCGTAATTAGCGGTATCAATCAACCTTTACCGCTGGTACGCTTTCAATTATTAATTCAAAAAGCAACAGAAATTTGTCAGGAAGTTAAATTATTAGGAAATAACTTGCTATCGGCGATCGAAAAAGAAGATAATGAAGCGATCGCCATGCTCCGCGCTACCCACGATCGGTTGATTCTAGGATTGACAGAAAGCGTTAAATACGCGCAATGGCAAGAAGCGATCAAAACCCGCGAAGGTTTAGAACAATCTCTAATGAATGCAGCTCAACGCTATATCTATTACGAACGTCAGTTGGGTAAAAAAGATAATGAAATTCAGATCCCTCAACTCGATGCTTTGGATATCGATAGTTTAAATAAACTCAAGTTCCAATCTAGTGAACCACAAGTTGGACTGCGACCGATTGATATAGATATTGCCACCGATGCTGTTGCTCAGGCAGCCCAAGCTCTAAGCGGTGGCAAGCTCCTCAGCTCTCACGAAGTCAGGGAATCTCTTTTTCTTGAAGGTGCACAGCTTGCAAGTGATATCGCGAATATCTTGAATATTGTTAGTTCAGCATCTCATTATGTTCCCGATTTTCAAATAAATGTACAGCCTATGGGTGCTGGCAGTTCAGTTGGGTATGGGGGGCATAACGTAGGAGATGCCGTTGGTGCTACAGCCGCTGCTGCTCGTGCCGTTGCCGATCGACTTAACTTTGAAGCTAGAAGAGCCGGTCGTATTGATTCCTTTGCGCGTCGTGAGAGAGAATGGGCATTCCAAAGTAATACGATCGCCGGCGAAATTACTCAAACTTTAAAACAACTTCGTGCAGCACAGATTCGAGAAGCGATCGCCGAACGAGAATGGAAAAATCACCAGCAACAAATTAAAAATGCTGAAGAAATCCAACAGTTTCTCAAGGGCGAAGAAACCCAAATAGGGGGTAACAAACACAAAAAAGTTAGCACTCAAGCTTTCTATACTTGGATGAAACGAGAAGTTAAAGGACTTTACGGGCAATGCTTTCAATTTGCCTTTGATACTGCCAAAAAAGCCGAACGCGCCCTACAGCATGAATTGGGAAATCCCAATCTAAGTTTTCTGCAATTCGGTTATCTTTCCGGGAAAGAAGGCTTGTTAGCAGGTGAAAAACTCTACCTGGATCTCAAGCGCATGGAAATGGCATATCACGACCTCAACCAGCGCGAATACGAACTAACAAAACACGTTAGCTTACTGCAAGTCAATCCCTTAGAGTTGCTCAAACTCCGCACAAGCGGACGCTGTACTGTTTCCCTACCTGAAGAACTATTTGACATGGATTGTCCGGGGCATTATTTCCGGCGCATCAAGAATGTAGCTGTTAGCATTCCCTGTGTCGCGGGGCCGTATACCAGTGTTAACTGCACGTTGACTTTAACAAAGAGTAGCGTTCGGAAGAGTGCGTTACTTGGTGATGGCTATCCGCGAGTTGATACTGAAGATTCTCGTTTCAGCGATTACTTTGGCAGTTTACAATCGATCGTCACTAGCAGCGGGCAAAATGATAGCGGCTTGTTTGAAACTAATCTGCGAGATGAACGCTATTTGCCCTTTGAAGGTTCGGGAGTAATTAGCGAATGGCAGTTACAATTGCCTGCCAATCCCAGCAACCAAGACCCGCTTCAATTTGACTACAACACTATTTCTGATGTGATTTTACATCTGCGCTATACTGCTCGCGAAGCGGGTGGGTTATTGAGGAATGGGGCGAGCGCTCATCTCAAAAATTCGATCGATGCCGCCCAAACAGTTGGTTCACTGCGTTTGTTCTCTTTGAGCCATGAATTCCCCACCGAATGGGCTAAATTTAAAGGTGTCAAAATTGGAGGTGCGATCGCTGACGCAGAGATGACCCTGGACCTTCGGGAGGAGCACTTTCCTTACTGGAGTAAAGGCAGATCAGACTCTATTCAAGAAAGAACTTTCTACATTCAAGGTTCTACAGGAGTTACCCCACAAACTCCCATTAGCAGCGAGGTGGAAATTCTAACTCATAAACCTGACGGTAAAACTACTAAAGAAACCTTGGCAATGTCAGAATCCATTCCCTTACCGAAATCACCCGATAAATCGCTCAGGCTTAAATCGCGTTTCAATATTAACTCAATGGAAAATCTCTGGCTAGCCGTGAGGTGGGGTAAAGCAAATTGAACGCAGTTGATGTTGGGCTGATGTCATGCTGTATCTCTGGCGAACCGCTCGTCTATTCCTCTTCGATCGAGCATCTAAATGTGAATTTAAGTAGCTTCAATTTGCCAATCCCTCACCCGCCAATGCTTCCAATTCGGCTAACAGCTTCTCCAGTTTCTTTTGCTTTTTGGGGTCATCCCAAACCTTAGACTTTTTCACTCTGGTATAAGCAGCATCTACGCGACTTTTGAGCGAGCGTTCCGGTGCGGTTGCCTCGCCCGTTTTCGCTTTTAAATCGGAAACCCGCTGTTTGATTTGGGTCAGGGAGAGATCGAGAGCGATCGCCTCCTCTAACAATTGGGAGCGCTCCGAGCTATCCTTTTATCAGAGAGGACTAAAAGCTATAAAGCTTATAGGACAACCACTTTAGCTTTGTTGTCGCCCCCTGAACTGCTAGAGAGAGGGAAGGAACGATCGCGCTTCCGCAGCAGCCACAGCTCGGGGAAAATGCAGCAACGGCAACGATTTTTGATGTGGGAAACCCCTATTTCCCAGCATGAATTTTAATGAGGGACAAGTAAATACTTTTTGTCCTTTCCCCCAGTCAAGTTATGGCACTATCTCGTCGCGTCCTGATTTTTGCCGATAGCGATAACACCGTACTCGCAGCTCAAAGCTTTAATAGAAAGCTAGATTGGCTGAAAATCCGCGACTATCTAGCAGACCCTTCCGAAGGCAGAGAAATCATTGAAATGGTAATCTACGTCGGGCTGCCTCCAGATAGAGAAAGATTCGCACAGCAGCGCCAAACTAAAGAAAAATTCATCTATTGGGCTAAAAGTAACGGGTTTTTGGTCGTTGCAAGAGAAGGCAAAGCTAAAGGCGATGAATACGAAAGCAATGTCGATATCGTCATGGCAATGGATGCCGTTGAATTAGCTTTAGAAATGCGTCCGGATATTGTGGTTTTAGTTACCGGAGATTCTGACTTTGCCTACTTAGCAGAAAAGCTCAGAAGGCGGGGAATGCGGGTCGAAGTCGCATCGGTCGAACAATCTCTGGGCAACGAACTCAAAAACTCTGCTAACAGCACTGTAGATTTAATCGAAATTTTTGATAGCTTTGAGACGCAAAATAACAGTCACGATCGTTATCGAATTGGCAATGCCAATCTGTTTGATTGACTGATTTCTCTAGCATTCCGTTTTCTAGCATTCCTTAACTGGCGTTCAAAGTAATGCTCGATTTCAGTAAATTACAAGCAGCGCGTTCCCGACAAACAAGCAACGGCAAATTGCTGGGAGAAACGGATAAGTTGGAGGCGATCGATTCCCAACTTGCAAGTTTAAGCCAAAAGGTTGAATGTTTGGGAAGTGAAATTATTGCTGCCGAACAGCTAGACCGCAAAGAGTATATCAAGCAGTTAAAACTGCTTAAATGCTCAGTAGAAAGCATGGAACGGCTTTACACTAAATTGCTGTTGGCTACTCTCGGAACTGCCGTTTTTACAGTTTTCGGTTGGTGCGTTGTTTTACACCGCAAACCCGAGTCAAACAAGTCTCAATACAATCCCGCAGCCGTTGCTTTTACGCTGACCAGTCCCGGATGGAACAAATAGTTTGACAAGCTCTTGATGGCAGTCGCGGTGTGCAGCGCGCACCCTACATTATGTTTTGCAGTTGGGAGCGGTGCGCACTGCGCACCCTACGTATATAAAGTTGATTTTTGCCAACAACAAAGGAGAGTTAAATGAGAGCAATTATCAATGGTAAATTAGTCGATTTACCAGTCGGTGCAACAGTGGAGGAGTTGAGATCGAGATTGCCGGAGATTGGCAACGATGATGTCATGGAAGAAGGATTTGGAGGTACAAAACCTTTGAAAGAAACGGATGCTCTCAAGGAAGGCTCGAAAGTTTGGACTGTTCCTAAAATTGTCAAAGGTGAGGAGTATTAATCGTGGCGATCGCAATTAATTCCGGTTCGTCTGGATTCCAGCCAGCAGCGCGAATTCTTGCCGAACTGAAGGTTTTGGAAAAAGTAGCTAAAAACGTAGTTGTGGGCTGCAAAACAATTAGTGGCATTCAATATACAGCAGTTTTAGTGAAAGGAATGCCCTTATCTTCTCAAAAATTTACTGTATCAAACACCGATGTACTCTTCTTGTTGCCACCCGAATATCCGAGCCTTCCTCCCATCGGTTGCTATCTAAATTACCCTTGGAAAACTGTAGGAGAAGGCGACCATCATTTTACCAGACAAAGTTATTACGGTGCGCCTTTTTTAAGCTCGGAAGGTTGGTATTGGTATTGCGTGGGATTGGGCGGCGGTTTTAATCGAGAGAGGTGGCTCAATTCTTGGCGGCCCCACCAAAATCCTGAAAACGGACACAATCTCGCTACGCTTTTTGTTACGGTGCGTCACGCTATTAATAGTGAGGATTAAATGTCATTACATTTGTAAGGATCGAGCGTGCGGATTTGAGTCCGCAAAATGCAGCGGAAGGGAGTCCGCACTACAAACCGTTTTTGTTATGGTAATCGATCGAACACGCTCTAATTCACGATCGCACTTTTTTCCAAGAATTTAACATGAACAATTCTCAGAAATCTTCCGAAATTTCCCTTCACGTTCCTCCACTAACTTGGAATAGTTTTCGCCAAGCTATGCTGAGCGCGCGCAACTCTCATGAAGAAGTAATTGGGTTTTTATTCTGCCAGCGACATCAAATATCCAAACATCAAATCAGGTATTTTCCCCAAGATTGGATAGTACCCGCTCCCGATTGCTACGAACATCAATCTGCTTGCGGGTTAGTTCTCAAAGAAGAATTTCACCTCTTCTTGCTGGAAAACTATCTTAGTAAAAGTCAATTAGATGTCGTTCACGTTCACACTCATGCAGGCGCAGAAACTCCTTGTTTTTCCGTCGTAGACGATCGAGCAGAATCTGAATACGCCCGATTTCTGAGTTCTAATTTTTCCCAAAAAACGCGGTTGATTTCTGGCGTGTTTGATGAGTCGATGGAACAATCGAATTTCCGAATTTGGAATAAAAAAGGCAATGATTTTGATTCGGTTAATTTCTACCATTCTTGGTTTGAAATTAAAGAAGTGCCAAACGCACAGCCAAACCAACAGTCTAATACAAATTTAATGTTTTCCCGTCAAAAAGTGTTTGGCGAAGTTTTTCAGCAGCAATTGAGCGAACTTACCGTCGCGTTAATTGGTTGCGGGGGAATCGGCGCAGTTTTTGCCGAACAATTAGGGCGTTTGGGTGTTAAAAAATGGCTGCTTGTCGATCCGGATCGCCTCGAAATTGTTAACCTCAACCGGATGCCGGGAGCGACGCAGCAAATGGTTGAAAAAAAATGGCATAAGGTGGAATATGTCAAGCACTTAATTAAAAAGATTTACCAGATCGGTTCCTGCGTCAAAACTATACCGACTGCAATTGAAGACAAAACTACCCAGCAGGAAATAGCGGCTGCCGATTTAATAATTGTAGCTACAGACAACCATCGATCGAGACAAATTGCTCAACAATTAGCTTTGAAATACATGCGCCCTCTTTTTTCTCTCGGGACTCACATCGACATCCAAGCAGATGGAATGCCGAGAATGTACTGCCGCATTACTGTTCCCCCGCTGGGTGGCGGTTGGTGTTTGATGTGCGGCAACATTATCAACTTGCAAAAAGCTGCTTTAGAATCGGCCCCTGTTGAGATTGAAAATCTGGCTTCGCAAGCAGGTTATTTGGAAGGTATTAACGATCCGGCTGTGTTTTGGTTGAACAGCATTTGTGCGAGTACGGCGGTTGGGGTTATTCAGGGGATGGTTGGCGGTTTTTTAAACATTGAAGCTGGGCTGGATTGGATTTATCAATTCCCGGAATCTCAATGGCACAAGACTAATACAGACTATTTGTTAACTCCTGATTGTTATTTTTGCGGTTCGGATGGTTGCGATTTATAGTTTAACATTTCTCGATGCGTGAAAACGTTTTTTGGTCAGTGCGATCGATCGTTGAGATCCTCCTAAATCCCCTTTAAAAAGGGGGACTTTGAGTGCTTTAAGTTTTGCGTTGTTACCTGAGTTTCGATCCCCCTAAATCCCCCTTAAGAAGGGGGACTTTGAGAGAGTTTTTGTTCTCTCGTTGTTACCTGAGTCTCGATCCCCCTAAATCCCCCTTAAGAAGGGGGACTTTGAGAGAGTTTTTGTTCTCTCGTTGTTACCTGAGTCTCGATCCCCCTAAATCCCCCTTAAAAAGGGGGACTTTGAGAGAGTTTTTGTTCTCTCGTTGTTACCTGAGTTTCGATCCCCCTAAATCCCCCTTAATAAGGGGGACTTTGAGAAGTTTCCGGTCCCCCCATTCTGTAGGGGCGGTGCCCCCGTGCCCGCCCTGGTTAGGGGGGATCTAGATAACTAAATTCAACTCATTCACATACAGGAAATAGTGCAATTATGTCCAGACAATCTGTGCCTACTTCTTCCGAAAACCTCGAAATTTTATCAACCTCTCTAGTTGCAGATTTTCTCAGCAGTGACAACTTTCGCTTAGCTTGGAAAAAGGTAGCAGCGAATCAAGGTTCTGCTGGAGTTGATGGTGAAACTATTGATGATTTTCAGCAAAATTTGAATGTTAATCTTTCACAGTTGAGAGATGCTGTTGCTAGCGGCACTTATCAAGCGCTGCCTTGCAAGCAAGTTTTGATTCCCAAAAGTAAAAGCACTTGGCGGGAAATCAAAATTCCGACTGTTAGAGATAGAATCGTCCAGCAGGCTTTGTTGAATGTTCTCGTTCCAGTTATCGATAATAAATTTTCTCAGGCGAGTTTTGCTTACCGTCCCAATCTGTCCTATATAGATGCTGTAAAAGCTGTAGCCCGCTGGCGGGATTTGGGTTATTGTTGGGTATTGGATGCCGATATCGCGCAGTATTTTGATAATATCGATCGCCCGCGGTTGTTGGGAGAAGTTAGGAAATATATTGACAATCCTGGGGTTTTGTGTTTGATAAAATCTTGGGTTGCTGTTGGGGTAAAAACAGACAGCGGTGTGGTGTTTCCCGAGAAAGGAATTCCTCAAGGTTCCGTGATTTCGCCGCTGCTGGCAAATATTTATTTGGATGAGTTCGATCGCTCTTTGTTAGCTGCTGATTTTCAGTTGGTTCGCTATGCTGATGATTTTTTGGTGTTAGCCCGCACTAAGGAAGAAATTATTCAAGGTTATGCTGTTGTTGAAAATATTCTCGATCGCATCGGCTTGAAACTGAATTCGGAGAAAACTCGGATTGCTAATTTCGATCGCGGGTTTCGATTTTTGGGTCACGGTTTTTTGGAAACGGCTATTTTCCCTTTGGAATCGGCGAAAAGCCAGCAACAAAAGGAAAGCAAAGTTAGTAAAAAAAAAGCCTCGCGCCAGAAACCAACGGGGAAACGCCACCGGAAATCGTACTGACAGTTCCTGCTGTACCGGCACCCGCAAATGCTGGTGAAATTGAAGATTTCGATCGCGCTGCTTCTAAAAATATTTGGAATCGAGAAATGGCTACTCTTTACTTGCTGGAACAGGGAACTTCGGTTTACAGAGAAAATCTGCGGTTTGTTGTTTGGGTTCCCGACAAACCTAAAGTAGAAATTCCGATTCGAGAGGTCGATCGAATTCTGGTATTTGGCAATGTTCAAGTTTCCACTCAGGCAATTAATGCTTGTTTGAAAGATAAAATTGTTGTGTTGTTTTTGAGTTTGTCGGGTCAATATAACGGTCATCTGTGGAATTGGGAATCCAGCCATCTCGGCAATGAGTTGATGCAAATTGAAAAACGTCAAGATTCGAGGTTTCAACTGCAAGTTTGTCAGGCAATTGTGCGCGGCAAGTTGCTGAATTCCAAACAGTTATTATTGAGGTTGAATCGCAAGCGCAAAGTAGCAGAAGTTATGCAGGCGATCGCGGGTATTTCTTCTGATATTAACGCCCTTGCTGCTGTTAATAACATTGATAGTTTGCGAGGTTATGAAGGAATTGGTGCGGCGCGATATTTTCCGGCTTTGGGCAAGTTGATTGCGAATCCAGCTTTTAATTTTTCCCTGCGGTTTCGCCAGCCTCCTACAGATCCGGTTAATTCTTTATTGAGTTTCGGCTACACCCTGCTGTTTAACAATGTTTTGAGTTCGATCGTGGCTGAAGGGCTGTCTCCCTATTTTGGCAATTTCCACTACGGGGAAGATAAGAAACCCTATCTGGCTTTTGACTTGATGGAGGAATTTCGCTCTCCGATTGTTGATAGTTTTGTGTTGAAGTTAATCAATCAATCAGTTTTTAAACCAACTGATTTTGAAAGGGTTGCCAGTACGGGGGGCGTGTATTTAAGGGATAGCGGGCGGCGGGTGTTTCTCGAACATTTTGAAAGGCGGATGAATGAAGATATTTCGCACCCGGATTTGCAATCTCAGGTTTCTTATCGGGAGGTAATTCAATTGCAAATTCGCCGCTACAAACGCTGTTTGGTACATGGGGTTGCTTACGAACCGTTTTTGAGAACAACGTAACAGTTGACAGTTGACAGTTGACAGTTCGATCGAACTGTAGGGGCGGGTTCGCCAACAGCTTTAAACGAAGCAGATAGGTTAAATAAACCCGCCCCCACCCCACGAACAACCTCCAATTGACTGCCGATGCAAGATGCGAGATCGACCTTAATTAAGGCTTGTCAAAGAGTTACAATGCGCGTAAGTATTGTTGAAGCTGCGTGTTGCTGTATGGTGGTGGTTGTCTACGACATTCCTGATGATAAAAGGCGGGTGAGGTTATCCAATTTTTTGGAGGGTCACGGGCGCAGAATTCAGTGGTCCGTGTTTGAGTGTTTTATCAGTTTGGATGAGATGCGGCAGTTGCACGAGAAAGTTAAGAAGTTGGTAAAGGCGGAAGAGGATAATGTTCGCTTCTACTGGATTCCGACTGAAGCTGCGTCGGCGGTGTTAACTATTGGTAGTTCCAAGCCGGAGGAACCGCCAAAGTATTACGTGCTATAGGTTTGAGGTATAGCAGCAGTGTGTCGTGCCTCAATCTCCACACCTCGGAAAAGGATTTATGTGATTTTGCCAGAGGTGCGTCGAACTCTGACAGATAAGAATTCGCTTCGGCCTCGAATCCCTCAAAGCTTTGCTACATGAGGGTTGTAGGGGATGGATGCAGTTTGGCTGTCTTTGTCGATGCAGCTATATCGCTTAATTTCAGTATTAGCTGTGAAGGTGCGTCGGTGGGGGGGTAGATGGGATGGAAAATTAGAGCTAATTCCTGAAAGCCTTGTGGTATCTAGCTTTTAGATAATGCGGGGAGTTTTCGCTTCTGCACCTACGCACCTCGGCTGATTTCCCAAACGCTTATTTTTTGGTTGAAATGTGTCGATGCTTTGTGGGGTATGGGTTTGAGGCTTGTTATTTTGTTGTTTTTGCGGGCGCGAGATGCTACATTTAGGAGGTGCGTCGATTTGACGCCTGAAACCCTGTCTGGGCAAAGGCTCTGCGGCGAACTCCCTACCGATGGGTTTAAATCGGATTAGTTGGAAACACTGTAATACCACCTACCATTAAAGAAACAGCGAACAATCCCTACCGATGGGTTTAAATCGGATTAGTTGGAAACGTTTTACTCCAGCTGGCAGCGGGTGCTGCCAAAAGGCCCTACCGATGGGTTTAAATCGGATTAGTTGGAAACTTCGGGCAAATTCCTGCTAATGCAGGACGACCTTGTCCCTACCGATGGGTTTAAATCGGATTAGTTGGAAACGTTTACGGCGAGGCTGGCTTCCCGCTTGGTGCGGGAGTGGGGCCCTACCGATGGGTTTAAATCGGATTAGTTGGAAACTTTTGAGCATCCGACCGGGTCCAACATTAATCTAGACCCTACCGATGGGTTTAAATCGGATTAGTTGGAAACAGGAGGACCCGTCGTCCTCTAGGTCCGGGCCCCTACCGATGGGTTTAAATCGGATTAGTTGGAAACGTTAAGCTTTTAAAGCATGGATGGCGGGAGGGGGGACCGGCCACTAATTCGGCCCTACCGATGGGTTTAAATCGGATTAGTTGGAAACGTCTCTTTCTTGACGTTCAATCAAATCTTCTGGCCCTACCGATGGGTTTAAATCGGATTAGTTGGAAACGAGATGACTGTAGACCGTTCAACAAATCGTTGTCGCTGCCCTACCGATGGGTTTAAATCGGATTAGTTGGAAACACCACGTGCCACTTTTGATATACCTCTTGTGACCCTACCGATGGGTTTAAATCGGATTAGTTGGAAACAATTAAGCTCTTCCCATCGGTTGTTATCAGCCCTACCGATGGGTTTAAATCGGATTAGTTGGAAACCCAATACCGTCGTTGTCTTTACCCGCGTAAATGGTGCCCTACCGATGGGTTTAAATCGGATTAGTTGGAAACTGGAGATAGGCTTGAGCAGTTGGTGTGGAATTGAAACCCCTACCGATGGGTTTAAATCGGATTAGTTGGAAACCTCAAATTGGGATGGAGACAGCTTGTCTCCGTAAACCCCTACCGATGGGTTTAAATCGGATTAGTTGGAAACTTTGCCTGTAACTTTCATCATCGCATTTGCTTTTTCCCCCCTACCGATGGGTTTAAATCGGATTAGTTGGAAACCGCGAATAGTATCGTTACTATTGCCGCCAATTAAAGTGCCCTACCGATGGGTTTAAATCGGATTAGTTGGAAACTCGTTTCTCCCAACTGATTTGCTAAAAGCTAATTTCACCCTACCGATGGGTTTAAATCGGATTAGTTGGAAACCTTAGAAAGAGAAACGTAAACGGACATCAGTACTTCAAACCCTACCGATGGGTTTAAATCGGATTAGTTGGAAACAAAATAGACTTTAACTCCATTTAATTCTAATTCTTTGGTGTCCCTACCGATGGGTTTAAATCGGATTAGTTGGAAACACAGTACGGCCACCGGTGAGAGTGTCTGGTGCGGGGGTTGCCCTACCGATGGGTTTAAATCGGATTAGTTGGAAACCCTTTATAAAGTAGTACCTAGCCAAAATGGTTTAAACCCTACCGATGGGTTTAAATCGGATTAGTTGGAAACGTGCAATAGTAGCACAGAACAGTGCTATCTGGTTTGCCCTACCGATGGGTTTAAATCGGATTAGTTGGGAACTCGCGATCGTACAGGATATGAGATATTTAAATCTCAATCTAAAGTTCCGATCGCTCTCCCTGAAATTGAATTATTTACAGCAAAAAACCGCTCTAAAAAGCGGTTTTACTTTATTAAAAATACTGGCATATTAAATCGGATACCCAGGGTTTTCACGAGTTTTTCCGTAACGAAGTCTTCTCAAACTCCCCCGGTTTCTAGACACCCCGCGCCCTTGCAAATTAATTACCTCGCCCGCGGCGCAAGCGATCGATCGCCACCAACAAAGCCGTAGAACCGATGTAAGTAGTACCAAAACTCCAAGCAAAGCTAATCGTACCGACAAACGCACCGTGCAAAAGAGTCGGCGGTTCTAAAACCAGAGTCGATTCAGCAGCAGCAGAATCTCGATCGCCCTGCAATCCCTGAGCTCCCAAATTGCTAACATCCGCAGTAGCAAACAGCAATTGCCCCAGTGCCATGTAATACAGCAAACCTTGAGCGATAAAAGCTAAAAAACGACCGCTGCGAGACATCCACAGGCGGCCTCCTTTCAACTGTTTTTTATGGTCCAAATAAGCATCGCTGAGAGAAGTCCCCTCCAAAATCCCCGAACCCATCAAAGCAACAGCTTCAGTTATCGGAATTTGACTCCCAAACATCGGAACAGCAATCCCCGCCCCCCCACTGAGCAAATACAGCAACAAATTGCTAGAAATATAGGTAGAAACCAAACTAGCCAGATAAAATGTACCCAATACCCCGACGATCGCGTAATTAAAAACATCCGGCGCATTAACTGCTATTTCACCACTTCGATTTTTTTTCAACCTTTCACCAGCATTCATTGTCAAACCCCCATCAAGTTCTGCCCATTCCGGTGCTAAAGTCGGTTCGCTAAATCTTTGTCCGGCATTTTGACCGTTGTTTGAACTTGCAGGATTGTTACCGCGCATCCGATTGTTATTTAATGTTCGATCGCGATCCGTACCTGCTGCTTGTCGTTGCCGACCATTTCTCAAAGGACGTTTTCTATTAATTCTCATGACAGTTAATAGTTGATAGTTGTAGGGGCAGTGCCCCCGTGCCTGCCCGACTTGACAGTTGACAGCTTGCCCTGAACTTGCTGAAGGGTTGACAGTCTTTATTAACACTCTTGCTCCCCCCTTTTTAAGGGGGGCTGGGGGGGATCTCTAAAGCAAGAAAACACGCCCTAGACCCTCAAACCTTGGTAAAATCGGAACGAATTCCTATCGAGAACCGGCTAAAGGGCAGAGATTGCGATCGACTAAACTCGGTTTAAGTACGGTAAGTTTGCTAGCATAAATGCGAGGAACGTAAATAGAACCCGGTTCAATTCGATCCATCACCTCAGCCAAACGATCGGGCAAAATATTGCCTGACAAACCCCGATCGATTCCCCGAAAAGGGTGAGCAAAACCTTGAGGAGTCAATCGAGCATTAAAAGGTTCGAGTTTTCCCCAGCGAGATTCTCTTTCTTCTAAAACAGGTTGAATGCTAATACCTTTTTGCCAATTAGCAGCAGGCAATGTTACAAATAACACAACTTTTTGCTGGCGATCGTTGTAATGCAATCGGTGCATCGGGGAAGCATCCAAACGCCCCGGCTGAACTTGCAATACCGTTTGTTTTTCAGCAAGCGACCATTTTCCCCGGCTATCTTGCCGCACCCAAAAGAAACGAATAGCAGCATCATTTACGGGTAACAATACAACAGCGCGACCTTGCAGGGAATTATTGAGGCGGGCGACGGGTAAATTTAATTGTAGCGAGTTAGAATTCAGTTGCGGTTGCAAATTATCCCCGAAATTAAAAGATTGACAGCCTGGGGAAGTTGCAGCAACTGTTGCTAGCCGATTCGCAGGATTAGAAGCAAGCGGCGCTGGCAAATGTTTTTGGCAAGCTGCTAGCAAGTTGAGCGAACAGAAAATTAATATATAATGCAGTCTGCACTTCATGTGATTTCTGGGAAAAGTAGGAAAGTCTAGAGGTTTCACAGGCTTGATGCCAATTTAATCGCACCTTGGAAACAGAGATTTCCCAGAATCGTTGAAATAGGTTGGCAAAAATCCGTACAATACTACCCTACAGATGCAGGGCTGTTTCATTAAGCTTAGTAGGGCGCGAACACACAATGCAAACATTTTCAAAAGCCAAAATCCAGCCGCATTCCGCCAAAAGCCGCATCAGCGCTTGAACGAGTTGTTGCGACTCCGGCGTAAAAATAACACCCAAATTCAAAACATAGAAATCCAGTAAAATCAGAGACTCAACCAAATATTTCCGAGTAACTATCGCCCTGGAATAATCCCAATAATCCGCAACATTTTCCCTCACTTTTTGGAATAGCTGTTCCTCCCACCTCACAACTAACCCCACAAGTTTCTGCCGCAATTCGGTCATTAATGTTATCGGGCTCAGCAAGTTTCTAACTAGCTTGTCAAGTCGATCGAACCAGCGAATGTTTTTCAGCGACTGTTTCCTCATTTGTAATTGCGCGAACCCTGCTGTCAAACTATCGCAAAACACTATTTCCGGTGCAGCCAAACCGAGGCTTTTGTAAGCAGCATTAACGGCAGCCGTAGCTCGATCTGGCTCGATCGATTTGGTAGAATTAGCGAGAGTTTCCCATTGGCGGCGGGAGTTTTCGATAATAGCTTGATGTTCCGGTGTAAAGCTGATTTTAAAATCAGTCAAGCGATTCAGATAAAGCAGGGGTCTGAGGTTTGATATGGGATTGTTTTCCAGAAACAGCTTGTTCAAATTAGTCAGAGATTGCAGCGGCGAGATATCTGATATTTGATTGTCGCACAAATCCAGATAGTTTAAATTAGTTAAAGATTGCAGCGGCGCGATATCTGATATTTGATTGTTGCGCAAGCGCAATTCTCTCAGTCGGTTCAGAGATTGCAGCGGCGCGATGTTTGAGATTTGATTGTGGTTTAATTTCAGGACGATCGAATTAGTTAAAAATTGCAACGGTGAGAGGTCAGAGATTTGATTTTCTTGCAGGTATACCAGCATTAAATGAGTCAGAGATTGAAAGGGTGTGAGGTCTGATATTTGCTTGTTTGCCAGATACAAATTATCCTTAGTTGATACGAGTTCAGTCCCTTCAAAAACATTATAATAATCAACAGCATAATTACCACTTTTGTACAGCATCTCAACAGTATGTTTTGCTGCTTCCGAAAGGATGTCTTTGTGAAAGTACCAGCCGATAAAGCTGTTAAGGTCGAAAGAGAGCTTTGGTTGTTGTTTTGACATGGGATATTAAAATTATTAGATAGCGATGGTCGATCGTACTTATGATATTTTAGTGCTGGAAGCTTCTCGTTTTTTTCACAATTTAGATCCCCCTAAATCCCCCTTAAAAAGGGGGACTTTTAGTGCTGGAAGCTTCTCGTTTTTTTCACAATTTAGATCCCCTAAATCCCCCTTAAAAAGGGGGACTTTTAGTGCCGGAAGCCTCTCGTTTTTCCCACAATTTAGATCCCCCTAAATCCCCCTTAAAAAGGGGGACTTTGAGTGCGTTTCCGGTCCCCCCCTTCTTAAGGGGGGCTAGGGGGGATCGAATTTTCAGAATCGAACATCAATCTGTGACCGTATTTGCAAATGTATCTACCTAATCATCAACCAAATCAACCAATAATTCAGCCAAAGCTTGCACCATTTGCCGACTAGAAGCATCTTCATCTCTAGCCAAACGATGAACGCTACCTGTCAGTACGGGAGATGTGCTAGTAATTGTATCTCTCGTCCCCTCAAAATCGCTGTAAACAATCGCAATAAAAGGCAGCGGTTTTTCCAATTCTTTATCGCAAAACTCTTGCCAATCTGCAACATCTCGATCGGTCTTTGCCAGCATTACAGCATGAGTTGCTTGAGACATAATAATTCGATTCTCTTCCGTTGGAATTTTACCCCCCACATCAAACAGCAGCAGAGAATTCTTAATCGTTGCGATATCTCGCGCTTTACATTGCGCGAATTCAGGCGTAAATCGAGCTTTGTATTCTTCCTTTAGAGCTTTGGCAAAATCGGGATTTTTTTGAGCTGTTTCACAAAAGAAAGAACCGTCTCCATCGGGACAACCTGAAATTACATAAAAATCTTTCGGCGCATTTTCCAGTTTCAAGATAGCTTTTTTCAAAGCATCGCGCAATACAGTTTTTCCCGTATTGGGAGGCCCGCACAAAACCACTTTAACAGCCGGCTGCGGTTCGCACTCGACATCCACAGTTTCCCCGACTCGGCAACCCTTAGAATGGCTGACAGTCACGACATATTTATCGAGTCCTTTATCTCCCAGTCTGGGATCGAAAACTGCCACGCCGCCGTAAAGGTGCGCGACTTGACTGGCGATCGCAAAACTTGCTAAAACAGTAGTGCGACCATTAATTTTTAATATTTGTTTGCCTCCAGGCAATTGCCCGGATTCGATTAATTTTGCTAATTGCGCTGCGGCATCCCGGACAATTTGGTCTCCATCAACTCGCACGCCGTTATTGATGCGGGCATTCAAAATACCATCTTCCCAATCAATCAAAAAAGAGGGGGCAGCATGGAGATTGTCAGGAAATTGTTGCACTTCACCCGTGGTAAAGTTAATGCGGCTGCCAACAGGATATTCTGCAGCGGTGCTGATAGCAACAACATAAGCATTCAGCCTGGGATCGGAAATTGCGATCGCCCGATATAAATGCGCTACGTGATGGGCAATAACATAACTTACCAGCACGGGAATGCGCCCGTCAATCTTCAGCAAATCTCCCCCCCTCAATTCCCCCGCCTCCTCCATCTCCAACAAGCGCGCCACCGCATCCCTCACGATTTCATCGCCATTGGCTGCAATCGCCGTTCCGTCAGCATTTTTGCCCAAATCTACTTTGAGAACATCTCCTTGCCAGCCAATCTGATAAGTCTTCATCGTTGCCACTTCCCTGTATCGACTGTTTCAGTATTTCACATACATGGAAATAGGGGTTTCCACATGCGATCGATAATGCACAGAATTAACGTTTGTAGTGAGGACTTCAGTCCGCCCTTAAGCGAGGACGCGCATTCCGAGTTATCTGTAAGGTGCGTCGCGATCGAATTTTCGTACTGGTGCGAAGATTCTCGGAGGCGACGCACCCTACGGAATTAATTTTATCGCGATCGAGCCGACAATATATCAGATGATGCGTCGTTATTTGTCAGGTGCGTCGCGATCGAATTTTCGTGCTGCTGCGAAGATTGTCGGAGGTGGCGCATCCTACGGAACTGTCGATTGTCAATTATCAACTGTTACAAACCCTCGCTGCCAACCGTTTAATATGTCTGAAACATAAAATTTAGCTAAAGCTGTGCAAATCTTGCGGAATGTCGATATAATGACCTGTAGCGTGCATTGTCAAATTCAATAAGTCAGACACAAAATTAATGACCGCAAGCATTGGCGAAACGGCAGGCACTGTCAACAGGCACAGTCAATCGGTACTGCGAGCGTTGGTGGCGGGCAAACTGCACGATGCCCGTTGAATTTTAGCCGATCGCGATCGAGAAAACATTGCTGTTTAAGATAAATTTCAGGGGCGAACGAGCAGGCAGGTTGTAATTTTACGCCGTTTGCAGTAAGTTTTGGGTTTTAATAGCAAGAGTCGGAGATAGAACGCAGGGTCGATCGACCAACAAACTACCAGAAACTCCCCTCTGGAAAACCCGTCTTCCAGGTACGTGCCAAAATTCAGACAAACAAATAAGAGCCTCGATAAGAATGTCTAAGCTAGTCCGATCGAGTTTGCAGTATCCAGTTGCGATCGTCAGAAATATCAAAGGGATAGCAGCCATAGCCCTCAGCAATCCCAGAGAAACCGCGATCGAAACACCTTGGACGGCGCTGGCCGGTTTTGTAGCTGGAATTGCTCCTTTATTGTTCTCCAGTTACAATGCAATTATTTTCGGCGCAGTCATCGCTATTTTTTTGATAGGAATCGCGATCGAAGCCAAGAAATACCAAATTTACACCGAAAATGCGCTACCGATTCCGGTAGTTATCAACATTGCTAACTCCGCAAACTCTGCCGATGCGCTCAATTCTTTATTTAACTTAATTCAATCGCGACCTCAATATCGCAATTATCGGGAAAATATCAATAAATATTTAAGCATTACCGAAAGCGATCTAGTATATAAATATGAAGGAGATATTTTCGATCGCGATCGGCTCGAAGACTTCTTAAAAATCACCAAGCACGATTTGGAACGAGTCAAGCGCAAAACGCCGCAAAATTCCATTTTCTACCTAGTCTATATCGGACCGATTAGCGTTGCTTTTCTAATTGGTTCCATGCTAGCCAGAGAAGGAATGCTGCTATTTCAAAGAACTCAGAATAATAACAGCTATCAGTGCGTGATGGAGGTCAAGGATCGCAGCTTAAAAGAAGATACCCCGCACTTTGAAAAATTTGATGTTACTTATCAGTGCAGCGAACCGCCTCAGAAGAACGTAACAATTGCGATCGACGCGGCGGCGCACAGAATCAGACTCAACGACCCCAGCATCGCCAGTTATGGAGACATTATTATTTTGCAACACAAAACGGATCGGGCGATCGGTTATGAAGAAGATTGGACTCAATATTGCCGGGAAATCTTCAAAGTTTTGAATCAAGCCCAGCAAGAATATGCGGAGATTAAGTTAGTGTATTCGATGCCGGTAAGTTTGGCGATCGCGGTGGGGATGACGGCGCAACATTTTTGGAATATTTTGTTAACTAACTACGACGGGAAAACCGGAAGCTATCAAGATTTAATCAAAATGAATGAAATTATTTATCGCGATTAAACTAATAAGGGAGAATTATTAACATGAATTCAGAACGCTACGTTGTTGTCACCTTTTCCCCAGTGCAAGGTTTTATCGAAAAATCTCGCAAACTTAGAGATTTGTATGGCAGTTCCTATATTTTATCTTTCCTATCGTGGGTTATTTGTCAAAAAGCATTAACTTTACAAACTGATTCAGTCGTTTCTCCCGCACTGGCTAATGTAACCCAAGGAATGCCCAATCAAATTATTTTGAAAGGAAATTTCAGCGACGCAGATCGGACGCTAATAAAAAAAACTTTTTATAAAGCGTGGGCAATTTTAGTAGATAGCTGTCGGGAATGGATTGAAAAAGAAGTTACTGGATGGGATTATCAACCCTGGAAAAGGGATTGGGATTTATGGAAAAAGTACGCTTGGGAGTTTTTCTGGGCTTTGGGAGAACCGGGAGAAAGTATTACGCAAGTAAGGAAACGAATGAATCAAGTAAAATGCGAGCGGGACTGGACGGGAATTAACTGGCAATGGGAAAGTTCTAGCCTTTCCGGTGCAGATGCGATAGCTTATCCTAATTTAGGACGCATCGGTAACCCATCTGACTATAACTATCAAGCTGAAAAAACAGAAATTAGACAATTTTATGAAAAGCTCAGTCAAAAGCAAGGCGAATCTTTTATTTTAAAAGCTGGTTTGCCGAAGTTTTTGATAAAATCACAGAGCAAAGAATACGGCTCTTCTTTTATCGACCCGCGAGAAGAATTAAGCATCCCGGAGTTGGTTAAACGATTGATTACCCATCTAGCAATTGTAGAGACAATAATTGCTGCTTTAGGTCGGCTAGAAATTAACGTTGACTCAGACGGTTTCACGAAAATAGCTGAAGAACTTAGACCCGATTCTTTTAAAGATTTGAATCGTCTTAAAGATGATGGTTCCCAGGAGGAAAAGTATTGGACTGGCTGGTTTTTAGGAGATGGCGATGGGGCTAGTAAATACTTCCAAATGTTGAGCAAACTAGGTAGGGAAACAGAAGAACAAGGAACTCGCGATTTTAGTCTAGAAATGCGCGAATGGGGACAAGACTTAAAAGACAATCAACAAACATATTTGCAAAATAAAGGACGGATGGTTTATGCGGGAGGAGATGATTTTTTAGGAGTTCTTTATGACGATCGCCAGCAAATACCGCCACTGGAATGTTTTCAATGGTTTTATACTTTTAAATCACAAATTTGGCAACGACCTCAACCGAAGAAAATATCAGCAAGTGTGGGTTTTGTTTGGGCGGGGCCTCAAGTACCGCAGCGAGATGTTTTGCAACATTGCCACGAAGCAGAAAAAGCAGCTAAAAATACGGGGCGCGATCGCATTGCTTTCCGCATTTTATTTAACAGTGGTAATCACATAGAATGGGTGTGTCCTTGGTGGTTGTTAGACAAAGAAGACGAATTATCAAAACATATTCCATCTTTGACAAACGTTGATGAAAATTTAATTAACAGTTACCGCGATCGCGATGGGGGAAAAAACTGGAATCATTTCTATCAAGATGTAGCAACTCTCAAATCTCGTCATGCTTTTCGTGACGAAAAGATCGAAATTGCGCTGGCACTAATTGAAATTTATTTTGGTAAGGTTTGGCAAGGAATTATTGCAAATTGCGATAACTGGTGGAATCGTTACGATGCTGAAGAAATTCAAATATTTACTGGGATTTTAGGAGATCCAAAGCGATTTAATCCCGATTACCAGGACACTCTAGAGTTTAGAGAAGCTTTAAATGCTGAACCTAAAGTCAAAAAAGCTTTCAATAACTGGCTAATTAGCTTAGCAAAAATTGGATTTTATTTAACAGATGACAATGGCAACACCAAAAAACCCTAGATTTCAATATCTCATCCTGGTTGAACCATTAGGATTGCTCTATGGTAGTGCAGGGAGATTCTTATCACCAGATAATTTAGTCGGACGTTCTGGAACTAACTTTCCGCCAAGTGCAGCAACAGTTTCTGGTATTTTTGCCGCTGCTTGTGGCAAAATTGACGATTTGTATTTAGCGGGACCTTTTTGGGGCAAAACAGAGGAGGTTAAATCAAATCAAAATTTCTATGTGCCAACTCCGTTAATTTATCTAGTAAAAAACGGATCGATTCGGCATAAGCTGAGTTGGAATTCTGTTAAAAAAGGGTGGTTTGATGAAAATAATCAAGCACCTAGCGATAAATTTGAAGCAGGGACTTGGTTGGCGCTCGCAGATTGGGAAAAACCAACTAAGGTTGAAAAATCTCCTTGGAAACCTTCCCTGCACCTTCATCCGAGATTAGAAGAAGATGAACGGCGAGTCGTGAGGAAAAAAGAGACTGATAATGGTGAAGATAACCAAGGCAGTCTCTTTCTGGAAAATGCGATGCAAATGCCTACTGATACCTGTTTGGTTTATCTATCTACTCACGAACTTGAACCGGGTTGGTATCGATTTGGTGGCGAAGGTCATTTAGTAGATATTAGTGCGATCGAACTTAATGAAGAGCGCCAAAAATTATTCAGTAGAAATATTGAGAACAAATTTGCCTTAATTACTCCAGGTGTGTGGGGTTCAAACCGTCTTTCTTATCGAGAACCTATTCGTTTGCATAAGAAAGATAAAGAAAAGTACAAACAAGAAGATCCAGATAGTAATAACATTTTCCTCTGGAAATTAGACAGCCTTTATACAGGGCGTCCCATTCCATTTCGCTATCGTTTAGGAGACAGAAAAAATGCCGCACTTAACGAGCCTAAACTATTGTCACGGGGACGTTATGCTGTCCCTGCTGGAACGGTTTATGAGTTAAAAACTCCCCTGAACCAAGCTTGGCAAGATTGGGATGAGTCTTGGTTTCCTAAAGAAGGGCCATCACTAAAACGTTGGGGATGTGGTTTAGCTTTACCTTTGTAGCAGTCAAACAATTAATTACTTGGAGTATCGATCGATGTATCGCAAAGCTTACGGAATCATTGAAACTTTAGCACCGCTTCACGTAGGTGCAAGTGCGGGAGAAGAAACGGGGAATTTGAACTTGATTTTCCGCGATCAGTTTACCAAAACTGGGATTATTCCCGGTAGTTCAATTCGGGGGCGGTTTCGGGCTGATATGCGACAAGAAAAAGGAAATTTTGAGTATTGGTATGGCAAAGATGCCAAGCCTCCAAAAAAAGAGGAATCTGACAAAACGGCTGAAGGTCAACAGCAGTCTGAGGCTGATGCTGAAAGTCAAAAAGGGAAGACTAATGAATCCGATCGCACAACCGAAGGTTTGGTTAAATTTGAATATGCTTCAATTTTGTGGTTGCCTGTCTATTGTCCCGGTCAACCAATTGTCAGAGTTTCTTGTCCTAGCTTGCTGAAGCGCTATCAAAAGTTAGCTGGGTTGCCTCCCCATCAGTTTGAGCCTTATAGCTATTTTAGCAAGCAGCCATATAATCGCTCTCGCTTATTTTTTAATTTGGGCAGTTTACCGCTCAAACAGCCCAAAGATAAAGACGATGCTAATCGCCTTGCTGAGATATTTAAAAATTATCTCCCGGATGTGCTAGAAGATCGAGAAGAATATTTAGTTTTTGTGGTTAAAGATAGGGAAATGGAGATTATTCACGACATGGCTTTGTACCGCCAAAGTCGTGTTTCCCTCAAAGATGATGAAAAAGTTGTGGATGGTAAAGCTTTTTTCAATGTAGAGGCGTTGCCTGAAAAGACTGTCTTAATTTTTCCCTTAGCTTTGAAGAAAGTTTCAGATGATGTTTGGCAAAATTTTAAGCAAAATGCCCAAATGGAGTCTGAGAAGGAACTGTATTTTGGCGGCTTAGAATCGGTCGGTTTTGGTCGCTGTTTGGTGAATTTAAAACTTTCGCCGGAGAGCCAGCCGAAAGAAGGTAAGCCGACAAATGTTGAGTAATAAATTTAATCACAATACGGAGAAATAGCTATGACAGAAGCTCAAGCACCTCAAACAAATCCATCTGATTTAGTAGAATGGAAACCTTATGAAATTGACCACTTAGCTCAAAAGTTAGTTGCAGACAATCGGAATAAAAAAGATGTCTTAAACGAGTCCCACAAAATGCGAATGGCAGTCGCTTACGGACTGGAACGATTTTGGGGAGAACGGTTTAGGCTCGAAAAAGACGATCCAGAAAAGGCAGAGTATTGGAAAGCTGTCTGGAAAACTTTGGCGGATGATATTTTGAAACCAGTGGGAATTGATTTACCCAATAATGAAATTAAATCAGAAAAAACGGATGTCAAAAAAAAGGAAGCTGAAGAAACAGAAAATATTAAAGATATGGCCGATCGCATTTGGGGAATGCCACAAGATGACCGAGAAATTGTGCTAACGGTACTTGCTCAGTTTTGCGATTCTTTGGTGTGGTGGACACAGCGTTATAAGAAAAAAAGTTAGCATTCGCAGGCGCAACAGCAGGAATATTGCCCCGGCAATGCTGTATGTATATCCTTTGTATCAGTCCTAAAAAATTTTGGAGTAACTGTTAATTATGTCTTATAACAAAGCGACCGAGAAATTTGATTCTAACAAAAGTGCAAGCAGAAGCATACCGGAAACTATCACAACCGATCCAGAAGATGTGCCGATGATGTATCGCGCTCAAATTGGACGGTGCAGTTTGCAGTATGCAGGAAGTGGAGCCGATCGAAATCAATGGCTTGATGAATGGGTAGATCCAAGAAATAATGCAACTGAACCGCGCCATCAGCATTTAGAACAAACCATACGCGAAGCATCTTTTCATTGCGTTAAAGTTGAATTCCCTTATCGGGTTTTTAGCAATTGCGGACAGGATAGCATTCAACGCCCTGTATTAGATGTAAGGGGAATTCCTTTTATTCCTGGTAGCAGTGTGAAAGGGCTATTTCGCCGCGCTTGTCGGGAACGCGATCGCATTGAAAATCGATCGATAAATGAAAGTTTGACGAATAAATACTGTGGAGATAAAGAAAACTTGAAACCGGGCTGCTTGCGCTTTCATGGGGCTTATCCGATCGGCAATTGGGCTAACCGCGTTCTTGATGTTGTCCACCCCCAACAACTACGGCAGCTTGGGGTGAATAGCTCAAATAAGCCGACTAGCGCATCTACTTTGATTAGCCTTTACCAACCAACTCTGATTTTTAAGTTTAGTAGCACTGATAAAAGCGTAAATTGGCAAGAAGTAGAAACGTTGCTGTATGAAGCCCTACGGCGGGGCGTAGGAGGAAAAACCAGTACGGGATATGGTTTAGGAGGAAAACCTGAAGGTCAATCGAAATTGCTACCAGAATATACCCACCAGCAAAACGATCGAAATGTTTTTCACTTGAAGCTAAAAGGAGAAGGAATTAGTCCCTTACTGTTAGACAAAAAACATGAGTTTCGTCCAAATATGTTTAAAGCGACATTGCGAAGTCATTTGAGCAGGCTTTTAGCAGGAGTTTGTGACTGCGAACCCGCAGTAAAAGCAACAGTTAATTACTTTTTGGGAGGCCCAGATAGAAGAGATAACGATCGCGAAGGCATTATCCAGCTTTTTTGGGAATCTCCAGAACCCAACTATGATGAGGACAAACGCCCTACCTCTTATGAAACAGAAGGAGTTTTGCATATAGCTGCTCAAATAAACGACTTTAATTTTGTGCTAGAAGTTCTTAAGTTTGCCTACATTATGGGAGGGTTTGGCAAATCTTGGCGGCGAGTTTGGCATGAAAAGTTTTACCCAGATTATTTTAAAAAGGAAGAAGAAAAGTTTCATATAGGTTGCCACTGGGAATCCTTGACTCCTAACTGGGTGGAATTCCAACATCCTAACGCCAACCAACAGCTTCAAGATTTTTTAGAACAATTGTATCAAAAGTGTTGCGCTCGCTTGGGGTCGCGCCCACCAAAATCTTTAACCTGGCGGGAAGCTTGGCATCCCGATCGCGTTCTCGTTTACAGCAATGTTGTCAATGATTCGGAAGTTGTACGTTTATTCCATAACGACATATTTAAGACTACTCCGGCGATCGGAGGCAGACAACCAGGCGATAAAAAACCTACATCAGTGAGTTCAGTATGGCATCGGATGTTACCGCTACCCGACAATCAATACCTAGAAATTGTGACGATATTTCACGCCGATCGCACCCCCTGGCAACGTCAAAAACAAGACCAGTTAAAGCCCTTCATTAAAGCCGTCAAATCAGCCTTAAACATCACTATCCCCACTTGGGGAAACGAGCCTAAATCATGAGCCTAAAAATCATCACCTTTCTAGGTGCAGCACCCGCGACATTCACTACTACCTACGCCCTGAAAGATAACAACGGCGACGAGAAACAATACGATGGTAAAGTCTTTTCCGAAGCACTGCGACAATTTTGCAACTACGACTTGATGTTAGTCTGCGTCACGGAAAAAGCTAAAACTGTCACTTGGCCGGTGTTAGAAGCACTTGAAGACCCCAGAATTCAAGCAGTTGATATCCCGACTGGCAACAATACTGCCCAAATGTGGCAGATATTCACCATTATTACAGGACACATTGAAACGGGCGATCGCGTGATTTTTGACATTACTCACGGTTTGCGATCGCTCCCTTTTCTTGTCTTCTTATTTGCCGCCTATCTCAAAACAGCCAAACAAGTAATTATTGAGGCGATTTATTACGGCGCTTTTGAATTAAAATCCGAAAATAATGGAGTAGCACCCATCATCGATTTATCGGAATTCGTATCGATGATTGACTGGATCGCCGCTAGCGATCGATTTGTGGAAACAGGAGATGCGAGGCAGCTATCTAAACTCCTCAATCCCCATAGCGACAGTTCAGGTGCTAATAAAAAAGCAGCAGAAAGTCTGTTTGATGTCTCGTTTGCTACTTTACTTTGTCGGCCTCTAGAATTAGGCAAACGAGCAGATGCTTTAGCCGGCGATTTGTTAGAAGCCGAACAACAGCAACCAAATCGAGTCGTACCCTTTGAAATGTTGCGGCAACAAGTCAGTCAAACATTCAGTTCTTTTGTTGGAAATTTAGATGGGGATGCTAAGGCAGCACTGCAAGCTCAATTTCGACTGATTCAATGGTATCGCAAGAACAATCGCATCATTGAAGCAATGACTCTGGCTAGGGAATGGTTGTTAGCCGCTGTCAATTATCAGTTAGAGGGAAGTGTAGATATCGACAATCGATATACCCGCGAAGATATTAATGAGGCACTTTGGGAGATCGGTCAGAATAGACCCCCAAGAGAACTAACAGATTATGGCAAAAAGATTCACAAGTTGCCGGAAAGAAAACAACTAATTGCTGTGTGGAATCAAGTGCGAACTCTGCGCAATACCCTCGACCATGCTGGATATGAAAGACACGCTCCAAATGCTAGTAAAATAGTTCAGAGTGCGGATCGATCGATCGCTTCTTTATCCGAACTAGCCAAGCGTTGGGGTTTGGGCAATTGCTAAAGATTTTAAACAGTCGATAATAGAGCAGAGGTAGGGACACGGCAATGCCGTATCCTGCGGGGATTAATCGATAGGCTAGTATATTTCTTAACAGTGGAATCTGCTGTATTTTGTAAAGAGATTGCCTTGATATCGCGGACGATCGATTAACATCGATCGAGACTGTTCGTAGTGCGGAATGCGAGTCCGTAAAATTCTGCGGACTGAATTCTCTCAGGGGTGGACACGGGGCACCCCCTAGGCGGAGTGAAACGGAGGGTACGCTTCGCCCCTACTATCTTTACTCAAAAACGACAGCTTAAATAATCAAATGTCTTTTTGAATTCTGCTAGCAAAAAACTCTCGACTGCTCGATCGTAATTTAGAGTTTTTTATAACTAATAAATAGCTCTCTCTGTTCGGAGGGAGCTATTTATCTTTTGAGGTTTCCAACTAATCCGATTTTACCCAATCGGTAGGGCCCTAGATGTCAATCTTGGTGGACAGGCACAGGTTCGGTTTCCAACTAATCCGATTTAACCCAATCGGTAGGGATAACCAGCTAAGCCCTACTAACAATTCAGTTAAGTGTTTCCAACTAATCCGATTTAACCCAATCGGTAGGGGCTTGGAACCCGGTCGCCGTGGGGGGTTGTAAGTTCCGTTTCCAACTAATCCGATTTAACCCAATCGGTAGGGAAAGAGAAACCGGATGGATGTCCGGTTAACACGACGTTTCCAACTAATCCGATTTAACCCAATCGGTAGGGTATCTATTTAGCTAAGAAAAATCCAAACTGTAAATGGATCGTTTCCAACTAATCCGATTTAACCCAATCGGTAGGGGTTTAACAGGTGCATATCAGTGGGTGACATGTGTTTCCAACTAATCCGATTTAACCCAATCGGTAGGGCAGGATTAACAGTTTTTTCTGTTCTGGTTGAAAGTATGGTTTCCAACTAATCCGATTTAACCCAATCGGTAGGGCTGTTCTGGTTGAAAGTATGGGTGCTAGTTGGCTAGAAGTTTCCAACTAATCCGATTTAACCCAATCGGTAGGGCAGAGTGTTTCAGGCCAAACACCACTTCCCCCTTTCATGTTTCCAACTAATCCGATTTAACCCAATCGGTAGGGTAATACTTTTGATTTGTCTTCTTTTTCTACCGTAATTTCGTTTCCAACTAATCCGATTTAACCCAATCGGTAGGGTGTCACCAAAAATGTTCTTCGTTTCTTGCTGACCGCAGGTTTCCAACTAATCCGATTTAACCCAATCGGTAGGGCAAAGCGGATTTTTTTTAGACAGGTTTGATTGGACAGTTAGTTTCCAACTAATCCGATTTAACCCAATCGGTAGGGTTCTTCATTCTCTTTCACCTCCCAAGTCTTGACTTGTTTCCAACTAATCCGATTTAACCCAATCGGTAGGGTAGCTGTGTGTCTTTTTTTATCCCCAGTTTTTGGCAACAAGTTTCCAACTAATCCGATTTAACCCAATCGGTAGGGATTTCTGCTCTTAATTTTCCTGACGGAGAAGTAGAGTTTCCAACTAATCCGATTTAACCCAATCGGTAGGGTTTTCTCCTATGCTTTTTTACCCTTAACTGTTTTCAGGTTTCCAACTAATCCGATTTAACCCAATCGGTAGGGGAGTGTCAGACTCTATCCAAACCGTCTTAATCAAAAAGTTTCCAACTAATCCGATTTAACCCAATCGGTAGGGCCACTGAAACAAATTGTGGTAAACTGTCTAATTGTTTCCAACTAATCCGATTTAACCCAATCGGTAGGGTGTTAACAAGACTAAGATTTGTGTTTGCTGCACTCACGTTTCCAACTAATCCGATTTAACCCAATCGGTAGGGCCGAAATGGCGAAAAAAGAGGAAGAGCTAAGAAAGCTTGTTTCCAACTAATCCGATTTAACCCAATCGGTAGGGTCTATTCGTTCATTTTTGTTACAACGGCGTAGTTTTTGTTTCCAACTAATCCGATTTAACCCAATCGGTAGGGTCAACCAAATCCAAATGTCCTTTTGGTAATCTCAAAATCGTTTCCAACTAATCCGATTTAACCCAATCGGTAGGGTCGTTGGCCTGCCAGGAAATGGCAGAAGAGGGTTTCCAACTAATCCGATTTAACCCAATCGGTAGGGTTGAGGGTATGTGCGACCGCTGCAAGGGCAGTGGTGAAAGTTTCCAACTAATCCGATTTAACCCAATCGGTAGGGCCAAGCTCAAAATCATGTGGAAGTCTACCCAATTCCGTTTCCAACTAATCCGATTTAACCCAATCGGTAGGGTTTTTGTGCCGCACGGTTTCTCCTTAGAAGCCGTGTTTTGTTTCCAACTAATCCGATTTAACCCAATCGGTAGGGCCGGGAGGAAAATCGGCAGGAAAATCGTCGACCAGAAGAATGTTTCCAACTAATCCGATTTAACCCAATCGGTAGGGGCGTTCATCTTTTTTTCTCCATTCACTAGTTTTTTTTGTTTCCAACTAATCCGATTTAACCCAATCGGTAGGGTTCTATTTAAAAAAATGGACCGCATGGTCCACTCCCGGGTTTCCAACTAATCCGATTTAACCCAATCGGTAGGGCCAGGATGAGACTCGCCGTACCAACGGCGGAAACGCTGGCATTGTTTCCAACTAATCCGATTTAACCCAATCGGTAGGGTCCAGATGTGGAGCGAACTCCTACGGGAACGATTTGTGGTTTCCAACTAATCCGATTTAACCCAATCGGTAGGGTTTTGGGATTTTACGCTTTGGGCTTCTACTTTGTTTCCAACTAATCCGATTTAACCCAATCGGTAGGGTCTAAATGGTGAACCTAGAAGTATTGCTGTAAGTTTCCAACTAATCCGATTTAACCCAATCGGTAGGGAGTTCGCCGCAGAGCCTTTACCCAGCAAGGATTCCAGCCCTCAAATCGACGCACCTCTAAAAATCTAACACAAATCCACCCGAAAACAGCTCGATCGCCCGCCTCAAACCCAGTCAGGGTAAAGCATCGACGCAGGTCAACGGAAACAACAGGCTGTAGGAGATGCGCCGAAGTGCGTCGATGAACGCACAACAACTCCCCTAAAGCCTCAAACACCATATCTTGCAAGACTTTGACAGATTTAATCTCCAACAGTCCCCATCGAAACCCCGTATCTCCACACTTCCCCCCCGATTCACCAACCAAGCCCGGTGAGGTGCGTCGATGCAAACAGCCAGTACCAAACCAACCCGCCATAATTCCCTCAAACCTATAGCACGTAATACTTTGGTGGCAGTTCCGATTGGGAACTGCCGGTAGTTAACACCACCGACGCAGCTTCGGTAGGCATCCAATAGAAACGAACATCATCCTCCTCCGGCTTCACCAGTTTTTCTACCTTCTGGTGGAGTAGGCGCATCTCATCCAAACTAATAAAACATTCAATAAATAATTTTATACTTAATTTAAACGCGCTATCGCAACCGCCAACATAATTAGGAAATTTTGAGTCAAAAAACCCCTGATTCCCTTCTTCCCCTACTCCGTCGCTATGTTTTCCAATTGAGCAACGATGCGCTCGATTTCGGAGAATAAAAAGTTAGACCCCCCCCATCGGTAAACTTCCAACAAACTGCGGTAAAACCACAAAGTACCTGCTCGTTCGCCCTTAAATTTATCCCACACTGCATCGCCAATTCGATCGAAATCGGCTAAAATCGATCGCGCGTTGTGCAGTTTGTCTGCCATCGACACCCGCAATACCGACGGGGAAGCACAGCGCATTTGTTCGATATATTGCAACTTGCGATCGCGCCAAGGAGGCTTGGGAAACCCGCAAGATTCCGTGCAACCATCCACAATACTAACAACTCGTTCCCCAAATTGTTTCAAGATAGCTTCGCGAGTTTCTGCACCTCCCCTATCTTCCACCGCATCGTGCAACAATCCCGCAATTGCTTCGTCTTCATCGCCTCCATCTTCCAATACTAATGCCGCCACGCTCAACAAGTGGCTGATGTAAGGAATATCGCTACCTTTTCTGACTTGGTTGGCGTGTAATTGAGCGGCGTAGACTAATGCCCGTTCAAAGCGAGATGTGAGTTTGGGATTTTGAGTAATTTCAGTCACAATCTTTGCTAATAATATTTTTGCAGTAATTACCTGCGATCGCTTGCATTTTCCTGGTAGAGATTCCTAGTTTCTTCGATGTCCTTAGCCATGCGCGATCGCAAATCCAACGGCAGCAAAACTTCCACTTTCTGTCCCCACGCCCTCAACCGCATCATTACGTTATTATCGATTAAATTCAAATCGCTAATCCGAAAATCCGCGCTATAATAAGCATGAGAATATTCACCACCATCCGGTCGTTCCGGTAAACTCTCTAAGAGGCCCCGCAACCTTTCCTTTTCTATTGTATCCGTCGCGGCGTATTCTCTCATAAACTTCCGAAAATCCGCTCGGGTTTTGATGCACCTAAAAGTTTCGTGGCGGAAGCTATCAATGATGTAGCGACTGTCAAAATCGCGATCGAACCTCAACAGCATTTTCCGGCTGGGTTGATAGAAATCAAATCCCCAAGCTGCTGCTAATTGAATTTGAATGTCTTCCGGCGAAGGCTGTTGTTTCAGAACCAATTCTTCTAACGACTCTGGCACTTGCGCGTCGTTCCAGTCTAAAACTTCAATTGCCTGAATGCGATCCAAGCGATAGTTATGCCAACCGATCTCATTTCGCTTTTTCAGTTTTTGTCCGAAAGCACAAAGGTAGGGCGCGCGCTGGCAGTAATAAATACAAACAGGATAAATAATCCGCCGCGCTTCTCGCATTAAACTCGCACTGTCGTATTCGATCGCGATCGGCACCACAGGCGTTTGTTCCCAAATTGCTTGTAACTTTTCCAGCCAATTGCTAATTTTATCTATGGCTTCTTGCGAAACAACATATTCAACATGCATGAAAAATCGTTGAACGCCGTTAATCGGTTGATTGTAGTTTTCAGCAAGAGCTGTAAAATCAGCTTGGGTGATAAAGTTTCCCGTATTGTTCGAGAGATTTAAACTTTCGATCGCGGGAAATTTTGCCACCTTTAAATACATTTTTTTCCCAACTCCTTTAACCTGCGCGATTTTGAGCCAACCCATTTTAATCAGCGTCTCAAAATCAAATTCCAAGTTTTTGCCAGTAACTGCAAACAGGCGGCCGTTGGGAAATGGCGGCACGTAGTTTTTTTTAGCTGTTGGAGGCTTGTGCGGGCTTTTTGCCCGATCAATTGTTTCTGCTTCGCTTGGAAAATTCGCTGTAGCTAAAAATAGTTTTAATTGCGATGGCGCAATCGGATAAAGCTGCAAAAAAGACTCCTCCCAAATCTTTTGAGAGACAGTCAGACTCGAATCGCCGGTAAATAACCAGTCAGTAAGAGTTTTTGCACAGTGACAGTCGCGATCGTGCAAAGGCGGAATTTCATCGCGCTTGTGATAGACTTTTTGGGAGCGATCGCGCTTGTTCGATGGCGTGGCTTGGGTAAAAAACTGATTGCGCCATTCCTCATAAGTAAAACGTTCTCCCAAATTCAGCTTGACTTCATCGCTATCGCTACCGTAGATCGATCGCAGTATCGCCCACAACCGCACTGCTTTGGGTAAGTTTTGCTTCAAAGAACCCGGTGCCAGAACTTGTAAAATTCCCACGGTAGGGGGATAAGTAAATTGGGGGCGCATAAATATTTGTTGTTCTGTAACAATACTAGATTAACACACCTTGGAAGCCTCCCTTTCCGCTTATGTCAGAATCATGCTGCACGGCAGTTGCCTTGGGGATTTAGCGTAGAAGCTTTAAAGAAAAATTGGTCAGTGTCATGCTGTCGGTCGTCCCAGCGTGCGACAATAATTAATAAGTTGTAACAGTACGAGAGACAATCTCCGCTTTTTTAACGATACTAACGCTACTGTTTCCCAACAACCAGTTATTTGCTTTCGATAGGAACCCATTTTTCCCCTTCTTGAATCAGGTAGAGGTTCAGGGTAAACTTGTTTTCCAGCGGGTCGTACAGTTCGAGTTCTTCAGTTGCTACTATCTGTTCGAGTGAAGTCATGGTCTATTCTTCGTTACAATCTTGATGGCCTGCCCGCATATCCCAGAAGCTTGTTTGTTTTCCTTTGAAAACGCAATCGACTCCGGAGTCTGATAATACATATCAACCTCAACTTGACATGAAGGCAACGGCTCTAAAATCGATTCGACCTGCGACTAAGTACAATAGCAAATTCTCTGAAATCCGAAACTTCGTGCTACAATTAATCTAACGTAATGCCAGCATTTTCAACGCTCGAACTAGCAAATATTTAAGTATTTCATATAAAACTTGCACCGCAGTTAAAACAACCTAGATGCGAACGTATCGATCGGACTGTTGGCTGGCAAAAAATTGCTGGTAGGATGCCAAAACATATTTCAACAATTAGATTTTAGATTGGAGCGCGCCATGACTGCCGAGCAAAGATTAACCGCTGTCGAAAACGACCTAGAAACGGTCAAGACCTTGCTAATGTCTGCTGCCAGTTATGCCGAGTCGGCAAACCGGGGGCTCGACAGGCTGACCGTGAAGGTTGACGAATTAACAGCTTCTCAAGCTCAGACTCAGACGCAGTTAGATCGGCTGGGGTCTAGGGTTGACCGATTATTTGAGGCTCAAACTCAGACTCAGGCGCAGCTAGACCGACTGGGGGCTAGGATCGAGCAATTAGTTGAGTTGCAGGCTCAATCGCAGGCTCGGGCTAATGCTCGCCTAGATCGGATCGAACGGACTCTTGAGGGATTGCTTTCAAGCCAGGCAGCAGAACGAGAAGCGCGCGAGGCTTTGAGGGAGGACACCGAGCGGGCAATCTCGCAATTAACCGAGCGGGTTGGGCAACTCACCCAAGACTTGACCGCCAGCGTAGAAGACTTGGTGGGAATGTTGAGCCAGCTCGCGCAAGAAGCCGCGCAAGACCGAGCCGAAATTCGTCGCATCTGGCAATATTTACTCAGTCAGCGGGGCAACGGCAACCAGCCATCTTAATAAGTAATTAAGTAAAAAAAGCTGCGGCGCGAAAGGAGCGGAGCAATCGCGCCCTTGGCGAGCCTTTCTCGGCGCGCGCCCGAACATTGCTTGCTGCCAGCGCCAGAGGAGGTCGCTCGGGATGCAATTGAAGCAGGACAAAACGTAAAGTGAAAGCAACACGCCCGATCTCGCACAAACTGCGGTTCGCCTGTCGGATATTAGTACAACCTTCTCAGCGATCGGTGCCGGTTTATACCGATTTTTTGCAGCAAAAAAGCGAGATTTTTCGATCCCAAAGCGGCGCGAGATCGTTACGCAAGCGGGACGAAACACGTACCAAACGCGGCGCTGCTTCTTAATTTCAGCGGCGATCTATTTCGCACCTGTTTAGTCTCGATCGCGCGTCGGTGGAGCATCGATCGAGCATCGCTCCAGTCACGATCGGGACCAACTTAATTCAAATTATTCGCATTTCTTTACATTGGCTTGCAAGTCATGCCCTGCAAGCAATCCAGCCTTTGATATTCCCGGCGGACTGCCAGAAACGGGCGGCATTCTTTGCCGCTCGAACGGGATTCGGGCAAATGCAGGCGGGGGGCATGGAGCCGAAATTTGTACGAACCTACTTACTCCGCTTGGAACGCTTTTTTAACGCTCCAAATACGCCGGAGTCGGGGCATCGAAATCGCAGTTTTTTGACCGCATTGCGGGACTGAAAAATCGGGGTATTTTTGATGTTTTTGACGGTTGCCAACAAATTTAATGTCGGGTTTGGTGTTTGGTTGTTCGGTTGTTTTTTATTGCGGGCGATCGAATTGGCAGGAGCGATCGAAACTGCCGCAGGCGATCGGCATTATCGTGGAGGCAACAGAGCCGATCGCCCGTCAAGCCCAATCTTCAGAATCAGGCGAAAATCTGTTTTCGGGGTCTGAAGTCGGCTCGAAATCTGGCAGCAAATTAAGCTGATGCGCTTGGGTATCTACTGTTTCGATCGATTTTGGTTCTGGCTGAGACTGAGTTTCTGGCTGAGTTTCCAGCAAAGATTTGAACGCGACTTGCTCGGATTCCGAAAGAGCGGCCCAAACTTTAGTTCGATCGGCGGCACCACTGCTGCGAACTTCCTTGAGAATACTCTGAATATCTTTTGCAAGTGCGGGGTCATTTTCAGCGATCGCCGACCGTACAAACTCAACCAGTTCTAGTTCGGCTTCGTTAAGGTCTGACTCTACCGACCAGATCGATCCTTCTTTTGATGCTGGCGACTCGCTCGACTCTTGCGCTGCTGCTGGTTCGCTCGATTCTTGCGCTGCTGCGGAGGGCACAGTTGGCAGATCGAGAGGCTGCTGCAAATCTCCTGCTAAATCTCCTGCTAAACCGGGTGCAGACCCGGATGCAGACCCGGATGCAGACCCGGATGCAGACTTGTAATCCCCATCCTGTAAAGAGTCTGTAGGCTCTGCTGGTATTGGGGGGGGTATCTTTTCACTATTGCATTCGCTGTCGATCGAATCTTTTGTTAAATCGGTTTCAGAAAGTTTAGAACAAAGGTCTGCACGGTCTGCATCATGCTTACCTGGTAAGGGTTTCAGGTCTGCACCTCGGTCTGCACCTCGGTCTGCACCTCGGTCTGCACCCAACATTTCCTCCAACATTTCCTCGGTTGTAGGTATGCAAGCGTCTTGAACGTTACGCAATCTCAATCCCACCATCGACATTCCGGATTTGAGCTTCTTTTTTTCTACACCCTTCCAATCAAGTACCCTGAGACACAGTTCCTCCAGATCCGCCGAAAAGTTATTTTTACCTTTGGCTGTATAGCCAGCCCGGCGGCAGTAGTCATTGTAAGCACCGAACAGCGTGGATTTGGTCGGGTCGCATTCTCTATCCTTCCACTCATCCTTGTCGCCCCCGATGGCAGTTTGAGCGGTTGAATCGCAAATGACGCAATCGTTAACCCACGACGCGAGAGGATCTGCCCGCACTCTGTCTTCCCAGAAAGTGCTGTTGATGTTGTGGTTTTCCGGGTTCAACGCGCGTTTGATGTCCGCAACCGGGATAGACAGCAGGTATTGAGTGAACGCGCTCAATTCCGGTTCTAATTTGCTCTCCAAATCAACGTCCCGCACAAGGGGGACATATCGAAACTCTTCCTGAACGATCCGGCGCTTCAGCCACGACAGCCCGGAGGCGGGGAAGCACGGCTGGTTGGCTGTGATTAGTACCAAACCGGGAAATCGAAACCTGACCGGACTTTTGTACAGCGCTCGCCCGCTGAGCAATCCGCCTCCCGTCATCGATCGGAAGTTCGAGAGGTTCCCCATGTATTTTTCTTGGTCGTCAAACACTGCCAGCCGCTTCGTTTGCAGTTCGGCTATTTTCGGATCTTTGGTCAAGTCCTCCAGGTTCCCGATCCAGGTATTGCGCTCGCCAACAATCATCGTCAGCAATCGCGTGCACAACCCTTTGCCCGTACCGCCGAAACCCGTCAGCATCAGGAATTTCTGCAGGTTGGCCATCCCGCGCAGGGCGGCTGCTGCAAATGCCAGCAGGATATTTTTTTTGCGCTCGCTGCCTTCAGTTGCTTGGTCGAGCCATTTTTCAATTTTCGACCATCCATTGACGGCCGCGCTGCCTTGGTAAGCCCTCGGCAGCGACCAAGTGAGTCGGAATCCGGGGGCGTGAGAGTGCCACTGGTTGCTCTCGATCTCTAACACGCCATCTTCAAAGGGCAACAGTTCGTTTGACGGCCGCTCCTGCCACTGGTGCTCGTACAGCTCCCGCTTCATCGCCCCCAAAACGTTGGCGCAGTAGGCGTTGTTCGGCACGGTCCCCCGAGCCTTGCTCATCCCGTGAATCGCTGCCAGGACGTAATCGTCGCTAACTTCTCCCCAAACTCCCCGGTGCTGGAGTTCGTATTTCATCCAGGATTTGTGTTCTTCGCTGTAGCAGAGCCGGTCGCGCAAATCTTCAGCAAACTGGGCCCCGAGTTCTTGCGGCGCGGGCGGTTTGAGGGAGAGTTTGGGGGAGCTGCTGTCGCCGAGCGAGCTTTCCCAGTCCTCAAACCGCACGGAACGGGCCAGCATCAGCCGGAATTCTTCTATTCCTTTTTTCTGAATGAAATCGTCCATGCCCTTGGTTTCGCCCGCTTGTCCCAGATCCCAGGCTCCAGTGATGCTGCAGACCGGAACGTTGAATTTTAGCAGTTGGCGGCCGAGTTTGCGCTGCGCCCAG
>JALOON010000099.1 GCA_025454405.1 Oscillatoriaceae cyanobacterium Prado104 | reverse complement strand
TTCGCTTTTACCTGAGTCTAGATCCCCCTAAATCCCCCTTAAGAAGGGGGACTTTGAGAAAAGTCTTGTTCCCCCCTTCTTAAGGTAGGGGGGATCTGGTCTTAATCGCCAAACAGTAGTCTCTGAAGGGATTTGACCTTAAGTTGACACCTATGAGCAGTGCTGTGTCCCTACATTAACTAGAATTTATCTAATATCACCTGCATCAAAATCATCCGCATCGGGATCGACACCCATTGCTAGCAGTCGCGCTGCAAGTTGCGCCGCTCTTCGTTCCGCTGTTTCGGCACGTTGGCGTTCCTGTTCGGTTCTGAGTTTTTCAAGTTCAGCTCTTTCGTCACCAATTAATAACAAATTGCCCTCGCTATCCCACCAGCGCAACCAAATTTGCGTTTGATTTTGATAGCTTCCCTGCCACAGTCCCAACTCAACTCCTAAGGGATCGATCGAATAGTGACCCCGTTGGTTGGGCTCCATTTTTTGATAAGATAAATCTCTCAAATGATAGACTTCTAACTTATCATTTTTAATTTCATAAATGCCGTAGTAAGGAATGCGAACGATTTGCTCGTAAACCCAAAACTTACCCGGTTTTTGCACCTCTCCTTCATCAGTTACTATCAAAGGAGTTGCATCCCGTTCTTCCCTGCCGCTGCCGCTGGCAAATTCCAAAGCAATTAAAGGTGCCAGGAGTTCCCGCCACAGCACGTAAGAGCGGCGGTATTTTCCTTGTTCCGGGCGTGCTGAAACATTCGGTACGTAAAACCAATCAGGAGCCTCTGCCCCTTCTTCCGGCGGCTCGGTTTCCCGCCAATAAATACCGCTATCTTGTCCGATGCAGTAGCGTCCGTCGGGATGTCGCTGTTGCAAAACAGGCCCGATCGAATCTGTGAGAATTATACTTTGAGGATGCTCCTGAAAATTTTTCACGAAAGTACCGTCAGACTCGGGAAGTTGCGTGTGGTCTGGAAATGCGGGAGGCAGATCCCTGTCAATTTCTCTGTCAATTAATGTTTCCGACATAATGTTTACGGCTTAATGTTACCGCGATCGGAGTTATTGTTAGCGATTTTAGCATATTTTAACTTGTTTTACGTCGATCGGAGAACTCATGTAAGATGCTGAAGATTTTCTATTAGTACGATCGACTAAGAATGCAGAATGATATCAATTCCGGTTGTATCTGGAATATTTAACCGCAGAGGACGCAGAGAACGCAGAGGGAGAGAAGAGAGAGGAATTATTCTGATGCTAACGGCAGTAATATGTGAGGCGCAAAGAAACCGGATTTCTTCAAGAAAACCGGTTTCTAGCTTGTAGTTCATAAACTCGCGATCGATATTGGCGATCGAGTTATCTTGAACGAAGAAGTTATTCCGTTTGTTGCTGCATTATTGCGCAGTAGATTTTGTGAGAAATCACCAGCAACCCGCTAGCTGGGATACCACCTGCTAGGATTTGCACGATGTGTGCATTCATCAACGGGTCATCCTCAAGATACTTTCTGAGGAAAAACACGCAGGTTGTCGGGTCTTTCGGCACTGGATTGTTTAAACCCAAATACCGATAACTGGGTTGAAAACCTAATTCAATCAACTTATCTTCAATGTCCCAAGCATTCCATCCAGCAATCTTGGAGTAAATACTCAGTGCCATTGTTTTCTTTGGCACATCTGGAAATGGAGGGCAAGTCCAGCCTTGTCGTTTGTTCCAGACGCTACCTAGTGCCTTGCAACTATCATTGAATTCCTGCATTACATTCCTCGGAAAAGACAATCGAACCAATTTATACCGTACCTCTAACTAATGACTGATGACTGATGACTAATGACTGATGACTAATAACTACTTCCACTTTTCCCAATTACTGTTAAAAACAGAAGTACCGGGAAATGCGATCGGATTTGCACTTTGCTGCAATCGCGCTTGCAAAGCTTCTAAATTCGGTTCGCGAGACGGCAATTCATCGACCAATTCGTAAGGAACGAGATTATTTTCTAACGCAAAAGCTGCCGTAATTCCTGCCGCCGCACCGGCAGACCATTCAAAAGAATGCACTCGATAAGCAGCAGCAGCAGTGTGACTTGTCGCAATACTTTTACCCGCTACCAACATATTGTCAATCTGCTGCGGAATCATCGCCCGCAGCGGAATTTGGAACGGATAAGCTTGTCCTTGACCTTTGCGAGTACCTTCGCGTTCGGTATTTCCCGGTGCTTCCGGCGGGCTGTTAGCCATGCAGGGATGAAAGTCGATCGCGTAGTGACCGATACCGACAGAATCAGGATAAATTGTAGCGCGCGATCGAGCTTTTGTATCCTCTACAGATTGAGTTCCCAGCCAGCCACATATTCCGATACTCTTGTTCTGACAAATTCTGGCGGTAAAAATCCGTCCGAAAATTGTTGCGAGACATATCGATTTCCCACACCATAAATCCTTCAGGGTGATTAAAACCCGGCCTCCCGATAATCCGCCGACCCTCGCGCATGTAGGGATATTTAGAAAGTCCGTGAACCGTTCCCATCGGCGAGTTCAAACCGCTCAGAAATCGATTGTTGGGATAAGGTTTTTTCACGTTATTTCCCAACTGCGAGTCGGTAGTTCCCGTTACCAGCCAGTAGAAATATCCCTTAGCGTGTTCTTCGCCCCGCCGCAAAGTTTCTGTTCGCAAACCGCCCATCCAGCCGCCCGGTTGCAGTTGACCTGATGCTTGCAATTGTTCCCGAGTATAAATTAAATTATCCCGCTCCGTACCGGGTCGGTAGTCGTTGCCCCAAGTCCAGTTTTGCATGGATATATCCCCCGGATAAATTGGGAATTTCTTCGGGTCAGAAGGTCGCCTTTCGTCCGGTTTCATTGTCCTGATTTGGCGGTAGCTGAATACTAGGGGAAAGCTGGCCAAGCGCTGCAATTCGTAACTGTAGTAAGGTGCGTATTGCTGGTAGAAAGATGGTAATTGATGCTGCTGCGGTTCCTTCGTTGCTTCCATGGCAAAGGTGTAGGTAAAACCTTGAGTGCAGTAAGGATCGCCGTTAGGGCTGGCAGAAGAAGGTTCGAGAGGCGATCGCGGGTCAATTCCGAGGCGGTAGGGAATGTCAGAAAGTCCGATTAATTCGCCTGTTTCGGTGGCATCGACGACGTACCAACCAGCAGGTTTGGGTTGGGACTTTGATGGGTTGGGCGGTTTGAAAGTAAAGCGAATAATAGTTTTGTTAAATCGCCCAGAATTTTCGTAGCGATAGGCATCTTCGATAACTTGAGACAGGGTTTCGGTGTTGAGTGGGGGGGTATTTGCTGCTGGTTTGTGTTGGATGGCGATCGCGCTTTTAATCTGTTTGCCACCCGCAGTATTTGCCCCAGCAGTCGGGGTAATTTCCAGTTCTTTAATAACAGTATTCGGATACCATTTGAGGGTGCCTTTGCCTTTTCTCGCCGCAGATTGCAACATTTCAAATAACAGTTTGTGACCGTTGTAAGGCATGAAACAGGAATAGCTAACCCAACAGCCTCCGGGATTTAGTCGGCCGTAATGTTTCTCGATCCGCTGGCGCAATTCCAGGTAGCCGCGGGGGAAAAATAAGAGCGATCTTTGAGTATCTCTTTCGTCGAGTGCGGAGGTTCCTTGAGAGGAGATTTGACCGCCTACCCAGTCAGTAATTTCGGTCAGGCAAACAGTCCGGCCTGCCAGCAAACCTTCGTAAGCCGTAGCTGCGCCCGCGAGTCCGCTGCCTGCTACGAGAATGTCGCAAGTTTCTTCTTTGTCAGGATTGCGAGCAGGTGCGGCAAATGCTGGCGAAATGCTCGATAGCAGACCAATTATACCGAGGGTGAGGATGGCGAGTGATTCCATTCGGGATAGATTTGCCGCACAAGCTTTGAGGGAAAATATCTGTTTCGGAAGTTTCATCGGTGATTGTCACTTGAATTGCGATACCTGTAAAGACACTTACAGCGTCCAAAGGTTTATTTTCCAATATACTGGTATTGGGTGTGCTGTCAGGGCAAGTTTTTTTATATCGGGGGCATTAGGTTCAACAGTAACTTTTGAATATAACTTTTGCATAGCAGGATTAACTCGATGAACAAGCTCGTTAAATTATATAGATTTTTGCTGCCTTTTGAGACTTTGACAATTTCCACAAATTTAGCTTTTTCTGAAGTTTTGCAAAAGTTGGATGAAATTGTTGAGCCTCCCAAAACCTGGAGAATGGCGCTGCCGTTCCAAAAACCTAATAAACCTTACGGGGGAACAATTACAGGGAATACTTTCAGAATCAGCCGCAATATCCATTATTACAGAAATTCATTTCTACCTATTATAACAGGAGAAATTTACCCGCAAACATCCGGCTGTTATGTAAAGATTAAGATGAATTTACATATAGCCGTGCTGGTATTTATGATTTTTTGGCTGTGGACGCCTGGGAGTATCGGGATGTTAGCTTTATTAGCGTGGCTGGTCGATCGATCGGTTGGACCGATATTTTTGCCACTTTTTGGGATGTGTATTTTTGCATGGTCATTGTGCCTGTTTGGCTTTAAAATAGAGGCGCAAAAATCAGTTAAATTTTTCTCTAGCTTATTTACATCAAGTAGTGAAAAATTGTAAAATTCACTCAACTCAAAATTTTTCTTCAATTCAAAACTCAAAACTCCCGAGCAACTCAAAACTCAAAATTCAAAACTCAAAACTCCCGAGCAACTCAAAACTCTCTTTCAACTCAAAACTCAAAATTCAAAACTCAAAACTCCCGAGCAACTCAAAACTCAAAATTCAAAACTCAAAACTCCCATCCATGCCTCAACACCAACTCAAACAAAAACTCAAGCAAGGCGAAACAGTTCTCGGCTTATTCATGAATTGCAGCTATCCAGCATTTATGGAAATCTGCGGTCATGCCGGATTTGATTTTGCAGTTATCGATATGGAACACGGCCCCTTGCACTCGCTAGCGGCTGAAGACTTGTGCCGCGCGGCCGATTGTACGGGAATTGCACCAATCGTCCGAGTCCGCAAAAACGATGGACCGCAAATTCAGCGAGCTCTAGATATCGGCAGCGCCGGCGTTCAAATACCGCAAATTGAAAGCAAAATCGATGCCGAAAACGCCGTTAAAAGCTCAAAATACAGTCCTTTGGGCGCGCGCGGCCTTTCCTTCGCCACGCGGGCCGGACATTACACAGCAGCAGGCACAAATATTACTGACAAACTCAACGAAGAATCTTTATTAGTGATTCACGTTGAAGGCAAAACCGGCATCGACAATCTAGCAGAAATTGTCAGCGTACCGCACATTGACGTAATTTTTCTCGGCCCTTACGACCTTTCGCAATCTCTCGGCATTCCCGGCCAAGTCCGCGACAAGCGAGTTACCGACATGATGCAGGAAGCCGTGCAAACCATCCGCAATGCAGGCAAAGCTGCGGGTACTTTTGTGGAAAACCCTGAAGTTGCCAAGCAGTGGATTGATGCGGGAGTTCAGTACGTTGGACTCGGCGTAGATGTGGCCGTTTTCTTGCGGGCTTGTCAGTCGCTGGTGAAAGCGGTCAAGAGATTTTAGATTGGGAATTTTAGATTTAAATCTAGGTCAGAAACCGGGTTTCTTGCGAAAAATCTCGGTTGTGATGCAACATCTCGGCCAGAAACCCGGTTTCTTATCAAAAATCTCGGTTGTTCTGAACTCTTTACCGTATCTTTGCAATTTTTGTAAGATATTTGACTGCACTTTCAAAAAACCTGAGCTAGACTTTAAACATACACCTCTTTAAGGCAAAAACACGAGGGGAGCAAGGTTTCAGGGAGAACAATCTATGAAAACGGTTTTAGAATCCATTTATTTGGATTATGCCTTCATGTTTACTTTCAGAAAAGTAAACTCGATTAAGCTAGAAGGTTTCAAGCCATTTTTCAACGATATGCCGATCGATCCTTATATTAAGGGCAAGTATCGATCGAGGCGGTTGTCGCGGTTTGCAGTGAACGGCAACAACTTAGTTAAGTTGCCGCACGGCTACTTGTTTCAAAGTAAAGAATACAATCCGGTAGTGGGGGATATCAAGCGGGAATATGCAGAATTGGACGATCGGCTGATTGCCCAGGAGAATTTCCAACAAATGGTTTTTGCGTTCTTCGATTCTTGCAAAATTCACCCGGAAGCTGAAATCGGAATTCATCAAATCAGGACGAGTTGTTCGCCGCACAATTTCGGCAATCCGGCACCGGAAGGAATTCATCAAGACGGGACTAATTTTATCGGGATTTTCTCGGTTGACAGGACTAATGTTGTGGGCGGGGAAACGCATTTGTATTGTGCGAAAAAAGAGAAGCCCGTGTTTAATAAAGTGCTGCATCCGGGAGAATTGTTGTTGGTGAACGATCGCGAGTTTTTCCATTTTACGACGCCGATTAAACCGGAGGCGGATGGTGTGGGAACGAGGGATGTGTTTGTGCTGACTTCTCCGAGTCTGCTGATGGATTAGAGTGATTTGCTGGTGCGATCGGCGTTACCGGGCTGCTGCCTGGTAACGCGCAAACGAGTAAAAATGCGGTAGCCAGTAGGTGTAAAATTTGGAGTGTCGGATTTTTCGCCTACAATGCAAACACAGCAAGGGTTTGATGCTCCCAACTCCCACAACCACCTACCGCAAGCGCTGAAACCCTTGCCAGATAAGAGTTTGAAATAATCACGAACAATAGGCTATTGACAGGTCGAAGGCCGAAATGGTACTTTAAGATTAGCCTACCGGAACAGAACCTTGAAAATCAAATACAGCAACGGTTTCAAACATCGGCGCCGCAATAAACTCCACTCCCTATTAGGGATTGAAACCCGCTATCGAACAGCTTGGGTTTGTGGCTGATGTGGAAAGCCGCAATAAACTCCACTCCCTATTAGGGATTGAAACTTAACCCGCCCAAATTTTGGTTTGGCGAAAGGGTGAAAGCCGCAATAAACTCCACTCCCTATTAGGGATTGAAACCTAACATTAAAAACTACTCCCAATCTAACCTCCTAAAGCCGCAATAAACTCCACTCCCTATTAGGGATTGAAACGCAGAAAGTACCCCGCAAAACACTTTCACAGAACTGACGCCGCAATAAACTCCACTCCCTATTAGGGATTGAAACGAAACAGCAACTAGCGCTTCTACATTAGTTAATAGCCGCAATAAACTCCACTCCCTATTAGGGATTGAAACATTTTCTAACTCCTTTCAAAACAGTTAAACTGCCTCGGCCGCAATAAACTCCACTCCCTATTAGGGATTGAAACCATGGCGCTGTTGTTGGTGATTTCGTCCAGGTCGCCGCAATAAACTCCACTCCCTATTAGGGATTGAAACTGCTCTCTTCGGGGGATGCTCCGGCTTCAATTACCGCCGCAATAAACTCCACTCCCTATTAGGGATTGAAACTTACCTTCTACATTACAGCAAGTAAACAACGCTTGCCGCAATAAACTCCACTCCCTATTAGGGATTGAAACTTTCACATTTCCAGTGCTGATGCTCTTGCCTGAAACGCCGCAATAAACTCCACTCCCTATTAGGGATTGAAACTTGCGCGATCGCAAGTCTGACTTTCAGGTAGAGCCGCAATAAACTCCACTCCCTATTAGGGATTGAAACGGCGGGCAAATGATGCCACACGATCGGCACGGCGAGCCGCAATAAACTCCACTCCCTATTAGGGATTGAAACTTATCTCGAAACGGGAGAGAAAGAGTTTTTATCCTAGAGCCGCAATAAACTCCACTCCCTATTAGGGATTGAAACACTGCTTCTATGGGGTTGAATCCTGATTGAGTCTCGCCGCAATAAACTCCACTCCCTATTAGGGATTGAAACCTGAAGGAGAGCGATAAGCTCATTCCATTCCTCTACGCCGCAATAAACTCCACTCCCTATTAGGGATTGAAACCAAACATTGTCCGCTAAAGTTATGCCGTTGGTTCCGCGCCGCAATAAACTCCACTCCCTATTAGGGATTGAAACGAAAAATATATTCGTGACAAAAGGTCACGACTTGTGGAAGCCGCAATAAACTCCACTCCCTATTAGGGATTGAAACGAATATCAGGAATATTAACTGTCAGGTTTTCGGGTAGAGCCGCAATAAACTCCACTCCCTATTAGGGATTGAAACTAAATAATATTGTGCTCTTAGCTTGGCTGCAATTGCCGCAATAAACTCCACTCCCTATTAGGGATTGAAACCGGGTAGGTGCGACTGAATAGATTAAAGGCATCCAGCCGCAATAAACTCCACTCCCTATTAGGGATTGAAACTTTGGCAGACAAGAAAGGCGTGACATTTAAAGAGAGCCGCAATAAACTCCACTCCCTATTAGGGATTGAAACATTTATGCGGCTCCTCATCTTGAAATTCGTTAATCTCAAGCCGCAATAAACTCCACTCCCTATTAGGGATTGAAACTTTTCTGCGCGCCGACAAGCGAAGTCTGACGGTCTGCCGCAATAAACTCCACTCCCTATTAGGGATTGAAACCCCGTTGATTTTAGTTTCCTTATTCATTACATTTACCTTAGCCGCAATAAACTCCACTCCCTATTAGGGATTGAAACAAAGGGCCACAGACCTAAAGAGGCTCTCTCCCATAGCCGCAATAAACTCCACTCCCTATTAGGGATTGAAACGCGCTATGTCGGACTTTCGCCATTCGGGAGTCTAACTTAAGCCGCAATAAACTCCACTCCCTATTAGGGATTGAAAAAGTGAGGAATTCATTTCTCTTTTTGCTGCTTCCAATCCCGATCGAGAATTGCTAACAACACTACATCTTCAAACACTTCCCACTTTCGGACTCGCTGCCGCAATATGCCTTCATGAATAAAACCGTTTTTTTTCAAAACTTTACCCGATGCTGGATTCCGCAACATATGGTAGGCGTAAATCCGATTGAGTTGCAGGTTTTCAAATCCGAAACCAAGCATCGAAAAAATGGCTTCACTCATGTATCCTTTTCCCCACGACTCAACTCCCAACCAGAAACTCAATTCAGCAAGTGAATGTTCTCGATCGATATCTCGAATTTCGATCGCGCCTCTCACCAATTTTTCCTGCTGGCATTCGATCGCAAATGCCACAGAATTCCCGTCTCGAAACTCTGCAATTCTTCGAGAAATATAGTTCTCAGCTTCGCCTTCCGGGTAAGGATGGGGAATTGAAATCATTGTATCGGCAACCGCGCGATAGCTGGCAAGTTTTTGAATGGTTGGCGCGTCGGTTAATGCCAGCGGGCGCAATATTAATCGATCGGTTTCAAGCGAGATTTGAGGGAGCATTTTAGTCCTCTGTCTGGTGTTTAGTTAATTAGGACTGAAGTCCTCACTACAAACCTTTTATCGAAACTTTCTTTCTGATTCTTGAATGGGAACATCGTTAATGCTGGCTTCGCGCCTGCGCATTAATCCATTTTCTGCAAATTCCCACTGTTCGTTACCGTAAGATCGATACCAATAACCAGAATCGTCGTGCCATTCATACTCGAAACGCACAGAAATTCGATTATCTGTAAAACTCCACAGTTCTTTTTTTAAACAGTAATCTAATTCTTTTGCCCATTTTCGCGTTAAAAAAGCTTTGATTTGTTCCCGCCCGCTGAAGAATTCGGCGCGGTTTCGCCATTGGGAATCTTCTGTATAAGCTAAGGCTACTCGATCGGGATCGCGGGTATTCCAAGCGTCTTCGGCGGCTTGAACTTTGGCTTTAGCTGTTTCCAAGGTAAAGGGCGGTAAAGGTGGTTTGGTTTCCATAATTTTTGTTGTTTTCGATTGTAATAAATTATCACAGTGTGTGCGATCGAAACTGTTTGTAGTAAGGATTTTAATCCTTCTTTTTGAGTACTTCAGTCATTAATGCGAACCGAATTTAAATCCGATTTAACTGATATCTTGCACCAATGTCACTTGGGGGTTTTTCGTGGGGTGGGGGCGGGTTTATTCAACCTGTTTGCTGCGTTTAGATCTGTTGGCGAACCCGCCCCTACAGGATTGTTGAGAATTGTGCAAGATGTCAGATTTAAGTTACTGCTTTTAATTTCTCCATTGTTTGCTGAAATTTCCACAGCATAAATCCCAAAATCAGCCATTGCAAAATGATTCCCGCGATCGCAAAAGGTATTGCTAGAGGTTGGTCGAAGTACAAAAACGAATAGCCGAATAGAGTCCAAATTACTGCTGCGGGCGGAAAGCGATCGGGCGTGAGTTGCAACAATCCCAGCATCGACGGAAATACGATCGCCCACAAACTCAATCCCCCGATCGCCCATATTACTGGATTGCGAATTTTGGTGGCGAAAACTTGTTGAATAAAAGTGCTGTAAATTAACAGCATATTTACCGTTCCGACAACTAATAAAACCGTTTCTACTGTTTTTTTAGCGCCAATTCCGATTGTAAACAACCAAGGTACTAAAAGCGCATTGGCAATTATCAATTGGATGACAACAGCCAGCAAAACAGGGCTTTTATCCGACCAAATTAAGCTTTGCCAGCTACCAGAACGGTAGCGCGCCCAGTCTAATAAAGCTTGCCGTTGGGGGCAGATGCCAAAGATTAAAATTAGCATCGCGATCGAGGTCAACAGGTACATAAAGATAGCTGAAAATATAGCGCTAGGCTCATCATTCGTAAAACCAAGCTGCACTAAAAAGCCTAAAGCGAAAACTTCCAAAAAAGCTAAAATAGCATAACTTTGGCGCTTGCTGATGGGGGTCGATCGGGGCTTGCGGAAATTGCGCAGCATCATGCGCCACAGCAAAAATCCTACGATTCCTAATGCAATTAAACTAAAAGCGTGAGATACTAAAACAGTGCTGTTAACTGGCAGAAAATACCACCTTACAATAGGACTTTTTTCGCCAAAAATTTCAGGATTATCGAGCAGCGGTCTCCAAATTACATTGATATTACAGAGCATGAACAAAGGCGCAATGAAGGAAAAAACGATCGCGGCAAATCCAATTGCTGTCGCCGTTTGCCGCTTTCCTCCCTGTTTTTCGTCACCCGCAAACCCGCACAGCATCGCCCCGCTGAAACAAAGAGCGCATTCGATCGCCAGCAACAGATAAACGCTGAAAATGAGAGGTAAGGAAACTCCGCCTTGCAGTCCAGCAAAGAAGTGCAGGGGAATCGTAAATGCTACCGAGAGATACAGGAGTACGGGAACTCCTAACAGTTTGCCGAGCAAGATTTGCCACGCCGGACGGGGACTCAAGCGAATAAAATTGAGAGTACCGCGCTTTTGTTCTTCTGCTAAATCGCTAACAATAAAATAACTGCCGAGGCTAAATACAACGTAGGGCAGCATCCAAGTAACGGATTTCCATAAATCCAGCCAGCCGTTTGCTGGGGCGGTGCGGGTAGTTGGCGCGGTAATTAACAGTAAAAAAACTTGGAATATTGCCGAAAGAGCGATCGCGACAATGACGGTGCGGGGTTTGAGTCTCCCGCGAAATTCCCTCAGTAATTGCGGGTTCCAGCGACCTAATTGTTTTGCCAAAGATGAGTTGTTCATGAAAACATCACCAAGTAAGAATGTTAGTTATTGTTGTTGCCAATTAAGCAGTTTTTCGGTAGCCGAGTTTCAGGAAAATCTCTTCGAGGTTTTCTCGAACTGGTGAAAACTCAGTAATTGGCAATCCTTGCTCGATGAGCGATCGCAACAATTGTGCTGCTTCTTCATCTGTTCCAGTAAAACCAATAGAAATTTTGGCTGCTTTGCGGGATTTAGTTGTTGGCAAAATTTGGCAGTTTGTCACCAGAGATGAAGCTTCCACGGCAAGCTGTAAATTTTCCACACTTGCTAGGGCAGCAATGATAATTTCTCTGTCATCTCGATCGCGATCGTACAATGCTTGAAGTTGCGAACTTTCGACCAAGCGCCCCCGTTCCATAATCCCGATCGAGGTGCAAAAATCTTCCAAATCGCTGAGGATGTGAGATGATATAAAAATAGTCATTCCCTGGCGCTGCAAGGTTTTAATTGTTTCTCGATATTCAACGCGGGCGATCGGATCTAAACCGGAAACTGGTTCGTCTAACAGCAGTAAAGTCGGGCGGTAAATAATTGTTCGCGCCAAACTCAATCGCTGTTTCATCCCCCGAGACAAGGTGCTAATTAAACTTGCGCGCTTGTTTTCGAGACTGACTAACTCTAACACTTCATTAATCCGCTGAGTTAAGGCAGGTTCTTCTAGATAGTAAAGTTGGCTGAAGTATTCTAAATAATCTACGACATTTAAGTCATCGTACAGCGGAAAATCGTCCGGTAAAAAGCCGAGTTGGCGTTGAATTTCCGGATCGGGGCGATCGAGACTTAGGGGTCGATCGCAAATCGCGATCGTTCCGGCTGTGGGTTCTTCTGCGGTGGCTAGCATTCGGATGAGAGTAGTTTTACCCGCACCGTTTGGTCCGATAAGTCCGTAAATTTCGCCCGCGTTGACGGTTAAATTTACGCGATCGACCGCAATGCTATCATCAAATTGTTTGGTGAGTTCTTGGGTTTCAATAACTGGCATATTTTGCATATAGTGCGAGTCACTATAAATTATACCAAAATCGAGTTAGCTATTTTTTTGATGATTCGGCGGTTGAAACTGCCGGTCGATCGAGCTTTCGTTCGCCTAACGCGAAACTAAAGAATAGATTCTGTCAGCGGACTCAGTGTAATTCTGCCAAGGCAAGGTATACTAAAGCTTGACCTGCACTTGGAACTCTCGGAAAACTTAACTATTGAGAATAACGATCGTTAGCTGTATGAATACATTTAACAACATATCAGTAAAAGGTTTTCGTCGCCTGCGAAATATTGAGATTGAGATGAGAAATCTCATCGTGACGATCGGTGTCAACGGTTCGGGAAAAACTTCTTTTTTAGATGTACTTTCCGTACTAGCTGCTTCAGCAAGTGGTAATTTACATAATATCTTGCAACTCAAAGGCGGCTTGAATGAAATTTTGACGAGAGGTAAAGCGCAAGAACTGGAAATTGCAGTTTCAATGAAAGTACCCGAGAGACAGCCTTTAAAATATAGTTTAACTTTGTCTCCTAAAGGTTTATCTTATGAAATTAGGGAAGAAACTTTAACACAGCAAAGCGACCCCAGCGCCTTCGAGCCATTTAAGTATATTGAATCTGATGGTTTAGATATTAAGTATTTTAGCCAAGAAGACCGCAAGCTTTTAAGACCGAATTGGGAACACAACCCGCTGGAAACATCACTTTCTCAAGTTCCTAAAATGTATCGCGAACCTGAAAACTTGAGAAAGAGTCTTGCTGCTTGTACCTATTATGGCGCACTTGATGTTTCAGAGAAAAGTCCTATTCGCCTACCGCAAGCAATGCGCCCGGCCAAGTTGCCTGGATCGAAAGGAGAAGACTTAGTTTCCTGCCTTTATTACCTTCGAGAAACCGATCGCGATCGCTTTGAAATGGTGGAAAATATTCTATCTGCTGCCTTTCCAGATTTTGAGCGATTAAACTTTCCTCCAGTGGCCGCCGGAACTATTTCGATGACTTGGACAGATAGAAATTTTACTCAACCTATCTACCTACATGAATTATCAGAAGGAACGCTGCGCTTTCTGTGGTTGGTTACTCTGCTGCAAAGTGAAAGTTTAACAACAATCACTTTAATAGATGAACCGGAAGTTAGCTTGCATCCCGAACTTTTAAGACATTTAGTATATTTAATGAGAGAAGCGTCAAAACACACGCAACTGATAGTTGCAACGCACTCAGATCGACTGATCCGGTTTCTTGAACCGCGTGAAGTTTTGATTTGCGATATTGAGGAGGGTGAGGCAAAAATGACATGGGCTGACACCCTCAACCTAGATAAATGGTTAGAAGATTACACCCTTGACCAACTTTGGGCAATGAATATCATGGGTGGTCGTCCATGAAAATTGCTATTTTAGTTGAAGGCGCTACGGAAGTGGCATTTAAAGAGAAACTGCGCGAGTTCCTGCAAAAGCGTTTAGAGCAAAAAATGCCCAAGCTTAAATTTATTCCCCAGGATGGTTGCATTCCCAAAGAAGGGAAACTCAAGCGTGTGGTTGAAAATCTTTTAGATAATGATGGCTGTGATGCTGTAATTGCACTTACAGATGTTTATACAGGAAAAAATGATTTTAAAGACGCGGCTGACGCTAAAGCTAAAATGAAAACTTGGGTGGGAAACAATCCAAAATTTTATCCACATACAGCATTACATGATTTTGAAGCATGGCTGCTGCCATACTGGACAACTATTCAAACTTTAGCAAAACACAACCGTTCTGCTCCTAGCGGTTCTCCTGAAACTGTGAATCACCAAAAACCTCCTGCTTATTGGATTAAGGATATTTTTGAAGTAGGACAACGCAAAAAAAGTTATAACAAGCCAATTGATGGAAAAGCTATTTTAGAGAAAAACGATCTGGCGATCGCGATTCAAGCCTGTCCAGAACTCAAAGCTTTTGTGAATCGAATTATTTCTCTGTGTGATGAAGATAAAGTAATTCCATGATGTCACTGTTCCAGCCAATAGGCGATCGAGCTGTAAAACTACCTGCGAACGATCGGCCTAAACTTCTGTCATTGCCACAATTTGAGCTGCGGTTAATACCAACTCAGGAAAAGTTGGAGAAACAATCGTAGCTACTCCCTGATATCTTTGTGCATGATATTCACCATCAATTAAACGGTTGACAGTCACCGCAGGCTGTTTTGGAGAGCCAATATACTGAACGCCTCCCAATCCTGCATAATCCACTATCCAATACTCCAAAACTCCTAAAGTTTCATACTCATTCAATTTTATCCGATAATCATCCCGCCAATTCGTACTGACAACTTCGATTACTAAAGGAGGTGGAATATAAGCAGCAGCCGAGGCAGAACTTTGACGCATTCTGACCCATTCTTCCTTTGCAAAAACTACAATATCGGCTTTACGACTCGATTCATTTTCGCCTGGGATAGAGTTCAATCTAACTTGTTTGTTCTGTCGGGGAACGTAGGGAAGGTTCAAGGATTGGCAATGTTCCACCAAGAGACGGCATAGCCCATCGACGACATCCTCGTGTTTGGCTGTAGGTTCGCCCAGGGGCATGACAACTCCATTAACTAGCTCGAATGACCTGCCGGAACCGTCATTCCAGTTGAGAAATTCCTCGAAAGAAAGGGGTTTTTGGGCGATCGCAACCATCAGATCTTAACTTTTTGCGTAGGTTGTTTTGCAGTCGATCTTCTGCATCTTGCAGTCGATCGTTACAACGATACTTTAAATATAACTTATATTAGTTTTGCGTTAATAACCAATTTATAATTAACCGCAGAGTACGCAGAGGGTAGAGAGAAAGGGAGAGAATATAAAAGGGATAGTAAACCCGGATTTAGTATTAGCTTTCCATCCAGAAACCCGGTTTCTTCAAGAAACCGGGTTTCTCTTTGCCTCACATAGCTTTTTAACCAAAATTTAGCGGATCGACATCAATTGTTAAACTAATACTGCGGGGAGTTCGATCGCGCAATTTCACCAAGTCCGGCAACGCTACATTAGATAAAGGCAATTTCAACAAAATTTGCCACCGATACCGATTTGCCACGCGCATAATCGGCGCGGGCGCGGGTCCCAACAATTCGCATTCAGCCGGAGAAACTTGCTGGATGTATTCCCGGCAAACTGATGCTAACTCGGAGGCAGTTTCCTCAACTTCCGCCGCATTTGTACCGCTCAAACGCAGCAAAATTAACCGCCCGGACGGTGGGTAACTTAACTCGCTTCTTTCCGTCAATTCTTGTCCTACAAAACTTCTGTATTCGTGCCGCTTAACTGCTTGAATAACCCGATGTTCCGGCTGGTAAGTTTGAATAATTACCCGTCCCGGATCGTCGCCCCTTCCCGCACGCCCTGCCACTTGAGTTAATGTTTGAAATGCTCTTTCGCTGGCCCGATAATCTGATAAATTGACCAAGCCGTCAGCAGATACAACTCCCACCAAAGTTACTCCGGCTATATCCAATCCTTTCGCCAGCATTTGCGTGCCGAGCAAAATATCAGCTTCCCCGCTGGCAAATTGCGCCAGCAACCTGCGGTGGTCGCCTTTATTTCTAGTAGTATCGCTGTCAAATCTAATTACTCGCAATTGCGGAAACAATTTAATTAATTCCTGTTCGACTCGCTGGGTGCCGCTGCCAAAGTTTTTGAAGTAAGGAGAAGCGCATTCCGGGCAGTTTTGCGGTTGCAATTGAGCGTAGTTGCAGTAGTGACAGCGCAGCAATTCTGGCGCTCCTTCGCCGATGTTGTGGTAGGATAAAGAAACATCGCAGTTCGGGCATTCCATAACGTAGCCGCAACTCCGACAAGAGACGAATGTACTGTGTCCCCGCCTGTGGATAAATAGGATGCCTTGTTGTTGCTTTGCTTGCAATTGTTCGATCGCCCTTTGCAATACACTGCTGAAAATCGATCGATTCCCCTGACGCAATTCTTGCCGCATATCGACAATTTCTACAGGCGGCATCGGGCGGGAATACACGCGATCGGGCAATGATAAATAGCGAATATTTGATAATTTATAATTAGTGCTGCGCGTCTCGATCCAAGTTTCTAAAGATGGGGTAGCGGAACCTAAAATTAACGGACAATTTGCTAATTCGGCGCGCCATTTGGCAACGGTGCGGGCGTGGTAGCAAGGTGCTGGTTGGTCTTGTTTGAAACTGCTGTCGTGTTCTTCATCTAAGATTATTAAGCCTAGATTCGGTAAAGGAGCAAAAATGGCCGATCGAGTGCCGATGACGATTTGCGGGGTTCCTGTCAGCATCTGACGCCAGGTATCGTAACGTTCGCCCTCGGATAGGGCGCTGTGATAAACGCAAATTTGCTCGCCGAAGCGGGCGCGAAATCTGTCAGTAAGTTGGGGCGTTAAACCGATTTCGGGAACTAGAACTAGGGCGGATTTTCCCCTTGCTAAAATCGGGGCGATCGCCTGCAAATAAACTTCAGTTTTCCCCGAACCAGTAACGCCGTGCAGCAGCGCTTGACGGAAGCCAGAAAAACTGTTAATAACTGCTAAACATCGCTCTTGATCGTCAGTTAAAATTTTGGGTGCATCGGGTTGTTGGGGAATGCCTCGATCGCTCCTCAAGACTTCTCTTAGGTCGATAACAACGCTGCCTTTTTGTTCTAAAGCTTTAACGACGGAAGAACTCGCGCCGCTAATTTTCAGCAAATCGTTAAGCCACATTTCACCGCCGCTGTGCCTTAAAATTTCCAACACTTCTTGCTGCCGCTGCGTTAAATCTGCGATAAAATTATTAACCACTAAACTTACCGTCGGTTTGAGCTTTGGTTTGGGAGGATTGGGAGGTTCTAAATAACTTTCTACCCAACCTCTTTTCAATAAATCTTTAAGTCCCCTATAAGCTCCTTTGATTTGCCGATGGAGGTATTGCCAAGTATAATCTCCTGTTTTTTGTGCTTGCAATAACTGCAAAATTTGACTGGCTGCGGGATTCAAAAAAGTTTCGGCTTTAGGAGGAATAGCGGAGGAAATTAGGCGGATGCGACGCTGCGATCGGCTCAACAGACCTGGGGGCAAAGAAGCTCTAATTACTTGAATTAAAGAAGTACAATAATAGGTAGCCGTGCGATCGAGCAATTCCCAGTAATGAGGCGGAAAAAATCCTTTGCTGACAATATCTTCGACATCTTTAACGCGCTCTGCTGGCAAATCTGGAGGCAGTTGAGCAACGAAACGAATCGCGATCGCACCTAATTGCTGGTTGCCAAAAGGTACGCTTAAAATATCACCAGGCTGCACCGGAAGTTCTGGGGGCAAGCGATAAGTAAATAATTTATTATCTTCTAGTGTAAAATCTCCCGTACTTCTAGCGGGGGCATCTACCAACACTTCAATCCACCTGGCTGATGGTGGGGGGTTTTGCTGTTCGCCGACCAGGTAAAATCCTCCTGGTTCGGCTGCTACAGGTGTTGATAAATCGCAAGTGACAGGAGAGATCATGTTTCGCACCAAACTAAAAGTAGCCGTCGTTTGTAAAGCAAACGGTTTTCATCAATAATATAGCAGTCCTAAATCCTGTAGGGGCAGGTTCGCCAACCATCTATGTTGAAAACTAATAATCTCTTAAACCCGCCCGCACCCAACGAAAAATCCAAGACGGGGGTGAAAATCGGATGTTCGACCTATAACTCAAATGTTCGACCTATAACTTAGTTGATTTTCACCCTCGCAGCGGTTGAAACCGACCCGCTCGCGCATTTATTATTCAGATTTGTGATGGCGATCGAAAAAACATCGGCTACAATGATGTTAGACTAAAAAATAAAATAACAAAAATTAAAAAATAAATTTACTGACAAGTATTTTCCCCGCGAAACCCCAATGCACGTTGATGCTGGCCCAGAAACACTCTTGTCGCAGCAGCTTACCATCCTCACAGTAGATGATAGCGAAGCGACGCGCTACGCGATCGCTCGCACGCTGCACCAAGAAGGATTTCAAGTTCTCGAAGCAGCCACGGGGGCAGAAGCGCTGCACCTCCTAAACGTCCAAAAACCAGACCTGATCCTCCTCGATGTGAAACTCCCGGACATCAGCGGATTGGAAGTTTGCCGGCAAATCAAATCCAATACAGCAACATCATCAATCCCCGTACTCCACCTCTCAGCTAATTGTACTACGACTCGATCGAAAGTAGCGGGTTTGGACGGAGGTGCCGACGGATACTTGATCCAGCCGATCGATTCTGCGGAGTTAATCGCAGCCGTCAAAGCATTTCTGCGCAACTACTTGCAAGAAAAAAAGCTGCGCCACGATCGAGAAGAACTAGAAAAACGAGTCAAAGAACGCACCGCCCAACTAGCCGAAACCAACGCAATTCTCAAGCAGCAAATCGCCGCCAGCGAAGCCTCCCGCCTCGAACTAGAACAAACCAAAGCAGCCCTGCAACAAGCCTACGGCGAACTCGAACACCGAGTCGCCGAACGCACCGCCCAACTTTTGCAAGCTAACAAAGCTTTGCGGCAAGAAGTGCGAGACAGAAAACAAGCCGAAGCAGCTTTGAGAACATCTCAAGCAAAAATTCAAAGTTTGATTGAATCCAATATTATCGGTATTTTATTCGGCAATACAGACGGCCGGATAGTAGATGCCAATGATGAATTTTTGAGAACGATCGGCTACGATCGAGAAGACTTGCGATCGGGCAAACTGCGCTTGACAGACATCACTCCAGCAGAATACACTCACCTCGACGAATGCGGTATCGCCGAAGCCAAAATCAACGGCGCTTGCACCCCTTACGAAACAGAATACACCCGCAAAGACGGCAGCCGGATTCCAGTCCTCGTCGGCTACGTCCTCGTCGGCGAAGAACGCAGCGAATCCGTCGCCTTCATCCTCGACCTTACCGAACGCAAGCGCATCGAAGCCGAACGGACTGAACTCCTCGAACGCGAACAAATCGCCCGCCAAAAAGCCGAAGAACTCAACCGGATGAAAGACGAATTCATCGCCACAGTTTCCCACGAACTGCGCACCCCCCTCAATGCGATCCTCGGCTGGTCGCAATTGCTTCAAAAACGGCAGCTAGACCCCGCCGCTGTCGCCCGCGGCTTGGAAATAATCGAACGCAACGCTAAATCTCAAGCCCAACTCGTGGAAGATTTGCTAGAAGTTTCGCGCTTGATTCGGGGCAAAGTGCGCCTCATCGTCAGGCCGATCGAACTTGCCAGCGTCATTCGATCTGCTATGAATACAGTATTATTGGCCGCCGAAGTCAAACACATCAAACTCGAATTCATTGCAGAATGCCCCGCTACAGTTTCCGGCGATGCCGACCGCTTGCAGCAAGTAGTGTGGAACCTGCTTTCCAACGCCATCAAATTTACCCCCGAAGGCGGCAGAGTCGAAGTGCGGCTGTCTGTCGCCTCCAACCAACCATCGCCCTGTGTCGAAATCGCCGTCAGCGACACCGGTCAAGGAATTTGCCCGAAGTTTTTACCTTACGTCTTCGACAGGTTCCGGCAGGCAGACAGTTCCACAACCAGAGTTCAGGGGGGTTTGGGACTGGGACTGGCAATCGTCCGCCAACTGGTAGAACTTCACGGCGGTACCGTGGCTGTCAGCAGTCCCGGACTCGGACAGGGAACAACTTTCACCGTCAGATTGCCGCAGGCATCAGTCGAAAACCAACCAAACCACCCAAAAATTGCGGCACAACTCCCAACAGACCTATCAGTTGATGAATTTCCAGTATTAGAGGGCTTGCGGGTACTGGTTGCCGACGACGAAGCAGATGCCCGCGAGTTTGTAGAAACCGTCCTCAAACAGTGCGGGGCATCCGTAACAGTGGCGGCCTCGGTTGCTGAAGCTGTAGCAGCATTTCAAGATATGCAACCGGATATTTTGGTCAGCGATATCGGGATGCCGGAGGAGGACGGCTACGAACTCCTCCGCCAGGTGAGAGAATTAGAAACAGGGCAAGAAGTACCGGCAATAGCTTTAACTGCATACAGTCGAGTTGAAGACCGAATTCACATCCTGGCCGCCGGGTTTCAACTGCACGTAGCCAAGCCAGTCGAACCGCAGGAATTAGCATTTGCAATTGCCAATTTGACGGAACGAAAAATCGGCAAATCGCACTCTGCAAGCAGTATGGAAATCAAACGCAAGAATTAGCGAAAATCTTTGATTACCTTTAACCGGAACTTACCCCCTAGGGGGTAGTTCCGAAGAGAGCTCGCGCATACGAGCTATAGTTTTCCCCGCCCTCGATCGGTCTGTTGGTGTAGTCA
>JALOON010000029.1 GCA_025454405.1 Oscillatoriaceae cyanobacterium Prado104 | reverse complement strand
TATGCGTTTCAGCGATTGTACCCATGCGCGAGCGACTCTAAAATACTTGGAAGTCGCACAGTGAGACAGTTTCAAGTTTTTGCCAGGGGGGAACTTCAGGCTAAAATCAAGCACCTTCGCCTGCTCAAAAATTATCCACAAGTCCCCAGTCCTTCACCCCTTAGCGCGATTCGTCACCGAAGAGGCTGTGGCACTGATGTTCGATGTCTCAACAGATGAGATCTACCGCATAGAATGCTGCCGCTACATGGTCTACGTTCACGCTAAGGGTGTCAGTCGGTTTGTCAGCTATGCAGATTTTCCGCCAATTTTAGAAGCTCAATTACCGCAGCCTAAAGAATTTGGTAGGTGGTACAAGCGGTGGAAAGGCAAAATAGCACCGGATTTTTGGACGCAGTTTTACAGCTATCAATTCAAAAACGCGATCGAAGCTTCCCGACAATTGGCATGGGGTAAATTGGTAGCAGTGGTGAAATCGCTGTTGTCAGTAACAGCACTACAACAACTGCGAGATGTTTACGCTTACGAAAAATATTGGCGGCGAAATTTTTGAAGCTCGATCGTCACGATATCGGGACTTATAATACGATGAAAAATAGACAGAGAGCTAGCCAGCGTTAGCTAACAATAACACGATCGCAGAAATTACCAACCTACAATCAAAAGTCTCCTATTTCCCAATCTAAAATCGGCTGCTAATTCTCTGACATTGACTCTAAGTAAACCCATCCTTGACAGTGGGTGTCGTGTCACCTGAAAATAATCATCTTTGAAAAAGCGATCGCCCGCTGTCTGGTAAACTGAAGGTCGATCGACTATTCTTGCAAAACTTCAACCAGATCCTCGATAGCCACATCAAATGTACGCGCTAACTTCCGCAGGCAAGTAAAGTCCACCATTGCCATTTCAGGACGGCGAGCATAGGTTCTGACAGTGCTATAAATAACCCCAGAACGATCGGATACTTCCTTAAGCGTCCAGCCCTTTTCTGCCGCCAGTTCCCGAATTTTTAGCCTGACTAAACCCATACTTGACAATTGATGCAATTGCGTCGTAAAATTTGATATGTAAAAAGCGATAGCCCCGCGGCGTGGAAAACTCAAGGGCGATCGCCTCAAAACCCATACAGACAAGTAGTACCTGTCTTACGGTTAATACTTTTATCAAGCATCTACCATGATAGCAGCATTCCAACTAAAATCAAGCACCTTCGCTTGCTCCAAAATTCTCCACAAGTCTCCAATCCTGCATCCCTTGGCAAGATTCGTTACCGAAGAGACTGTGGCGCTGTTGTTCAATATTTCAACAGACCAGATTTACCGCATTGAATGCTGCCGCTACATGGTTTACGTGCACGCTAAGGGTGTCAGTCGATTTGTCAGCTATGCCGATTTTCCGCCGATTTTAGACGCAGAATTACCGAAAACTCAAGACTTTGGTAGGTGGTACAAGCGGTGGCAAGCCAAAACAGCACCGGATTTTTGGACGCTGTTTTACAGCTATCAATTCAAAAAGGCTCGATCGACCGATCGACAGTTGGCATGGGGTAAGTTGGTAGCTGTGGTAAAATCGCTGCTGTCAGCAACGGCATTGCAAAAATTGCGAGATGCTTACGCTTACGAAAAATATTGCCGAAATAATTTTTGAAGGGCGATCGCCATCAACTCAGGATTTAGGAAATAATGAAAAATAGAAAGTGCGGATCGCCCGTGCTAGCTCGCAATTACTCGATCGCACAAATCCCCAACTGAAAATCAAAAATCTCCAATTTACCAATCTAAAATCTGACATCTAACATCGCTCGCAGGCTACAATTAAAATAGCTTCATTGTCTCTTGTCGCCCAACAGCATAAGGAAAACAAATGCCGATCGAAGTTCCATTTCGCTTTGAAGATGAACGTTTGCTGTGGCTGGTTGATAATATCTATACTGGTGAAGAGTGCGATCGGCTGATTCGCCTCATAGATGCTTCAGAGCCGCAGATTGCTACCAACAATCCGCTATTCCGAGACCAGGATCGGGTAATTCGAGACGATCCGGAGATGGCGCAAGAACTTTTTAACCGCCTAAAATGTTATCTTCCCGATTGTATGGGAAACCTTCATCTTGTCGGGCTTAACGATCGGCTTCGGATGTATCGATATCAAGTCGGGCAACGCTTTCACCCGCACATGGATCATTGGTATCGCCCAAATGAGCATCAGATTACGCTGCACACAGTCCTTGTTTATCTCAACGGAGATTTCGATGGTGGCGAAACTAGATTTAGCGAACAATTGAACCAAGTAATTAAGCCAGCGGCTGGGTTGGTGGCAATTTTTCAGCATAAGTTGCGTCATGAAGGTTGCCCAGTAATCAGCGGAACGAAGTACGCTATCCGAACTGACACAATATATGGAAACGGCGGATTTTCGGTAAATTATAAAGCTTTTAGAGATTGGTTTCAATTTGACATTGTTTAGCTTGAATCCTGCAGTAAAACATTATGTAAAAACTCATTATTCTTAGTCCGCGCAGGCGGACTTTGTTCGACAAGACGCGGTTGAAACCGCCGTCTTTATGCGATCGAACCCAGAATTCTTAGTCCGCGCAGGCGGACTTTGTTCGTGTAGTTGGGGGTGAAAATCGAATATGCTACGCTCGTTATTCGATTTTCACCCTCTTTCGCGGTTTCAACCGCCGTCTTTATTCGTCGATCGGACTCAGTAATCTGTAACTGCGTTTGACGCCCGAGTTTGAAACCAATGAACAAATTACAAAGCTTATAAAATATCTATTTACCACACTTAGTAAATATTGACTGTGATGCAGTTCACAAATTTAGCTGTTTATTATCACTGATGTTAGAAAAAAGAATTACTTTAATAGTGGTAAAGCGCGATCGCATGCAGCAGCCGCTAAAAAACGATCGCGGGTGTTTTCGAGGAGTTAAATCTACTTACCATGCAAACTCCACTTAACTTGATTCCATCTGCTTTGGGAGAATTATTTGCCGAAGTCAACGACACAGGCTGCATTACTATAGCCGATCGCTACGGATTAATGGCGGCTATTTTCGACGAAACTTTAACAGAAGAAGATAAGCGCTCGATCGATCGGCTATTGCGTGCTGTATATCGGGGACGGATTAAATTAGTTAACGAATTGTCTGCTGTCAGATAAGCAGACTTTAAGTTAACAATTTAATCTCGCGTTGCGCGAACGCAAGTTTGACTCTCAAGCAATTTCAACCGCCAAATTTTATCTTTTTGCTGCTGCTAACTGCAACTTGGTCGGATTTACTTCTGGCTGAAAATCCATCGAGTAAGCGAGTCTCGAAGGAATGCCCAGCACGCAGCAGGGAAAGTTTTTGCCTAGCGCGCGCAGCAGCGGATCGCTAGCACCACTGCAACCCAAAAACAGTACGTTGGCTGTTTCTAATTCTACCACTTTTCTCAGTTCGGCAGCTACCCGCCCGATCCGCAAGTGAGCTTTCAGCAAACCGCGCCATTCCTCAGCCAAACAGCGCGCTTCCCACAGCACCTTGTCGGCTACTTCATAGTCGTTGTTTTCACTGAAAATTGTTTGTAAGTAAGGAAGAGCGAGCCAATTTGCCCGCCGCGCACCCGACTGGTTTTCGGCCGGCAAAGCCATCGCAGGTGCCGCACAATTAAAAGTTGGTGCTGCTACTAAATTCGACACTGCTGTCCGCTCGATCGACCTATTTTCCCAAGCAAAATTGTAACTATTATCGATGACGTAGACGACTTGAACCGTAACTTCCTGAGTCGTTACTAACCGAGTTTGATGGGCAATCCACAGCGTAATATCTAAAGCTATTTGGCTGTTAGGCGAACCGCTGTAGCCCACTATCAAGTTGACAGATTTAGCTGATTCGCTTTTGCGAGAAATGCGTGTTTTTGGTTCCGGCAAGAGCACCATTTCTTCAGCTAAACCTTGATACCCCAATGCACTTTCAAACCGCGCTAACATTGTCTTGAGATTCACAGGCTTGACCTCTTCTAAATAATTATTGTTTTCTCTGCTTCGATCGGTGATTTTTTGGCAGTGCTTTTTGGCAGTGCTTTTTTGGCTTTATTCGTCTTGAGTAAAGTAGCGATCGAGAAAATTCAAAGCATAGTTGCGGAGTTCGTAATATTCATGAGATTCCCGCAACTCTTGACGATCGCGCGGGTGCGAGAAAGGCACTTCCAAAATTTCACCTATCGTCGCCGCCGGACCGTTTGTCATCAGCACAATGCGATCCGACATATAGATAGCTTCATCCACATCGTGAGTAATCATCATTGCAGCTTGCCTGTGATTTTCCCAGATGTCAAGCACCTGTTTTTGCAATTTGCCGCGAGTCAAAGCATCCAGCGCTCCAAACGGTTCGTCCATTAATAACATCTTCGGGCGAAGTGCCAAAGCTCGCGCAATTCCCACCCGTTGTTTCATGCCCCCTGAAATTCGATCGGGATATTTATCTGCTGCTGCGGTTAAGTTTACCATTGCTAAGTGTTCGTTGACAAGACTAATCTTTTCTGCACGGCTAAGATTTTGCAAAACTTCATCAACTGCCAGCCGAATGTTTTCCCGCACTGTCAGCCAAGGTAACAATCCGTAATGTTGAAATACCATCATGCGATCGGCCCCTGGCTTGCGGATTTCCTTGCCTTCGAGGCGCACCATTCCCGAACTCTGTTTTTCCAAACCAGCTACTATTTTTAACAGCGTTGATTTGCCGCACCCGGAGTGACCGATTACCGAAATAAATTCGGTTTCTCCAATATTTAAGTTGATGTTTTCCAAAACGCTAAATTCGCTGCCATCGGGATTTTTATAGGACTTGAACAAGTTGTCAATCTCCAAAAAGTTAGATTGGCTATTAATTCGATCGATCGGTTTGCTAGAGGCAGAAGCGTGTTGAGTCATGTCATCCTCCTAAAATTCAGTAAAGTGTTAAGTATTTTTGGAGCGTAATTTTTCAAATCTGTTAGTCAGTTAAAACTGAAATATTGTACGATTCTCAATAAACTCGTAGGGGCGGTTTCTCTACAGGTTTAAGAAGCACCAACTGCCAAACATCAAGCAGACCAAAAAAAAGTTTTAGGGCGGTTGGCTTTAATTTCAAAACTATTCAAATAACCTACCGGATCGCTGGGGTCAAAAGCCTTGCGATCGATAAAAGATTCCGCAGGTTCGACCTTGTAATCCTCTGCAGGACATTCGATCGCCATTTCCGCCACAATCTTCCGATAAAGGTCTGTTCTCCAAGCTTTTTTAGCTAATTCCTCAGCATTTTTTGGTACCTCCTTAATATGTCCCCAACGGGCAGCTTGCGTCATCAACCAAATGCTTTGAGACTGCCACAAAAAAGTTGAATGATTTCCCGGTATTTGAGGCAAATTGGCAGGAATATCGTAGAAAATAGTTGTGTCTTCAGATACAACTGTGCGGTCTGTTTCGTCAAAGCCACCGTAATTGTATTCGCCAACTATTCCCGGCCTCGTAAATTTATCGATCGGCCCTTGTTTCGGCTTAGCCCCCGTGAACGATCTCTCTGTTAAAAGCGCCGCTACTTCGCTGCGATTTTCCGGCTTGCTGCAATACTGGCAAGCCTCGACCATTGCCTTAACCAGCGAGTAATAAGTCTTCGGATTTTCATTAATAAAAGACTCCATTACTCCCAACACGCGATCGGGATGTCCCAGCCAAACATCCTTGCCTTGGGCGAAGGTAAAACCCACTCCCAAATTGCCTTGAATTGCCCGCGTGTTCCAAGGTTCAGCTACCATGTAAGCCTGCATTGCCCCAATCCTCATGTTAGTTACCATCTGCGGCGGCGGCACAATAATTACCCGAAATTCTTGGAACGGATCGACACCTGCTGCAGCCGATACGTAGCGGACAAAGTATTCGTAAATCGCCGAACTTAAAACTACTGCCCAAACTTTTTTTTCCGCAGGCTGACTGTCAAAAAAAGCGCGAAATTGCTTGCCAAATTCTTCTAAATTGCCGTTGTATTCGCGCCACGGGCGCAAACCGAAATCCCACATTGCTTTGTTCATCGTCATCGCGTTACCGTGGCGGTGAATTGTCATTGCCGCGCACATCGGTGCGTGGCGCGCCCCTTCGGCACCGATGCGGGCATTTGTAACAGCGCCGGATACCACTGGAGAGGCATCGAGGCGGCCGAAAATCACGCCGTCGCGGGAGGTTGCCCAGCTTGCTTCGCGGTTGAGTTTGACGTTTAAACCGTATTTGCGAAAAAAGCCTTTTTTCCAGGCAATAGCAAAGGGCGCGCAGTCGTTAACGGGGACGTATCCGATTGTTAAATTGGGTTTTTCTAAGGTGCCCGAATCAACGATCGGCTTGACGGCTGATGCTTCTTCAGTCAATCCTTTTGCCGATCGATCGGCGCTAATTCCACAAGCAGATAAAGTCATTCCTGCCGCCGCCATTCCCATTCCTTGCAGAAACTCTCGGCGATTTAATTCATTAAAAAATCTCTCTTTCATAATTTAATTCTCAATTACTAACCGTCAATTACCAAGTAGAAGGAAGAAGGAATAAAAGCGAGTCAGTAAGCCTTTGGGTGATTGGGATATTGCGTTTAATTAAGTGGACTAACTTAACTGATAAATGTCCATTTTATTGAGATATAGCACCAATGCGATCGGGGGGTTATTCGTAGGAGAGGGCGGGTTTATTTAACCTGTCTGCAAGCTTCAAAATCCTTGGCGAACCCGCCCCTACAGGTTATTGACGGTGCAATATCTGAATTTTCTCTATTCCTTATTTTTACTCGTAATAGCTAAAAGCCAACTTTCTTCTTGCTTGTGACAACTGTCAACCCTTCGGCAAGCTCAAGGCAAGCTGTCAACTATCAACTATTAACCGGTCGGTGCGTTACTAATTCCTGAATCTTGCCAACTCCCCAATCGAGCAGCAAACCAGTTATGCCAATCACAAACACCGCTAAAAACACCGAACTCAAATTCAAACGGCTCCACTCATCCCACACAAAAAAGCCAATTCCTACACCGCCTGTCAGCATTTCCACCGCGACAATCACCAGCCAAGCAATCCCCAAACTAATCCGCAAACCTGTAAAAATATAGGGCAAACTTGCAGGTAAAATTATTTTGGTAATCCGCCTCCAGCGCGACATTTCCAAGACTCGCGCCACATCTATATAATCTTGGGAAACGCTGGAAACTCCCAAAGCTGTATTGATAATTGTCGGCCACAAAGAGGTAATGAAGATGACAAAAATTGCTGACGGATCTGCTAAATTAAAAATTGATAGAGCTATGGGCAGCCAAGCCAGTGGCGATACGGGTTTGAAGATTTGAATTAATGGATTCAGCGCCATCATTGCCGGCTTCGACATCCCGATGAGAAATCCTGCGGGAATTGCCACTGCTGCCCCCAACAAAAATCCCAGCGACACCCGCCGCAAACTCGCTAGCAACAGCCAACCAATGCCTAAATCTCCCGGCCCGCGCTGGTAAAACGGGTTTAATATGTAATCTAAATTCGCAATTAATGCCTGAGAAGGAGTGGGAATCAAATCGCTTTTGAAGCTGGCAACAATCCACCACAATCCAATAATTCCCAAAAAACCCGCAGCAGGAAGCAAAACTGCATCTCGAATAATAACGGGTTTTGTTCGCTGCCATGCTAGTTGTCCGGCAAGGGCGATCGCAGATAAATTAAGTTGTATTGACATCTTAAATTCCTCAGAGTCAGGGGCAGGTACAAGCAACTCGAACAATACCAACCAGAGACACTGACGAAGCCAAACTATCTTTATGAAGACAAGTTGACTCTTCAGTCTCTTCTCAATGCCTGCGAAGTTAGCTGACGGGCTAGGACTGAGAGATGTCCTTCTCTAAATACTTCAAAATTAAAAGTTGCTATTTTGCAGTGCTATTTTGCAGTGCTATTTTGCAGTGCTATTTTTAACTTTGCTTTTTAATGTAGAGATTCGCCCCAAATTTGGTTCCTCCGCTCCTGCCACACGCTTTAACATAGGCTTTTACCTATCGTGCAAAGCTGGATTAGGCTTGACTTTTACAGCCAATGTCGTTCATCATAGCACTGTCAACTTATCCAGTCAATACCCCTTGAGGAGTAGATGCTCAGCTAGCGAACCTCCCAAAATTTGAGAGAGACTTCAAAACGTTAATTAATCCATTAATCCAGAAACAGTAAAGGCGATCGCCCACTCATTTCCAGACACTGATTGTTAGACTAGAGTTATGAAAGATTTTAGCATCGCGCTACAAGATAAAATAGACATCATTATCCAAAAATGGATTGCAGCCGTGCGATCGGACGATCGGCTCGAAGCAGCCAAGGAACTCACCTATAACGGCGTGCGCGACGGTGTTCCCTTTGTCCTGCAAGCGATCGCAACTATGCTTTCTCAATCCCAAGAAAGCGACTTTCAAACACTTGTAGAAAAAAGTTTGGAACACGGAACTCTCAGGGCGCAACAAGGCTACGATGCTGAAGAAATAGCGCGGGAATACCGCTTGTTGCGCTGGGTAATTTTCTCGGTTTTAGAGCCGGAATTGCTAACAGCTTCTGCTGCCGAAGTAAGCCGGGCTTATCGCTTAATAGACACTGCCATTGACGAAGTAATCGGGAAATGTTTTCAAACTTATACTTTGGAAAGATTGCGAGAGTTAGAGGAATTGCAAAATCAATTGAAACTTACCAATCAAGAATTGACTCGCTTAGTTCGCGCCAATCAAGAGAATCTATCCCATTTAGCTCACGAATTGAAAACTCCGCTCGCTTCGATTATCGGTTATTCAGATTTGTTTTTGCGCCAACAACAAAAACATCCCGAACTTAAAGATACCGTGCCGAATTTAGGGCATATTGAGAAAGTCCTGACTAACGGCAGGCAATTGCTGAGATTAATTAACGATACACTGGAAATCTCGCGGTACGAAGCGGGAAACATCAAATTACAGCTAAGCACTATCAACCTGCAAGAAGCAATTGCCACTGTTATTGAAATAGTCGAACCTTTAGCAAAAGCCAAAGGTTTGAAGATAGCTGTTGAATGCGATTCGAGGCTCGATCGAGTTGTGACGGATTACTTGCGCCTGCAGCAAATTATCACCAATTTAGCGAGCAATGCCATTCGTTACACCGAAGCCGGTACTGTGACTGTAACCAGCCAATTGCTGTCAGAAACACATTGGTCTATCTGCGTTGTCGATACGGGGATTGGGATTGCATCGGAAGACTGCGATCGAATTTTTCAACCTTATTTTCGAGCCGACAATAATCGGGGTTCTTACATTCCTGACAGCACCGGTTTGGGGTTAGCAATAGTCGATCGATTGGTCAAGCTTTTGCAAGGTAAAATCGAATTAACTTCTCAAATCGGATTAGGCTCTTCTTTCACCGTAATTTTTCCCTATTTATCCACAGATGGAGGGGGCGAGAATTGATAAATCAACAACAATTACAAGGCTGAGGCAGCAACAGTTTGTAGTGCGGACTAAAGTCCGCAAAATGCTGCGGGCTAAAGTCCGCACACTCGATCCTTACTTATTGCGATCGATCGAACACGAGATCGAGAAAGTTTTGCGATCGAAGTCGCAGCCGGTACAAACAGGCAAATGGAATGTAGGTTCGATCGCGACACACCCTACTGCTAATGACTAATGTTCGCGATCGGGGACGCTGGCACTAATGACTAATGACTAATGACTACTATCAACTATCAACTATCAACTATCAACTATCTTCCTTCCTTCAAATCAAAAACCGCACAATTACATAAACAGCAGCCACCACCAATTGCAGCAGCATCACCGGAATCCCGTAACGCAGGAAAGTTTGAAAAGAAATCCGGCGTCCGTGCTGCTCGGAAATTCCCGCCGCCACTATATTAGAAGAAGCTCCTACCAAAGTGCCATTTCCACCTAAAGTTGCCCCGTACATCATCGCATAAAACAGTGGCAAAACTTCAGCCGGAAACTGCCCTGAAAAATCGGGATTCAGCACTTCTGCCGGTGCGAGGCCGACAGTGACAACATACTGTTTTAACAGTGGCACCATCGCAACCACCAGCGGAATGTTTGGCACTACGCTTGACAGCAAACCTACCAAAAATAGTAAGGCCAAAGAACCGAGAAAAATATTTTTCCCTAAAATAACTGCTAAAAAGCCTGACATACTGCTAATAACTCCGGTTTTTTCCAAACCGCCGATCAGCACGAAAATTGACATGAAAAATAACAGCGTACTCCAGTCTAGATCTCGCAGGATGTGGTTGACAGAATCTATTTTGGAATGGTGGGCTAACAGCATTGCCAAAGCAGCACCCAACAAAGCAACTGCGGCCGGTGACAGCGGTACTGGTAGCGACTCCCCGATGACAAAAAATACCAGCACGAAAGCTATAATTACTCCGCCCACTGCTAAAACTCGGGGGTGATTGATTTTTGGGTGCGGCAAATGCTCCAAATCATCTAATTTTTTCCGCCAAATTTTGGGAAACAGCCAAGGTAAAATAGCTACTATAACTCCTACGGCGATCGCCCCACCCAAACTTAATTTTAGCAAGTAATCTGTGAAGCTCATGTTAATCGCATCGCCGACAATAAATGTCGCTGGATCTCCCACGATCGTCAGCAATCCAGAACTGTTAGCTACAAATACCATTAAAATAAGTAACGGCACAAAATCCACCCCGACTTCTTCGGCCATGGGCGGAATTAACGGCGCTAGCAGCATCACTGTTGTCGCGTTTGGCAGCACGGCACAAATTGGGGTAGTAATTGCCACAATTCCCAGCAACAAATTTTTGCCTTTGCCTTTAGCCAACAGAACTATTTGAGTTGCCAAATACTCGAAGACTTTGGTCGGCTCGAACGCTCTAACCATCACCATGACACCAAAAAATAAGCCCAGCGTTCCGTGACTGCGACCGATATATTCGATCGCGTTGTTTAATGTCATTACATGGGTAAAAACCAGGATTAGCGCCCCCAAAAAAGCCGCAATTGTGAGGTGCACCCACTCCGTCATTACTAGGAAAATTACACCGATAAATGTTGTCGCAGCGATCGCAGCTTGCAGGTTTTCCATTTGTTTCCCCTGTTAAATTAACGATTACAAATTAATCTCTATCGGTCTGCTGTACATTACTATATTGACGGCAAATTGTCAATAAGTCAAAGTGCCGGGTTTTAGCTGCACTAGACCAAAATCCTCTCGCTAAGAGCAACAACTCGGGTAAAAATCCCAGGAAATAATTTCTTTGAGCGCGATCGCGATGCCCGAGGTTTTTGATGTTGGCGGAGCGATCTCTAAACTACATTATTACAAACACAGTCGCCACAGCATAGAACAGATCGGAGTCCGATCGACCAACCCCGAAAACTTGCAAGCGCTGGTGCCGAAAAAAATCAACTCCAATGGAGTCAAACTAATGTACGATCCATATTAAGTTAACATTTTGCAACAAGTAGCCCAAACATTAAGTTAAAACTTTTACATCTGAAAATCTTATGCCTGCAATCGCGATCGGTCCTTCAGCAACAAGCTTTCCCCTCACAGCCGTAGTCGGACAAGAAGCAATCAAATTAGCCCTGCTGCTAGCAGCCGTAGACCCCGGCTTGGGAGGAGTCGCGATCGCGGGTCGCCGCGGTACGGCAAAATCAGTAATGGCCCGCGCCCTGCATTCTTTACTGCCACCAATTGAAATTATTCAAGGCTCTTTCTACAACGCGAATCCTGAAGAACAGCAACCAGAACAGCCATCTTTCCCAGTACCGGAAAATGGCGATCGAACTGGTACAAATTCCAATTCCCCAAATACAGAAATCATTCCCACACCCTTCGTGCAAATTCCCCTGGGAGTTACCGAAGATCGGCTTTTAGGTTCCGTCGATGTCGAACAGTCAGTCAAATTTGGCGAAACAGTTTTTCAACCCGGACTGTTAGCCCAAGCCAATCGCGGCGTACTTTACGTAGATGAAATCAACCTTTTAGACGACAACATTGCCAACCAATTACTAACAGTTTTAACCGAAGGACAGAATCAAGTAGAACGCGAAGGCATCAGCATTCAACACCCCTGCCGACCGCTATTTATCGCCACCTACAACCCCGAAGAAGGGCCGCTCAGAGAACATTTGCTAGATAGAATTGCGATCGCTCTTTCAGCAGACGCCGTACTCGAATTAGATGACAGAGTGCAAGCCGTAGACCAAGCCCTTGCCTACTCGAATTCTCCCCAACAATTCCTCAGCCAATACGCCGAAGATACCGACAACCTCAAAACACAAATCATCTTAGCCAGAGAATGGCTCAAAGATGTCACCATCAAACGCGAACAAATCGTTTATTTAGTAGAAGAATCCATCCGCGGCGGAGTGCAAGGACACCGCGCCGAACTATTTGCAGTCCGCGCCGCCAAAGCCTGCGCCGCCCTCGACGGACGCACCGAAGTTAACGCCGACGACCTGCGCCGCGCCGTAGAATTAGTCATCGTCCCCCGCGCTACCATCGTCCAAACTCCCCCAGAAGAAACTCCGCCGCCCCCTCCGCCGCCACCGCCGCCCCAAGACAACTCGGAACAAGAACAAGACGAACAGGAAGAAGACGAAGACAAACCAGATCCCCCAGAAGAAGAAGAAACAAGCATTCCCGAAGAATTTTTGTTCGATCCGGAAGGAGTAATTCTCGACCCCAGCGTGCTGTTTTTCGCCCAAGCCGCCAACCGCCAAGGCAAATCCGGCAGCCGCAGCGTCATTTTCTCCGAAGATAGAGGCCGTTACGTCAAGCCCGTACTGCCCAAAGGTCCCGTGCGCCGGATTGCCGTTGACGCTACCCTGAGGGCGGCCGCACCCTATCAAAAAGCCCGCCGCCAAAGGAATTCAAATCTACCCCAACCCCCGATAGTAGCGGCCCGGCCCCCCCAGGATAGGGTTCAGCGCCGCGTATTTGTCGAACAGGGAGACATTCGGGCGAAGCGGTTGGCCAGAAAAGCTGGGGCTTTAGTCGTATTTGTTGTCGATGCTTCGGGTTCGATGGCCTTGAACCGGATGCAGTCGGCGAAAGGTGCGGTAATGCAGCTACTGACGGAAGCTTATCAAAGTCGCGACCAAGTATCGCTGATTCCGTTTCGCGGAGAACAAGCAGAAGTACTGCTACCGCCGACTCGTTCCATCGCTTTAGCCCGCAAGCGTTTGGAAAGGCTGCCCTGCGGTGGCGGTTCGCCTCTAGCCCACGGTTTGACGCAAGCCGTGCGGGTGGGAGTGAATGCGAAGCAGTCGGGAGATATCGGTCAAGTGGCAATTGTAGCGATTACGGACGGCAGGGGAAATATTCCTTTAGCGCGTTCTTTGGGCGAACCGATTTTAGATGGAGAGAAGCCGGATATTAAAACCGAACTGTTAGAAATTGCTGCTAAAATTCGCGGTTTGGGAATGCAGTTGCTGGTGATAGATACAGAGAGTAAATTCATTTCTACTGGATTTGCGAAGGAGTTGGCCAAAACTGCTGGCGGGAAATACTATCACTTGCCTAAAGCTACTGACCAATCGATCGCGGCGATGACTAAAAACGCTTTGCGAGATGCGATCGGGTAAAATTCTAACACCTGCTATTATCCGTTATTATCTGCGGAGCGAACTTTAACTGGTTTAACTGGTTCCCAGGCAGAGCCTGGGAACCCAGACCTAGAGGCTCTGCCTCGCGTTCCAGAAAACATTCGAGGCAGAGCCTCTGGATCTGCGTTACCAGGCTAGAGCCTGGTAACGAGTAGCCTTCTTCCTTCTTCCTAACTGTCCCAGGTCAACTCTTCCTTCAATCTAATCCTTAACTGCTATCTAAAACCAGGACATTCCCTGACATTAGTTGACACTTCAACGGGGAGCGACGGCGCAATTAACCCTCGGTGTCCAGGCTCGGCTTAGCCATCCGAGCATATTTTTCTAAATTAAGTGCAGCATTGAAATCTCTGTCTGCTTTCAATCCACAAGCCGAACACTCATAGATTCTGACGCTCAAAGACATCGATTGTTTGTGCGAGCAACTCGAACATAATTGAGTCGATGGATACCACCTGTCTACTAACACGACACTGGCACCATAACGCTGTGCTTTGTACTCAATTTGTCGCCCGAATTCGGAAAAATTGGCGTCGGCCACTGCACCTGCTAATTTGTGATTTGCCATCATCCCCGACACATTTAAATTCTCGATTGCTACAACTGCGTGGTTTTTGCAGATGTATGTTGTAGCTTTGTGAGTGGCATCTTGTCTGATGTTTTTTACTCTCTGATGAGCTGCTGCTAATCTTAATTTTTGTCGCCCATGCTGATGTACCAGTTACCAGCTTCTTGGGAAATGGTAAATTTTTTGGTAGTGACGTGAGGTAAACCTTCATAAGTGGATACCCAGCGGATGGTGGGTAATTTCAATCTCGTGCCGCCCACAGCTATCGGTTTGCCACTAGCGTCGATGGTAAAACTCTCGTGCTGACCCTTTTTCTTGAACTTGGGATAATTACTCTTATAACATATCCCAGATGTACTACTTATTCCGGGAATGTCCTTGTTTTTGTGGTTCTAGTAATTACTCTTTGTCGCCGGCGAGTCAAAGCCAGCGAACTCGCAACTAAACCCAGTCCTACCACCGTCGAAGGCTCGGGAATTTTCACCGGAAGCGGTAGGGGGATTGCTCTTCCCGGAGTCGGACTTGGCGAAGTTCTACCCGGACTCGGCGAGGTGGCTTGAGCTAAAAACAAATTTTCCAAACCAGAGGATTTAGGTGCGATCGAAATCGCTGGAAAATCGGATGCAGCCGCTGCTTTTGGACCTGAAATAACTGTTGCTATAGCAAATACAATCCCGGCGGCAGGCGTTAAAAAATTGTCAGGAAAAATAGTAGGCATTAGATATTACCTGTTTAGCATTTTGTCGATCGAGCTAAATTTCTTCGTGAATTGTCTGGGCATCCCCTGTCTCAGCTACCTTAGCAATTGACTTCACCTATCTTCTCTTGCATCTACCTTGACATCACCCTGCTAATTAAGCTAAAGAATAACCCTGCGGCGTTAGACAATCGTATTAGACAATCGTATTAGACAATCGTATTTGATTCGATCGGACTTGTTATGCTCTCTTTACGACCGCGAGTGCGTGGCTGCAAGACAGAAAACTCTGTATGGTGTCAATTATAATCAATCAATAACAGCTTTTTAGTAACGAAAACCCCCTTCTTTATCAAATCTTTAAAATTCTTCGGATTTTGCAAACAAAGTGTAAAGCTGCCAGAATATAAGTAGCAATCGTCAGCGAAAATCAGGTAAAGTACCGTGAGCAACACTAGCAATTTCCGCGAAGCCGTGCGCGAGGCCAGAAACCAGTCTCTGGTAGGCCCGAATGTCATCGCCAACGCCCTCCCCTTCGTAGGCGGCGGACTCGTCTTAACGGCCGTAGGCACCTACGGCGGTCTGGGAGTCATCCGCAGTTACCCGGCAATCTTCTTTCCCACTTTCCTCGGCGCGATCGTCCTAGAATTAATTCTATTCTTTGTCGCGCGCGCAGCGGCCGAACAAGGCAACAAAAATACCGCTTTGCCGTTGCTGGCAACCTACAGTCTGCTTTCCGGCTACACCCTCAGCGGATTGGTATTTACAGCCTTGAGAACCCAAGGTGTCGGCATCTCGGGCATCGCTTTTGCCGCCCTCGGCTGTGGCATTACTTTCATCGCTGCCCGCCAAATTGGCTCGAATCTTTCCGAAACAGACGGCATGGCCCTCACCAAAACTGTTAGTTTGGGTGTCATTGCTTTGTTAGTAGTAGTTGCCGTTCAATTTCTGCTATTTTTATTTGGCGTCTACACGCCAACATGGTTGGAAATCGGCATCTCTGGCATCGGTGTATTTCTGTTTGCCGGCGCTGCTGTTGTAGACTTTTACATTCTGCCGCGCAGCTACCGCGACGATCAATATTTGCCCGCTGCTTTGTCGATGTATTTAACTTACATCAACTTGTTCATCTTTATCCTGCGACTGTTAATTGCAATTAACGGTCGGGATTAATTTAAACTGTACCCTCAAAACCGCAGGTCGCATCGACCTGCGGTTTTAATTTTTGTTAAGCTTAGGAACTCAATTCGCGATCGAGCAGTCGTCTCTCCTACAAAATCCAGATGAAAACCCCCCGATTGCTTGAGAGGGTAAAACTACCAGAAGCAGGGGAGAACAAGCAATTAGCGCATAACTAACCAGGGAGTAGCAAGCCCGGGTTTTGGATCGCTAAATTTGGCAAACGCAAGCGGCAATATCTCAAACTCAATCAAAAATCAATTGGGGAAACCTCATGTATTTAAAATATGAAGATATCAGGAGAGCCAGCGTAGAAATTACTTCCCGATGCAATGCAGCTTGCCCGCAGTGTCCCCGCACCGACAACCAGATTTTGCCATCGGCAGAATTAACAATGGAGGATATTGAAAGAATTTTCCCACCAGATTTTTGCTCTCAATTGGATTTGGTCTATATGTGTGGCAACTACGGGGATGCTATGACTAGCAATACTACAATTCCCGCGATCGAGTATTGGCACCGCATGGGAATTCCAGAAATCGATCTGTACACCAACGGTAGCGGGCGCAATCCCGACTGGTGGCGCACCCTGGCAAAAGCGATGACAGGAGAAAAAGATCGCGTAACTTTTAGTATTGACGGCTTGGCTGATACTAACAGCATTTACCGCCAAAATACTAATTGGGACAGGATAATGCAATCTGTTAATGCCTTCATCCAAGCTGGGGGAAAAGCTGTCTGGCATTACTTGATTTTTGAACACAACCAACATCAAGTAGAAGCAGCTCGTACCTTGGCAGAAAAATTAGGATTTATCGAGTTTGTACCGAAAGCTACCTCTCGTTTTGTGGCACAAGAACTTTTTACCAAACTATCTGAAACTCAAACGTTGCAGCAGTCGGAAAATTCCCAAGTTGCAACCCAGGTAGAGGCAAAGAGCGATCGCAAAAACCAACCAGAAATAGCTAATGTGCCTGTTACTCAGGATTTAGAACCGGCGGCAGTTCAGTTGCAGCAAAAAGCTGAAGAAAGTTTGAGACAAGGGAATTTGTCAGGGGCGATCGCACTTTGCCAGCAAGCCCTCAAAATTCAACCTAATTTGGCAGCAGCCTGCAAAACTTTAGGCAATGCTTTCCAAAGTACGGGGCGGATGCAAGCAGCCGCAGATTGCTACGGAAAAGCACTGCAAATTCAGCCGAATTTTGCCGAAGTTTATGCTAATGTTGGCAGTCTTTACGCTCAACAGCAACAGTATCCGCAAGCTATTTCTTATTACCGAAAAGCGATCGAACTCAAACCAGATTTTGCGGGCGCTTATCGGAATTTGGGTAAAGTGTTGGCCCAGTTGGGGGAAACAGATCGAGCAAAAAATGCTTGGTATCGAGCAGTAGCGATCGAAATGTCTCAAGCACCAGTTTCCACTCAATCTGTCCCCTCAAAATCGGCCAGCGAAGAAGTGCAACCCCCATCTTTGGAACAATACCAAAATCCGCAAGCAGACGAATTTCTCAAAGCTGTAGAAAGCTACGGCGGTATCAACAATTACTACCGCAATGTCGAGATTAGCTGTCAAACTCAAGCCAACCGAGAAATTTTCATTAGTTTTGAAGCCGAACTTTGGCCTTGTTGTTGGGTCAGCCATACGAAATATGCTGTTTATAACGACAATTACAGACCGCAAATGTTGGCTTTAATTGAAAAGTACGGCAAAGGCTTTAATTGCCTCAGAACTAAATCGGTGAAAGATATTCTGGAAAGTGATTGGTTCCGCGAAGACCTCACAGCAAGTTTTTCATCTTCTAAAAGGTTGGATGTTTGCGCTCACGAATGCGGTAAATGTTTTAATTCAACGGGTTCGCAGTATATATAGTAGTTGAGAGTCGAGAGTTGAGAGTTTTCACAAGGAAGAAGAAAGAAAGGGGTGAAGCCATCGAATTTCACATCACGATTCAGGTAGGTTATCGGGATCGATACCTTGCGATCGCAAATACTCAGCTAGGCGTTCGGCCCGCTGTTGTTCTACCCTCAACTGTTCGCGCATCTGCTGCATCGCTGCATCCGGTAGGGGATAGATATTTCCAGATTCATCAGACCACACCAGAATTTCTTGCTCGATGCCCCCAATAACTTGCACAGAGCGATCGAGAAATTGTTAACCTGATTTTAGATTGTAGCAACTTTTTTGAGTTTGTAATTTTTAATGCTGTAAAGTTTTAATTCAACAAGCGTGCAGTATATTTCAGGTAGAATGAATAAGCCACCCACAACTAGGAGGACTAACAGTGGAACTCCCAAACATCAAAAACAACATCGAAACTTTGTCCGATCGCCTAATCAGACTGCAAGACTGTCTTTAGCTCCGCACTCTGCATCGCAGACCAAAAGTTACAACAGCTAGCAGCAAAGCCAGAATCATGCAACAGCATCAAGACTGTTGAACGGCAACTTCAAGAACTAGACACACTTCAATCCTACTCGGCAAAACTAAACCAGTGCCAAAAAAGTTTGGCAGATACTAAAGCAGCCGTCGAGTTACTCGAATTTCAAGCAGACGACGAACTAGAGCAAGAACTTCAAACTAATTTAGCTCAACTAAATCACTCTCTCGAAGAGCGCGAAATAGAGCAATTGTTGAGCGGGCATCGTGACAAAAATGGAGCCTACCTGATAATTAATGCACCAATAGATGACCTAGATGCTCCAGACTGGTTAGAAATGTTGCTGAAAATGTATGCTCGTTGGGGAGAAAACCGAGGCTATAAAGTTGAATTAATTGAATATTCATCAGCGGAATATGTAGGAATTAATTCTGCAACTTTAGAAATAGACGGTCGTTACGCTTGTGGCTTTCTCAAGTCAGAAACCGGAACTCACCTACTGAAGCGTCAATCGCCTTTTAATCTTATGAGAAAGCGGCCGGTAACAGCAACTATAGAAGTTGTGCCAATGCATATCGAACTAGAAATTCCACAGCAGGATTTAGAAATAATCTTACCCCCCCAAGGTCAGAATCATAACGGATTCAGAGTTTGGGTGAACATTGTTCATAAACCTACTGGTGTTTCTGCAATGTCTAACTCATTGCGGACTCAATTACAAAATAAAGAAAAAGCTTTGGCGATTCTCACCAGCAAATTGTTTGCTAGGATGGAAAGGCAAGAAATTGCAGAAATTGCAGGAATTCAGAGCGCTCTGGAAAATACCGTCCTTAACCAACCAATTCGGGAATATCAATTGCCCAGCGATAGCGATAACCGGGGAAAAGTTATCGATTTTCGTACCAGCATCGAAACAACAGCCGTTGGTAATGTACTCGATGGCAAGCTTGACCCATTCCTCAAAGCGAGCGTACTGCTGAAAAATAGAATTGCACGTTAAGAGCAAAATTTCAGCTAAAATAAACAAGCAACCCTACAACTAGGAGAACTAACAGTGGAAGTTCTGGACATCAAACGCGACATCGAAACATTGTCCGATCGACTGGGTAAAACCCAGGACTATCTTTGACATCCCCGCACTCACGGCAAAAATCCAAGACTTAGAGCAAGTTGCCGCTCAACCGGCTTTTTGGGACAATCAAGAAAAAGCCCAAGAAACCCTGCAAGAACTTAATGACCTCAAATCTCATTTAGACCAATACCATCAGTGGAAAACTAGCCTGGAAGACGCTAAAGCGATCTTAGAATTGCTAGAGCTAGAAGCCGACGAATCCCTGTTTCAAGAGGCAACATCCAACCTGTTTCAATTAACTCGCGATCTCGATCGCTGGGAACTCGAACAGTTGCTATCTGGCCCTTACGACCAAAGCGGTGCTGTTTTGACAATTAATGCCGGTGCCGGCGGAACAGACGCTCAAGATTGGGCCGAAATGCTGTTGCGGATGTACACGCGCTGGGGAGAAAGTCAAGGTTACAAAGTACATTTAACCGAAGTTTCTGAAGGAGAAGAAGCGGGCGTTAAATCAGCAACTTTGGAAATTGCCGGCCGTTACGCTTACGGTTATTTGCGATCGGAAAAAGGCACTCACCGTTTGGTGAGAATTTCGCCTTTCAACGCTAACGACAAGCGCCAAACCAGTTTTGCTGGGGTCGAAGTTATGCCAATTCTCGACAAATCCGTGCAGTTGGATATCCCGGAAAAGGATTTGGAAATCACGACTTCTCGGGCTGGCGGCAAGGGCGGACAAAATGTGAACAAGGTAGAAACGGCGGTGCGCGTCGTGCACATTCCTACCGGTTTGGCAGTGCGCTGCACGGAGGAACGCAGTCAGTTGCAAAATAAGGAAAAAGCCCTAGCATTACTCAAGGCGAGGCTGTTAGTAATTGCTGCGGAACAGCGGGCGGCCGAAATTGCTGAAATTCGCGGCGACATGGTGGAAGCTGCTTGGGGAAACCAAATTCGCAATTACGTTTTTCACCCCTATCAAATGGTGAAGGATTTGCGGACTGGAGTGGAAACAACTGCGATCGCTGATGTAATGAACGGTGAATTAGATCCGTTTATTCAAGCTTATTTGCGGCAGGAAAATCAGTTGGTTAGCAGTAATTAGTCATTAGTCATTAGTCATTAGTCTAGGACTTGCGCACTAAAACCAAAGAAACCGGGTTTTTTCGTTAATCTGTCGGCGAAGATGGAGGATTGAAGTAAAAAACCCGGTTTCTGACTGCAAGTTAAGACTAAAGAAATCGGATTGTTGCGTTAATCTGTCGTAAAGTACGATCGCCCTTATTGCCCCCAATTACGATCGCACTATTTAATTATTTACCAATCAGTCAATCGTACTCTGTATGATACCTTAACGTGAGATTCTGAGAAAAGCGCCAGCCCTACCTACCAGGAAGTACGCGATATTGACGCATCTCTCGCTGCCCTGCCACCAGATCTGCTTAAAAAACACTACATTTTTCGGTGTTTCGCTAAAAGTTTGAGATATTTCTCATGGGTTTTTGCCAGCATCCACTTCTCTTTAAAAATCGCTGCAGATTCTGCTTTCACCGGATCTTCTGCTAACGGCAAAATATCTTTGCGGGTCGCTGTTTGTTCTTCAACAGATTCCAACTTCTGAGGATTTTGTCGGTATTTTCTGCCACTTTTATGGTTGGCGTAGCGGCGCGATCGAGTGTAGCCCATCTGCAAGAATTTTCGCGCCATGTCCGCTCCTACAAAATCTTCTTTTTCCAGATAATCCAAAAACAGCGAGTAAATCTTGCTGCTGGATTCCCTGGCAATTTCAGGAGTTTTAAACCTCCAAAAAGGCAGGATTTCTCCTTTATAAGGTTCCACCAACAGCACTCCCTGTTCTCCTTTCCCCACCCGATAAAGTTCCGGGTGTTCCCGAAAGTCGATCGCCCGAAAATCTAAAGAATAGTCAAACTGCTTCATTGCGGGTTCTCAACTCGATCGGGCACGATCGCAGCCCGAGGCTTCCCTTCGTCAGGTTGCGTATAAATCCACGCCCAAGCAATTAACACCGCCTGAAAAGGCAAGCGGAACCAATACAGCAGCGGATGGTGCGGAATTCCTTCTATAGGAATGCTGTTGACTGCCTGATTGATATTAGCTGGAAACACTGCAATAAATAAAGCAATTATCCCCCAAGCCGCAGCGCGACTTACGGGAGGAACTAACAGCCCGATACCGCCCAAAATTTCAAAAAAACCGCTGATATAAACTAATGCTTCCGGGTTGGGAAGCTGCGGCGGGACGATTCTGATATATGGTGTCGGTACTGCAAAGTGTGTTGCGCCTACGATGCAGAGAGCTACTGCTAAGATAACGCGCCAAATTTCCTTTTGAGCTTTCATAGTAAAGTTGATAGTTGTTCGGGAGTTTTGAGTTTTGAGTTTTGAGTTTTGAGTTGACAGTTGTTCGGGAGTTTTGAGTTTTGAGTTTTGAGTTGACAGTTGACTGTTATACAGTTTTTTCCCTCACAAATACACTGCTCTCTCTCACTAGCTGATTGTAATCTTGAGTTCCCCAAAGCTCCCTCTGTCCTCCGATAGTTTCGATAGTTATTCCGAATTTCTCTACCTTATGCCCTATGCCCGATGCCTTAGGTCCGTTTCTGCTAAAGTTGCTAAATTAAAAATATCAAGCAATACGGGTAAGTTAGAAAAATGACCGACAAACAGCAGCAACCGCCAGAAGAAATTAAATCTGAGAATTCGTTTTGCGAAGCTGTTGAGACTGCGGTGAAAACCGGTCAAGCTGTAGCAGAAACGGCCGCGATCGCTCTGGGCGCGATCGGCACTGCGGGGGCGCAAATCGGTGCAGCCGCCGCCGCGAGTGCGGGGGAAGCAGCCGGGGCGGCAACCAAACAAGCGAGAGAGTCTTTCGACAGCGGCGCTGAGGAAACAGGAAAAGTGCTCGAAGCGGTGGCGCAAAATCCCGTGTTGCGACAATTCCTGAAGTTGTTTCGCGCCGAAGGGCTGTTGATATTAATCGGTGAGCTGGATGTCGCCAGCGCCGAAGCTGCTGTGAAAAAGCTGCAGCAAGAGTATCCAACTGAAACGCAGGCTGAAATCGCCCGCCGGATTGTGGCAGACAAAGCTATTTATGCGGGAGGAATCGGTTTGGCAACTAGCGTTGTACCGGGGGTGGCGTTGGCGCTGCTGGCGGTGGATTTGGTGGCAACGACTCAATTGCAGGCTCAAATGGTGTACCAGGTGGCGGCTGCCTACGGCATGGATTTGCGCGCGCCCGCCCGCCGATCGGAAGTTTTGACCGTTTTTGGCTTGTCTGCGGGAACTTTGGAAGTTTTAAAGGTGGGTTTTGGCTTGTTGCGAAATGTACCCCTGGCGGGAATGGCGATCGGCGCGAGTACGAATGCTGCGATGTTTTATGCTGTCGGTTATGCTGCTTGCCAATTTTATGAAGCTAAGATAAATTCTGCGACTGCGAGCCCTGCTGCCGGGGAAGTTGGAAAAGCAAGCGAACAGTAATCGGAAGGACGATCGGGCTTGCTGTCAAGGGGGTTTAGATTTATTTAATATTTGACATGAAAAATTTATTGTACGGGCAATTTGGGAATTGGCGCTAATGAAAACCAGCGCTTAAATTTTGGGTTTTCTTTACTTTCAAAATATGTTAAGATTGACAAAAGACTGGAATTAAAATTAATAACTGCTCGATTGACCATAACTTGTCACAGGGGCCAAGGGTCAAGATGCTTGTTCCCTAACGTCAAGACACTTGTGGCAATTGTGGGGAGCCAGATGCAGCCGACGCTCAATCGATCGGCAGAGGAGAAAAGTCGCGCTGCAGCAGGCCGATCGCCCTTACCAAAAATGCGCCGCATCCAGGCAGATTCATCACCTGTTGAAATTGCGCATTTTGTGAAAATTTAAGTTCGATCGCAACTCCCAAATCTGCCTGCTTGAATTAAACATTTCTCCCCGGCAGGAACTTTCTCGCCACTTAATTATTCTCAAAGATTGAGCCTTCGCGCACCGTGCAATTTTTATTTACACGCAAACAACCACCGACGACCATGAACACTGTACTCAAAACCTCTCAATTGCGCTTCAACCGCATCTTGCGACAATCCTTGCTCGCCGGCATCCTTTCGACGGCAGCTTTAGCTAGCGGGTGGGCCCCCGGTTGGTACGCCAACTCTCCAGTCCCCGTATTTGGTGCTGCCGCCCGAGCTCAAGCTCAAGAGCCTACAAACGAGGAAATTACCAACTTTATAACGAAATTAAAGGCATAGTTGGCGGCTCGGTGCCGAGGGTAGTGTGCAACGAAACTAGAGAAATTAACAGGCTTTCGGGAAATGTCCGCGGCATTGCAGTAAATTATTGCCAGCAAGCTAAAAAAATTATAGAAAGCAATGGCTTGACAGTTGCTCGCTTCAACCAACTTACGTTGCTGCAACAAGCTAATCCGGCTGTCAAACAGCGCATTCAAGCCGAGTTACTGCGCCAGCAACAAGCGGGTAATTAACAGTCAAAATGAAAAAAGATGTTCGGAGCGAAGGAAGGGGTGCGAGAGAAGAAGGAACAGGAAAATTTTGCGGAAATTAGATGTTGAATTTTCAAGTTGAATTTTCCATCTATAGCAGTCCTAAATCATTTGTAAAGTTTTTATCCCACCCCAACTCTCCCCTTACTAAGGGCGAGGGAGTAAGAAATTTACGAATGATTGGCGATTGCTATAGCGATCGCCAATCATTCGTAAATTGTTTGACCCCACCCCAGCCCTCCCCTTATTAAGGTCTGGGAGTAAGAGATTTACAAATCATTTGCGATCGCTATATATTTAATTCTGCCTCATGCCTTTTTCTTTCGACCTGTCGGTGAGGAATGCCAAATCGAAATGCTAACTTTTACAAAACAGTTGCCTGCAAATCCCGATGCAGTTGTGAGCTTTACCTTAGCCTTGACAGCGGCCGATCGCGCGCGCAGCCGCCACCGATTTGAGACGGATAGCGGGGAAACATTGCAGTTGCTTTTGCCTAGAGGTACGGTACTGCGAGATCGGGATTTATTGCAGTCAGAAGACGGTAGCTGTTTGGTGCGGGTAACTGCAAAACCCGAACTGGTGATGACGGTACGGGCTGCAACTCCCCTGTTGCTGTTGCGGGCGGCTTACCATTTAGGAAACCGCCACGTATATTTAGAGGTTAGCGATAGTTATTTAAGGCTTGCTCCTGACTCTGTTTTGCAAGCGATGCTCGAAAAAATGGGATTGGCAGTAACAGAAGAAACAGCACCGTTTCATCCAGAAATGGGAGCTTACGGACACAGCCACTAAGAGATTTTAGATTTTAGATGTTTCATGAATAACTGAACTAGATTTTAGATCCGTAATTGCTAATTGATAATCTATCGGGAGTTTTGAGTTAAAGACATTTATTAATTCAAAACTCACCACTCACAACTCAAAATTCACAACTCCCGAACAACTCACAACTTTTCTTCAATTCAAAACTCAAAACTCAAAACTCAAAACTCCCGAGAAACTCAAAACTCAAAACTCCCGAGAAACTCAAAACTCAAAACTCCCGAGAAACTCAAAACTCAAAACTCCCGAGAAACTCAAAACTCAAAACTTTTCTTAACTGTCAACTGTCAACTACTCCTTTGGGTGTTACTCAAGCCGCGATCGGCCCAGCGCTTTGCAAAGATTGCTGCAAATACTGATGCACGACAATCCACTTGCCCGTCAGCGGGTCGCGGTAAGTCACAAACGGGTTCGATTTTAAAGCTTTATTGTCAACTCCGCTAGCCATTTTTAACCCTCCTAATTACTGGTTCTGAATAAAAACTACAAGCCTATATATTGAAGAATCGGATAATTTTTCGGAAATCCGCGTGATTTAGAGGTTAATAAAAGGTGATTTGTAATATACTTTTAGGTGACGCATCGCACTAAAAAATGCGATCGGACACCAAATTAAGAGCGATCGCGCCGATCGCAAAACTGTCACGCGATCGACCTTCTGCCTTCTACCCATCTGAGATGCCCGTACTCTATAAGAAGTATGAGCGCACACTGCAAGCATCACGGCTATAGGTAGCGTGTCGAGCCACTTGTGACGTAAGTCCTGCTACCTGCAAAAGAGCCGCTATAGTAACTGTCCACCTGCTATTATTAAGTTAGGTAAAGATGTTTATCAAAGATCGCCGCGAGAAACCTATGGTGCTATTTGGATTTGGCAAAAAGTCGAGCCTGCCCTCTCCCGAAGAGGCATTACCGGGACGGGCAGAGTCCATGCCGGTACCGGCAAATCACTTTGTTAACGGCAATCCGCTCAAACCTCCGTTTCCGAAGGGCATGGAAACTGCCATGTTTGGTTTGGGCTGTTTTTGGGGAGCCGAACGCAAATTCTGGCAGCAAGAGGGAGTTTTTTCGACGGCTGTTGGCTACGCTGCGGGGATTACTCCAAATCCTACTTACAAAGAAGTTTGCACTGGGATGACGGGACACAATGAAGTAGTTTTGGTTGTGTTCGATCCGACAAAAGTTAGTTATGAAACTCTCCTAAAAGTTTTTTGGGAAAGTCACAATCCCACTCAAGGAATGCGCCAGGGAAATGATACGGGAACTCAGTATCGATCGGGCATTTACACCTATTCAGACAGTCAAAAGCAGCTAGCTGAAACTTCGCGCGATGCTTACCAGCAGGCTCTGACGGCTGCAGGTTATGGCAAGATTACGACGGAAATTCTGGATGCTCCTGAGTTTTATTACGCAGAAAGCTATCACCAGCAGTACCTCGCTAAAAACCCGAACGGTTATTGCGGTTTGGGCGGTACAAAAGTTTGTTTGCCTGCGATGTCTCAGGTTTAGTTCGATCGGGTGTTAGGTATTAGGTGTTAGGTGTTAGGTGTGAGATGTTAGGTGTGAGGTTTCAGGCACAAGTCCCTGTTACCCCCCACCAAACATCTACCACTTTTCCACCTTATTTATATTCAATACCTACTGCTTCCCTCTTCCTTCTTCCTTCTTCCGTCTTCCTTCTTCCTTCTTCCTTCAAATTACAAAATGTTGACTGCTGTTATAATTATAAATTTACTTATATCTCTGGTTTGTTTTTATATAGCTGTGAAAATGCGGCAATTCAGGCGGGAGATCGTACTGTTTGAAAAGAGGATTGCGGCGCTCGATCGCTGTTGCAGTTACGTACTGAGTCAATCACCCGCTTTTTTTGGTCAAAGGCAGCAAGGTGCGCGCCAATTGCGGGGGAAATACCGACAATTAGCACAGCAATTGGAACAAGTTCAGCAACTTTTGGGATTGCTGGGTTGGGGAAGGCGACTGTGGCTGCGGCGCGATCGACCTTAATTTTAGATTTTAGATTTTAGATTTTATAATTGAAAATTAATTGCAAAGCTCAAAGGATCGGGGCTACCCTACCTATTGAAGTCGCTGCTATCCACCAAACACGCCTAAAATTGGTGTAGGGAGATAAGTTATAAAAATGTCAAATAAACGTTCTGGATTATTTATTGGCGGTTTGTTAGTAGGTTCTGCCATCGGGGCGGTGACAGGCTTGCTGTTAGCACCGCGAACGGGCAAGGAAACGCGACAGATATTGAAAAAATCGGCCGAGGCATTGCCGGAGTTGGCGGAGGATTTATCGACTAGCGTGCAGTTGCAGGCCGATCGACTTTCTGAATCGGCACTGCGAAATTGGGACGAAACTTTGATTAGACTGAAGGAGGCGATCGCGGCGGGCTTGGAAGCGACTCAGCGGGAACGTCAAATACTGTCGGAAACTGAACCTGAAGTCAGTCCCCCGCCGCGCCCTTCAGCCCGCTAAACTGCCTGAAATTCCGCACTTTAAATCCCAAATTCTTGTGAGTGACCCCCTATTTTGGCTAGGATTTTCGATTTTGCTAGTAGCAGTTAGCCTGACTGCTGTGTTAGTGACTTTGATACCTGCGGTGCAAGCTATGGCGCGGGCGGCCCGCAGCGTGGAAAAGTTGGCCGACACGCTGTCTCGGGAATTTCCGCCAACTTTGGAGGCGATTCGGCTGACGGGGCTGGAAATTAGCGAGTTGACGGATGATGTCAGCGAGGGGGTGCAAAGTGCGGGCAAGGTGGTGAAACAGGTCGATCGAAGTATTGGTAGCGCGAAGCAACAGGCGCAAAACGTGCAGGTGACGACTCGCAGCGTGATGACTGGGATTAGGGCTGCTTGGAAAAGTTTTACTCGAAAACCGTCGATTTCTGGCAGGGGGAGAGGGGGCGATAGATTGTCGCCGAGTCAGAGAGGGGCGATTTCGATCGAAGATTCGAGTTTGGATGAAGGTTATTATCGGGGTTACGATGCGGCTTTGCCTGGGGATTTGCAGGGATACGGCGCTGCTACGAATAATGGTGAATCGGGGCGAACTAAGAGTAGCGAAGACTCTAATTTTTCCGATGATTCTGAAGAATTTGAACAAGTGCGATCGAAGGATTCTTGATCTGGGCGTAGGTTTTAGCTTGAACAGCAAGAAGCCTCAAACCTACCCGAAAGGGAGGTGTTGAGACGGCAGTCGCTACAAGTCGGGGAACCCGCCCAACGCGCTGCCTTATGAATTGCGCGTGAGTTGACGGCAGTCCTCTGACCAATGCTGAAGGCGAGGTCAGATACCACCTACCACCTTCTACTTAATTTGACACGATCGGCAAAGTAATTATAAATTCTGTTCCCTCTCCGATTTGGGAATTTACATTTATTTTCCCTTGATGTTTGGCAATTATTTGATGGGAAATAGCCAGCCCCAATCCGGTGCCTTTGCCGATCGACTTGGTGGTGAAAAATGGATCGAATATGTGTTTTGCTATTGCGGAGTCAATCCCCGGCCCGTTATCCCAAATCTTGACGGTGACTGTGTTTTCAGCAGTAACTTCCGTGGCGATCCAAATCTTCGGCGAATAGTTTTTGTCAGCAGCTTTTAACTCTTCTAGCGCATCGATCGCGTTGCCGATGACGTTCATAAATACTTGATTCAATTGGGTTCCATAACATTCTACAAGGGGCAAACTGCCGTATTCTTTAATAACTTCGATGCCTTGTTTGAGCCTGTGATTGAGAATTACGAGAGTGCTGTCAATTCCTTCGTGAATGTCTGACGGTTTTCTGAGATCGGACGATCGGGAAAAATTGCGCATGGATGTGACGATTTCGCAGATGCGATCGGCTCCCATTTTCATTGAATCCAGCGTTTTTGGCAAATCTTCTTTGATAAATTCTACTTCGATATCTTCGGTGAAGTATTGAATTTCTGCGGTTGCTGTTGGATAGGTTTCTTGATAGAGGTCGATCAGTTCTAGTAAATCTTGGATGTATTTATTGGCATAATCGACATTGCCTCGGATAAAGTTGACGGGATTGTTAATTTCGTGGGCGACACCCGCAACCATTTGACCGAGAGATGACATTTTTTCGGTTTGAATTAGTTGGGCTTGAGTTTCTTTGAGTTCTTTTGTATAGTCGCTAACTCGCTGAATTAATTTATTGAAGGATGCGGCAAAAACTCCTATTTCATCTTGTGTGGTGACGGGTACTTGCAGGTTGAAATTGGATTCGCGAGCGACTTGCTGGGCGACGTTGGTGACGGCTTCGAGGGGTTGGGCGATCGCGCGGCTGGTGTTGTATGCCAGTGCGGTAGCCATCAATGCTGAAATTAGCATACTCCCTAAAATAATTCGGTTCCGCAAAGCTTCAGCCTCCTCTAATGCTGTTGCTGCTTGCAGTTTTTGAACATCTACTGCGAGGATTATTTCATTTAAATTATCGGCCAGTCGATCTAAATCAAATGCTGCTTCGCCGCTAGTATTTCTCAAGATTTGTAGCTGTGCGGCTTCTATTTGATTTGGTGGCAAATTCCAGGCTTCGACTTCTTTTAATTGCTGTCTAGTTATCTGGGCGTAGTAATCGATGACGATTGCATATCTCTGCAACAAATCCTGTAATTTTTTTTCTTCTACTGCTAGCCGATCGCGATTTCGCGTTGCAAAAGATTGATTGTCTTCGATCAGGGCTTTCGCCTCGTTGATTTGCAGAAAAAACCGATCGTTTTCGTATTCCAGCCAAACCCTGTCTCCCAACACTGCAGGCATCCTCGCAGCGTGCGATCGGGCTTCAAATACGTTATTTTGCAAGTTTTGCAGGAGTTGCTGCTGCTGTTGGGAAACATTTAGCTGAGTTAAAGCTTCCTTGCGAAAATAGTCTCCTAATTTTAGCCCCGCACCGGTGCCGAAAATTGCTATCCCAATAGCTAAAGCGTAGCCGTAGCCGATCTTGTAACCGATCCGCAAGCGGCTGAATTTTCCCTGCAACCAATTTGGCTCTATAGATAAATTCTGCCAGAGTTTTTTTGGGACAGATTTATCTGTTTTGGTTTGGCTATCTATGGGCTTAGTGCGGCTAAATAATAACATTGCTTTCCCCCAAATTTATCAGGAGTAATTGACAATTACACATTTTTATCCTTTAATAAAATGTGTCAAAAAGTATTTTGCTAACAGCTAAACCAAAGTTAAAACCTAGGGTTTTAACTTTGGGTCAATTGTTGGGTAGTGCAATGTCAAGAACGATCCCTGTATTGAGACTGGCAGGGCGAGCTGTACGATCGCGGCAGACTGCCGGAACAATTTAACCTGTGTTCTTTAAGTATCCATGTTTTCCGAGCCAGATGTTTGTGATCTCAGTCAACAGTTTATGCGATCGCACGCAGATTTACATAAATTTATAATAACCGACTTAGTATTTTTACTGAGTTGGGAGTGTCAGACCCTATTGGACCCAACCTGATTTGCTTTTTCCGTTAGTTTTTAGGTTTAAATCGATAAATTACGATCGAATACAATAGTTGTCAATCCATCTGCGAGCTTGCTTTAGCGAGCGATCGAATTGAGGATCTAAACTTAGGATCGAACTTAGGAGAGATGCGATCGGTAGAGATTTAACATAAGAGATGTGATAGAAAGTTGTTAAATTTGAATTGCGCCTCCTGCAAAAAAACTTATTTTGACAATTCGGAGTGCGGACTCAAGTCCGCACTACAAACTGTTGTTGCAATGGTAATCGATCGAAGGCGCGATCGCACAGCATCAGTGACCGATCATCCAAGGTCGTCCCCCTCGGTGTTCTCGATTCCGCTGCGGTTTGGGCTCTTCGGAACGCTGAATCACTTGCGGTTCTTTATTTTCTCGAGCTTTCAAGCGCAGGTTTCCCGTTAAAAGCATGGGCGGCGAAAAGATGCGTTTAGCAGCAGTTTCACAAGTCGGACAAAGCACGGGAGCATCCACTTCTGCAAGAGAGCGCCACTTCTCAAAATTACCGCAAGTTTCACACTTAAAATCGTATAGGGGCATAGGAATTTTCGATCGTAAATTAGGAATGCAAAAACGGATCGAGCGTGCGGACTGAAGTCCGAAAAATAGAGCGGACTTCAGTCTGCACTACGAACTAATCTGCTCGCGGTCGATCGACCGGACAGGATATAAGTCCTATAATTAAGATGGCAAAATATCCATCTCAAAAATTTCCGTCGGTATGGCAAGCGTGCAGCAAGCATTTGGAATATCCACAATGCCGCTGATGCGACCTTCCACCGGAGCGCAACTTAACAGCAAATATGCTTGTTCTCCAGTAAAACCAAACTTTTTCAAGTATTCGATCGCATTCAAACAAGCTCGGCGATAAGCAACGTGAGCATCCATATAATACTGTTGCCCGGTAAATTCATCAACCGAAATCCCTTCAAAAACTAGGTACTCAGAATAGCGAGGTTCCACCGGTCCGGGTTTAAAAATTGGGTTGACCATCCCGTATTTATCCATGCCGCCTTTGATAATATCGACGTGGAGGTCGATATATCCGGACATTTCAATTGCCCCGCAGAATGAAATCTCTCCATCGCCTTGAGAAAAGTGAATGTCTCCCATCGAAAGTTTCGCGCCTTCGACATAAACCGGGAAGTAAACTCGCGAACCCCGCGACAGGTTTTTAATATCGCAATTGCCGCCGTGTTCGCGGGGAGGAACAGTGCGCGCCGCTTCCGCAGCAACTCGATCGAACTCTGCTCCTTTGAGGGAACCCAAAACTGCATTGTTGGGATTCGGCAAGGCTGCTAAAGGTGGAATTCGATCGGGATTTGTAGCGACTAATTCTGCTTCCCGTTTGTTCCATTTATTCAGCAATTCCTGAGAGGGAGCGCAGCCGATTAAACCCGGATGGGTAATTCCAGCAAACCGTACTTTCGGAATGTGTCTGGAAGCGGTATAAATTCCCTGAAAATCCCAAATTGCTTTCGCCGCCGTCGGAAAATGTTCGGTCAAGAAACCGCCACCATTTTCTTTAGCAAAAATTCCGGTAAAGCCCCATTCATCCCCTTGCAAAGCCCCGATATCGAGGATATCGACTACTAAAATATCCCCCGGCTGCGCGCCGTTAACATAAATTGGTCCGCTCAAAACGTGAACGACTGTTAAGTCTACATCGCGAATGTCGTCGGGGTTGTCGTCATTTTTAATTTGTCCGTCTGTCCAGTCTTTGCACTCGATGCGAAATACCTCGCCTGGATTGACGGAAACTACTGCTGGAATATCTGGATGCCAGCGGTTGTGACCGACTAATTCCTGTTCGGACATCGGTTTGGTTAGATCGACTTTGAAGAGAACTTGAGGCATAGTCTGTATTCCCCTGCGAAAAATAGTGCCAGCGCCTTCGCTTGCGGGCGTGTTTTATGTACGCTCGCGGGCGTGTTTTATCACGCTCGCGGGCGTGTTTTATCACGCTCGCGGCGGTGTTTTATGTTACGATCGCGGGCGTGTTTTATGTAAGGCACATCTTCGCTGATTCGATCGTCAATAAATGTAAATCTTTATACTAATTTAATAGTAATTCAGTGGCGATCGCACAAAGAATAGATAACGATTATCATTATTTAAAAAAGTTGTTCGCCCGCACGCCATTCGCGGTATATTTTGGAGAGTAAATGTTTTTAATACGCAGAGAATTCGGGAGATCAGAGCAAGAATTGTGAATTGGATTCTCTAAGGTCGAGCTGTATTTTGTCAGAATTCGCGAGTCAGGAGTCAGAATTCTGTAGGATGTAGGATGTATGATAGATCGTGTATTAGGCTACGGCAAAAACTTGTGAGAGAAACTTCGATCGAACTACCTACAAATACAGTTCAAAACAATTGGCACGGTCGCCTCAATTTAGCCTATGCTAACCGCAGCGGCAAAACTCAAATTATTCGCAATGAAATGCAAGCCCCGCTCAAAGTGCAGCGTCCCTTTTATCCTGAGGGAAAAGAAGTTTGCCACACGGCAATTTTGCACACGGCGGGGGGAGTTGTTGGGGGCGATCGGCTGTCTCTCAACTTCCAACTAGAAGCCAATGCCAAAGCTTTAATTACCACGGCCGCCGCTGGTAAAATTTATCGCAGCAACGGACAGCAAGCACAACAAAATATCGAGCTGAACATCGATTCCGGTGCTGTTTTGGAATGGCTGCCTCAAGAAACAATAGTTTTTGAGGGCGCAATTTACAGGCAAGATTTGCGCGTAGAATTAGCGCCGCAAGCGAGAATTTTGCTGTGGGAAATTACGCGGTTCGGACGCAGCGCCAGGGGTGAAAAATTCTGCTCGGGAGAATGGCGATCGCACTCGGAAATCTGGCAGCAAAACCGCCCGATTTGGATTGACAGACAATGGCTCAAAGGCGGGGAAAAAATGCTCGAAAGTCCCCACGGTTTGGCTGGAAAACCCGTTACAGCTACCCTCGCTTGGGTAGGCGAACCGGTGACAGCAGAAATCGTGGAAAAAGTGCGCGCCCTGCAGTGCAAAACAACAATTAATTCCACCACTTCAAACGCCGGCGTCACTCGCATTCCCAACGGTTTGCTGTGTCGGTATCGGGGCGATTCTACCGCTGCCGCTAGAGACTGGTTTGTCCGCATTTGGCAATTGTTGCGCTTGTCTTTTGCCGATCGCCCTTGCTGTTTGCCCCGACTTTGGATACTATAGGATAGTATTTGAGTTGCGAATAGTTGCTCTTTCAACTGTTACAAATAAATGTAACACATAAAAAGCACCGCGCAGCCCCTTGACACGCAGTGGATGTTAACACTATCTTTGTCAAGTGTATAGTTGAACTCAAACAAGCAGTTCGATCGCCCTCACAAGAATAACAATGCAACTCACGCCCCAAGAAAAAGACAAGCTGCTGATTTTCACCGCCGCCCTGTTAGCAGAGCGCCGGAAACAAAGAGGTTTAAAATTAAACTATCCAGAAGCGATAGCCTACATTTCAGCAGCGATTTTAGAAGGGGCAAGAGATGGACTAACCGTCGCAGATTTAATGAGTTACGGGACGACTCTCCTAACGCGGGAAGACGTGATGGAAGGGATACCGGAAATGGTGCACGAAGTCCAGGTTGAGGCGACTTTTCCCGATGGAACTAAGTTGGTAACAGTACACGATCCGATCCGTTAACAGATGCGTTAAAAATTGAACCGCAGAGATTGAGTCCCAAAAACTAGCAGGAGGTTGATATGATTCCGGGAGAAACGATCGTTTCAGAAGGCGAAATAGAATTAAATGCCGATCGCCCGACGGTGCGCTTGTTAGTAGCAAATACGGGCGATCGACCGATTCAAGTCGGTTCCCACTATCACTTTTTTGAAGCAAACGAAGCTTTAGAATTCGATCGAGAGCGAGCAAAAGGAATGCGGTTAGATATTCCTGCAGGTACGGCAGTGAGATTTGAGCCGGGAGATGAAAGAGAAATTCAGTTGGTGCCTTTTGCCGGCAGCCGTCAAGTTTACGGATTTAATGGGAAAGTAGACGGTACACTATAACATTTGACATTTGAGATTTGTGCTGAATAATGGGGCGCTGCGAAGCGGAGGTATGGCTGAGGGCAGTCAGACTTTAAAGCTTGCCTGCAATTGCATTTTTTTGGAGAAAGGGTGTTAGTTTTCTGACTTTTGACCGAGTTAAAACCGGCTGTTTGCGATCGATACTAATTCAGAGCTTAAGCAACAAGTAGTTTGACACGCTACTAATAGCGGCAAGGTGCGCAGTGCGCGTCCTACATCACCTAGTAAATGCCTCAAGCACTGTAATTGTTGGAGTCGCGAACTTACAAATTCCAAGCTTACCATGAATCCAAAATTAATCGACCAGCTAAAACTGCTGTTAAAACAGAGCTTGCTGGCTACTTCTAGGCGCGTCTGGAGAACCCCTTTAGACCGACGCACCAGCATCAAATTGCTAGACAACAGCATCGTTTACAAAAAGCAGCACGATGCCATTAAAATACCACAATTACTCTCGGTAAATCACGTGCCTTCTCTTTATTTTCCCACAGAAAGAGTAGTGTCTTTTGACCCCGATTATGTTTGGAAAATCTGCGCTACGGAACAAATAGATTCGATAACTCTTTGTTCCTCTGGAAACACGCTGCTCAACAACAAGCTGCTTTTAGATTTGGATTTTCGGATCAGCGGTGCGGGTATTCTCGAATGGCCTTACAAACCTCATCAAATTACCTATCCGTTGGTAGTTGCTCCTTGGTCGCATTTGTGGTGCAGTTATTACGATTATGTCATTTTTGTCCTGGCGAAACTGTGCCGGATCGAGGAAGCTTTTGGCAAAGAAATTTGGCAAGAAGCAAAAATTTGTTATCCCCTCCGCCATACAAGATTTGAGCGGGAATTCCTGGCAAAATTGGGTATTCCCGAAAGTTCGCTAATCGACTCTCGCGATCGCGACACTACCTACCATGCAGAATGCGCCGTGGTAGGCAACAATCAAGACTGGTATTTTCCCAGCCCTTACGATCTAAATCTGTTGCGCAGTAAATTTTGCCCTCAGGAAAACATCAAGCCTTACCGCAAACTTTATCTATCTAGAAAAAGCAGGCGCCAAGTGATAAATGAGGCGCAAGTGCGGGAGGTTTTGCAAGAATTTGACTTTGAAATTGTAGAAGATGCCGATCGCAGCGTTGACGAACAAATTCGCTTGTTTGCAGAAGCTGCTGTTATTGTCGGTCCTCACGGTGCTGCTTTTACAAATTTGCTGTGGTGTCAGCCCGGTACTAAAGTGATGGAATTCTTTTATGCAGGGTATACTCCGCCCTTCTATTATTACATTTGTCAGATTTTGGGGTTAGAATATTCCTGTACCGTTGATGACAGCGATGCTTCAGAAGATTGGAGTTTAATTGGCATGGATATGACGGTAGATGCAGAGGTTTTGAGAAGGGAACTCACCAAAATCCTGGGATAAATTTTGTTAGATCGATAACTATAGCGATCGCAAATGATTTGTAAATTTCTTACTCCCTCGCCCTTAGTAAGGGTCGGGTTGGGGTGGGGTAAAAACTTTACAAATGATTTGGGACTGCTATAATAACCCAGAGTCCGATTGCGAATTAATGTAAAGATTTTTTCGATCGAGTAGAAATTACTCATACAATCCCGACGCAAAAATTAGTTTGATGCAGGAATGATGGCGGTAAGGTGCGCACCGCGCACCCTACATATCCCTGCATAGAGAGTGCGTGTCTCTAGGAGTGCGATCTCAAATCCAGGTTTGGTATCCCCTTGAAGGTCGATCGCTAATTTTTCTCTATCCCTTTCGTTAAATGGGGGTTTTTATAGCAACCGCCAAGACAGTTAGGACATTATTGAGCGCCCAAACCCTTGCCATTATTACCTCTTCCTTCTTCCTTCTTCCTTCTTCCTTCTTCCTTCTTCCTTCTTCCTTCTGCTATACCTGCCACCGGGTAAAGGAATAGCCAAAGCAGTTAGGACATTGACGGGTCATAACTGTTAATTAATAGTTAAGCATTCTCATCCCGACTGCTTTTATATTATATATTAATCTTTTTTAATGATTTTACACAAAAAATAAATCGTTTATGAAAGTCACAAGATCCGTAGATGATTTAAAGCAAAAGTTTAAATTTAGCTTGCTGGTGGCAGCAAGTAAAGTTTGGAGAAACCCGCTCGATCGGGATGCCAGCATCAAGATGCTAGAAGATGCGATTCTTTACCAAAAAGATTACAAACCAGTTGTTTTACCTGCCTTAAAATCTTTAAATGGCGTGGATTCTCAATGGTTAGTCAAGGATTTTACTGTAAACTTTGACAAATATTATATTTGGCAGATTGGAGTAGGCGATCGCATAAAATCGTTAAGTATTTGCCGATCGGGAACAGTTTTAATTAACGGGAAATCGATGTTAGACTTAGATTACGGCAATGCTTCCGGTCTGCTGGACTTGCCCTACAAACTCAAGCAGGTAAAATTCCCCACAGTTATCGCTCCTTGGTCGCACTTTTGGGGCGGGTATTACGATTTTATCATGGGGACATTAAGCAAGCTGTGTCGGATCGAAAAGGTTTTCGGTCAAGGCATTTGGGAAGAAGTGAAAATCTGCTATCCCCTGCGCAATACCAATTACGAGACAGAATACTTACAAAAATTGGGGATTCCCAAAAGTGCGCTGATAGATACTAGAAATTGGCAAGAAGAAATTCAGACTGAATCCGCAATCTTGGGAAACAATATGTCGAATGCCATACCGGATATTCTCGACTTGCGCAACAGATTCTGCCCGCCGGAAACCAGCGAAGCAACCAGGAAAATTTACATCTCAAGATCTGTCAAGCGTCGGGTGAAAAATGAAGCAGAGGTTAGAGAAGTATTGCAGAAATTTGGTTTTGAAATTTTGGAAGATATATCTCGCCCCGTTGACGAACAAATTCGGCTGTTTCAAGAAGCAGCAATAATTGTCGGCCCTCACGGTGCTGGTTTCACAAATCTGCTGTGGTGCAAACCAGGTACTAAAGTGTTAGAATTTTTTAATGGAGGCTATACTCCGCCTTATTTCTATTACATTTCTCAAATACTGGGGCTCGACTACTCCTATATGGTTGAACCCAGTAACGATCCAGAACATTGGAGTTTGCAAGCCTATGACATGACAGTAGATACTGAGGTTTTGCAAAGGGAAATTAAGAAAATGCTTGATTAAACATTTGAGAGTAGAGAGTAGAGAATAGAGAGTTGAAAGTTGACAGTGGACAATTGAGAGTTGACAATTGAGAGTTGAGAGTTGATAGTCGATCGATGACACTGCAACCCCGAATAACGCCGTTCATTATTCTGATTTTTTAACCATATTTGATATTTTTCAAATTGCAGTGATGCGCAATGATAATTGAGACTCCAAGTTTATTAAACATGAGAATTCCAAGATTTTAACAGCTACGATAGATGAGTTGCGGACAGAAGAAATTGACAAACTGCACCGCAATCATGAGTTGCAGCTTCTGCCAGAACGGTCATTATCTATAGTAGAAGCGCTATCAGAAATGTTTCAAACCATTTGTTTAGTTTACCGAAGGGATGCAGCAGGCAAGAACTGTTGGCAAATAATTAGTGTAAAATAAAGCAGCTTAGTAATTGCGTAACATCGATAAAATCTGAGGAGTGACTAAGTAATATGACTTATAGAATGAGCCGCCGCGCTTACGCGGAAACCTTCGGACCGACAACGGGCGATCGCGTGCGTTTGGCCGATACAGAATTGTTAATAGAAGTCGAACGAGACTTGACAACCTACGGCGATGAAGTCAAATTCGGCGGCGGTAAGGTAATTCGCGACGGCATGGGACAGTCGCCGATTTCTAATAATGATGGCGCAGTTGACACGGTAATTACTAATGCTTTAATCTTGGATTGGTGGGGAATTGTCAAAGCAGATATCGGCATTAAAGACGGCAAAATTTTAAAAATTGGCAAAGCCGGAAATCCTTACATTCAAGATAGAGTAGATATTATTATCGGACCCGGTACAGAAGTCATTGCCGGCGAAGGAATGATTCTTACAGCAGGCGGAATTGACACTCACATTCACTTTATTTGCCCGCAACAAATCGAAGTCGCGATCGCCTCTGGAATCACCACAATGATCGGAGGAGGAACAGGCCCGGCGACGGGTACAAACGCCACAACTTGCACTCCCGGCCCTTGGCACATATATCGAATGCTGCAAGCCGCCGATGCTTTTCCGGTAAATCTCGGGTTTTTAGGTAAAGGAAATAGCAGCCAACCCCAAGGATTAGTCGAACAAATATTGGCCGGTGCAATGGGTTTGAAACTGCACGAAGATTGGGGAACTACACCAGCAACGATCGACACTTGTTTGAGTGTAGCTGACGAATACGACGTGCAAGTGGCAATTCACACGGATACTCTCAACGAAGCGGGATTTGTGGAAGCTACAATTGCTGCATTTAAAAATCGCGCCATCCACACTTACCACACAGAAGGTGCGGGTGGCGGACACGCACCGGATATTATTAAAGTTTGCGGGCAAGCTAATGTTTTGCCTTCGTCTACTAACCCGACTCGCCCTTACACTGTCAACACTTTAGAAGAACATTTAGATATGTTGATGGTGTGCCACCATTTAGATCGGGGGATTCCTGAAGATGTGGCTTTTGCGGAATCGAGAATTAGAAGAGAGACTATTGCTGCTGAAGATATTTTGCACGATTTGGGCGCGTTTAGCATGATTTCTTCCGACTCGCAGGCGATGGGAAGGGTTGGGGAAGTGATTATTCGGACTTGGCAAACGGCACATAAAATGAAGGTGCAAAGAGGAATTTTGAACGGGGAGAATGCGGGTTCTACTAACAGCGAACCAGATAATTTTCGGGCGAAGCGGTACGTTGCGAAATACACGATTAATCCCGCAATTACTCACGGAATCAGTCAGTATGTCGGTTCGGTGGAAGAGGGAAAATTGGCAGATTTGTGTTTGTGGCGGCCGGCATTTTTTGGGGTAAAACCGGAATTGGTAATTAAAGGAGGGGCGATCGCTTTCGCGCAAATGGGAGATGCTAACGCCAGCATTCCAACGCCTCAGCCAGTGCACATGCGGCCGATGTTTGGCAGTTTTGGAGGCGCAATTGGTGCAACTTCTTTGACATTTATTTCGCAGGCTGCGGGCGATCGAGATATTGCCAAACAGCTAGGTTTGCAAAAGCAAACTGTGGCGGTTTCTGGGACGCGGCAAATTAGCAAACGAGACATGAAACTCAACGATTATTTACCGGAAATGGAGGTAGATCCGGAAACTTATGAAGTGAGGGCGGACGGGCAATTGTTGATTTGCGAACCGGCAACTGTTTTGCCGATGGCGCAGCGATATTTTCTGTTTTAATTGGTGATGTAGCTTCATCAAAAACATTCCATAATCCTGTAGGGGCGAGTTCACCAACCATCTAGGAAATAGACAAACAGTCTGATAAACCCGCCCATCCCCGCCGTTATTTACACGAACGTTTTACCAATTACAGCAGATTGCAAGTTTATGAAGTACACCCCTCCAAACCGAGGGCGGGCACGGGGGCACCGCCCTTACGAAACCGGGTTTCTTTCGTCCCTCACATACCTGAAAACTGCTGTAATTGCGGTACATTTGTATTTTTCGTTGGGTGAGGGCGGGTTTACAAGATTATGCATTTTTACCGGAGATTGTTGGCGAACCCGCCCCTACAAATTTTCGTTTTTTCGTTCTAGAACACCAATCGAACTAAAAGATTTAGATCCCCCTAAATCCCCCTTAAAAAGGGGGACTTTGAAGCTATTTTTTAACAATACCAACTTTAACACTCTTGCTCCCCCCTTAAAAAGGGGGGCTGGGGGGGATCTGCCTGAAACCTCGCCCCAAACTTTTTGACACTCTTGCTCCCCCCTTTTTAAGGGGGGCTGGGGGGGATCTGCCTGAAACCACGCCCTAAACTTTCGGACGTTCTAAAATCACTTTGCAATAACTGCAAGAACCTGTTTTCGGAGCGAAAATAAACTCCATCAACAAACCGGCGATCGCATTTCTAACTAAATATTTGGGTAACAAAAAAGCGATAACATTAGCTCGCCAAGAGGACTGGATAAATTTGAGAGATAGTTTTTTCAACCTCGCAAGATTGGGCAAAGTAGCAAAAGATAAATCTTCCTTTGTTTCGACATCAAAACCTATGGAACTGGCGACATTCAACCAGTTTTCAATCTCCAGAAAACCTTGCTGCACTGCCATGCTAGTTTCTGTCAAACAGGTAGCCAGTTGCAAATCTTTATCGAATGTTTCGATTTTGGCTTTGCGATAACCATCAAAAACAATTAGTTGACCGCCCGGACGCAAGATGCGGAAAATTTCTGCAAGAGCTACTTCGGGTTGTTTGGTAGAATAGCACAAGCACTCGACCGCAAACACAATATCAAAAGAGCGATCGGGAAAATCGAGTTTTTGGTTAAAATCCCCAAATTTAAAGGATAAATTATTAACCTGACTGGCTTTTTTCTGGGCGAGTTTCAGATGCAATGGTGTCAAATCTACTCCTGTAAATTTAACGTTGGGGTATTTTTCTGCTAAAAATAGGCTGTTAAATGCTTTCCCCGAACCAATTTCTAATACGTCTTTAGCACCAAGCCGATCGATTTGTTCGCCTACTGTTAGAGGTTGGACGTAGTAACCCTCTGGCTTAAATACACCATCAAAATTTAAAGCTAGGTGGATGGAGCCTCGATCGGAATGATAGAAACGATAGCCCCATTCGCTTTGATTGTAGTAAGGGACTGTAATGTTTTTGTCGAATTCTTTCAGAATGCGATCGCAACCAAATAGTTTGTCAATCCGCTCTAGAGTCTCTGATAAACTTAATTGATAATTCTGGGTAGAATTATTTGCATTGAAGCCTGTTTTCAACAGTTTAATAAGAGTTTGTTTCACGGAATACCTCGAATAGTTAATGAATTGCTTTTTTTACAGTGTCGCACTTTTGTTTAAAGTCTCGCAATCCAGAATAATCTAAGATGCGAGCGATTGCAAACGATCGGGCTAAGGCGTATTTTTTTGCCTCTTCGATCCCCCCCAGCCCCCCTTACTAAGGGGGGAGCAAGACTATTCCTGGGAGATTTTGAGGCAAACAGGACTTTAGTCCTTACTACAAACTATTGATATTACTACAAACAGGTGGTTCGATCGTACTTGGAAAAATTGAGCGATCGCACTACCAAACCCTGACACAAAAACCAAAAATACAGTGCAATATTCACGCCGCTCAATAACTTCGGAACTCCCTCTAACAAACTTGCAACAATCTCATTTTGTACGGGCAGCGCTTCTGCAAAAAAGGCCAAAAATAACAACCCAACACCGCCCAGCAGTAAAGGGTAAGGACTCAATTTAATTTGCCTCCGAAAACTTAAGCCGTAGGCAATAGCCAGCGCGGCGTAAAATATGACGATCGTCACCTTCGGAAAACCCGCGCGTCCCAGGTGAACGTGAGTGCGAAAAACTTCATTAAACAAAAAGCAACCTACAAACAGTGCAGAATATAAAATAAATCGATTTTCCGGGCGATCGGGCTGCACGATCTTCAGCAAGCCCCAAGTAAAAATACAGACCATTACCGCTAAATAAAATAACATTTGAAATGTCAAAAAAAAGAAGCCCGCACCCGGATACGTAGCGAGACAAGGCGGCAAGAACAATCCTTTTACCGAGGAACCGATCGAACTCAAGCAGGCAGTTACTAGCCCGATTAACAGTAAAGTTAGACTGTTAAACAACAACACAGTTTTGTAATTTGCCATAATTTAACATGGGGATTTTCAATCACCAAGAACAGTAAGGTGTGCGCCGCGCACCCTACATGATAGCAAATTTGCTTGGAAAACCCCGCTATGCAATGCTAATTTCTGCAATTAGCGAAAGTAGAAAACAGGTTAAATTCCGTAACTCTCCAGGCTTGCCACGTCTGCCCGCCAGCAAAAAGACTGTACCTGGTGATGCTTTTATCGCTGTCAACATAACTTTGCCAACTTAATGCAGCAATTGTTGGATACTGGGCAAGAAAATCCCCCGGTATCGGACTTACTTGAGAACTCATGTTCCATCCTACTTGTTTGCTAAAGTCTTGAATTTGACATTCGCAAGACTGAGAGAGAGGAGAAATTCTGAGTTTTAAGTTTTGAGTTTTGAATAAAGAACTGTCTTTAACTCAAAACTCAAAATTCAAAACTCAAAACTCCTTGCCAAACTCTCAACTCTCAACTATTTACCCTTGAATTTCACCGCTTGGCATAATGGTAGCGCGCAACTGAGCTCCCACTAAATTGGTCGTACTCAAATCGGTTCTAATCAAGTTTGTGCGGTGTAAAATAGCCTCTCGCAAATCCGTTTTAGCCATGTAAGCATCAGTCAGATCCGCATCGCTCAAATTAGCCTGATGGAAATTAGCTCGGCTCAAATCTGACCTCACCAAATTAGCCCCAGTCAAGTCTGCCATAATTAAATTAGCATTGCTCAATTTAACATCAGGAAGAAACGCGCCTCGCAAGTTAGCACCCGCTAAATCCGCATCGATCGATACTGCTCTTTCCAACTTAGCATTAGTCATTACAGCCCAGGAAAAATTAGCCTCAACTAAATTAGCTTCTGTCAAAAATACACTATGCATAATCGCTTCGCTAAAATTTGCCTGACTCAGATTTGCTTCCCGCAGAGATGCTTCGGTCAAATTTGCTCGACTGAGATTGGCTTTAGTCAAATCTGCATAATTTAAATTGACACCGCGCAAGTCAGCACCCTGCAAATTTGCACCCCGCAAATTTGCAGCTTCAAAAATTCGCTGTTCCTTGCGCAAATTTGCACCCCGCAAGCACGCGCCACGCAAATCTGCCCCTTGCAAATTGACGCCGCGCATATCTGAATCGGTCAAATTTGCATCGATTAAAATTGCTAAAGATATATTGCAACCTCGCAGATCTGCGCCCTGTAATGTAGCGCCGTGCAAGTCGGCATCGGACAAATTTGCTCCGCTTAAACTAGCTTGATTTAAGTTAGCGCCAGACATTTTTGCATGACCCAAGTTGGCACGTTGAAGGTTGATTCTGCTCAAGTACGACATCGTTAAGTTGGCGCTAAATAAGTCGGCATTGCTTAAGTTGACGCCAATTAGATCGGCTCCGCTGAGGTAAGCGCCCCGCAGGTTCATACCTTTAAAATCTAGTTCCCCTGATGTATACCGCCTTAAAAGTTCGCTCGCATTCATAATTTATTATCGATCGATCGATTGTTATTTTTTTTAAGTATCAATTGTAATTTGTACTTAAAAATCCGTATCAAAATCCATCTAAAAATTTAATTATTTTGCTTGACGAATTCTTGAGTCCAAGCTAAGGTTTTGTGGCCGGACTGTCGCCCGTGAATTTTAACTTTATTCACAAATTGAGCTTTTAAAGTACAAAGTTTTTTGTAAATGTATGTGGCTGTATCTTGTTGGTTTGGCGGGCGATCGGATTCCAAAATAACGTGCAGCCAGCCGTCTTTAAATCCTGCTGTAGCGCTGATTCCTTTGGGGTACAATACCCGATCGATCAAAAGGGAGATCGCCTTTGGATTGCCTTGTTTTGCCATTTCTACAAGCTTCTGCTGGCGCGATCGATCTCTCTCGTTTCTCTGCTGTGTTTGCGCGGCATTTCCAGAAACATTAGCTTGCTGTTTTGTCGTCGATCGCCCGCTTTCTTTTGACTCCAATTCCCCCAGAATTTTTGTTAATTTTCCTGTAAATCCCTGAATTTTTCCTACATAATTTCTGAGCGCTTTATATTTCCAGTACAAACGTTGCTCTTCACTTTCAGTAGAAAATTGTTCGTTCAAATTTGCTTCTAAGTCTGTTAATATCTTTTTTATTTGCTCGCTAGCGGAGTTCGCACTTTGATTCACCAATTCTTTAATTTCTTCTTCTAAACTCAATTTTTGTTCGATCGAATTGCTGATATTTAGGTGGATTGGGGGAACTTCGGGCTCGTAACTCGCAGTTGCTGGCGGCATTTCTACAACCAACAATGTTTCTGCGAGTTCGTGTTTGAAGTCAAGAGTCGAACTGTTGCTGTTTCCGATCGCGCGTTCGTTCGGCAGCGAAACAGCGAATGCGTCCGCTACTAAATTATTCTCGCGGGGGTCATAATGATACTGAATTGGAGCGGCTTGAGTCATGCGAGTAATATCCCCGGCTTCAAAATAATCTTTAGGTATGTCAGTTACCCGATCTTCATAAACATTGTTACTTAAATGCGTCTGGTCGTAATCTTCTTTAACGGGTACGCTAACTCGATCGCCCGGTTCAAGTTGGGGTTTCGCGTAACAAGGAGCCATCGCTTGGATAATTGCGCTAGCTGCTCGATCGCTCTCATCTTTATTATCTAAATTGCCTGCTGTTCTGTACAATTGAGTTTCCAATTCTGCCAGAGTGAGACAGACATTAAATAGTTGCCGCAGCAGGCTGTCAAGTTCTTGGGTTTTCAGCAGCAGCCAGTCGCGATCGCTAAATGTAAACTCGTGATAAAGAAGTGAAAATATTAGTATTTTTGCCCTGAGCGGATTTGTCTGCTGCAGAATTTTTTGTCGGACATCAAATAGATTTCCAGGGTCTCTCGTAATTTCTGGAACGACTGGCATTTCCGCTTGGAATTCGTCTTGAAATGCCGGTGATTCCTGACCGCCAAAGTTAGATATGTTGGTTTCTAATTTGGTAAAGTCTTGGTATTCGTAAAGCCTGCTAAGCTGGCAGATAATTTGATCTGCGACTAAAGTGTATTCAACTTTTTTATTAACCTTAGAAACAATGCTATTTAAAACGTTTTCAATATCTTCCAACCTACTGTATTTTCTACAAAGCTCTTCGATCGAATTACCTAAATCGACGTTGGCGAGCTGCTCTGCATCGTTCTCCCAATACTCTTTACACGCAAAAAATATTATTCTTTTAATGCGAGCGATATTGACATCTTCTTCTAATGTACGGACAACTTCATCTAAAATAGATAAAGATTTCATAGCTTCCCCCCAGAAAAATACCCTGCAAACGGTGGGTAACAACAAGTAACAAAATTATATCACATTCGATCGATGCCAGACTTTGATGCAATTGTAATTGGCAGCGGGATCGGCGGTTTAGTCGCCGGCGCAATGCTAGCGCGCTACGGCAAGCGGGTACTCGTTTGCGAAAGCCACACGATACCGGGCGGCGCAGCGCACAGCTTTTCACTGCGGGGATTTCATTTTGATTCTGGTCCGTCTTTTTATTGCGGGCTGACTGACTCGCGATCGCTCAATCCCCTGCGGCAAGTATTGGATATTTTAGAAGAACCGATCGCTGCAATTGCCTACGATCCCTTGGGGCATTACCATTTTCCCGAGGGAACTTTGCCGGTATATGCTGATGCGAAAAAATACTTAGATGCTGTAGCTGAATTTTCACCGCAAGGCGCGCAAGAATTGCAGGCATTCCAACAAAAATTATTAGGTTTGTATGAAGCTTTGCGTGGAATTCCGGTTGTAGCGCTGCGATCGGACTGGCAATTGCTACCCGTATTGTTAACGAGATACTGGCCGTCTTTGTTGAAAATGTTGCCGCTGGCAGGGGCGATCGCGGGTTCTGCAGGCGATTTGATGGATCGCGAAGTGCGCGATGTTTGGGTGCGCCGTTTAATCGATCTGGAATCGTTTTTGCTGTCGGGTTTGAAAGCCGGGGAAACTGTTGCGCCGGAAATCGCATTTATGATAGGCGAACGATCGCACTCTAAGGTAGAATATCCTGTCGGCGGCAGCGGGGCGATCGTCAGTGCTTTAGTTCGAGGTTTGCAGCGTTGGGGAGGGGAATTGCGGTTGGGAACTCACGTCGATCGAATATTAGTTTCTGCTGGCAAAGTTGCGGGAATTCGGTTGCGCAATGGCGAAATTATTAACGCACCAATCGTGATTTCCAACGCAACCATCTGGGATACCTATACAAAATTACTGCAACCTGAAGATTTGCCTGCCAGCTACCGCCAACAAGCTTTAGCAACGCCTGCCGTTGACAGTTTCATGCACCTGCATTTGGGAATTAAAGCTGGCGGACTGGAAAATTTAACCGGCCATCATGTCGTAGTTCGATCCAGCAATACTGATATTACAGTACCGGGAAATACCTGCATGATTTCGATTCCGACAGTGTGGGATAACAGCCTCGCGCCGCCGGGACATCACGCGATTCATGCTTATACTTTGGAACCCCATGCAGGCTGGGTGCGGGATGAATTTTATCAGAATAAAAAGCGCGAAAAAGCGCAATCTTTGTTTGAAGCTTTAGAAAAAATTATCCCGGATTTGCGAGAGAGAATTGTGTTAGAATCGATCGGAACTCCGCTAACTCACGCGCGATTTTTGAGGCGCGATCGGGGGACTTACGGACCTGCGATCGCGGCGGGAAAAGGTACGTTTCCGGGGCCGCAAACGCCGATCGCGGGTTTGTATCGAGTGGGGGATAGCACGATGCCGGGAATTGGCGTTCCTGCGGTTGCTGCTTCGGGAATTTTGTGCGCTAATACTTTGGTCAGTCCGGCGGAAACGGCGCGGTTTTTGTAACCGCAGATCGGGCAGATTAACGGGGATAAACGCAGATGTTTTTCCGATCGACCTTTTGGGAAAATATCGATCGAGATTTGCTCGATCGACTATAATGCAAGATTAACGATGCGGTTTTAATGGGGAACAGCCATTAGAGGAAACGGGGAAAGTTCGGTGCAAGTCCGGCGCTGTCCCGCAACTGTAAAGAGGTTTGTAAATAAGGTTCGCAGTCAGGACTTTAGTCCTCCACCTCTGAAGTCAGAATGCCCGCCGATACGTTAGTTAAAAAAGTCTCATCTGCGAGGTACGGAATGAAGGCGCGAAATCGAAAATTTGTCAGCCTGGGATCGATCGCTGGCTTGAGTTGTTATCTTGTTTTAGCTTCGGCAACTCCAGCGGCAGCCATGCACATTTCGGAAGGTTTTTTGCCGGTGCAATGGGCGGCATTTTGGTGGATGGTGGCGCTACCTTTTTTTGTGTTGGGATTGCGTTCGATCGCGCGGATTACTAAAGAACACCCGGAACTTAAATTATTGTTAGCTTTAGCCGGTGCGTTTGCTTTTGTGCTTTCTGCTTTAAAAATTCCCTCGGTAACTGGAAGTTGTTCTCACCCGACGGGTACGGGTTTGGGCGCGATTTTATTCGGCCCTTCTGTGATGGCGGTACTCGGCGCTTTGGTACTGCTTTTTCAAGCAATTTTGCTAGCGCACGGCGGGCTGACTACGCTGGGCGCTAATATGTTTTCTATGGCAATTGTCGGTCCGTTTGCTGCCTATTTTATCTATCGATTGCTGCTGCGAACCGGCAAGCAGCGAGTAGCTATTTTTTGTGCTGCCGCGATCGCGGATTTGCTGACTTATCTAACGACTTCGATTCAATTAGCCCTAGCTTTTCCCGCAGCCAGCGGCGGTTTTCTGGCTTCGTTTATCAAGTTTGCCAGCATTTTTGCCATTACTCAAGTACCCCTTGCTATCAGCGAAGGATTGCTGACTGTATTGATCTGGAATTGGCTGCATTCTTACGGCAGGCAAGAGTTAGAAACTTTGAAATTATTGAAACAGGAGTCATAAACCGTGGATCGCAAACCTGCCAAACCCCAGCAAGCTACTTCCCAACAAAATTGGATGTTAATAATTGCTGTGATTTTCCTAGCTGTAATTCCTCTAGTTTTTGTGCGCGGTGAATACGGCGGATCGGACGGTCAAGCAGAACAGGCAATTACTGAAATTAAACCCGATTATCAACCTTGGTTCAGTCACTTTTTTGAGCCTGCTAGCGGCGAAATAGAAAGTTTGTTGTTTGCATCTCAAGCAGCATTGGGTGCAGGCATAATTGGGTATGTCATCGGGCTGTACAAAGGTCGATCGCAGCGACAAAAATCCGATGGTGAATCAATGCCAAAATGAACCATCAGATTGACAGTTTGGCTTACACAAATCGCTTGCGCAAGTTGCCGCCAACTCACAAGTTATTGTTTGCGATCGCCCTGTTAATTCTCTCTCTAGTTTCTCAGGCGATCGTCCAACTTTTAATAGCTATTTGGCTGGCAGTTTGGACTGTAATTTATGCAGGCATTCCCGCGAAACTTTACCTGCGGTTGCTATCGCTGCCAATGTTATTTTTGCTAACAAGTTTGCCTGCTTTGATTGTAGCGGGAATTGGGGGCGATCGCATCCATCAAATTCAGTGGGATGTTTGGCAAAATTGGGGCATGAGTTTCGGCAATTTATATATTTACGCGAGTCGCGCTGGCATCTACCAAGCTAGCCTGTTGTTTCCCCGAACTTTAGCCTCGACAAGCTGCATGTATTTCATCCTGCTAACAGTACCGTTTACCGAAATCTTGCAGGTTTTGAGACAGTGGCGGTGTCCGGTATTAATTGTAGAACTTTTGTTGTTGATGTATCGGTTTATTTTTAGTTTATTGGCAATTGCAGACGAACTTTGGATAGCGCAAAACTCGCGCAGCGGCTACCGTACTTGGAAATTGGGAATGCGCAGTTTAAGCATTTTAATCGGACAACTGCTGCAGCGAACTTTGGAAAATTACCGTCAAGTTTCGCTAAGTTTGGCATCGCGCGGCTTTCAGGGAGAATTGCGAGTTTGGAATTCTTATCTTTACAAACCTTCGCGAAGATATACATTAGAAGCTGCGATCGGCTGCACGGTTTTAACATTGTTAAGTGCGGTGTTTCAACGCTAAATTCATTAAAAATCTACTCGTTCTATTCGTTACCAGGCTTTGCCTGGTAACGCCGATCCTCGGCGGGGAGGGGTAGTAAATTGGCGAACAGCAACCAGTTTTGATGCAACTGAAGCTGTGGCAATTTTTATTAATTGCATAATTATGGAGTTCTCGGTAACATATTGAGTTTTTTGTCAAATATCCAAAATAGTGTTACTATCCCCGTATATCGATCGGCTCTGATGGGAAACAGCCATCAGACGTAAGGGGGAAAGTTCGGTGCAAATCCGGCGCTGTCCCGCAACTGTAATGAGATACTGAAATCTCTGAGTCAGGATGCCCGCCGATTTGTTTGCCTGTTGTTTTTCATCTGCGAGGTATGGATGATGGTTAGTTCGATATTTTTACAATTAATCTGCTGTTGCCCTCCTTTTCCGGCTAGACAATAACGTAATTTTAGGCAACGGAAAGTCAAAGAAATGCGAATCGAAGATAGTGTTTGGCAGGGTAGTTTTGGCTACTGGCAAAACTTGTTTATTCAGCAGAATATTTTGTCGATCGGACATACTGCTTGGAATGGTTTTTTGAATTTAGGCAGAGGCATTGTTGTTTGCAAAATAAAGACTTCTATCGACTGCTATATTAATTGGAGCATCGATAATGTAAGGTACGATCTAGAATTTATTGCCCAATTAGAAGCAAATGCTTATTTACAAAAATTAGAAATAGAGAAAACAACTGTTTCAAATTTGCTCCAGATCCTTGCTACCTACGAACCCGATCGAGCAATTGTGTTTTTGTCGATCGGCAACGGTCAGATTGATATCAATTTGTTGCAAAATTTGGCAATTTCTCCTGTTATGTGTTACGAACAAGTATGCAAGCGCTGGGAAGAATTTCAAACCTCCCCACAATCCTAAAACTTACCTAATTCTCTCCATGTCGAATTCAAAATCAATTTCTGTTTCCAAAGTAACTCGCTACCAAAATGCAGCGCTGAATTACTATTTAGGGCTGACAGAATCGCCCTACCTGCACTACGGTTATTGGGAGTCTCTACCTGTTCCCGCTGTCGAATTAACCATCGGACAATTGCGTGTCGCCCAGGAAGCTTATACAGCCAAACTGTTAGATTTTATTCCCCAAAATATCAAAACCGTGTTGGATGTTGGGTGCGGGATTGGCGGAAATGCAGCTTATTTGCTCGATCGGGGTTTTACAGTAGAAGGACTAGCACCCGATCCGTTTCAAAAAGAGCGGTTTCTCAAGTATACGGGCGATCGGGCAATTTTCCACCTCACGAAGTTTGAAAACTTCAAAGCAACCCATTCTTACGATCTAATTTTGTTGAGCGAAAGCAGTCAATATATGGCCGCTGTTGATATTGCTTCTTGTGCTGCTGGTATTCTCAATCCTGGTGGCTACTTGCTAATTGCAGATATGATGCGATCGGATGCTAACTATACAGAGGGAATGTTCTCTAATTGTCATGTTGTTGCAGAACTTCGCGCTGCATTGTCGCAAGCTGGATTCACTTTAGTAAAAACAGAGGATATTTCCGCTCACATTGTACCGACGATCGACCTGTATGTCGATTCTTTCCGCAGGTTTGGATTGAACACCATGATTTATGTTGGAGATTTAATTGCGATCGCGGTTTTGCCCGTTTACAAATTGTTGCGCTGGATATTTCGGCGCTGGTTCAAAAAGTTAGTTGTAGAAGGATTGGCAGCCAGCCAACTTTTTGAAAAACATCTCTGTTATGAAATTGAACTTTGGCAGTTGTCAAAAGTAGATAAAAGCTGAAAAAACACAATCGAAAATCGGTTTTCGATTTGTTTAAGCTCGATGTTTAAATTTGAATTCCAATTCCCAATTCTCTGTTACCCATTCCCAATCCTCGAATCTCAAATCCCAATATATGTCGCAACCGATTCTCGAATTCGATCGCATTTCTTACTCCTATCCCTGCAACGCGCGATCGGCAATTCAAAATCTCAATCTGAAAGTTCCCGCAGGCAAAAGATGCGGGCTGATCGGTCAAAATGGCTGCGGTAAAACAACCTTATTCCTGCTAGCAAATGGGCTGTATCAACCCCAACAGGGAAAGCTATACTGGCAAGGCAAGCCCTTTCAGTACGATCGCAAATCCATAACGAAATTGCGCCAACAAATCGGACTTGTCTTTCAAAATCCCGAACATCAATTAGTAGCGTCTGCGGTAGAAGAAGATATCTCCTACGGATTGTACAATTTAGGATTGGCAGAATCGGAAATAGCGCAGCGGGTGCAGTTGGCGATCGAGCAATTCGATCTAACTGAATTGGCAGATCGACCGATTCACAATCTCAGTTTGGGGCAGAAAAAGCGAGTGTCGATCGCGGATGTTATGGTACTAGAACCGGAATTGTTACTGTTAGATGAACCTACAGCTTATTTAGACCCGCAGCATACCAGAGAACTGATCGATCGACTGCAACAAATTCATGCAAATGGAACTACTATTTTATTAGCAAGTCACGACCTCGATTTCATTTACCGTTGGGCTGATTGGGTGTTTGTCATGGATCGGGGACAACTGATTTTAGAAGGAGAACCGGAAGCAGTTTTTGCCCAGCGGGAAGTGTTGGAACAATTGCAACTTGGCGTACCGCTGGCGATCGAATTGATGGAGAAAATGAGGGCGTTTTTTGAGAAAGACGATCGTTCAAATATACATAGTTTTGAGAAATTGCAACAACAGATTCTGCGAGCGCGGAAGCTGTTATAATTAATGACAAAGTAATTAAGCATCCAAAATGAAAGCAAATCCAGGCGGAGAAATTGCCCCAGCAGAAGTCATGGGCAGGGACAGACTGATTGGCGATTTGTGGGGTATTTTAGAGCAGCAAAGTGTTATATTGAGTGCCGAGAGGCGGATGGGCAAAACCTCAGTAATTAAAAAGATGCGATCGGAAGCTGCTGCCGATAAATTACCGATTTATCGCGACTTAGAAAACGTGCGATCGCCCTTAGAATTTGTCGAGACAATATTTAAAGATGTTGAAGAATATTTAAGTAAAGTCGATCGCACGGCCAGGAAAACTCGCGCATTTCTCAGTCAATTGGGAGGTATAGAATTTAGCGGTTTCAAACTGCCGGAAATTGCCGCCCCGCACTGGAAAAACTTGCTGACTCAAACCATCGCCGATTTAGTGGAAAATCAAGATCGCAGAGTCATCTTGTTGTGGGATGAAGTACCGTATATGCTGGACAATATCGGCGATGCAGCGGCGATGGAATTGCTCGATACATTGCGATCGATCCGGCAGATGTACCCGGCTGTGAGAATGGTTTATACAGGTTCGATCGGCTTGCATCACGTCCTTGGAGTGCTCAGAAAAGCTGGCTATACCAACGATCCAACTAATGATATGTACGTCCAAGATGTACCGCCGCTATCTGCGAAAGATGCAACTAATTTAGCTCGCAAATTGTTGGAAGGTGAGAATATCAAAACACCGGATATTCAAGGAACAGCGGTTTTTATCGCCGATGAATTAAGCAACATTCCTTTCTACATCCATCACTTAATTGTCAAACTAAGATTGCGCGGTGGTTTGGTGGATGTAGCAGCCATTAAGGCAGTTATTGCTACTTGTTTGGATGACCCGCTGAATCCCTGGAAGATGGAATATTATCGGGAGCGAGTTGATAGTTACTACGACGAAAAACAGCGTCCTTACGCGCTGAATTTGCTGGATATTTTGGCTGCTGCGGGCGGGGCTTTGTCATTTGATGAGTTGTTTAACGGCATCAAGCAGGAATCGGAAACTCAAGATAAAGAAATGGCGAGGAAAGTTGTCAGGCTGTTGGAGCAGGATTACTATATTTACAAGCAGGATAGCAAATATCAATTTCGCTATCCGCTGATTCAAAAATACTGGAAATCCTTGAGATGTTGATAGTATTCAGTAGGTTGGGTAGAGCGACAGCGAAACCCAACAAAGATCTAAAAAGTAGGTTGGGTAGAGCGACAGCGAAACCCAACACCTTACAATCATAAAAAGTAGGTTGGGTAGAGCGATAGCGAACCCTCCGTTTCACTCCGAATCAAGAGTTGGGTTTCGTTCCTCAACCCAACCTACATAAACCCAACAGAATGTTTTCAATCAAGAGTTGGGTTTCGTTCCTCAACCCAACCTACATATCGAGCCATGAAAAACACAATAATCTCGCGATTTACTCCTAGCTTGATGGCACCAGAAACCCTCGAAGCCATCCTGGTACAGCGTCACAACCTAGCAAACTATTTAGTAGAAAACATCCGGGAAAGCGCGCTCACATCTAACAAACATTATCAACTCCTAATCGGCCCGCGCGGCATTGGCAAAACCCACTTGGTTTCACTGATTTATCACCGCATTGCGAAGATGAAGGATTTGCATGAAAAATTGCTAATTGCTTGGCTGCGAGAAGAAGAATATGGGATTGCATCTTTCTTGGATTTATCGATCGCAATATTGCGCGCTATTGGTAAAGAATATCCGGCAGAATATCGCACCCAGCTACACGATGCTGTCGAAGCGCTTTATGAATTGTCGCCGGAGGATGCGGAATCGCAAGCCGCACAATTGTTGAAAGATTTTATTGACGGCCGGGTTTTGTTATTAATTGTGGAAAATTTGGATGATGTATTTAGCGGCTTGGGCGATATCGGACAAAAGCAGTTGAGGGCTTACATACAAAATAATGGATTTTTCACAATTTTAGCAACTTCGCAAAGTTTGTTTGATGGCATTGAAAGCCGCGATAAGCCTTTTTACGGTTTTTTTTATCATCACAATCTCAATGAATTATCACTCGATGATGCTGTAAATTTATTGAATCAGATTGCTAGCTTGGAAGGCAAGACTGAATTAGCAGATTTTATTCAAAATTCCACGGGGCGAAATCGCATTAAAGTCGTGCATTTTCTTTCTGGCGGCAGTCCGCGAATCTATATGGTTTTCTCGGATTTTCTGGTGAATCGCGAATCTCTCAATGGACTGGTGGAAGCATTTATGGCGATGCTGGACGATTTAACGCCCTATTACCAGGATCGGATGAAATATATCTCAAACCAGCAGCGCAAGATTGTGGATTTTTTGGCTGATTTGCGCTGCGCTGTCCCGGTAAAAGAAATTGCCAAACGCTGTTTTATCACTCACCAAACTGCATCGAGTCAATTGAAAGATTTGCGACAAAAGGGTTATGTGAAAAGTGAAGAAATCGGGAGCGATTATTGGTACGAATTGCGGGAACCGCTGATGCGTTTTTGTTTGGAAGTTAAGAAGCAGCGGAACGAACCGATTAGATTGTTTGTGGATTTTTTGCGGGTTTGGTATACGAAGGAAGAGTTGCAGCGGCGATTGGGATTGATAGCAAAAGATGTTGATTTTGCAGACAAGGAAAGTCGTTTTGAGTATTGGGAAGAGTTGAAACCGATTCCACCTGATGCTGTGATGGAACGAGAATATTATAAGCGGGCGCTGGAGGAGAAAGAGAGAAATGAGGAAGATCCGCGTCTGAAGGCTTATTTTGATGAAATGGAATATTGTCACGAACAGGAAGATGATGTTTCGGCTTTAGAATATGCGGAGAAATTGGTAATAAGTCGTGGCGAGGCAAAGGATTGGTTGGCAAAGGGATTCTGTTTAAATAGGCTGGAAAGAGATGAGGAAGCTTTGGAATGTTTAGAAAAAGCTATTGAAATCGATCTAAATTGTATAGATGCTTGGGTTGGACGAGGTATTGTACTCAAAAACCTTGAACGCTATGATGAAGCTTTAATATCTTTAGATAAGGCACTCGAACTTGATGCCAATTATGAGTTTGCTTGGGCTTTACGAGGCAATGTACTCAACAACCTTGAATGCTATGATGAAGCTTTAGAGTCTTACGATCGGGCGCTCGAATTTAATGCCAATTATCAGTGGATTTGGGCTAATCGAGGCTATGTTTTCGATAAGCTAAAACGCTATGATGAAGCTTTAGTATCATTAGATAAAGCGCTAGAATTTGATGCCAACGATCGGTTAGCTTGGGTTTTACGAGGCAATGTACTCAACAACCTCGAACGTTATGATGAAGCCTTAGAATCTTACGATCGACCACTCGAATTTGATGCCAATTATCCGTTGTCTTGGGCTTTACGAGGACATGCACTCAACAACCTCAAACGTTATGATGAAGCCTTAGACTCTTACAATCGGGCGCTCGAACTTGATGCCAATTATCCGTGGGTTTGGGTTAAGCGAGGCAATGTACTCAATAACCTCAAACGTTATGATGAAGCTTTAGCATCCTTTAATAGGGCGCTCGAGCTCGATCCCAACGATCTGTCGGCTTTGGTTTTACGAGGCAATTTATTCGACTTACTCAAACGCTATGATGAAGCATTAGAATCCTTTTTCCTGGCGCTCGACCTTGATGCCAACTATCAGCCAGCTTGGTTTTCTCTAGGCGATTTACTCAAAAATCTCAAATGTTATGATGAAGCCTTAATATCTTACGATCGGGGACTTGAACTTGATGCCAATGATAAGCGGGCTTGGGTCGATCGAGGTGATTTACTAAACAACCTAAAACGCTATAATGAAGCATTAGAATCTTACGATCTGGCTCTTGAAATTGATGCTAATTATCAGCATGCTTGGGCTAATCGAGGCAATTTATTTAACAACCTCGAACGCTATGATGAAGCTTTAGAATCTTACGATCGGGCGCTCGAACTTGACCCCAATAATATGTTAGGTAAGTTAGTTTGGGGTAAGCGAGGTTATGTACTCTTGAACCTTGAACGCCTTGATGAAGCCTTAGCATCTTTCGATCGGGCGAGCGTAGTTGACGACAATGATGAGTTAGCTGAGATTCTTCGAGGCATTAAACTCCGAAGCCAAGGACGTTTTGATGAAGCCTTAGAATACTTCGATCGGGCGCTCGAACTTGGTCTTGGCGAACAATATTCATCTGTCTTCTTCGATCGCGCAATTGCCATTCTCGGATTGAATCGTTGGGATGAAGGAATCGCCGCCTTAGACGACGCATTCCAACGCATTGAATCAGACGACGAAGCTAGTATCGAAGATGCCAAGTTAATTATTAGCAACCTGTTCGTAAATGCAGACAATCCAACGATAACTAAAACTCGCATTGCCAGCCTAACTGCAGTTTATGAAAAACACAATTATCTCTCAGTATTAGGACAGGGAATAGGAATAAACATCCCCGCACTAATGTCAGAAATGGTCAGCGACAAAGCCGCCCGCACTTGGTTAGAATTGTGGCAAGAACTAACCAGCAACTACAAAGAATTCCAAATTCCCATCCGCCTGCTGAATGCCGCTGTCCGCTATAAGGAAACCAAAGGCGACAGACGAGTTTTGCTAGAACTTCCCATTGAAGAACGTACTTTATTAGAACCTTTGGTTTCAGGAAAACCAGAATAAATAGATCGCGATTCCTGTAGGGGCGGGTTCACCAACCATACCGGCCAATAATTCGCAATCTCAAAAACCCGCCCCCACCCAACAGATAATCCCCAGGTACATTTCGATCGCCCGCGATTCGATCGGTCATAATACAGTATAAATTTCTCGTCGATCGACTCACAAATTGAGACGAGACATAGCCTCTATATCTGCATTACCGGGCAAAGCCCGGTAAAGTCTTCAAAGTCCCCCTTCTTAAGGGGGATTTAGGGGGATCTGAATCTCATAAAGTAGTTTCAAAAACCCCGCTAACAACCTAATATTGAGGCACCGACGGATCTACTTCTTGACTCCAAGCAGTAATCCCGCCCTTAACATTAATTCCCTCAATACCAGCTTCCTTCAAAATGCCCAAAGCCTTAGCAGAACGACCGCCCATCTTGCAGTGCGCAATTAACTTGTGCCCGTTCAACAATTCCTTAACTTGTTGCACGCCTTTACCAGCTTCGATATCCGGAAGGGGAACCAATACCGAACCCGGAATCTTCGCAATTTGATACTCGTTAGGATTGCGAACATCTAACAATACAAAATCCTTCGCACCGCTGTCGATTAACTGCTTGAGTTCTGTCACAGTCATCTCGGGAACTTTAGTTTCCTCTGCTTTTGCTGGCACAATTCCGCAGAATTGGTCGTAATCGATCAACTTTTCAATTACCGGACGTACTGGATTCGGCCGCAATTTCAACTGCCGGAAAGTCATATCCAAGGCATTGTATAGCAACAATCGGCCGCTCAAAGTAGTGCCTTGACCCAAAATAATTTTGATCGCTTCCGTAGCTTGAATGCAGCCGATTACTCCCGGCAAAACGCCTAAAACGCCGCCTTCAGCGCAAGAAGGAACCATTCCCGGTGGCGGGGGTTCCGGATACAAATCGCGATAATTCGGGCCGCCTTCGTAGTTAAAAACAGTTGCTTGTCCTTCAAATCGGAAGATAGAACCGTAGATGTTTGGCTTGTTTTGCATCACGCAAACATCGTTCATCAAATAGCGCGTCGGGAAGTTATCCGTACCGTCGATGACGATATCGTAAGGTTCAGCAATTTTGAGCGCGTTTTCGGAAGTTATCCAAGTTTCATACAAGTCAACTTGGCAGAAAGGATTGATTTCTAAAATGCGATTTTTAGCAGATTCAATCTTCGGTTTTCCCACCCAAGATGTGCCGTGAATTACCTGTCGCTGCAAGTTGGAATGGTCTACAACATCAGAGTCTACAATCCCAATGCGGCCGACACCTGCGGCGGCTAAATACAGCAGCAGTGGCGAACCGAGTCCTCCCGTACCGATGCAGAGCACGCTAGCAGCTTTCAGGCGTTTTTGCCCTTCTAAGCCGACTTCCGGCAAAATTAGGTGGCGGGAGTAGCGTTGGTATTCTTGTTTGTCGAGCTGGATTTCCTCCAGATTAGGATTTAGCATGATATCTTTTTTCGCGCCGATTTAGATTGCTATTTTATCCGAACTTTTCTGATTTTTGCGCGATCGCCATCTTTCCTAAACTAAACTAATTATTTCTTAATCTAAGTCTGTGCAACTGTGAGAATTTCCTCCGATCGAAAGTTGCCCTCGCCGTCAAGAATCCAACTGTAGAGGTCTGTTGAACTGCCTTGGATAACTGAGACAATTATGTAGGAATATTGCGGCCACGCGCCGGCTCGATCGAACTCTGAGGGAACGGCGGGACAATCATTGTGAGAATGGTAAATGCCGATAATTTCCCAAGAGCGATCGCGCCCGTACTTCATCGCCTTCAGCATATCTGTGGGAGATATAGCATACCTGCGTGTTTCTGTCAACTGTTTTTGTTCCGGCCAACATTCCTCAGCTTCGGAAACCCACGCATTTTGTACCGGCAAAACTTCTACTAAAGTTTTAACATCCCCAGCAACTCGACCGAGCAACAAGCCGCAACATTCACAAGGATAAGTACTTTCGGCGTGAGTGCGGATGGATGAAATATGAGAGTTAGAAAGCGCGATGGATTGCATTTTATTTGTAAATGTATGATGTAATATCAAAATTAGTTCGTAGTGCAGACTTTAGTCTGTTGATTCAGCGGACTGAAGTCCTCACTACAAACCTCTAACATAATAGCAACGGCGGGAATTGCACCCGCATCTCCCGGTATGCTCCAGGGAATTCTATCATTTTAAACTACGTTGCCGGTGGCAGCGAACCGAATCAAACGGTTGTCTCTCGCCTTGAAGAGGCGATCGCTTTACCACTAAGCTACACTGCCGCATTTTATTATACATTATTTAAATGCGACAATAATTTACGCTCGATCGTGCAACCGCAGATGTTAAGCAGATAAACACAGATAAACGCAGATAAATGATTGAGAGGGATTGTCTGTGTTTCCTGTCTATCAATATTATGCAAAAATTTGACAATCGCAGGACTTATCAGCGAGAGTCCAGAAACCGGGTTTTTCACGAGTGTTAACTGTTTCCAGTTAGTATTTTTGTAAAAAACCCGGTTTCTTCGATCGCCGCGCGTAATACCGTGTCCGGTCGATTGAGAGTAATAAGTAAAGTTCGTAGTGTGGACTTTAGTCCGCAAAATACTGCGGACTGAAGTCCACACTACAAACCGTTGTTATTGTGGTAATCGACCGGACATGATCTAACTTTTTTTAAATAACTATCACCACTGCGTATCAGCATAATCTTTAAATAATTTGCCGTAAACATTGCGTCCCTCATTTACTCCCATATAAATCGGATCGCAAATTCGCGCCGCTGCATCTATAACGTCAAAAGGAGGTTGAACGCCTTTTTGTTGCATTGTTAAAACTTGAGGGTGAGGGTGTTGAAAACTAATCCATCCCGGATCGACCGCATTCATATAAATTTTGTGTTTGGCGTATTCTTTCGCGCAGGTGCGAGTCATCATGTTCAGCGCGGCTTTTGCCATATTTGTATGCGGGTGACGCCAAGATTTGTCGCCATTAAATTGCCCTTCTTTTGAGGAAATATTGATAATATATTTGCTGTTTTCAGGATGCTTTTTCATCAGCGGTTTGAGCCTGCTGTTAATTGCGAAAGGAGCGATCGCATTAATAATGTGAACTTCCAACAGTTCCAAAATGCTCACCTCATCATCTTTCATCAACCAACTGTTGAAAGGGCGCAAATCGATTTGCTGTCCGTCGCGATCGTACATCCCTAGCGGAAAATAACTGGATTCATCTTCTGCTAAAATAGAGTTGTTTTCATCCATGTTGAAAGTCAAAGCACTAGCAGTTTTGCTGTCGGAATCTCCAGGCGCGATCGACCTTAAATCATCCCCAGCAAGAGTTCGATCGAACGAGTGCGATCGAGCCAGCAGCGGCTGAATTTCTGCGGGCAAAAGCTCGAAAGGTACAGTTTCAAAATCCATCAAATGCTGGTAAAATGCGGGAGGGCGGCGAACCGTTTGAGCGGCATTGTTGACAATAATATCGAGTCGGGGATAGCAACAAGTTACGTGTTCGGCAAAGCGCTCGATTTTGGCAATATACCGCAAATCTAACTCGTAAATATGCAGTCGATCGCGCCATTTGTCAAAATCCGATTCTCCCGCATATTTCTTAGCGGCATCCCGCGCAAATCTAGTAGTAGCAATTACCGCAGCACCAGCCCTCAATAACCTCAAAGTTACAGCATACCCAATTTTGACTCTCGCTCCCGTCACTAAAGCAAATAATCCCTGCAAATTCGCTGTTTCGTTGCGTTTTTCCCAATTCAAGTCGCCGCATCGCAAACACAAACCTTGATAAAAAAAATGTCCTTCTTGAAAACATTCCTTGCAAGCAAAACAACGAGGCTGTTTACTCATATTAAATTACAAAATTTACTCGAACAAGACTTATATAAAAAGTAGTACGACAAGCTATCGATCGCGGTAAGGTGCGCACTGCGCACCCTACGTCTCTGCCTAAATCATATCAGTAATGTGCGCAGTGTGCACTCTACGTATCGAGGTAGATTGTATCAGTAAAGTGCGAGTGCGCACCCTACGTATTGAGGTAGATCGTATCAGTAAGGTGCGCAGTGCGCACCCTACATTCAGAAAAGATTTAGTAAACAGTATTCGCTCTCTTAGCACGAGTAAAAATTGCTCGATCGAGCTTAGCTTCTTTCAGGATAGCACCGCTCAGATTAGCCTTAGTGAAATTAGCATCGCTGAGATTTGCTTTCTGAAAATTGACTCTCTTTAGAGCAGCACCGCTCAGATTTGCACCAGCTAAGTTAGCCTTATTAAAATCTGCATCGCAGAGGTTAGCTTCAGTAAAATCGGCTTGAGAAAAATCAGCTTTTGTCAGAGTTGCTCTTTCTAAATTAGCTCCGCGCAAATTAGCTCCTGCAAAACAAGCTTTTGCGAATGTACTCCACCGCAAATTAGCTCCTGCCAAAACCAACCCGTTAAAATTCCAGCGGTTGCAGTTCGATCGAATTACTTTAATTCCTGTCAAATTGGCTCCAGTTAAATTGGCTCCATCCAGATTTGCCAAACTCAAATCGGCACCACTCAAATCGGCACCACTCAAATCCGCCCCGCTCAAATCAGCTCCTCCAAGTTTAGCACCTCTCAGGATACTTTGACATAAATTAGCTTCCCGCAAATTAACTAAACGGAGGTTGGCGCGACTGAGATTAGCTCCGCTCAAATCGGCACTATTGAGATTTGATTTACTCAAGTTAGCGCCACTCAAATCTGCATTTATCAGATTACTTACTTCCAGATTGCTCTGAAAAATTTTAGCTGTTTGCAAATTGCTGTTTGCAAAATTTGCTCCTGCTAAATTGGACTCCCTCAAGTTAGCACCGCTCAAATTAAATTCGCTCAAATCTGCCCAACTCAAGTCTACAAAACCGCCCAAAAAAAGTAGATTTTGCACTCTCCATTTATTCCAGATAGCTGTACCTTTTTGCAGCAAACCGATGAGTTCTTCCCCGTAAAACATCCCAGCAGCAGTAGCTCGCACCCACTCGTCAGCATCATCAAAAACTGCAATTGCCGCTTCTAAACCAGCTTCTCCGTAGTTAATAGCATCTGAAATTGCAGCCCGCCTTGCCTCAACTGACGGACTTGCCAAGCGCTGTTTGACTCCTGCTATCCCACCCAAAACAGCAGCATGAATTGGAGGCGGATTTTTACCGCCTAAAACAGCATCGTATTCTCTGGGTTCATTTGCTGACATCAAATTAAGGCTGTTAGTGCTTAATGAATGACTGATGACTTTTGCCTGGTCAGGTTTACTGGAGATAAAAATGGGGTGGGGGCGGGTTTTATAGATTGTCGCTTTTAGGCAATTATTGCTGGAGAACCCGCCCCTACAATTATCTCATAACTAATGAGGTTCGCAAGCGCTTAAGCTCGCACTAATGACTAATGACTGATGACTGATGACAACTATCAACTCTTCCTTCTTCCTTCTTCCTTTTTCCTTCTTCCTTCATTTGCCCTTGCATTCCGCCGCAGCATTTCTGGCTTAATTCGCCGCAGTGCCGAAGCTGTAAATCTGCGATTCCATTCCTCATCGGAAATCTCTGCTAATTCTGCAAGTGTCGGCGCTATATTTTCAGGATAAGGCTCGAATTCTGCAACATCTGTTGGTTTGGCAAAACGCTGGTTCCAAGGGCAAACATCCTGACAAATATCGCAACCGGCTACCCAACCTTGTAAATTAGATGCGATTTCTTCCGGCAATGTTTCCGATCGATTTTCGATCGTGTGATAAGCTATGCAGCGATCGGCCTTAACAACAAAAGGCTCAACAATCGCCCCCGTCGGACAAGCTTCAATGCACCGAGTACAAGTACCGCAATGTTGCGCGTGAGGCGCATCCGCCACTAACTCCAAATTCGTTAAAATTTCCCCCAAAAACACCCAGGAACCGTATTCTCGCGAAATTACATTCCCATTTTTCGCAATCCAACCAATCCCCGCACGTTCGGCCCAAACTTTATCTTGAATCGGCCCGGTATCCGCATAATACCGCGCTTCAATGCCTTCACCTTGCGATCGCACCCAATTTGCCAACTCTTTCAGCTTTTTGTGCATCACTTTGTGATAATCCCGCCCCCACCCGTAACGCGAAATCTTTGCACAAGCGTCGCCCCCCATTGCTAAGAGGGGGTTGGGGAGGGTCGAATTCCCCGCCGCAGCCGAGGAACTAGAAGCGTCGCCCCCCCTTGCTAAGGGGGGGTTGGGGGGGTGAGGACGGGGGCTGTAGTAATTGAGAACAACACATATTACAGACTGCACCTCCGGCATCACTAATTTAATATCCTGTCGTTTCGGGTTGGCCATCCATGCCATATCTGCTTGATAGCCCTTGTCCAGCCACCCTTGCAATCTTTGCGCATCTGTATCTACTTTTTCACCGACCGATGCTATCCCGACCTTGTGAAATCCCAATTCTCGGGCTTTTTGCTTGATTCGATCGCTACTTATAATTGATGCTTTCATCAGGTGCAGAACAATAGCATAAATCGTGCTTTTAGTCTAGCAATATTTTACAACTTAGTGTTTTCATAGAGCTTAGTAAAATAGCATAAATCGCGCAATTTTTCAAGAAAAATGACGCAATTATCCCTCAAAATTCATAATAGTTTTAAAATCTTTACATTTAAAAATGTAAAGTCCAAAAACTCAGAAACGTTACATAATTTAATTAAGGGAGATAAAGGTTCGCTCGCTCAAGTACCAAAACAACACCGCGAATCTCAAAATAATCACATGGCAGTTAGCATTCAATCAGCCCAATCGATTTTCTCCAGCACAGAGATTGCCAGCGTTGTTCCAGCCACGACAGAATCATTTTACAAACTCACCGTCGAAGACCAGCTAGCGCTGCTGTGGTTTGCCTACACCGAAATGGGCAATACCATTACTGCAGCAGCCCCCGGAGTAGCCAGCATGGCACTTGTTGAAGGCATCCTCAGCGAAATCAAACAGATGACGCCGGAGGCCCAAAGCAAAGCCATGTACGACCTCGCCAGCAACGCTGACACTTCCATCGGACGGATCTACACATCCTTGCGCGTCAACACCAAACTCGGCTTCTGGTACGAATTGGGCCAGTTGATGAAACAAGGCCTTGTCGCTCCCATTCCGGCAGGCTACCAAATGTCTCCCGAAGCTGTTGCAGTCCTCGAAACCATTAAGCGCCTCGATCCGGGCCAGCAAATTACCGTACTCCGCAACACCGTAGTCAACATGGGCTACGACCCGGACTTCAGCGTAGATTATGCCAAACGCTCCGCCCCCCGCAGCACTCCCAAGGCGATCGAAGAACGGGTAAAAACCACGATTGAAGGTATCAGCGAGCAAACGGTACTCAGCTATATTGACTGCATGAATGCCTTCGACTTTACCCCAGCCGTCGGTTTGTTTGCCGAAGAAGGTGCCCTGCAACCTCCATTCCAAAAGCCGATCGTCGGTCGCGAAGCTATCCTCAACTACATGCGGGAAGAATGCGTCGGACTTAAAATGATGCCCCAACAAGGCGTATCCGAACCCGCCGAAGATGGCTACAGGCAGGTTAAAGTCACCGGTAAAGTCGAAACTCCTTGGTTCGGCTCGAATGTAGGCATGAATATTGCTTGGCGGTTCTTGCTCGACCCGCAAGGTAAAATTTTCTTCGTCGCGATCGACCTGCTAGCATCTCCTAAAGAACTGCTCAACCTGATCCGCAAATAGAGCGCCATACTTTTTCGACAATTGACTGTTGACTGTTGACTGTTGGTAGGCTAATCAGCCTGAATACTTTGTGACCGGAATTGCGCACTATAAGTATAGTTTGTGCGCAATTCTAGTTTTTTTCACTAAAAAAATACGATTGTTATATCCTTGGGTAGAGTTTGCGGTTTATATAAATTACTACATTTTTAATAGATGTTCTGCAATTTCATAGTCTGAAACTCGCAATTTTATGACCGCAAAAACCCAACCTATTTTAACTGACAGTATAACCGACGGTATTGCTGCATCAGCAATTCAAGAGCCAGTTATCCGTCGTTACTTTGAAACTTTCAACACGGGCGATTTTGAAGCAGTAGCCGATTTGTTTGACACTGCGGGAGTTCTCAACGCCCCGTTTGAAGACCCAATTATTGGCAAAAGCGCGATCGAAGCTTACCTCAAAGCAGAAGCCCGAGGAATGCAACTAGAACCCCAGCAGTCCAACCGCCGAACTTTAGAAGATATCCAACTAGAAATTCAAGTCAGCGGTCAAGTGAAAACTTCTGTATTTAAAGTTAATGTGGGATGGCTGTTCGTGCTGAATTCCCAACTAAAAATCCTGGCTGTCACCGTCAAACTTTTAGCTTCTCCCCAAGAATTGCTAAACTTGCGATCGCTCCGCCTCTAATTCATGACTTGCGCAAAAAGTAGCTTGACATAATACCTGTAGCCGTAGGGTGCGCAGCGCGCACCTTACCAGCATGATTAGCAGGCAATACCGCAGGAGTGTATCATTCCTGTCTCAAGATAGATCCGCTCAAAAACCACAAAAATTATTATGTGTAAAACTTGCAAAATAATAGAGTCTCATAATGAAAAACTTAACCTCAGGCTTAGTAAAAATTTGCCTGCGATTCTGCCTGATATTTGCCCTAGCAACAGCGCTATTGTTTAGTTCGGAATTGGAATTGTGGGGCAACACAATGCAGGCGATCGCGAAACCATTGACCCCCGAAGCTGAGTTTTACGAAACTGCCAAGCCTGATGGCTCTCCGACAACCGATGCTAGCAAAAATGACAGCGATGTTGCTGACAGCATTCGAGAAAAACTCAATCGCGATCGGTCTGTTGCTCCCAGTACCGAAAAACTTATAGAATCAGCAAATAAGCACCCGGAGGAAACAGTAACCCCGGCACGGAAAGCAGTAGAAAAAGCAGCCGATCGAGTTGAGATTTTTGATGATTTTTGATGGTTGGTGGAGAATTGTTTTATTTGAGATTGACTGCTCCCACTAAATAATTACATAATCACCTCCCGAAGCAGTATTATCAAACTGCGGTTCCGGCGGCAGGGGGTCGCTGTAATAAGCATCAATGTATGCAATTAAATTTTCGCGATAAGCTTTGAGATGTGAATTTATCGCCTCCACATCCTGCTGTGATGCAACATAATTGTTCTCTCTTCTAAATAAACCCGATTCTTTCACAAAAGCCATATCCACTTGCCACAAAGCCGCATCACTAGGGCGATATCCCAAATCGACAATATCGTAAGGAGCGAATCCTTGAGACTTCATAAAATGAATTACATCGTAGATCTGACCGAACAAAGTAACTTCTACAATTACATATTCAGTCTGCTGCAAAATTTCCGTAGCCCCCTGCAAAACATCTAATTCCTGTCCGTCTACATCAACTTTAATTAAATACGGACCAGGCAAATTTCTTTCCTTGCATATTCCATCCAGCGTAATTGCCGGTATGGTTCTCACATACGGATTGCTATTGTCACTACCGCGATTTTCAGAAATCGAGGAATGCACCATATCGGGACTGACGTTGAGCGCGAAAACTCCCGATGCTTTTGTGGCAGCAGCAATAATGTATTCTGCACTTTTTAGCTTGCGGCAAATTTTAGCAAGATATGGTTCGTTTTCGGCGATCGGCTCAATTAACAAATGCCGAGAATTTGGGAAAGTTTCGTAAAGGTTAAAAGTTCCCAATGCCGCCCCAACATCGATCGCAGTTTTTGGTTCAAAACCTAAATTCTTTGCCAGCAGCAAGCTACCGGCCATCGTATTTCTGGGAGTTCCTGTTTGTTGCCCGCTCACAATTTTGCTCCTAATTATAATTTTTCCGGCAAGCTAGCAAATTTTACCGGGGTTGACCGGATAAAATTGACTTGGGGGATGTCCCTGTATCCCGATGCTAATCCTACGGATAAGTGCGCGGGACTTATAGCCTCCCCCAAACCCCCACCACAAGTTAAAAATTTTTTTTCCATCGCCGATCCGATCCCTTTGCTAAAACAACAAGGAGAGCATCCATGACAGCTCAGAAAACGCACCCATATTATCAGCTTTTAGCACTTCCCCCCGGCTATCTCAACATCATGGGATATGTGGACGAATCAGAGGTGAACGGGCCCGGCTGTCGGGCTGTGATTTGGTTGCAGGGTTGCCTGCGGGAGTGTCCGGGCTGCTTTAACCCTCAGTCTTGGTCCTTTGAACTCAAGGAAAAGATTGCTGTTGATACCCTTGTCGGGCGGATTCTCAGCAACCCTCGCAACCAGGGCGTCACCTTTTCTGGCGGAGAGCCTTTTTGGCAAGCGCCTGTCCTAGCAGATTTGGCGCGTCGCCTCAAGGCTGCCGGATTAAATGTTATGTCGTTTACGGGATTTACGCTGGAGCAACTGCGATCGGAACAGGCACCTCTTGGGGCACAGGACTTGCTAGCAGAACTCGATATTTTAGTTGATGGTGCTTACGTGCAGTCCTTAGCGATTAATTCACCCGATTCTCTAGTTTCTTCGAGCAACCAACGGGTGCATATCTTCAATCCTGCTTTTCAGAATCAACTTACTTGGGCGAGCGATCTCATGGAGATTCATATTCTTAAAGATGGCAGCCGGATTGTCACGGGCTATCGGGGACACATGAATTTGGATAAGGAAATATAAATTAGTTGTGTCAGATTTGCACCGCATCTTCTCATCATGTCCGGTTACATCGTCCTCGCATCCTTACCACCAACTTTGTCTATCATCAAGGTCCAAGGTTGCCATACAAAACCGATGTTAGCGGACATGATATTAAATATTATTAGCAAAATGTCTTATTGTCTCAATCCCGAATGTCAAAATCCTCACAACTCCAGCACCGCTCAATTTTGTTTGAACTGCGGTTCTAATCTTTTGCTCAGACAGCGGTATCGCCCGATCGAACTTATAGGAAAAGGCGGATTTGGCAAAACTTTCCTAGCAATTGATGAAGACATTCCATCCCATCCGCGCTGTGCCGTCAAACAATTTACCTTTCACGATCGCGACCCCGAACTGTGCAGCAAAGCACTCGATCTATTTCGGCAAGAAGCCGTCCGTTTGGACGAGCTCGGCAAACACCCGCAAATCCCCAATTTATTAGGCTGTTTTGAACAAGAAGATCGGATTTATTTAGTTCAAGAATTTATTGACGGACTAACTCTCAAACAAGAATTAGAGTGCAGTACCTACAATGAAGATCGGATTTGGCAACTGCTGCAAGATTTGTTGTCCGTTTTGCAATTTATCCACGATCGCCGGGTCATTCACCGCGATATCAAACCGGAAAATATTGTTCGCCGCCAATCTGACAATAAACCTGTATTGATCGATTTTGGAATTGCCAAATTGCTAACAGATTCAGCGATACTCCGTCCGGCCACTTTAATCGGCAGTCAAGATTATTTAGCTCCCGAACTAATGCGGGGGAAAGTATTTCCTGCTAGCGACCTTTACAGTTTGGGTGTCACCTGCGTGCGGCTGCTGACGCAAGTTCCGCCCTTGGATATGTACGACTTCAATCGCGAACAGTGGTGGTGGCGCAATTACCTGCCAAAAGGTACGAGCATTAGCCTTGAATTGGGAAAAATCTTAGATAAATTACTGCAACCTCATTTGTCACAGCGCTACAGTTTTGCCGCGGAAGTTTTGGAGGATATTAGTTTGGCATTAAATGCGGGCGATCGCAACTATATTTCGCCACAATTTCCGATTGTTTCTCAGATAAATTCTCTCAATATAGCTGCTAATATCGAATTAGCAAAAAACCCGGAGCCGGAAATTTCACAAACAGCTCTACCCGCCAAGTCAGAGGTCAATTCAGAGGAAAGTTTTACTCGATCTTTTACTGCTAATATCGCACCAACATTAATTTCAGCAACCAATGTAGATTATATCAGATTGCGCGATTTTTTGTTAAACAAACAGTGGAAAAAAGCCGATCGAGAAACCTGGACGGTGCTGTGTCAATGCCTTGGGCTGTCGCCGGAAACAAAACTAGAAATCTATCGAATTTACCAGTTACCTTGTGCGGATTTGCAAACGGTCGATCGCCTGTGGGAATATTACAGTCAAGGTCGGTTTGGTTTCAGCGTTCAAAAGCAAATTTATGCAAGCGTTGGAGGAGATTATATCAAATTTTGCGATCGAGTAAAGTGGCAGACATATAACTCTAATACTGCTTCCGGGCAATTTAAATTCAACTACACATCACCTGCCGGACATTTGCCCTCTCGCAGTTGGGTAGGCGGCGTTCAGTGGTTGCGACATCTTGATGCGATGTCCGCAAAATTAACGGAGTGCAACAATAATTGCGGTTAATATTTTTTGAATCAGTTTGCGAACAAATATCAAAGGTTTGTAGTGAGGACTTTAGTCCTTATTTTGCTCAAATATCGATCGAGGACTGAAGTCCTTACTACGAACAAATATCAAAGGTTTGTAGTGAGGACTTTAGTCCTTATTTTGCTCAAATATCGATGCGCCAGGACTTCTGTCCTTAGTACAAACAAATATCAACCAAAACGACCGCTGACATACTCCAAAGTAGACTCTTCCTTCGGAGTTTGGAAAATCACCTCAGTCTTGTCGCATTCCACCAAATAACCGAAGCGCTTGCCATCATCAGAAAGCTTAGCATTGAAAAAAGCAGTCAAATCCGAAACCCGAGAAGCTTGCTGCATGTTGTGAGTAACAATCACGATCGTATACTGTTCTTTTAGTTCCCGCATCAACTCCTCAATTTTAATCGTAGAAATCGGATCGAGAGAAGCGCAAGGTTCATCCATCAATACTACATCAGGATTAATCGCGATCGCCCTAGCAATGCACAAACGCTGCTGCTGGCCGCCCGAAAGCGAAAAACCGCTTTGTTTCAGCTTATCCTTAACTTCATCCCACAAATAAGCTTGGCGGAGCGACTTTTCCACCAACTCATCCATATCTCCTTTGTAATTGTTCACCCTCGCACCGTAAGCAATATTGTCATAAATCGATTTCGGAAAAGGATTCGGCTTTTGAAACACCATGCCAATGCGACGGCGCACTTCCACAGCATCGACATCAGGATCGTAAAGATTTTGACCGTGATAATAAATTTGACCGTTTAATCGAAAACCGTTAACTAAATCGTTGAGCCGGTTAAAACATCGCAAAATTGTACTTTTTCCGCAGCCTGAAGGGCCGATAAAAGCAGTAATGCGATTTTTGGGAATTTCCAGCGAAACATTTTTTACAGCGTGAAAAGCACTGTAAAAAATATTGATATTGTCTACCTGCAAAACTATCTCAGGTTTTTCTTCCACAAATTGAATCATACAGTTAAGACTCCGATCGAATTGTATAGATTAGAGGGGGAAATGGGAATTTCTGAGTTTTAAGTTTTAAGTTTTTAACTTCAAAACTGTCTTTAACTCAAAACTCAAAATTCAAAACTTTCTTTAACTCAAAACTCAAAATTCAAAACTCAAAACTCCTTCTAATAGACTTTTTGCCGAGTTGCCCAGCGAGAAAGAATACTTGTCAGCAAAACCAAGAACACCAAAATCAAAGAAGCAGCCCAAGCCAGCTCTTTTTGTGCTTTAAAAGGAACCGTTGCAAAGTTATAAACCAAAACCGAAAGTGAGGGCGTAGGTTCCAAAATACCCTTAGGCCAAAACGGCGAATTCAGCGCCGTAAAAATCAAAGGTGCTGTTTCTCCAGCAGCACGGGCAACTGCCAGCGTCACGCCAGTTAAAATAGCCGGAATCGCAGCAGGTAAAACCACCTGCAACACTGTTTGATAATTAGAAGCACCCACACCAACAGACGCCCACCTGATATCTTGAGGGACGATTTGCAAAGCTTCGTCAGTAGTGCGGACGATCGTCGGTAACATCAGCACAGCGAGGGCTACGCCCCCTGCAACTGCCGAAAAACCACCCATCGTCACTACTATCAAACCGTAAGCAAATACCCCTGCAATAATCGAAGGAACGCCGCTGAGGACATTAGTAGCAAAACGCACCCAGCGAGCGATTTCACCCCTGCTAAACTCCGATAAATAAACGGCTGCCAACACGCCAAAAGGAACGGCTATTAAAGAAGCTATTCCCACAGTCATAAAAGTGCCGATAATTGCGTTGGCAATCCCGCCTCCAGACAGTCCGGGCGGGGGCGGAAGCTTGGTAAATAAGTCTAAATTCAGGCGGTTGAAACCTTGAGCTGCCACATAGGAAAGCACTGCAAATAAAGGCAAAATAGTAATTGCCAAACAGGCTCCCGCGATGGCAGTCATCGCAATATTAAATATCGATCGCGCGCTGCCTTGAACCTTTTTCAAACTGCCCGTTTTGGAGGCAAAATAATTTCGATCTTCCGATGAGTTAATTGACATAAATCAACGCTGTAGGAAAAGTTACTGCCATTTTCTAGTTGTACTTCGCTCTAACTTGAGAAACAATCCACTCGGCCAAAATATTCACAATCAGCGTCAAAACAAACAGAATTAGCCCCGCATACATCAGAGCAGCAACTTGCAAGCCCGAAGCTTCAGCAAATTGATTTGCCATCAAGGAAGCAATAGTATTTGCTGGAGCTAGTACGGAAAGACTTAACTTATTGGAATTGCCAATTAACAGAGTTGCCGCCATTGTTTCTCCCATTGCGCGGCCGAGTCCGAGCATGATTCCGCCAACAATACCGGAAAAAGCAGCCGGTACGAGAACCCGAAAAATAGTCGTCCAGCGAGTTGCTCCCAAACCTAAAGATGCTTGTCGCAAATCTGGAGGGAGACTTGCCAAAGAGTCGCGGGAAATAGCAGTAATAATGGGCAAAGTCATAATTCCCAAAATTACTCCGGCGGGTAACATTCCCGGCCCAACTGGGGGAGTGCTAAAAATCGGCAGCCATCCGAAAGTGCTGTTCAGAAACTTACCGATGTTGGTAAGAATGGGAATCAATACAGCAATTCCCCACAAACCGTAGACTACGCTGGGAATGGCGGCTAAAAGTTCGACCAAAAAAACTAATGCTGTGCGTACTGGCAGCGGCAGAAAGTCCTCGCTCAAGAAAATAGCAGTTCCTACTCCTAATGGTACCGCAATTAGCAGGGCGATCGCCGAGCTGACGATCGTCCCGTAAATCATCGGCAGCGCGCCATACTCATCTCTAACCGGATTCCAAGCGCTAGAAAATAGAAATCCCAAACCGTATTGTTGAACGGCTGGTAATGCTCTGACAGCCACTGTGAGGGCGATGATTAGCAAAATTACGCCGATTCCGATGCCCAAAATCCGAGTAAGCCAGATAAAGCCTCTGTCTAAAGACTTTTCTGCTTCAGATCGCGATCGACTTTCTGACCGATCGGTGCGATTATCTGAAATCATAGACAAAAATACCAAAAAATAGTAGGGCGAGCGTCTTTGTAGGGTGCGCACTGCGCACCTTACCCAAACCCGATCGGAAAAAAGTTAACTGCATCGGTGCGATGCGTGTTTCAAAAGTAAGAAAAACATAGAAGAGAAAGTTTTCACGCCATGCACTGATGCTTATAAAAATAAGGGCGCGTCTATTAATTACCGAACTTTTATTAACCAATACTTCCGGTAAAACCCGCCCCTACAAAAATATCTATCTTCCTTCTTCCTTCTTCCTTCTTCCTTCTTCCTTCAATTGCTATTTAGCAACCTCAATCTTGTAGTCAGGGCTGATACCGTCAGCAGCCGCAGCTACCTTTTCTCTAACATTTTGAGGCAGAGGAACGTAGCCCAATTCAGAACTAACTTTTTGACCTTCATTCAAGCCGTATTCAACCATTGCTTCGATCGCTTTAGCTTTGTTAGCATCGGCTACTGTTTTCGGAACAAGCATCCAAGTGTAGGTAACAATTGGATAGGATTGAGCGCCTTCGGGATCTTCAATAGATACTCGCAGGTTTTCCGGCAGCGGTACTGTTGCTAAAGCTTGAGAAGCTGATTCGTCGGTAGGTGTGACAAAAGTGCCTGCTTTGTTTTGCAAAGAGGCAAATTTGACGTTGTTGTTTTTGGCGTAGCCGTATTCTATGTAGCCGAGGCTGCCGGCGGTTTGCAAGATTTGAGCCGTGACGCCTTCATTGCCTTTGGCACCAACAAACGTACCTGTTTTGGGCCACTCTACTGTTTTACCGTCGCCGATCGCACTTTTCCAGTCCGGGCTGATGGCACTCAGGTGTTTGGTAAAGACTCCCGTTGTACCGCTACCGTCGGAACGGTGGATGACGGTGATATTTTGGTCTGGCAGGTTAACGCCCGGATTCGCTGCTGCAATTTTGGGGTCGTTCCACTTCGTAATTTTACCCAAGAAGATTTCTGAGTAAACATCTCTGGGCAGTTTGAGTTCGGGTACGTCTGGCAAGTTGTAGCCGACGACGATGCTGCCGGCTGCCATGGGCAATAAAATCACGCCTCTGTCTGCTGGGACTTGGGCGATTTCCTCGTCTTTCATGCCCGTGTCGCTGGCCCCAAAGTCTACTGTGCCTTTAGTAAACTGTTCGACTCCGGCACCGCTGCCTACTGATTGATAGTTAATTTGTACTTTGGGATTGATTGTGTTTAAGTCTTGAAACCAGCGCTGGTACAAGGGTGCTGGAAATGTTGCGCCCGCTGCCGTCAGGGCTACGTCTGAGGCGAGGGCGAGTTTGTCGTTTGCTGGGGTGCCAGCGGTTGCAACTGGTGAAGCGCCACCAGTTGCGCCGGGGGAAGCTGCGGTGTCGCCAGGACTCGGGCTGCTACCTGCTGTTGTGCCGCCGCCGCCGCAAGCTGCTAAGCTAAGGGCGATCGCTGCTGCGGAGATGGTTGCAGCCAGCCTGTGTTGGTTAATCGGGTTGATACGGAAAATCATGGGTGCCAGGTTGTCGATCGCTATACAGCATCGCTATACAGGGTGTCCGCGAATAGCATAGCGTTGAAAAGTAAAGCTTAGGTTAAGAATCTTTACATTTTACAATAAATTTATATTTTTGTTTAAAACGAGCTTGACAATTGCAAAGGCAAGTTTTAAGAGCGACAACCACAGAAACCGGGTTTCTCAATGAGGGCGCGAGCGAGCACCACAGAAACCCGGTTTCTCTAAGAAATTGGGTTTCTCAATGAGGGCGCGAGCGAGCACCACAGAAACCCGGTTTCTTAGAGAAACCGGGTTTCTCAACGAAGGCGCGCAGTTCGATCGCCCGTCCCCATATTCATATTTAATTGTAAAAAATCTCGGTTCGGGTTCCAGAAAACCATACAATGAGGTTTGTTTTCACGAGGTGCCAAATTATGGTGCAAGCGCCACTGCCAACATTTTCTAATAGCTCGATCGACCTTTCAACAGAGGAAATACTGCTGCAAGAAAGGCTTGAAAGCTTAGCAGAACAAATAATTAAAGGATACCGCATCAGTCGAGATGAAGCGCTGGCCCTGACACAAATAGCAGGTAAAGAGAATATTTTACTGCTGTGTGCGGCTGCCGATCGAGTGCGACAAGTTTGCTGCGGCAATACAGTAGATTTGTGCAGCATCATCAATGTTAAGTCGGGTAACTGTTCGGAAAATTGCGGTTTTTGCGCTCAGTCTGCCCACCATCCGGGCGAAAATACGCCTGTTTACGGTTTAAAAACCTCAGAGGAAATTCTAGCGCAAGCCAAAGCAGCAGAAGCGGCGGGCGCTAAAAGATTTTGCTTGGTTTCTCAAGGCAAAGGAATTAAATACAACAGTCCGAAATCCTCTGAGTTTGCCGAAATTTTGGCGACAGTGCGCCGGATTATTGAGGAAACAAATATCAAGCCTTGTTGTGCTTTGGGAGAAGTCACAGCGGAACAAGCTCAAGAATTGCGGGAAGCTGGAGTAACGCGCTACAACCACAATTTAGAAGCGTCGGAAAATTTCTTTCCCAAGATTGTGACAACTCACAAATGGAGCGATCGAACTGCTACAGTTAAGAATTTAAAAGCAGCGGGAATTCAAGCTTGCAGCGGCGGAATTATCGGCATGGGCGAAAGCTGGGAAGATCGAATCGATTTAGCTTTGGCTTTGCGAGACTTGGAAGTCGAATCGGTGCCGGTGAATTTATTAGCTGCTAGAAAAGGGACGCCATTGGGTGAAATCCCGCAACTCGATCCTTACGAAGCATTAAAGGCGATCGCGATTTTTCGCTTGATTCTTCCCGAACAAATCATCCGCTATGCTGGAGGGAGAGAAGCTGTGATGGGAGAGTTGCAACATCTCGGTCTAAAAGCTGGAATTAATGCGATGTTAGTCGGTCATTATCTCACTACTTTAGGTCAACCTCCAGAACAAGACAAAGCTATGCTCGATTCTTTGGGATTGGAAGGCGGAGAAGCACCTATTCCGGGAAGTTTCGAGCGGTGAATTTTGAGTTTTGAGTTAAATTTATAGCTGGTAAATTTAACTGAAAACAATCGATCGATTCTGAGATATTTTACAATGAAACAAGCTATCTAGATCCCCCCTAACCCCCCTTAAGAAGGGGGGGACCGGAAGCGCGATCGAAGTTCTCCCTTTTGAAAGCATTGACTGGCAGCATTCAAAGTCCCCCTTTTTAAGGGGGATTTAGGGGGATCTAGACTCGGAAAAAACGAGATTTATCAAAGGTTTTAGTCTTAAGTTGACATCTAATGTTTCAAAGCTACGATCGACAATCGACAATCTACCAATCCACTGTCCAAAAATCTAGAATAAAACAATCTCAAAATCCACCAATTTCAAAATCTCCCAATCCACAATCTCACAACCTGCAATCCAACAATTTTACAATCCAACAATCCACAATCTCACAATCCAAAAATCTACAATCCAAAAATCTAAAATCTAAAATCGAATGACTTTTGCTCCCATTGAATTAATCTGGGCTTTTATTGGTTTGCTCCTAACGATAGGAGGAACATTTTTGCCTGCATCTGTAACCAGCCCTATTTGGTTTTGGGATGCTGGAGGGCTTCAGCCGCATTCTTTAGGCGTTACCTATCAAATTGGAGCCGGATTGTTGGTAGGCTGCATGGGAGGAAGAAATGCTGCTGCTCTTTCACAAATTGCCTATTTAGCTTTAGGATTAACTTTGTGGCCCGTGTTTTCTCAGGGGGGAGGTCTCGGGTATCTGAAAGAAGCGAGTTTTGGGTATTTGCTGGGTTTTATTCCGGGTGCTTGGGTGTGCGGTTGGGTGGCGTTTAAGGTGGCGTCGCGACTGGAATCGATCGCTTTTAGCTGTTTGTGCGGTTTGTTTACTATTCACGCAATCGGGCTGATTTATCTAATAGTTACTCGCTTGTTGCTGCCAGTCAAAACATCTCCGTTATTCAAGGATATTCTTAAATATTCGGTTTATCCTTTGCCGGGACAATTGGCTGTAGTTTGCGCGATCGCGGTGCTGGCGTTTGTGATGCGCAAGTTGATGTTTTATTAGTTAGTTGAAGGAAGAGAGAAGAAGGAAGAAGGAAGAGGGAAGAAGGAAGAAGGAAGAAGGAAGAGAGAAAGATTCTCCCATCTTCCAATCGAAAATCCCAAAATCCCTCAATCTAAAATCTAAAATCGATACAGTTTAATTCAGAGTGCAAGTTCGAGTTATACTATAATATTGCACAGCAGTAGTGCTCCCTCGCGTAAGTTGAGATCGAGCCGCTGTGCTGCGCGACATCGCACTTGCTAAACATTGCGTAAATTTCCCCTGTCCGATGCCCATCTTCTCTTACCTAATTCATGCGTTTTAAAAGAAATCCCTGGTTCTGGGTGGCTGCTGTTCTCAGTTTATTTTTAGACCACTTGACTAAATTTTGGGTGGTGCAAACTTTTGAATTGACTGTGCCTCCAGAGACTCAGCCGCTGTGGCCGGGAGTGTTTCACTTCACTTATGTTGTTAATACCGGTGCGGCTTTTAGCCTGTTCAGCAATGGAGGGGCTATTTGGCTGCGGTGGTTGTCTTTGGGGGTCAGCGCGGGATTGATGGTGTTAGCTTGGTTCGGACCGCGAATTAACCGCTGGGAACAAGTTGGTTACGGTTTGATTTTGGGTGGCGCGCTGGGAAACGGGATAGATAGATTTGTTTCCGGTCATGTTGTGGATTTTTTGGATTTTCGGTTGATTCGGTTCCCGGTGTTTAATCTGGCTGATGTGTTTATTAATGCCGGAATTATTTGTTTGCTGGTAGCAACTTTTTGGAGCCCGCCAGGGTCGAAAAGCCAGGACGATCGCGATTCTATTTCGGAAGAAGTTTAAGGAATTGTCGATCGCTATAATAGAACTTACACTTTTAGAGTAAAAAACCTGGTTTTTGCATCAATATCTCAGGCATCAATCGACGATTTTTCCCAGAAACAGCGTTTTTTGCGCGAGTCCTAGAGAAGTTGCGAGTAGAATGGTGCAAGGCAAATCTCAAATCTCAAATCTCAAATCGGATGACTTCACCCCAGCCGCCACGCAAACCTCAAACCGTCTTGGGTGCAATTTCCCAAGCAGTCCAGACTATTGCCAAGGTTAATTTTAACCAGCTAGTGCTGAAGCCCAATGCGAAAGTACCCGAACTGTGGGTGCAGGATGCCGGTGCTGACAAAGCTGAGGTTTATCCGCTGTTGGGCGAACGGTATTTGTTGGGTCGATCGTCCAAAGCTTCTGATATTGTAGTTCGCAATCCGGTTGTCAGCCACGTACATTTATCTCTGTCGCGAGATGCCCGCCGCGGCACTCCTTTTTTACTCAGAGATGAAGACTCTACTAATGGCATTTATCGCGGCAAAAGACGCATTAAAAGTATTTCCCTGCGTCACGGCGATATCTTTACTTTGGGACCGCCAGAACTCGCCGCCGCTGTGAGAATTCAGTACGTAGATCCGCCGCCTTTCTACTTGAAATTTTTGCGCTACGGTTTTTACGGCGCTAGCGGAATTACTGCTGCGATCGCGCTGTTAGTAGGGATTGAATCGACAAAATTTCAAGTGCGTCCCCTGCCGAGAAGTATTAACGGGCCGGTGATTGTTTACGCCCGCGACGGCCAAACTCCGCTGCGTCCGCCTCAGAATAACGCTCATGTAGAACTCAAGGCATTGAGCGATTTTTCTCCTTATTTGGCGAAGGCGGTTATTGCTTCGGAAGACAGCCGTTACAATTGGCATTTGGGAGTAGATCCGATCGGGGTTTTGCGCGCGCTGTTAACTAACGTTCGCGGTGGCGGAATTCGCGAAGGCGGCAGCACGATTACCCAACAGTTGGCGCGGAGTTTGTTCCGAGATTATGTAGGAACTCAAGATTCCGCCGGACGCAAGTTGCGCGAAGCAGTTGTTGCTTTGAAACTGGAGAATTATTATAGCAAAAATGAGCTGCTTTTAACTTATTTAAATCGGGTGTTTTTGGGGATTAACCTTTACGGTTTTGAAGATGCGGCGCGGTTTTATTTTGGCAAGTCGGCGAAGAATTTGAATTTATCCGAGGCTGCAACTTTGGTGGGAATTTTGCCCGCTCCGAATAGCTTCAATCCGATTCAAAACTATCAGCTAGCGGTAGAGTACCGCGATCGCGTCATCGAACGGATGCGCGCTATGGGAAGCGTTTCTCAGGAGGAGGCCGATCGGGCGAGGCGATCGCGCATTGAAATCAATCCGAAGGCGCGGGAATTTTTGCAAAGTACGATCGCGCCTTATTTCTACAGTTATGTATTTGATGAATTGGAGTTTTTACTCGGCGAACAATTAGCGAGAGAAGGCAACTTTATCGTAGAAACTGGTTTGAATCCCGGCCTGCAAAGAGTTGCGGAAAATTCCTTGAGGACGGCGGTGGAAAATGCGGGGGCAAGTGCCGGATTTTCTCAAGGAGCCCTGGTAACTATCAATACACAAACCGGAGAAGTTTTAGCTTTAGTCGGCGGTGTAGATTATTTGCAAAGTCAGTTCAATCGGGCAACGCAAGCTTTGAGACAGCCGGGATCGACTTTTAAAGTTTTTGCTTATGCGGCAGCTTTAGAACAGGGAATACCGCCAGATAAAACTTATTCTTGCGCGCCACTTAATTGGGGCGGACAAAGTTACAGCGGCTGCGAAAGAAGCAGCGGCAATATCGATCTGTATCGGGGTTTAGCGCAGTCGGAAAATTCAGTTGCTTTGCGAGTGGCGCAGGATGTCGGTTTAGATCGAGTAGTGGCAATGGCAAAGCGTTTGGGGATTACTTCACCGTTGCGATCGACTCCCGGTTTAGTATTGGGTGAAAGTGAAGTTAACGTGCTGGAACTAACAGGCGCGTTCGGAGTTTTGGCAAATCGGGGTTTGGGGAATCGCGCCCACGCCATCCGGCGAATTATTGATAGCAGCGATTGCAAAAATCGCAATGATTTTAAAAGTTGTCGGGTGATTTACGACTACCAAAAAGATCCCATTGCCAACCGCCAGCTAGTTTCTGAAAACGTAGCGGATACGATGACTGATATGCTGCAAGGCGTGGTGCGGGGAGGTACGGGCAGCCGCGCTGCTTTGGGATTGGGAGAAGCGGGAAAAACCGGCACGACTAATGATAATAAAGATTTGTGGTTTGTCGGTTACATTCCGAGCCAGCAACTGGCAACAGGAGTGTGGTTGGGAAATGACGATAATTCTGCGACTGGCGGAGGGAGTGCGAATGCGGCTCAATTGTGGGGGGATTATATGCGGGAAGTAGCCAGGTGAGGGGATTTGAGGTTTTAGATTTGAGATTTTAGATTGGGGAGATTTAGGATTTGAGATTGGCGATTTGAGATTTTGTACTTGTTTGTACTCGCGTACTCGTTACCAGGCTGTGCCTGGTAACGCAGATCCCGAGGCTCTGCCTCGCGTTTTCAACAGGCACGCACGCGAGGCAGAGCCTCTAGACATGGGTTCCCAGGCACAGCCTGGGAACCAGTAAAAAACCAGTAATACCAGTGAATAACCAGTGGTACTCGCTTACTCGCTTGGCTTGTCTTTAGCTTTCCTCTTTCGGCTTGTCTTTTGCCTCTTCTTCAACGGGCATTCCAGGTTTTAAAGGAGGTTCGGGAGGAGCAATTACTACTTTATCCCCCGATCGCAAACCCGATATAATTTCAACTTGAGTAAGTCCCTCCAAACCTATAGTAACTAACCTTTTTTGAGCCTTTCCCTGACTGTCTCGCACCCAAACAAACGGCTTTGATTCCGATCGCACGACAGCTTCCGTATCCAAAACAACCACATTTTCCCGCTGCTTTAAAACTATTTCGATATTAACTTGACTTCCGGGAATTAATGTGCTGCTGGGATTGTTAAGTTTTACAGTTGCGGGCACTGCTGCCGATCCTGATTGTCCTCGGTTGTTTCCTTGATTTTCGGAGGGAACTGCTTGCAGGGACAATTTTTCTACCCTTCCTAAAAACTGTTTGGGATTTGGGCCGATAACGCTGATTCTAGCTAGTTGGTTGGGTTTGACTCGCCCTGCATTCAAGGTAGAAAGTTGGAGTTTCACCAATTCTTCTTCTGGATTTCCTGCTGTTAGCAAGTTGTCTCCCAGCTTCACTCCGTCACCATTTTTGACACTAATGTCGAGAATCTTTCCAGTTATCGGTGCGGCAACAATATCATTTTTTATTTCTTGTTGTTTCTCTTTATATTCAACTTCTAAGCGCTGAAGTTCGCGTTCGTTTCTGCTGAGTTCTAATTCGGCTTGGCGGAGTTCGGATGCAGCAGGGGCTAGCTGTTCTTCTAATTCTTGTTTTTTCTGTTGTCTCTGAAGTTGCAGGCTTTGGATTTCGACTATATTAGTGCTGACTGTAAATTGTGCTTCCCGCAAAATCGATCGAGCGTTGCGTACCGAGTCTTCTTGCGATCGCACTTCATTTCCTGCTATAAATCCCCTCTGCAGCAAGGCTTGCAGTTCTGTTAATTTGCGTTCTTCTGCAGCGAGTTTTTCTGCTTCTTCAACAGATTTTTTGCGGTTGTTTGCTAAATTTATTTCTAGTTTCTCGATCTCCAGCAATTGCGGGTTTTGTTTGCTGATAAATTCGTTGAGGTTTTGTTGGGCTATTTTGAGTTTTTCGGAAGCTTCTGCTATTTTTTGAACGTTGGTTTCGATCGTCAGTTTTTGTTTTTGAATTTCTAGTTTTTGTTTGGCGAGGATGGTTTCTCGCTGAAAATTGCGCAAAATAATTAATGGTTGACCTAATTCGATGCGATCGCCCGGTGCTACTAATATTTTATCTACGGCACTTTCCGATGGAGATTTGAGAGTTTGTTGGTCTCCGAGTTCTACTGTGCCACTTTCATTAATTGTATCTTCGATCGTGCCTGTTTTCACTTGCATGATGCGCACCGATATAGGTTCGGGCGGTCGGTTTTGATACCAGCCGTAGGCGAAGATGCCACCTGCACCGGTTAGAGTTATAATTGCTGACCAAATCAGCCATTTAACTCCTGTTTTAAATCTTTTTGTCATCAGTTAGCAGTCATTAGTTATTAGTCATTAGTTATTAGTTGTTTTTCAATAGATGTAGTGTGCGCAGTGCGCACCTTACTACTCGGATCTATGCTGAGATGTAGGGTGCGCAGCGCGCACCTTACTGCTATTATTGATGGTGGCGCACTTACACAATAACGGGACGGCAGCCAGATAATATTGAGTGCAAATTTACCACATTACCGATAACTGCGATCGCGGGAGCGGCAAATCCTGTTGCTTCAACTTGTTCGACAATTCCTGACAAGTTTCCGATTAATTCTTCCTGTTCTGCACGAGTTCCCCAACGCACTAAAGCTATTGGCGTTTCTCCACTCAATCCCGCAGCGATTAACTGACCGACAATGTAAGGCAAATTGTGAATTCCCATGTATATTACAATAGTTTCCGAGCCGCGAGCGATCGCCTGCCAATTTACCTCGGGTCGGTATTTTCCTGCTGATTCGTGGCCGGTAACAAAAGTGACAGATGAACTGTACGATCGATGGGTTAAAGGAATTCCCGCATAAGCAGGTGCTGCGATTCCAGAAGTGACACCCGGCACTACTTCTACTGACACGCCAGCTTTGACTAAATCTTCCATTTCTTCGCCCCCGCGGCCGAAGATAAACGGATCTCCTCCCTTGAGGCGGACAACTATCGCATTTTCTTGCGCTTTATCTATCAATAACTGAGTTGTTTCATCTTGGATTAGCGAGTGGCGGCCTTTGCGTTTCCCCGCATCAATTCGCTCTGCTTGCGGGTTGATTGTCGCTAAAATTTGCGGGCTGACTAAAGCATCATAAATCACGACATCCGCACACTCTAAAAGACTTTTTCCTTTCAGTGTCATCAAACCCGGATCTCCGGGACCTGCACCTACTAAATATACCTTGCCTAAAGACATTTAGCTTGCTTCCTTAGTGTTCTCTGGATCTTTTCGGTCGATTTCGATCGCTCTTGTGTTCGGTCTCAAGACCGATAAGATTAGTTTGTAGTGCGGACTTAAGTCCACTCCCCTGTTGCGGACTTAAGTCCGCACTACGAACCATTATCGAGAAGCGATTAACTCACCGATTAATTCTGCTAATTGTAAGCTGGCACCTAGAGGATTTGCCAGATGAATTTCCGTTTGGGGAAATTGCTGTTGTAATTGTTCGACACCGCGGGCGATCGCATCTGTAATTCCTCCATTAAATAAGAAGTATGGCACAATTCCTATTTGTTGCTGTCCGCCGCGAACTAAACTCTCAATTTTTTCTGCCAAACTTTGCTTTATTGACCAGTATGCTGTCTGTGCGCCAATTTTGCTAGCTATTTCTTCAACTGTCAAATTACCTCCGGGTTGGCGGCTGCCGTGAGATAGCAAAATCCATGCTGGCGGTCGCAAATTTGGCAAAAAAGCAATCTCTTGCATCTGAGTTTTTACCAAATTGGTTAAGCCTGTTTTTTGGGAACCCAAATGCGATCGCAGGGTAATGTTTAGATGAGAAGAAAAGGCTTGTTTCGCAATTTCTACCTGTGCGGGGATGTCTGCTGTAACGTGAACGCCAGCTAATAAAAATACTGGCAGAATTTGAATTTCTGTCAGTCCGAGGGAGAGAGTATGTTCGCCAAAACTGCAAATTTGTTCGTGCAGGGGTGCCGGACCCAATTCTAAGGTAGCAGTTCCCACTTTGGGGAAAGAGGGAATAACCCCACAGCTCGAATCAGCCAAATTTTGAGCGAGCAACTTGGCTAGGTGTTCCAGGGCTATTTGAGGTCGGGGGTCGCGACTGCCGTGCGAGACTAATAAGTAGGTCGATCGCAATTTCAATAAGATGTAATGTTAACGGTCGATCGGAATTTTAAATAATTATAACACTGTTGCGAGCTGAAACAGCGGAAAGTTGACAGCGAGGTCTGGATAGCGGTACTCGCACTTCAGCCCTGAAAGTTTTCCATTGACCTGCGATTGGCTTGATTCTCCCCTGTCAAAAGTGGTCAATCGATCGACTGTCAACTGTCAACTGTCAATCGATCGACTATTAGATTAACCTTTCGGAGACGGATCGGCGATGTATTTGAAAGTAGGTTCAGAATTCCACGGTCCCCGTTCGTCCTTGCCGTTTGCTGACAAGTTAAAGTAAAGATCCACGGTCGAATCTGGCGGAATGTTCCCGAACAGCGGATCGGTAAGTTTGCCTAAAGATTCGAGAGCTTTCATGAACATTTGAGTGTGGGAAATCTCGCGAGTTAGCAGAAAATGCAGCGTCTCTTTAGTTCCCGTATCCGGTGCCAGTTTAATCAATTCTTCGTAGGTTTGGCGAGCTCCAGCTTCAGCACCGATATTAGCGCGCAAATCGCGAACGATATCGCCGCCTTCGTTAACGTAAGCGCCAGTCCAAGCTTGACCTTGGCTGTCTAGCAAGTGCGGACCCACACCGCGCACGGCAAACAAAGTGCTTTTGTAAGCGTCTGTTTGGTCAGTGTTTTTGGTGTGCATTTCTATCAGTCTGCCCACCATTTCTAAGTGGCTGAATTCCTCGATCGCAATATCTTGCAGCATATCTTTCATGCCCGGATTTTCACAGTGAAAGGACTGCACCCAGTATTGCAAAGCTGCTGTCAGTTCTCCTGTTGCTCCGCCAAATTGTTCGAGCAGCAATTGAGCAAATCGGGGGTTTGCTTCGTCTACTTTTACCGCAGACATTAATTCTTTTTTGTGAAAAAGCACGGCTAGTACCTCAATTTATTTCTCTGGTTAAGACATGAGGCAGGCTTTAATCTGCTTTTGTCTTCAGCATTTATTGTCCGATATGCGATCGGCCTTAACCTCGGTCGCCAGATACATCTGACAGCAGTAATTTCTATGCTTTAAGATATACGGCGGTTTAACATACTGTTGCCTAAAATTGTCAAAAAACGGCAGAGCCGTGTCCCTAGGAAATATTGGGATTCGACTGATTCAAAATCAAAACTACAAACCGCAAATTAATATCCCCACTCCTACTCATGAATTAGGCGCGGGGATAAATTTTCCAATATTTAGTTTGAGTTTTCCAAACCGAGTATCGCGGCCGATCGCAGCCATTACATTTTCTTCATCCCATACTTGAGAATGTTCTATTTAATATTTTTGGGCGCATCACTTCGATCGGGTATTTCTGAGCTTGGTCTGGGGTTCAGAAGCGATTCTGAGAATCCCCGTGCGTTTTACACTGGGGAGCATATCAACTTGTTTTCATCCAATGCTTGAGAATGTTCTCTTTAACCATGTTTTGGCGCATGACTTCGATCAGGTATTCCTGAGCTTGGTCTAGGGTCAAGCTTTTTACTTGTTCGCGCAGCACTTGCAATTTGAACTGCTGCTCCATGCTGAGACTTGTAGGCATATCCATATAATTGCTCCTCCAGTTTGCTACGTGAGGTCGATCGATCCTTGCGAGATAGACTTACCAGATAGATCGGAATGACGTTTGGCGGGATTTGTTCTGTTCCCTATATTGTAAACTATCATAACATTAGCTTGACAATCTGTCCAAGGTGTACATTTTCGGACTCATCTTTGTAGCAAAACTACACCTAAGTGGGGGGGTAGTTCTATGATGAAAAAGAAAAAAAATCGGGAAGCCTCAGCCAAAGGAGCTATTTATGATGGATGCAATGGAGTTTTTTCAAAGCAGTGCTGGGGAGTGGCGATCGCAGCGCAGCACTCACCACCTGGCTTTTCGCCAAGCGGAGATCGGGGATTCAAACATTCAAGTCACGGCGCTGGCTGCAGATGACGAGCGAGTGGCCGAGATTTGCAAGCTGCACTCAGTAGATCCGAGTCGCGCTGCCGGCGGAGCTTTTGTAACTTGGAACGGCTCGATGTCTTGGGATAAGGAGGATGAAAATCACAAAGGTTCTACGGTATTTGCGATCGTCCCCGATCCTGAGAATCCGCGACAGGGTTTGATGTTGCGGGAACGCGGCTATGCGGAAACGGCACCGGTAGCGGGGCGTTTTGAGATGGATGATGAGGACGCATTGCTGCTGATTACCGAATACGAGACGATGAGTTCGATCGAGCGTTTTTGGTTTGCCAATCCGAACGTGCGGATGCGGACGAGTACGGTAAAGCGCTTTGGAGGCCCGAGTACGGCGACTTTCTGTACGGAAGTTCGGATTGTGTCTGAAGGGGATGCAGCAGGTGAAGCGGCGGGGGATAAGGCTGCAGCCAGCAATTTTTATTCAGCTTTGGGCTGGTGATTTAGTAGGAGTGCAGTCAGAAACCAGGTTTCTTTAAGAAACCTGGTTTCTCAACTTTTACGAATGATTGAGGACTGCTATATTACTTGCGCAAAGCGCCAACCGACGGAACGGGAATTTCAGCCTCGATCGCGGCAGGTAAATCCAGAGACGGAATTGCGACTGTTACCTCACTTGCTGCTGGTTTAGCCATCCAGCACAAAGCTAAAGCCGGCACGACTCCCAGAAATACAGCGAGGGCTGTCGGGAACCAGAACCGAGAATCTAAAGAAGTTACAGTAATAATTGCTCCGAAAGCAAAATTTACCACATAAACCATTAAGGGCAAACTCAATTGAGCTCGATCGAATTGCAGCGCAGTTTTTCTCCAGCAGAAAGCTGCTACGGACATAAACAGCGCCCCCGTACCCATCCAGCCTGCCAAATTGCGATAAGGCATCCCAAAGAAAGCCCCAACTTCCTCAAACTCCCAAAATGGGACAGAAGTTTGGCTCATCGCCGGATCTAGTACGAAATCCCAAGCTGTCAGCAACAAGGCCCCCAGCGCGATCGCCCCGATTTGGCGCGCCCAGTTGGATTCGCTTTGACCCGCGCCCAATCCAGCCCGAGCAATTACATAACAAACCAGTCCCAGGTAAAACCACGACAGCGGAATTGTAAACGGCACCAGCCCTGCAATTTTGTAGCCCAAACCGCTCAAATAGTGATAGTGACCGAAGGGAAAACCCGTACTGGTTCCCAATAATTCGCTACTCAAGGATAAACACGCTGCAGGCAGCAAAAATGTCAGAGTAGCACCTAAACCCAAGGTCCGATAGGCATAGAGAGCAACCGCTGCTGCACCGAAGATGATATAAACTACTCCACCCCCAGCCATCCCCCACTGGAACAAGGTTTGCCCAAAAGGAGGCAAGCTCATCACTAGCTCGGGATGGGGTATGACTACCAGTAAGCCTGCCAATCCAAAAGCCATTGACGCAATATGGGCAATCAGGCAGGCACGCTCAGCAATTACAAGCTGCTTCATAGGACTCCTCGAAAAAATATTTAGATGCGTAAAGCACTCCTTAACCAGTTTACAAATCTTTAACAAAAAACCAACATCGATCGGGAGATGGGGGAGGGGGAGAAATTAGCGCTCGAGCCCTCAACCTGACTTTGACGGCGGATTTGGTACGATCGCGCCTCACCCCAAAATAGGCAGAAACCGGATTTTTTGCGACAATCCTTGGTTGTAGCGCGCAGATTAGGTAAAAACCCGGTTGCAGTGATTCTCGAGCGCAAGCTGCAAAAAACCCTCTACGCACTATCTGGACAAAAACCTAATTTTGGGAGATGTCTTGCTAACTGAAGTATCAATTTGCGTCTCGATCGAGCCATAATTGCCTACTGAGTTTTTGCGTTAGGTTGATTGAGATACACCGCATTTACCGCGATCGCTATCAAAGTAGCTCATATAGCGATCTCAAATGATTTGTAAATACTCCAAGGTTCAGAAACCCGGTTTCTCTAAGAAACCGGGTTTCTATGCTTTTACGAATGATTTGCGATCGCTATATAATAAGATTGAATCCGGATGGTAAACTTGTCACCAGCCACTATTTAATATTCTATCCCCGGCTGAGCTTTAATGCCTTGTTCGCGAAAAGGATGCTTGATTAAAGTCATTTCTGTTGCCAAATCCGCCCGATCGAGTAATTCTGCCGGCGCGCCCCTACCTGTTAAAATAATATGAGTTAATTCGGGTTTTTGTTCTAACCCTGCCAGCACTTGCTCCACCTGCAAATAACCTAATTTTAAGGCTACATTAACTTCATCCAACAGGACTAATTTAAATTCGGAATTGCCGATAAAAGTTAGGGCTTTTTCCCAGGCTTTTTGAGCTGTGGCGGTATCTCGATCGCGGTCTTGTGTATCCCAGGTAAAGCCTTCTCCCATTGCATGAAATTCTAGCTGTTTTTCCCACATTTGAAACACGGCTTTTTCTGCTGGTTCCCAAGCTCCTTTGATAAATTGTACTATAGCGACGCGGTAGCCGTGACCGAGCGATCGCAACACCATTCCTAAAGCGGCTGTGGTTTTGCCTTTACCGTTGCCGGTATTGACTATTATTAAGCCTTTTTCTTTGTCAGCTTTGGCAATTCGCTGCGCCTGTACTTCTTGGCGGCGCTGCATTTTTTGTTTGTACTGTTCGGCTGTTAAATTAGTTGTGGGAGTTGCTTCTGTATTGGTAGTTTCCATGATTTTTTTAAGCGCTGAAGACGACTGGAACTGACATCTTGCACGAGTCGCAATAACCCGCCAGGGGTTTAAACCCCTGTCTCATAGCGAAAGTCGTCTGAAGACGACTAGATGAAAATTTATGCAACTAGAGTGAATTTAAGTTGTTAGCTGAGAACTTAAGTTTTTGGTGGTTATAGGACTTATTGAGAATGGTGCAGGATTTCAACACTACAAACCCGACCGATCGCAGTCAATCGATCGAACGCGATATTAAGTCCACAATGCTTGCAAGTTTAGCACGAAACCGGGCAAAATATCTTCTCCTGAAAGTTCTGTTGGAGATTCTAAAACTTCTGTTTCTCGTCCTTGGCGGTAGATTTCTACTCGGCGAGTTTTTCGGTTGATTAACCAACCCAATTTTACTCTATTTTCCATGTATTCTTGCATTTTATCTTGAGTATCTTTTAAACTGTCTGTCGGCGACATTAATTCTAAGACAAAATCCGGGGCAATCGGCGGAAATTTCTGTTTTTCTTCGGTTGTTAGCGCATCCCACCTTTCTTTTTTTATCCAAGAAACATCGGGCGATCGATTTGCGCCGTTGGGCAATTTAAAGCAAGTTGAAGAATCGAAACAAAATCCCAATCCAGTGCGCCTGTTCCAAATCACAAAATCGGCATTGATTTCGGAATTATAATTTCCCGTTTCTCCTCCTGTGGGCGACATAATGATAATTTCTCCTCGGGCGTTGCGTTCAAATTTGACATCGGGATTTTGGCGGCAGAGTTGATAAAATTGGTCGTCGGTAATTCGGGCGATCGCATCAAAATTAATAGTAACTGCTAGCATGGTATTATCTGTTAGTTAATAGGGCGGTTAGTACGGTGGTAGCAGCCTGCGAAATCCGTGCGATAATATTATCACTAAAAAACACGAGTTGCGGAGTAAAACAAGACCGATCGATACAGTTAAAGCGCGCTGATTTTTACCAGTTTCGCATACTTGTGCCAATCTATCTCCCAGCGCTTCCATCCACTGAATTGTTCTCGGCCATTCTAACAAATTACTCACCCAATTTGCCGGAATGCCGTTTTTAGAAACTCTCGCGCCGATAATTCCGCCTAAAATTGCTGCTGCCGTGTCCGTATCGCCCCCGCAGCGAATGATTTCTAATATGCCATCTCGATAGTTGTTTTGGTATCTCAGCCAAGTCTGAATTACCACCGGCACCGTACAGTAAATGTAACCGCTAATCCCGCGACTGAATCCCATTTCAGCAGCAAAATCTGCTGCTGTTTGCTGTTGCGCTGCGCTTGCTGCAGCTCGATCGATAAGTTTTAGGAAATCAACCGATTCTGCTGGCAGTAATTCTGTTAGTATGCGATAATATTGTTGCGGTAAAATGTCGGTATCTTGGCTGGCGAGATGAGCGGCGATCGCAACTGCCAATGCACCGTATTCCGCCTTGACATCGGTATGAGTAATTCGCGTGCAAATTCTCACTAATTCTCGCATTTTTTGGAAGTCGCCACCGCAGCAAACACCAATAATTGCACTTCTCATCGCGGGCCCGTTACCCGCCGAAAATACGCCGCTGGAATGTGCGGGAAATCCCAACCAAAGTTTTAAAATAGCTCTCAATGTAGCGAATCCAACACCTGCCGGCAAGCCTAACAACCACCAGCGGAATCTCATTGTCAACTGTTGGGAAAACACCTGCAAGTTCCCGCCAGAAACAATTAAAGATTGGGCTACCATGCAAGTATGTTCGGTGTCGTCGGAAACCATGCCGCGCCCCATAAATAAATGGTGTCCGCTGATTTTTGGATGCATGAGACTTTGCCTGCGTTTGGACAAACCTTCTACAGGAAGTCCGATCGCATCGCCGATTGCTGTACCTATTATACAACCAACGATCGCTGATTTTTGAGACATGATTTTTGAGACAGACTTGATAATTAGGAGCGAGTGCTTTTACAAATATTAAAATTATCAAATATCTGCCATAAGTCGGTAGTTATTTTTTATGGCTTGGTTGAAATTTATCTTCGATATGTTGTTTTTATGAAACCATGACAGACATACCAATAATAAAATGCAATGTTGATTTCGCTAAATAATTTAGGCACTCCTTCTAGCAAGCTAGCAATAATTTTGCTTTTTAAATTCAGCGCATCAATCCCGATCGCAAAAAACAACAATCCCAAACCCGCTAACAATATGTGGTACGGAGTCAACCTTAATTCTTGCCGAAAAAACCATCCGTAAGAGAACAAAGCAATAGCATACAGCAGACTTACTCCGAGTTTGGGAATTCCTACTCCTATCATATATATATGAAGCCTGTAAATTTCATTCAGCAAAAATGCACCAGTTAGAATAGCCGAAAACAAAATAAACCGATTTTCGGGATGGCGCGGTTGAATTTTTTCTGTGATGCCGTAGGTGAAAGTACAAACAATCACGGGTACAGAACATAAAATCTGGAAAGTCCGAGTTAACAAGGCAACATTTGGATGCTGAGAGAAATAAGGGTGAAAGAATAAATCGCTGACTTTTAAACCAGAAACTTGACTGAAAAATACCAGCAGCCCCACTAACAACAAGGAAAAAGAATTTAGCCGCCAGAGCGAGCGATAAATAGTCATGAGCGATTTACACCAAAATTCAGTTTGACTGTTGCAGCAAAAATTATATCACCGTTAGCTATGCTATTTTGTTAAAATAATCGAAGATAGAGATAATTATGTAAGGTGCGCGCTGCGCAACAAGTGGAGAGATGCAGCTAATTTGTGCGTAAGTCCTGTTAAAATAATCGGAGAGTTATCGCAGGGGAAATTCATGCTGTCAGTAAAAGAAGCAGAATCGATCGTACTTAATTTAGCGCAATTTCCAGACAGCCAGCGGGACGTAGAAACTGTAGACTTGCTGGCAGCATCGGGGCGAATTTTAGCTGCGCCCGTCACAAGTTCCTTGGATTTTCCCTATTGGGATAATTCGGCAATGGATGGGTACGCCGTGCGGTTTGCCGATGTGGAAAATTGCAGTGCCGAAAAACCCATTGCTCTGGATATAATTGAAGAAATTCCTGCCGGATATCAGCCTCAGAAAACCGTCGGATCTGGGCAAGCAGCGCGAATTTTTACTGGGGGAGTCATACCGACAGGGGCAGATACAGTAATAATGCAGGAGGAAACCAGGCGAGAAGGCGATCGAATTTTTATCCTGGTTTCTCCCTCGAAACCGCAAGCTTTTGTCAGGCAAAAAGGCGCTTTTTATCGATCGGGAATGCCTTTGTTAAATCCCGGTACAATTATCAATGCCCCAGAAATCGCAGTATTGGCAACAGCCCAGTGCGTGCGAGTTCCAGTTTACAAGCGCGTGCGCGTTGCTATCTTTTCTAGCGGTGACGAATTGATATCCCCCGAGGAAACTTTGACAGCAGGAAAACTGGTAGACTCGAATCAGTATGCTTTGACAGCTTTGCTAGCTCAAATGGGCGTTGATGCGGTAAGATTGGGGATAATTCCCGATAACAAACAAGTATTGACAGAAGCGATCGCTCGCGCTATTTCCGAAGCAGATCTAGTAATATCTACGGGCGGTGTATCTGTAGGAGAATATGACTACATAGAGCAGATTTTAGCAGATTTAGGAGGGAAAATTTACGTGCGATCGGTCGCCATCAAGCCGGGAAAACCTTTAACAATTGCTGCATTTAAACGGGATAGCGAACAGCAGGCGAAATCGGAATGCCTCTATTTTGGATTGCCGGGAAATCCTGTTTCAGCATTAGTATGCTGTTGGCGCTTCGTCGTACCAGTTATCAGAAAACTTGCAGGAATGGGAGAGGAGAATTGGGGGCCTCAGTTCGTGCAAGCTCGATCGAATGTAGAATTGCGATCGGACGGCAAGCGCGAAACTTATGTTTGGGGTAAACTGAATTTAGTTGCCGGAGTTTGGCAATTTGAACCGGCCAGCGGCAGTCAAAATTCAGCGAACTTAATTAACTTGGCAAATACTACAGGTTTAGCAGTTTTACCAGCAATAGAAACTTCGATTTTGGCAGGGGAGCTCGTTCAAGTCTTAAAAATTAGTTAGCAGCCAGCAGTCAGCAGTCAGCATTCCTTAGCCATTCAACTGTCAACTGTCAACTGTCAACTGTCAATTCTTCCTTCATAATCATGAGAATTTTAATTGTTGAAGACGATCCGATGATGCAACTGGGATTAGAACAAGTGTTAGCTGATTCCCCAGACATCGAAATAGTAGGACAAGCAGAAGACGGTTATTTAGGCGTAGCTGCCGCGCTGAAACTCAAACCAGATATTATTGTCATGGACATCGGTTTGCCGAGACTTGACGGCATCGCAGCCACGCAAAAAATTAAAGAACAAATGCCAGAAGTGCGAGTAGTAATTCTCACTTCCCACACAGCAGAAACTGAAATTATTGCCGCCCTTTCTAGTGGCGCTGATGCTTATTGTATCAAAGGCGCTTCGATCGAACGTTTGTTAGCAGCAATTTCAGCAGCAGCAGAGGGCGCTACCTACCTCGATCCTCAAATTGCCCGCACCGTAATCGACCATCTCAAACCCCCAACAACCGCATCTGTAACTACTTTCGGTCAACTGTCGCAGCGGGAACTAGAAGTATTAAAATTAATGGTAGAAGGTTACAGCAACCCCGAAATTGCCGCCGAACTTTACCTGAGTCCAAATACTGTAAAAACCCACGTTCGCGGTATCATGAATAAATTAGCTGTGGACGATCGCGTGCAAGCAGCCGTTGTCGCCCTAAGAGCAGGATTAGTTTAAATTGGTCATCAGTCATCAGTCATCAGTTATCAGTCATTAGTTGTTTTCCCAATTCCCAATTCCCAATTCCCAATTCCCAATTCCCAATTCCCAATTCCCAATTCCCAATTCCCAATTCCCAAAAAATCTATGTCTGAATGGATAGAAATCGGTACAATTGTAGCAGCTCAAGGTTTATACGGCGAAGTCCGCATTTATCCGAATTCGGATTTTCCCGAAAGATTTATCGAGCCCGGAAAGCGGTGGCTGCTGTATCCGAATCAAACAGAACCGGAACCGATCGAATTTTTGGGAGGTCGCTACATTCCCGGCAAAGGACTGTATGCTGTAGAATTAGAAGGAATAGAAAACCGATCCGATGCCGAGGCGCTGCGGGGCTGCAAACTATTTGTAGAAAAGAGCGATCGACCTTATCTCGAACCCGATGAGTTTTACATTCAAGACTTGATCGGTTTGGCAGTATTCAATCAATTAACTGGCGAAACCATCGGCAAGGTAATCGATATTATTCCTGCTGGAAATGACCTTTTAGAAGTTGAATTAAACCAAAAGCCAGCAGAAATTGCCGAGGCAGAACCCGTACAGCAAACAGTACCCAAATCTACTGAATTCGAGCGGAAAAAAGCTCGCAGAAAAATGGAAAGAAAGGTCGATCGCAAGTCTAAACCTCCTACAGTTTTGATTCCGTTTGTAACAGAAATAGCGCCAATTGTCGATTTAGAAAATGGCAGAATTGAGATTGCGCCACCACAAGGTTTGTTAGAATAATACCCTTTAATAAAGGGGTTCTCATTAACATGAGGTACAGAAAACTTGTTTGCTCTCGGCCCGATGCCCGATGCCCGATGCCCGATGCCCGATGCCCGACGATCGGGGTACACTTCATGTTACTAAGAAAGGCTATAGATATTAATCATCGTGTCTTTTGTTGGTAAACCGCACGATTAAATAACTGATGGAAAGTGCAAAAATTGCCGTTGCCAAACCGATCAAATCTGCTGCATCTTTCTTTTCTAAATCTAGAATGATGATTTTTCGAGATACGGCGATCAAAGAAGTTACGATTACGAGTTCTACTTGAATTACGTGCTTTCTCAGATAAGCTGTGATGTTTTCTAAAATTTCTAGAGCGATTAAAACATTTAAAAAAAGTCCAAATATCACAAACAATGTATCTTTTAACAGAGTTTGAGGGTCGTTGACAAGTTCTCTAAATAAAAAAACTAGCAAATCGCAAACGCTGACGATAATTACCGCAATCATCGCCAGCGATAAAACTTTAGACACGACTACTTCTACTTTTTCTACGTAGTGCATGAATTGCTCGTCGCTGCTAGAGTGTACGATTAGCCGCCATAATTTTTTGAACATTTTTTTTAAATTAGTTGATAAAACAACATCGATCGCCCGTCATGCATATACGGGCGATCGACATTAGACATTCTTTCATTGTTTGCCACCGTCCGCAATCCGATCGCTCTGAGGAATACAACAATTTACGATCGCCAATCATCAATACTTGTAGGGACACGGCAGTGCCGTGTCCCTACCGCACAATATCAAAAACTCACGCCTGCAGGAGATTTCGCCAAATTAAACTCCCCCAATTCAGTTTCCAATTCTGCCCCCACTTTTACCAATTGCACCGCACAAGCTTTTAACTCGGGCTGTTTGGAATCGGGACAGCTTGCCGCGTGAGTCATCGAATTAGCTTCGGCACCTTCTGCCCACAGCGCGCCCCAGTGCATCGGTACAAATAGGGTACCCGGAGCGATCGCTTTTGTCACCTTGGCTGGAAACCTCGCCCTGCCTCGGCTCGATCGAACTTCCAGCAAATCCCCCTCTTTAATATTCAGCTTCACAGCATCGCGCGGGTGAATTTCTAAAAACGGTTCCGGGTGCAGTTGGTTGATTTTTTCCGTCCTTCCCGTGCGCGTCATCGTGTGCCAATGCCCGTAAAGTCTCCCTGTAGTCAGCACGAACGGATAATTAGGATCGGGAGGTTCCGCCAGCCCCCGCGAGTGGTAAGCCGAAAACCTCGCCAATCCATCAGGCGTGTGAAAGCGCCCGCCGGCGTACAGCCGTTTCCCTTCCTTCGCCGGATGCTTCGGTTCGTTTTCCCGACAAGGCCACTGCTGCGGCCCTTCTTGACGCAAATATTCGTGACTCAAGCCAGTCATGTCGCAAGGCTGGCCCCGCGTCAACTGCACGAACTCTCGATAAACTTCGCTGGAATTCTCGAAAGCAAAGTGTTCTGCAAAACCCAAACGCCGCCCCACCTCCGCAAAAATTCGCCAATCGTCACGGGCTTCCCCGGAGGGAATGTCGAAACCGGGGCAAAGCGTAACGCGGCGTTCGGAATTTGTCATCACTCCAGTTTTTTCACTCCACTGCGTCGCCGGCAGCAGGACGTGAGCGTAAGCCGAAGTTTCCGTCGGATAGTATGCTTCTTGATACACCGTAAAGGGCGATCGCAGCAAAGCAGCTTTTGTCCGTTCCAAATCCGGCATGCTCACCGCCGGGTTGGTAGCTGCAATCCACAGCATCTTCACTTCGCCTGTTTCCAAACCGGTTATCATCTCCCAAGCCGTGCGGCCGGGATGCTGCGCAATCGTGCCGGGGGCGATACCCCAAAACTGCTCGACTTGAGTTCGGTGTTCGGCATTTTTCACGAACCGATAGCCCGGAAGCAAGTGAGAAAGCCCTCCCGCTTCCCGCCCGCCCATAGCATTCGGCTGCCCTGTCAGCGAAAACGGACCGCATCCCGGTTTGCCGATTTGACCGGTCATCAAGTGCAGGTTAATTAACGATCGCACTTTTGCCGTTCCTTCGGATGATTGGTTAATGCCCATCGACCACAGCGACAACACTCGCTGCGATTGTTCCCAGTAATTTGCCGCTGTTTCTAAATCGCTGACTGCAATGCCGCAGCGCGACGCTACAACCTCTGGAGTGTAGCTGCTAATTACTTCCGCAAAAGCTGGAAAATTTGCCGTACTTTTCTCAATAAAATTAAGATCGATCGCCCGTTTGCACCACAGTAAATAGGCAATTCCGTTGAGCAAATCTATATCCGTTCCCGGATTAATTGCCAAGTGCAAATCCGCCGCTTCCGCCGTCGGAGTCCGCCGCGGATCTACCACAACCATCTTGACATTGGGATGCTTCTTGTGGTACTTTGCTAAACGATTGAACACAATAGGATGGCATTCTGCCGTGTTGCTGCCGATAATAAAAGCGCAATCTGTTAACTCTAAATCGTCGTAGCAGCAAGGCGGTCCATCAGCACCGAAACTTTGGACGTATCCCGAAACTGCTGATGACATGCACAACCGAGAATTCGCATCAAAATTATTAGTCCCCAGACAACCTTTCATCAGTTTCTGAGCAATATAATAATCTTCTGTAACGAACTGACCCGAACCGTAAAGGCACACGCCATCGGGGCCAGTAGTGCTGCAAATAGTTTGAATTCGACCGACAATTCGATCGAGAGCTTCGTCCCAGGTAGCGCGGCGAAACGGTTGGTCTAAAGAGTCCCGCACCATCGGATAAAGCAGTCGATCGCTGCGAATCGACTCTGTTACCGTTGCTCCCTTCACGCAAACCATGCCCTGACTCGATGGGTGGTTGCGATCGCCCCGGACTTTCCAAGCTTGTTTATTGTCAGGAACAATTTCGAGACCGCAACCGACACCGCAGTAAGGGCAAAGAGTTTTTATAGTTTCCATCTGGTGATTTTAGATGCTAGTTTTTGAAAGCTAATAAGTAATTGATACTACATTATACTCGGAAGGCAGCCTGACTGAAAACAGTGCATTCCGTATTGCTCAATTACCGCAAATATGCTTTACAACAGCCATACCCTGATTGAGAAATAGTTGATAGTCGATCGAAGAGGGGGAGTAGGGAAGTTCTGAGTGTTAAGTTTTGAGTTTTGAATAAAGAACTGTCTTTAACTCAAAACTCAAAACTCAAAATTCAAAACTCAAAACTCCTACTTCCCAGCTTTCACTTCCAATACACCGCCATTGTTGGGGTCAAAAGTTACTTTAAATTCAGCAGTCTTTTGAGAATCTGCTGGAGAATTTGTTGGAGTACCGGCTGGAACTTGCAACACTGGCAAAGGAGTTTCTTGGACGAAATCTTTAGCAAGTTGGTTGGCAGGTTCAAATTTCACTATGTCGCCATTTTGCTTGACTTTCACCCGATAAGTTAAGCTTTCAGTAAAAGTAGGAGTTGTCCGCCAGTTAGTATCAATTTGTGCGAACAACTGCCGTTCGATCGCGCTTAATTCCGCTTTGTCCGAAATCTCAGAAGTCGCGCTAGTTTGAGTGCCTGCAGGCGTTGCCGAACTGTTAGCAACTGCAAGGGAACCAGCAGCAGCAGGTGCGGGACTAGCAGCAGCCGGTGCGGGACTAGCAGCAGCCGGCGCGACAGTCGGAACGGCCGGAGTCGGAGGAGCACTCACCACCGCCGTCGGTGTTGCCGGTGCGGTTTCCGGTTGTTTCAATTGTTTTAGCTGGCTGGTAATCGCAGACATATTGATAGCAGCTAAGGCAGCCATCCCTACCAACCACGAAGCCGCTAGCGCGCCGCCTTTAATCGGCGAAACCGGTGATTGCTTGCTAGCGCGAGGAACAGCAGGAGTCGTCCCCGAGGAGTTTGCCGCAGCAGCCATAGCAGCTTTTTTGCTAGATATCGGTAACGGCAGGACAACGCTGTCTGCAGCTACATCAGCATCTTCGCCTTCCTCGTGGTGCGCGAAGCGGGAGAACAGAAATTCTAAAGCAAAGTTCCGCAGTTCGTAATATTTCGGATCTTCCATAATCCGCGCTCGATTGCGGGGACGGCTGAACGGCACGTGCATATCTTCACCGATGCTAGCAGCCGGACCGTTAGTCATCATCACGATGCGATCGGACAAAAACAAAGCCTCATCAATATCGTGAGTAATCATGATGACGGTAATTTTGTGTTCCCGCCAGATTTTCAGCAATTCTTCTTGCAATTCTTCCCGCGTAATCGGGTCTAGAGCTCCGAAAGGTTCGTCCAAAATCAACAGTTTGGGACGAGTTGCTAGGGCTCGGGCAATTGCGACGCGCTGTTTCATCCCCCCGGACAATTGGCCCGGTCTTTTGTTACCGGCTTCGGTCAAACCCACTAATTGTAAGTGTTCTTGAACGATTTTATTTTGTTCTTCTGCGGACTTGTCAGCGTAAACAGTTTCAACACCGAGGTGAATGTTTTCGGTAGCACTCAACCAAGGTAGCAGCGAATAGTTTTGAAACACCACCATGCGATCGGGACCGGGTTCAGTAATGCGCGCGCCTTCGAGTGCAACTTCTCCCGTTGTCGGCAAGCCAAATCCCGCGATCGCGTTGAGCAAAGTAGATTTCCCGCAGCCGGAGTGACCGATCAAACAAACAAATTCGCCTTCATTAATCTGGAGGTTTACACCATCAAGAACGACATAAGGACCTTTAGGAGTCTCGTAGACTTTTGATACATCTTTAATCGACAGAAAAGGCTGAGTTGCTTTGTTAGTAGCAATTGCAGCTTTCGCATCCTTTTGATTCTTTAGAGTTTGCATATCTTCTGAATTGGGGTTAGGTGTGTCGAGATTGGACATGAGAGCGAGAGATGCAAAGGCAATATTTGTGCTTTTTCAATTGAAGAAAACTGGAAGGAAGATGATAGTTGCGATCGAGCGAATTATGAATTCAAGAAGTAGCAGAAAGAATAGTTTCAATCTTTAAATTTCGAGGTTTAACAGAAAGAAAACTTGGCAATTTTTCCTTCTTCCTTCTTCCTTCTTCCTTCTTCCTTCGTCTTTCATTTACGCAGCCGGCAGATTAATCGAACACTGACTGCCTATCGGTTCGATCAAGATTTCTTCAATGCGGACAGCGCGTTTAATTTTGATATTTTGCAAGTAGTCGAACGGGTCGTCGGCTTTAAAAACAGTACCGTCAAACAAGCTGATACTGCGGCGCGCCTTGATAATATCCGGCAAACCCAATTCCCGAACAGCTTGACCGAACACATCCAAACGCAACACTCGATCGACCACTTCCACCCAATTTCTCGGGAACGGAATCAACCCCCACCGGGCCATCTGTGCCATCACCCACATCATTTCCAGGCGATCGGGACAATTTGTTTGGTCAACGAAAAACTGATTGAAGTTATGCAGTTTTTCCGGTTCGGCACCGGTGCCGCTGTTGTAGGCATCGAGGAACCCCGGACGGATGTTTTTCGGATCGGCACCCACGTATTCTTCCCGGCACAACAATTCGAGAATTTCCGGTCGGTTGCGGCGGTCATCGCAATACTCGCAGGCTTCCAACAGCGCTTTCACGAGGGCGAGGTGAGTTTGAGGGTATTTCTGAGCCCAATCTTCGCGCACGCCGAGGACTTTTTCGATATGTCCCGGCAGAATATCTAAGGAACGGGCGATCGCAAAACCGGAACCTTCGTTAATGGCGTGGGAATTCCAGGGGTCGCCGGCACAGTAGCCCTCAATGTTGCCTGCAGTTAAGTTGGACACCATCTGCGGGGGCGGCAGGACTGTCAGACCCACATCGAGGTCGGGGTCGATACCGCCAGATGCCAGCCAGTAGCGGAACAGCAGGTTTTGCATCGAGGCCGAGTGTACCATGCCCAAGGTGTGAATCGAATCGGGATTGCTGGCGATCGACTCTTTGAAATCTTCTAGAGTCCGAATGCCTTTGTCGTAAAGGTGTTTTCCGAAGATAATCGAGTTGCCGTTGCGGGAAAGAGTTAAGGCGCTGTTGACGGGAATTGGCGCTTCACCCTCCATGCCCAGAAACATCGCGATCGGCATTCCTGCAACCATTTGCGCTGCGTCCAGCCGTTCGTCGGCAATGCCTCGGGCGATCGCTTTCCAACTGGGTTCGCGACTCAGGGTGACTTCTTCCAATCCGTGGGCTTGGAAAAATCCTTTTTCTTTAGCTACGACTAGGGGTGCGCAGTCTGTCAGGGGTATAAAGCCGATATCGAGGTTGATTTTTTCCAAACCGTTGCGGGAGATAACAGCAGGCGCTTGTTTCTGTGCCGCGCGGCGTTGTTTGAGTCGCTTCTGCATGTTGAGGAAGTAAACCATTTCGTTCCGCAGCGCGTAGTAGCTGGGATGGTTGACTACTTCCATGCGCTTCCGGGGGCGGGGAATGTTGACTTCGAGGATTTGCCCGATATGGGCTTCCGGGCCGTTAGTCAGCATGACGATGCGATCGCTCAACAGTAAGGCTTCGTCAACATCGTGAGTTACCATGACACAGGTAACTTTGCTTTCTTCGCAAATTTTCATCAACTGTTCTTGCAAACCGCCGCGAGTTAGGGCGTCCAAAGCGCCGAAGGGTTCGTCTAACAGCAGCAATTTGGGTCGAATAGCGAGGGCGCGGGCGATCGCGACTCTTTGTTTCATCCCCCCAGAAATTTCTCCGGGGCGCTTGTCGGCAGCGTGTCCGAGTCCGACCAATTTAATGTGATGTTCGATAACTAATTCGCGTTCTGCTTGGGTATTGCCCCGATAAACTTCTTCTACTGCCAGGGCAATATTTTCGCGCACGCTAAGCCAAGGTAGTAGCGAGTAATTTTGAAACACTACCATTCGATCGGGACCCGGATCGCGAACTTCGCGCCCTTCTAAAGTAATCCCGCCCTGAGAGGGTTGGTCGAGTCCGGCGATGATATTTAACAGTGTCGATTTGCCGCAACCCGAGTGACCGATTAAGGAGACGAATTCTCCCTGTTTGATTTTGAGTTCGATGTTTTTGAGCGCGATATAAGTCTCGCCGTCGGCAAGGTTAAATACGCGGTCTACGTGGTCTACTTCAACAAATACTGATGACGCCATGGTAGTTTTTTAGGTTGGTTTGTAGTTGGTAGATGCTAATTAGTTATTGGTAATGGGGCATTGGGCATGGGGTATGGGGCATGGGGCATTGTGCGAAGCAAAAGCCTGCGATCGGGCACAGTAATAAGTAATGGAAGGAATGAAGTTGAGGGTATTGAAATTAGGGAATTGTTAGTTGGCAATTGGCTGCAAACCCTCGGCGATAACCTCCTTGCCCAATCCCCAATGCCCGAGTTTTCTATTTCCGTTCTTCAGGAACGACTTTGGAAGCGACAAAACCAACAGCCCTGTCAAGAATCAAACCGACAATTCCTACATAAAGCACTGCCAAAATCACGGCACTGAGTCGGGAACTGTTGTAAGCATCCCAGATGAAGAAACCGATACCGACACCGCCGACCAACATTTCCGCAGCTACAATTGCCAGCCAAGACAAACCGATACCAATTCTCAATCCAGTGAAGATGTAGGGAACGGAAGACGGCAGCAAGATTTTCCAGAAGTATTTTTGGTTGGGGAGGCGCAACACGCGGGCGACGTTTCTGTAGTCTTGAGGTATTTGTTGAACCCCTACTGTGGTGTTAATTAGAATCGGCCAAATTGCTGTAATTAAGATGACAAACAGTGCTGAAACTTCGTTAGCTTTTACCCCCATTCCTTCAAAGGGATTGAACTGTTGGAAGACACCAAGGGCGATCGGCAACCAAGCTAGAGGCGGGATAGTTCTGAATACTTGAACCAGCGGGTCTAAAGCATCGTACATTAAAGAATTTGTGCCGATTAAGATTCCCAAACCAATGCCGAGAATTGCTGCGAGAGTAAAGCCGATCGCCACCCGTTGCAAGCTAGCCAAAATTTGCCAAAATAAGCCTTTGTCGGTGCCGCCGTTGTCGAAGAAAGGATTGACAATCAACTCCCAACTTTCTTGAACGGCTTTGATCGGACCGGGCAAAGAAGAATCGGGACTGCTGCAAAGAACCTGCCAAATTACCAGCAGAACTGCGATCGCCACAAGCGGGCGAATAACTTTTCTGCGATTTTTCTGAACCAAATCCAGAACAAAGTTCGCTGGATTCTTGCCTTTTTTAGAAACAGTGATGTTGGTTGCCATTTGTCTAGTTGGTGTGAGGAATTAGCTGTGTATTGATGATTGCTTATAGATGCTTGTGTCAGAGATGGACATTGAATTAGAGCAAGTTTTTTCTAGTTCAATGATTTCGATCGAACCGAAATCTCTAACTGTAAAACCAAGTAATTTAGCAGCTAATGGTTAATTTCAAACTTTAACCATTAGCGCTAAATTTAGCAATTAAGCTTTCTTGATCGCCAAACCGTTCAGATAATCTTGAGGTTTGTCCGGGTCAAACTTCACGCCGTCAAAGAAGGTTTCGACACCGCGAGAAGGGCTAGTCGGAATTTCGGCTGCGGGAACGCCAAGTGCTGTCGCTGCTGCTTTCCAAATATCCTCGCGGTTAACTTTATCAACCGTAGCTTTGATATCGGTAGTTGCTGGTATATAACCCCAGCGGATATTTTCTGTTAAGAACCAAGCATCGTGACTCTTGTAGGGATAGGAAGCATTATCCCTCCAGAATTTCATCGCTACCGGGCTGGCCGGTTCAGTGCGGCCGGTACCGTAGTCAATTTCTCCCTTCATGCGACCGAGAATATCTGCTACAGGTACTTTCAACCACTTATCTTGAGAGATAATCGTGCACATTTCCTCTTTATTTTCTGGCTTGTCGCACCACTGCTGGGCTTCGAGGACAGCCATTGTTAATGCTTTGGCAGCTTTCGGGTGTTTGTCAACCCAATCTCCTCTCATCGTGAAGGCTTTTTCGGGATGGTCTTTCCAGAGTTCTCCGGTAATTAAAGCGGTGTATCCTACCTGTTGGGAAACTAGCTGGGCGTTCCAAGGTTCGCCGACGCAAAAGGCTTCCATGCTGCCGGATTTCATGTTAGCTACCATCTGAGGAGGCGGTACGGGAATCACGGAAACATCTGTATCTGGATTGATGCCGCCTGCTGCTAACCAATAGCGCATCCACAAATCGTGGGTGCCGCCGGGAAATGTAATCGCAACTTTCTGATTGGCGAGGGCTTCTTTAAGAGCTTTGCTGTCTGTACCTACTTTTAAATCTAGGTATTTTTTGCTGATAGAAATGGCCTGACCGTTAGTATTTAACCGAGCCAAAATGTACATGGGCACTGGCTGATTGCCTTTAGTAATTGTGCCTAATGCCATTTGGTAAGGCATGGGGGTTAAAATGTGAGCGCCGTCGATGCCGCCTTTGTCGGAACCAAGTTCGAGGTTGTCGCGCGTCACGGGCCAAGATGCTTGTTTGGCGACTTGCACGTCTTTCATGCCGTATTTGGCAAATAAGCCTTTTTCTTGGGCGATGATTAAGGGTGCTGAGTCGGTGAGGGCGATAAATCCGAGTTTGGCAGTGGTAACTTCAGGGGCGTCAGCGGGATTGATGTTGACGGCGGGGGCTGCTGAGGGCGATTCGCCACCTGCTGCGGGGCTGGGGCTACCGCTAGTAGTGGTGGAACCGGAAGTGCAACCGTGGGCGAGGAGGGTGCCGGCTGCTGTGATTCCGGCGGTGATGATGAATTTTCTTCTGGATAGGTTGCTCATTTTTTTGAAATTGTTGGTTGGTTGTGAGATTTACGGGGATCGAGTAAGTGAGGGTGAGTGCGACTGATAAATAAATATTTTAGCTTGCTTTTCGCACTTAAAGAGATGTACCGATCGCCCGCTTGGTAACTAAGTGAGGTCAGGCGTCGATCGCAACTTTGCCGATCGCCCGCGCGCTGCAAGTTAAGATGTACCCTGGTTCTAAATCGGCGGCCGCGTCCGGTTGGCTGTCGTAGGCGGTTTTGCCTTCGAGCAATTTTTGCTTGCAAGTGCCGCAGGTTCCCGAACGGCAACTGCTGTCGAGTTCGACTCCAGCCCGTTCGGCAACATCAAGGATGAATTCATCCTCGCTGCAGGCCACTTCTTTGCCCGATCGAGCAAAAATTACAGTAGATGTCAGAGGCTTCGCCGGTACTGTCTCCTCATCAACCGTCAGTTGCAGTTGTCGGTTGAGGGCAGCCACATTGCCGTCCTTGGGAACGGCCCCGAAGTTATCAACTAGCAGTTGGCGCAGCAACGGTTTGAGGTCTTCGCAGGGAATGCCTTTTTGCACGCAACTTCCCAAATGGGCATCTTTCCCGACTGTGCCGCCCATGAAAATATCTACACCCTCTAAGGTTTTGCCGTTCTTGCGAACTTTCGTCCCCATCAAGCCGATATCTGCAACTTGAGGCTGACCGCAGGAATTGGGGCAACCCGTCCAGTGAATTCTGACCGGTTTGGGAACTGAGAGTTCGGCTTCTAATTCCCCAATCAGGGCGACGGCACGGGCTTTGGTTTCGATGAGTGCGAAGTTGCAAAACCTCGCGCCGGTGCATGAAACTAAAGCTCGCGACAGGGGGGCCGGGTCGATGGAAAAACGCTGCAACAACGGTTCGTTAACCAAAGATGCCAGCCGGGAATCGGGAACGTTGGGAATAATTGCGTTTTCTTCAACGGTGAGTCGGATCTCGCCGCTGCCGTAAACCTCGGCGATGCGGGCGAGGTCGAACATATCAGATGCGTTTAACCGTCCTACAGGAACATGTAACCCTACATAGTTGAGCCCTGATTGTTTTTGCGCGTATATGCCGATGTGGTCGCGCTTTTCCCAAATAATTTCATCTTTGAGCGCGGCTGGGAGCAAGGTACGACCGAGTTGCTGTTCGACTTCGGATCGGAATTTTGCGATTCCGAGTTCGTCAATCAGCCACATCAGGCGGGATTTTTGGCGGTTGGCTCGCGGGCCGCTGTCGCGGTACACGATTAATATTGCTTGGCACAAATCTACAACGTCGCTCGGGTCCACCCACGCATCGAGGGGAATGGCTGCCTCGCAGCGTTTGGCGGAGAAGAAGCCGCCCACTAAAACGTTGAAGCCGAAGTTGCCGTCTTTGTAGGCGGGAACGAAGGCGATGTCGTTGATTTCGGCGTGGACTGAGTTGTCCCGGCAGCCTGCGATCGCAATATTAAATTTTCTCGGCAAATTTGTAAACGCGGGATTGCCTTGTCCGTTGTTGGTAATCATGTCTTGGACTTGGCAAGCCAATTCTCGCGTGTCAAAGAGTTCGTCAGCGTCTAAGCCCGCTACCGGAGAACCCGTGATGTTGCGCACGTTGTCCATGCCCGACTGAACGCTGGTCAAACCGACGGACTGCAGGCGGCGGAAGATGTCGGGCAAATCTTCGATGCGAATTCCGCGCAGTTGCAGGTTTTGTCTGGTGGTGATGTCGGCGCTGCCATCGTCGCCGTAGCGCTGGACGATTTCTGCTAGCGCACTCATTTGAGTGCTGCTAATGATGCCGTTGGGGAGGCGCAGGCGCATCATGAATTTTCCTGGCGTGACCGGCCGGAAGAATACACCGAGCCATTTGAGGCGGTAGTCGCGGTCTGTCTCGTCCATTGCTTCCCAGCCGATTCTGGCGAAGTCTTCGAGGTCGGCTTTGACCGCTAGTCCGTCTTTTTCGGCCTTGAGTTTTTCAAATTTATTGAGGCTGGTTTTGGGTTCTGCTGTCTGGGTCACGGGTTTGCCCTCGCTGCTGGTGGTTTCTCTGAGGTATTGACTTCGGGCATCTTATGTGTTTGTGCGCTTATTTTGGTGAGTCGGATGATTTAAAACCGTATATTGAGTTACTCGATCGAATTTGTTGTCAGCCTTGTTGTGAGCATGATTGGTTATTTGTAAATTTGAGCTGTTGTGGCGCTTCCCAGACAGCCGCTCAACTATTTTTGGTGTAGTTGGTACCGATGGTTCGGTCCTGCGTGGATGCACCTTGGTTATGAATCAATGTAGGACCGCTCACTTTAAGTATTCGTAGCTATTTTTACAAAATGTTGAGTTATATGAACTTTTCGGATACTCGCAATGCGTTTTGTACATGAGCGATCGCCCCGCGCCAAAAATTAAAAATCCACTAGAAATCTTTATATTTGAGTTCAGCAATTCTAATATGAGAGTAAGATTGTGACTTCGATCGCCCTTTGTAGTTGCGCTCGATCGCAAATCCCCGACCTTGCTGTCACGCTGTTAGCTTCAAAACATCACGTTCCAACCAGTCTCGGCATCACCCCAGAAACCGCAGAAACCGGAGATGATGCAAGTATCGAATTCAGGGAAACTACGATGCTTGCAGTTCAACTTCTCCCCGGCGCTATCTCAGAAATACTGGCCTCTGTCACCGATACAGGTGCTCTAACTGTAGCCGATCGCTACGGTTTGATGGCCGCAGTGCTCGACGAATCACTCGAAGAAGAAGATAGAAACTCTGTTAACCGCTTGCTGCGCTCTGTAATGAAGGGAAAAGTCAAAGTCGTCCCAGAACTCTCAGCAGTAATTTAGTATAGCTGGTAACTTTTTACGGCTCGATCGTTACCAACAACAATAATTTTGCCAGTTTCATCCTGGTCCCAAAACCTTATTCCTTAGGGTATATCGCATAATTATCTAAACCATAAGTAAAAAATTATACTTATTTTTTAAAATCAAACCTGAATAATTTCTAGGTGTAGAGGCGCGCATGCGGAAAAATCGATGTTACAGCGCTGACAGAAAATCCATCTTTACCAAATCTTTAATAAAATTCCGTGAAATTCGTGATTTACTTAGACCCAAAGCAAATAAATTTATACAGCTAGTTTCCTCATAGCTAGCCGGACTTTGCTTGCCAAACAGAACACTTACGCGCCTGCGACCTAAGTAGGACGAGCCTTGCGCGCCTTAATGCTATGGGTGGAGGAGCGAGTAAGCTTTTGCGTAAGTTCTAACACATCCAGGCGATCGGGACAGCAGCAGCCCGACGCCGAAAAATCCGATTTTTAACTAGAGAAAAGGCTCAAATACTGAGGAATTCTCGCCAGAAACCTCACCAGCAACTAGGTTTCTGCTCATCTGCTAATTGACCAATCTGACAGCAATAATTATTTCAGGGGTTGTTTCGATCGTGCATAGTAAAAATCATATAAATTCAACTTGTTCGAGCAAGATTCACAGTATCTGTTCGACTGCTATTTTATTAATGACATTTGCAGGATTGCAGCAAGCACCAGCAGCAGCAGCAACACTACACGGGGGCTGGAATTATGCTATTGATTCCTTCACTGACGGCGTAACGGGAACCCATATCGGCGGCGGCGAATTTGAATTTTACGGCATCGCCATCAAAGAGACATCAGATAAAGCTTACGTAGCAATAAATTCAAATCTTAGCCTAACAGGATTTGCCGCTCCCGGAACTGGAAGGGGCAACGTCAACTACGGGGATTTATTCTTCAACTTCTCCGGTCAAAACTTCAATACAGCTAACACGAACCGCAGCTTGTTTGCCATCCGCTTTGCTGAAGGCAATGACTCTGGCGTAGGGACAACAGGCGTTTACAGCCATGTTGCTGCTAAAAGCGTCACCAGTACTAATCTGGGATTTCGGAATTTAAATCTATACAACTCTACAGTTGTATTTGGAGGTGGCACCCCGTCAATGGGTGACTTAGCGGCCGACGATCCTTATTTCCAGCAAACAGGAATTGATACAGTACTCAACTCAATTGCCGTCGGTACAAAAGTAGGGGAAATCAATTTTTTAACGCCGGAAACTTTGAGCGTTCTCGGTCTAGATTTTGCTCAGTTTAATGCGACAGGTTCTCAAACGATAGGATTTAGTTTCGATAAATCTGCGATGCCTTCGGGAGCCTTTATTGCTAACTTTTTTGCCGAGTGCGCTAATGATGGTATCGCAATTAAAGGAAGCTTTCAACCGGGGGTTGACCCTGATGTAGAAGCGGTGCCGGAACCTTCTACTGTATTGGGTACTTTGCTAGCATTTGGCGTTTTGGGTATCGGGAAGGCGAAGCGGAAAAATCATCGCCAGAAATAGCAATTTTAGATTGTCGGTATGTAAGGCTTACAATGCGCACCTTACGGCAAGATTTCGGGTATGTGGGGTGCGCATTGCGCACCTTACGGCAAGATTTCGGGTATGTGGGGTGCGCATTGCGCACCTTACGGCAAGATTTCGGGTATGTAGGGTGCGCATTGCGCACCTTACGGCAAGATTTCCTTCGCGTTTTTCGCGTCTTCGCGGTTTATAAATAAAAATAGGCGATCGAAATTATTTGGCATCGATCGAATTTGTCCCCGTCTCATAGCGAAAGCCCGCCGGGGAATCAATTCCCCGTCTCATAGCAAAAGTCGGTTAAAAACCGACTGCCAAATCTCAATTAGAATGTAACAATATTATTATGTAGCAGAGATTTATAAAATTGGTATTAGTCCTCTTTTAGAGCATCCCACGGCACGAGGGCTGCGCACCCGTTATGTAATGAAAGAAACAAAATTCTCAAAAGCCTCAGCTCATATGGGTTTGCGGATTTGTTTCTTAGGAGGACTTTCGCTATGAGACAGGGGTTTTTAACCCCTGTCGGATCTGCGGGATCAACCCAAAATTACCGGGAAATAAAATGCGCCCAAACATTCCCATCAGGTCCTGCAACTCGATCGATATAACTGTAAGGATACATCAACTTTCTCCCCTCAGTATCGGCGTAACCTGTTAGCGCATCTCCCCAAGGATCTTGCACGATATAACCTTGTGCATTAAAACCAATTACAGTGAGAATGTGGCCTGATGCCGTAAAATCTCCTGCTAAAACTACGGGTCGTCGGTTAATTAATTCCGATCGCACTTCTGCAAACTTCCGAGTTGTGCTAAAACTGGTTTTAAAACCGTAAGCGCGAATTAAAGCAGACAGCGCGCTGTGATCGGTTTGACAGCCCGGCCCGCCATAATCGAAGCACCATTGCAACAGTTCGTCTTCTAATTGTCCGCCCCATTTCGATCGAATGCCGTAATAATAAAATACCATCGCGATCGAAGTTACGTTGCAAGTAGACCAGCTATAACGCGGATTGTCTCGCTGCGAAAAATACGGCACGTTCAATTCTACATTATTCGGCACAGGATTGAAAACTTTATCTCCCCGCCGGAACTCTACAAATGCGGAAGCAACATAACCTGTATTGCCAAAATTTTGCAGTTGTTCTGTGAGGGAAACCAGCAGGTGATTGTCTTCGACAGTGTAGCTTTCTACACCGTAAACTCGACCTCCAGGCAGCGTTACTCTTTGATTGCCACTTAAATTTGCAGAATCGACGGGGCGTTTTTTCAACACGCTGGTTTGGCGCATGGTCATCGTCAAAGCATCCGGATCGAAGGTAATTTCTTTGCCGTCTTTTTTGATTTTAACGTGCTGCCAGTAGATAAATCCGATGTTGCCAAAACCGGGAATTGATTCGGCGAGAGTTACGCGAAAATGACCCCGGACGCAAGCATAGCCGGTGATGGCGTAGGTACTGCCTAAAATGATGTCTGCTGATTGATTTGCAGGCAGTCTCGATGAGTCTTCAGGCTTGCTTTTTATCTGAGTAGTTTCAGTTACTAAAAGTTGAGCGCTGACGTTGGTGTTGGGAACGTCGGCAAGGTCGAACCTGAAAATTTTCGTTCCTTTAGTTAACTGAACGTCCTCTTCGTAAAAATAGCCAAAAGTACCGATCGGCGCAATAGCATCATCTAAAACTACTTTCAGGTGACCGTCAACGAATCCGTACTTTTCTACTTTTAAAATTTGACCCGCTCTTACCGCTACTTTTTGCTCGTTATTGAGTTTGGCAGAATCAACCGGAGCTACTTTAAACATAGTAGAAGAAACTATCCTTAAAGTCAAGTTTTTGCCAACAGTTAGCGGGTCGGAACTTACGGTAATGTAAATGACTTGGCTGCCGACAACATTGCCCCTGCTGTTAGTGGCGCGCAGTCTCAGCCAGCGAGTTCCCGCTACTTTAAATCCCTCCCGCAAATTGACTTGCCAAGTGCCAGAAGTTGCGTTGAGAGTGACATTAAGGGGAAACTTATCTTCAGCAATTACCTCAACTTTGACTGCTTCTTTGCGATCGTAAGTTCCCGTCAGGACGATCGCTTGATTTACCAAAACTTCTGTCGGTCCTTGATAAGTTAAATTCGGCGCTGGATTGAACGGTTTGCCACCTCGGAAAAACTGCACGAAATCGGGAAAAATAAAACCCGTATTGCCAAATTGCGGTAAATTTTCAGTTAGGGAAACTTTGACGTGACCTTGTTCGATCGAGAATCCAGAAACGCCGTAAATTCTGCCAACGGGTAGAGTAGTTTTATCTTGCGGTTGCAGGGTTGCTGCATCGACCGGCCGCTTTTTAAAAGCAGTAGTTTTGACTGCCGTCATAGTAACTGCATTTCTATCAAAAGGAATTCCCCGACCGTTTTGCAAAATTTGGACGTGCGGCGCGTATAAAAAGCCGGAATTTCCGAAGTTAGGAATCGGGCGATCGAGGGTAACTCGAAAGTGATTGTCCGTGCAAGCATAGCCGAGGATGTTGAATGTTTCTCCGGGGTTTAATTCTATTTTTTGATTCTGTCCTAACACAGTAGAATCTGCAGGGCTCAGCTTCAATCTGGTTTTTTTGATTGCCCAAGCCAACTGCATTCCCGGCGGCGGTGATGGCAAATCTTCACGATCGAATCTGAGAATTTTTGCCCCTTTGGTTAGCAGTACGTGTTCTTCGTAAAAAAAGCCTGTTTGGCCAACAGGAGCAATGGGATTGATGAGGTCTACATTGAGGTGTCCGTCTTCCAATTCGCAGTCAGTAACTAAATAAGTTCTGCCTCCAGGTATTTCTGCTTTTTGCTGCGGCGTGAGGCTGCCTGCTGGCGCAGTTCCTACTTTAAATTGAGTGTCTCTGAGGGTAATTAAAGTCAATAATTGTTGGGAGGAATTAGTAGCAGGATTGACTTTGATGTTAATTGTTTGTTCGGCAATAACTTTGTTATCTCTGTCAGTTGCCCTGATTTGGACCGATCGATTTCCAGGGCTGTCAAATCCTTTGTCCAAGCTGATATGCCAAATACCTGTAGGTGGGTGTATAACTGCATTCAAAACATTTGCACCTGCTGTTGCTGAAACTGCAACAACTCGATCTTTATCAAAGCTACCGACTAATACAGCGCCTCGATTTGCCTCAATTTCTTGAGGACCTAAGTAACTTAAAAGAATTCTGCTGCTTGTCATATCAATCCCACTCAATAATGTTTGCGGTTGAATTAAATTAATTTGGGTAATCGCACAAATCTGCCAATAATACAACTATTGCTAGGATAACTTTCGATCTCCTCAAACACAACGATCGCTCCCAACAAAACCGCCCTCAGACGGAAGCTAAAGGCGGTTGGTGGGTTTGAGGGGGGATTTGGAAATCGTGCATTGATACTAAAGAAACCGGGTTTTGCGAGGATTTCAGACTGGGATACAGTATCTTCGTAAAAAACCCGGTTTCTGACTGCACCATTGAGATGAAAGAAACCGGGTTTTTGCGGGGCTTGAAAGCTGGTATACTGTATCTTCGCTAAACAACCCGATTTCTGCCTGGGTCCTGTAACAGTAAGTTGTTTTTGGTTGTTACCCCCTCTAGCTTTGACCCCTCAATTGTTGGGGGCGCTATCTTAAACTGCTACTAAACTATGGTGACGAGAATATCTCGGGCGTGAGACTCCACTTTCAGATTGTCCCCTTCATAAACTTGGATAATTTTGCCAGTAGCATCGATGACGAAGGTAACGCGCTTGGAATAATCGCCTTTTTCGACATCATAAGCTTTGGTAATCGTGCCATCAACATCCGCTAATAGCTGAAAAGGCAAACCGTATTTCTCCGTGAATTTTTGGTGGGATTCTTCGTTGTCGCGACTGACACCAAGAATTACGATGTCTTTCCCCTGATATTCTTCATAAGCTGCTTTAAAGCCTTGGGCTTCTTTGGTGCAGCCGGGAGTATCATCTTTGGGGTAGAAATACAAGATTACGGTTTTACCGGAAAAGTCGGAGAGGGAGACGGTGTTGCCGTTTGTGTCTTTGGCCGTAAATTGAGGGGCGGCGCACCCAACTGGTAAAGTCATAATTTTGCTTCCCTTACGATTGACAAAGATATTTTACTCGATCGCGAGCAAGTTTTAACTTTGGGAAAGCAACCTACCAAAGAAACCTGTTTTTTTCATTCTTCATTCTTCCTTCTTCTTTCTTTCTTCACCATCTGACTAATGAGTAATGACTAATGTCTGATGACAACTGTCAACTGTCAACTGTCAACTGGCAACTCTTCCTTCTTCCTTGAACTTAAATTTCAGCCGTTTGTTTTTGTGAAACCAACCATCGATCGAACGCATCTCGATCGCCCCCAAATGAATCAATGGTAACTGGCGCTCTTTTGTATTGTTTTAGCGGCGGATTTTCTATTGGTTTGTAGGCGCAATAGCAAATACAAATTGAGTCAAACTCTGCGCCGTAGGGAGCAGGAATTTCAGGAGTGTATTCGTGAACTTTCACAACTTCCCAGCCGCTGTCTTTGAAATGAGTTGCTGCGCGGGGAAACATCGGATCGATCGCGCTTTCGACAACAACACTTTCGGTTAATCGCTCGCCCGGTAATGGTGATGGTTTGCCGCTAGAATCGTAATGTTCGGCTATTGTCCAAACTAACGATTTAACCGAGCCTGCATTAGCTATTCGGTAAAAGCTTTCTCCGACTTTTGTTGCGGTGAGCGATCGATATTTTTCCAGTTCACCTTTGTCTGCACGAAAAATAATGTATTTACGCATCTTCTTGCCCCTTTTTTCAGCAATCGCCTTGACTCAATTCTATAATAGTTCAATCTGATGAGTTTATGCCTTGACTTAGGGGCGATCGCGTGTTAAATTGAAGCCTCAGATACTTATGAACTAAGAAAAGTTTATGCCTAAAAATATTTCATTTTACACGCAAACTCGTCTCGCCCGTCATAAAATAGAAGCAGACATCCTTCATTAACTTAATATCATGTCGATCGCCGTCATTAAAGAACACATCGAAATCACTCCGGGAGTATGTGGGGGAAAACCTCGGATTGCCGGACATCGCATCCGAGTTCAGGATATAGTTGTCTGGCACGAACAAATGGGAATGTCACCAGACGAAATTCTCTATCACTATCCCAGCATTACTTTATCTGATATCTATGCAGCTTTAGCCTATTATCACGATCGCCCAGATGAAATCCGTTCTGCGATCGAAGCTGATGCAGAATTTGCCCGCCAATTAAAAGCTCAAAACCCATCGCTATTGCAAGAAAAATTAAAAAATCGTCAGCATAACTAAGATTAAATTTCATCTTGATGAAAATATAACTCTTGCCATCGCCAATGGATTGCGAAGACGTGGAATTGATGTCACGACGACTCCAGAGCAAGAACTATCGGACAATCTGACGAACAACAATTAGAATTTTCTCAATCTCAAGAGCGGGTAATTTTTACGCAAGATACAGATTTCTTAAGACTGCATCATGCAGGTTTGTCTCATTCTGGTATTGTTTACTGCCCGCAAACCAGTAAATCTATTGGGGAAATCTTGCGAGGATTAGTATTAATGTGGGAGGTACTAAATGCTGAAGAAATGAAAGGTCGTTTGGAGTATCTGTAAAACAAGCGATCTGCGCTGGCAAGCAGAGTATTAATTTTACCGCTGTTGGTATGACTTAGGAAAATAAACCCGGATTAATTTTGACAACAACTTCTAAGATACTCTCTAACAACAAGAGATAAATCAAACAATACTAGATCGCCCTCTATTCTTTTGAGTAAATAGCGTTGACGCAACGATTGCAACCCATTCATTAAGTCCATTGATGAGAGAGATAAACTTTGTCTTAAATCTTCTCTTGACACAGGTCGATCGAATTTACTTAATTGTAAAACAATTTCTTTTTCTGTGGTTGACAGTCGTTGGAACAGTGCTGTCAACCGAGATTTCATTTCTTTAGTGATAATTAAACTATCTTCACTTAAAAAGTCACCTACTTTGCCACCAAAAACAATTTTAATTAAACTGATGATATCTTTTAAGTAAACGGGATTACCCTCATATAAATCAATCAACCTTGCCAAAACTTCATCCTCCCGCAATCCCCAGTTTTTGAGGATTTCTATATTGTCTAATCCTTCTAACTCCAAGCACTTAACAGGATATAACTCATCATCCAAGCAAATCATTTCTTGACATTGTTCCTGACTAATTAAGATTAAACTACTTTGATGTTCAATGTCAGTCATCATTGCGAATAATTTTTGGTAATTTTTATATTCGGTTTTGAATTGCCCTGCCGACTCTCCTTGTATAAATAATTCTTGCACGTCGTCAAGGATAATTAAACATCTTTGGTGGCGCAAAAGATTTAAAAATTGAGTTAACTGGTTGTCTGGTTTAGCAGAATCTTCATTAACGCCTCGTAAAACTTCAGCAATCGTGTCATCTAAAGATTGAGAGAGTTTGAGGTTTTTCCAGACAACTGCATCAAAATGTTGTAAGTTTAGGTCAACAAACTGTTTGACTAGAGTAGTTTTACCGATTCCGCTTAAGCCTAAAACTGAGACTAGATGAGTATTTCGATCGATCAGCCAATCGGATAGTGTGGTAAGTTGTGTTTCGCGATCGTAAAAATGGGTGATTTTTGGTGCTAGGGTTAAATCACGATAAGCTGTGCTTTTAATTGGCTGCTCTTCATCTGTGATAGATTGATTTGTATTTTCTTGAGTAGAATTAGGACACCAGTTAATCTTACTGTTTATTAAACCAACAAACTGAGAATTTATTACTCTTTCAATCGTCCAAGAAAAATTATGTCTGCTAATATCTTCATCTAACTGTTCGGATAAAATCTTAAATAACTTACGACTAACATCTCCAATATAGTTTTTATTATACCCGAATTCCTCCGCAATCTTACTGTAAGTTTTACCTTCCCACAGTCCCTTGACAACAGCTTTTTCTAGATCGTCTAGATGTTCTCCTCTTTGTTTCTGGACTACCCGATCGACAAATTGTAAAATTTCTGTAATGGTCATAGAAGTCATAGATGGTATGGGTTTTAGGCATTATAGCTTAATCTAGAGCAATAAAATCAAGTTTTTTCTGGGTTGTAGTTAATATTTTGTTACAAATAATTCAACAAAATCTGTTTTTTTTAGTTAGCGGTGTTGCGAACAGGATATTTATCATGGAGAAGATTTAACTTCACCCCTCTGAAAAAAATTATGGATTTACGAGGTTTAGTCCAAGGTTTAGCAAGAGACATTCTGGGCGATCAAAAGATGTCGGAGGAGGATTTTGAGAAAATCTACCGCATGATTGAAGAAAAGGTAGATAATGAACCACCTCCTCGTTTTGCTTTTATTGGTGAAACAGGAGTAGGAAAATCCTCTACACTCAATGCACTGTTTAACGCTGGTTTAGATGTGAGCCATATCGAAGCTTGTACCCAAGAAGCAACAGGAATTGAAGTATCCTTTAATCAAGTAGAAGGTGTTAATGGAGCATTAGTTGCTTATGATATGCCTGGACTGGGTGAAAGTCGCTTAAAACAAAAAGAACATATTGCACTTTATGAAAAAGTGTTAAAAGATGTAGATGTTGCGTTGTGGATTTTAGATGCACAAAATCGGGCAATCGCGTCAGTACAGCAATATTTAGAAACTGAACTTAAAGCAATCCATCCTAGACTGTTAGAGCGAATGGTAATTGCTTTGAATAAAGTAGATTTAGTCTATCCAGGAGAAAATGATTGGCATCCTTTAGCTAATCTACCTAGTGAAGAACAAGAAGAAAACATCAAAGGTAGAATCCGTGATGTAAAAAGAAAAATTCTTGAAGTATTACCAAATTGGCAAGGGACAGTTGTGGGATATTCTGCGAATAGACGATACAATTTACCGCAGCTTTTTGATGCCATGATGGATGCTGTACCCAACAAAAGAAGATGGGTAGTTGCATCTCGTAAAGCATTAGCTGATTTTCTGGAATTAGTCGATCCTGAGTTATTACCTCCAGACAAAAGACGAGAAAGAGCGACAAATAAGCCACCTCAAAATTCTAAAATGTCAGATTTTGTTGCTAGTATGCCTCCTGAAGAATTTGCTAAAGTTTCAGGAGATAAAAAGGCATTTTTAGCTTGGCTAAAACAACAAGGGCTTTAATTACATATCTGGCGCAACTCACGTCAAATTTGCAAACAGGAGATTTACAATGAGAGAAGTTCCTAATGAAACCTACATTCCCAGTGATGATATAGCTAAAATCAAACAGAGATTAATCAATCAAATCAACAACATGGGTGACGCTGAATTGAGGATAGCTGCAAAATCTGAAGCGAGTTTAAGAGCTTTTGTAGCCGATCTATTTAAGTCAATTGCAAAACTTTTTGGCTATGTTGTGGGACAAGTAGTTGGTTTTGGCAGAGATATAGTGAGATCGATCGGTGAAGGATGGTCAGAAGGCTGGAAAGCTGGATTAGGTTAATTCTGCTTGTATTATCTCAAAACCTCTACATACAAAAATGTAGAGGTCAACTTATTTATTGTTTTGTCAGGTGATACTTATGAGTGAATGGATAGCATTTCCTTTCCCTAAATGCCCAAGTTGTGGAAAACAATGGGGCAAAAACTATCATAAAGATTGTCTTTTTAATGGTCAATTGCTCGTTGAACCTTATCAAAGACAGGTTAAATGTGAATCTTGTAACTCTCAGTGGTATATTCTCGATAGTAAATTTCACTGTTCTTGCGGGTATCAATTTTATCCTTCAGAAGTTGAAGATGCTCTCTCTACAACTCAATTATTAAGACAGCGTTTACTTCAAAAAATAAACGAGATGGATAGTTATGAAAAAAGCATTATTTCCAAATCACAAAACTCTTTTCAACAATGGATATATGACATTAGTTATGAAATAAGCAGAGCATTGAGTACAACTGTAGCCAAAGCCCAGGAAATTATTACAAATTTCTTTGATAAGTGGTCATTTTAGATAACTTTTTTTAATGTTGATTGGACTCTGTTGAGCCTCGATCGTAATTTGGGTAGATTTTTCAGAATACTACTCTCCTGACTCTAAATCTGTAATTATAAAAGTAGTAGCTAGTCAAAAGTTCGATCGATGACTTTTATTCCATCCGAAGCGTTTAAATCAATCAACTATCCCAGTCGCACGGTAAAAAGGGCCGATCGCGCCGTCCGCTGCGCCCCTTTTCAACTGCATTTCTTCCAAACAATCCGCGAAAATAGCGTTTATCTAAGCGCGATCGCATCTAATTCCGGTGTCGAAAGCGGCTACACTCGATCGCCCGCATCCGAACTCGCCGCCGAAAATTCTTTGTTGTGGCTGATTCAAGTCGGCGTGTTGCGACGCGAAGTTGACGGACAAGGAATTACCGACAGTTTTCGCCTCACTCCTCTAGGCCGCCAACTTGTCGAAAAATGGGAACAGCAAGGAGGAGAAATTCCGGCGGCTTCCACGTGCGATCGAATTGCTAATACTTTTAGTCGCGGTTTGGGAGTGTTTTTGTAAATGGAAGGCGGGCTAATAGAAATTAAAATTAGCAGGATACTGCTGGCATAACGCTGCGCGATCGCAATATTCCAGAATGAGAGTGCGATCGCTATCCCTTTACAAGTAAAATTGATAACAAAAGCTACAAGGAGAAACCCATGTCAGACCAAGAGTTAGCTAATATTATTACTATCGAACCTGGCAAACGAGGTGGGAAACCTTGCATTCGAGGTATGAGAATTACAGTTTATGACGTGCTGGAATATCTGGCTTCTGGGATGACGTATCAAGAAATTTTAGATGATTTTCCCTATCTCACCCAAAAGGATATTTTGGCTTGCTTGAGTTTCGCTGCTAAACGCGAGAAGTTTATGTTAGTCTTTGGGTAATGAAACTGCTTCTGTTTGACCAAAATCTTTCTCCGTTCTGTGAAACCTACTCAAACCTACTTATCGCAGATGTGATGTTCACTTCCTGCTTCTTCCAAGGGAGTCGGCTCCTACTTGTCCGCAGGCGTAAATTCAGACCGAACTGGTCTTACTCATGCCAGATTGACGTGCTAAATTAATCGCAGCATTCAAGTCGCGATTCATGGCTATGCCGCAATGCTGGCAATTAAAAACTCGCTCGGATAATGGCATTGCTTGAATGTGACCGCAGCTCGAACAAGTCTTTGATGACGGATACCATCGGTCTACCACTTCAACTTTCGTGCCGTACATCACCGACTTATATTCCAACTGTCGCCGGAATTCATAAAAACCACAATCGCAAATAGCAGATGCTAATTTATGGTTGGCGAGCATTCCACTAACATTTAAATCTTCGATGCAAATGCTGGCATATTTTTGGCTGATTTCTGTTGTGGTTTTTTGCAAGAAGTCCCGACGCTGATTGGCACTATGAGCGTGAATTTTGGCAAGTCTCTGATAATGCTTGCGGGCATTATTTGATGCTTTGACACCCAACTTTCGATTGCCCAATTGTTTGTGGCGATTTCTCCACTGTTCTTTGCTCGGCTTGGTTTTCGCTTTCTTGAGCGTCTGGGGAGATTCGTAATAATTACCGTCGGAAAGAGTTGCAAAAGTTGACACGCCCAAGTCAATGCCTACCGTTTCCACAACCGGGTGAAACAAAGGTGGAATTTTTTGGGCTTTGATGGTGAAGGAAACATACCATTTATCTGCAGTGCGCGAGATGGTAAATGTCTGCGACATACAAGGAAAAGGTATCGCTTCTTTTAATCTAAAAGTCCCCAAGGTGGGGATTTTTATTGATTTTTGCGGTTTGAGTAAGATGGAATGATTCCAGTCAGCGGCATCTACTGTAAAAGAGTCGCCATCTTTTTTTCTTTTGAATTTGGGGAAGCAGCTCTTGCCTTCAAAGAATCGGGATAGTGCTGCACCAAAATGCCGGAATGTGGTTTTGTAAACTCTGGAAGACAGAGTATTAGTCCACTGATATTGGGGTAATTTCTTAACGTGATTGGTAAAAACTCGTTCAATTGCTGCTACTTTTTTGCTACTGCTGGCGTCGAGATCTTTAACACCTAGATATAAAGATAAGGCGAAATTGTAGCAAAATCTGGCATAGCCAGAATGTCGCGCCATCAGGGTACGTTCCTTATTATTGAGTTTTAATTCAAGTTTGATGGCGTACATAAGTAGTTAAAGCTTTTGAGCGATGTCTTTGAGTTCGGTAACTATCTGTGGGTGGAGACGCTGACGCCTTTTAGTTGGGTAGCAGAGGAGCTGGTTAAATTTCTCATGTAGCCATTATAATGCAGTCGATGAGCAGATTTAAAAAGCTTTAGGTATATTTTGTGAACAGTGGCGAAAGTAATTTGGATACGGCGTGGAAATTGCTCGACGGGTGATATCGAGAGGATACTAAGAGAGAATTATGATGCGATCGCAGCTTTAAGTGACGCTCCTAATACGGGAATTATCACTTTGTTTTAATGAAACTGAAACAGAACTATTGAACGATCGCACAGAATACTTTATCGTTCTAGCTTGACTGCACCGCCTTCGATCGAAGGCAGCGCCGCCCCGATCGGCCACTTAGATATGTTCGCTAGAATAGATCGATCGCCCTCGTCTCCACCACAAACGGCAATGGTTCAAACTCCCACTAAAACTTTGACTCTAGAAGAATTTCTCCAACAGCCGGAAACCAAACCCGCCAGCGAATTCATCGACGGTCAAATTATTCAAAAACCCATGCCCCAAGGAAAACATAGCACCGTTCAGCTTGACCTCGGTGGTGATATCAACAGGGTACTCAAACCCCAACGTATCGCCCGCGCCTATTCAGAATTGCGCTGTACCTTTGGCGGTCGATCGACCGTACCCGATGTTACAGTCTTTACCTGGGAACGCATTCCCCGCGATGAAAAAGGAGAAGTTGCCAACACCTTCACTATCGCCCCAGACTGGACGATCGAAATCCTATCCCCCGACCAAAGTCAAACCAAAGTTGTCCGCAACATCCTTCACTATCTCGCCCGCGGAACTCAGATGGGTTGGTTGATTGACCCCGATGAAAAATTAGTCTTCGTCTATTTTGCCGATCGCACCGTAGCATTTTTTGAAGAACCGGGCGATCGCATCCCCGTTCCCAACTTTGCCGAATCCTTCAGTCTTACCGTCGGTCAACTTTTCGGTTGGCTAAGCGAATAGGCGATTTCCTGCCCGATAGCTACCCTCAGGTTCCGCGTTAGCGGTACGCTTCAAGCATTTCTTTCGTGGGGTGGGGGCGGGTTTATTATATTATCGGCTGGCATCAAAGATTGTTGGCGAACCCGCCCCTACAGGCATCACGATGGATCGGACGCGATCTAAACCCTCCGATCGCCCGATCGACTAAAATATAAAGACTAAGCTCCAAAACTGGGTGCAGGTCAAAGTTTTTTGCTTAAATATTAAATCTGCGCGCAGATCTAGTTCCTGTAGGGGCAAGTTGGCTAAGGTTTCCGATAAAAATCTGACAATCTCGCTTGCCCCGCCCCGACTGCAACTATGATGCACGATCGGACTCTCCCAGAAACCGAGTTTTTTGTTGTAAATCCTAAATCAGTAACGAGTAAAATATCAAAAATGATTTTTATACAAACACCCTCGATCGAACCTCGCTGCCAGCCAGCATCAAAATTATCGTCATAAATTGTCGCCCAAATGCTTCAACCCACATACTATAAAACAACTTGAGATTCTTTTTAGGAGATGTTTAATGATTAATGCCTAATGACTAATGACTGCTGTCAAATGTCATCTCTTCCTTCTTCCTTCTTCCTTCAAAAAACACTTCTCAAAAATGGAAGCAAAATCCTACAAAGACACTGTAAATTTGCCCAAAACGCAGTTTGAAATGCGCGCCAACGCCGTCAAACGCGAACCGGAACTCCAACAATTTTGGGCAGAAAACCACATCTACGATCGCCTCTCCCACAATAACCCAGGCGATTTGTTCGTCCTTCACGACGGCCCCCCCTACGCCAACGGACAACTTCACATCGGCCACGCCCTCAACAAAATCCTCAAAGACTTTATCAACCGCTATCAAATGCTGTGCGGTAAAAAAGTCCGCTACGTTCCCGGCTGGGATTGTCACGGATTGCCGATCGAACTTAAAGTCCTGCAAAATATGAAATCGGACGATCGGCTGAATCTTACCCCGATCGAACTCCGCCGCCAAGCCGCCGCTTTTGCCGAAGAAACAATGGATCGGCAGCGCGAATCTTTCATGCGCTACGGCGTTTGGGGCGATTGGGAACACCCCTATTTGACCCTGAAACCCGAATACGAAGCCGCCCAAATCGGCGTTTTCGGTCAAATGGTGCTCAAAGGCTACATCTACCGCGGCTTCAAACCCGTGCACTGGAGTCCGAGCTCGAAAACTGCCCTCGCCGAAGCCGAGTTGGAGTATCCAGAAGGTCATACGTCGCGCAGCATCTACGTCGGCTTTCACATCAAAAAACTGTCAAAATCCTTGCAATCGAAGTTCAAGCGCTATATGCCGAGCCTCTGGGCAGCGATTTGGACGACTACCCCCTGGACGATTCCCGCTAATTTGGCGATCGCGGTCAATCCCGAACTGACTTATGCCGTGGTGGAACCGCCGGCAGATTCCCACATCGCCCAGCAATTTATCTTAGTAGCTGTCGATGCGGTCGATCGGCTGTCGGCAACTTTTAACACGAAGTTAAAAATTCTGGCTACTGTCAAAGGTAAAGAATTAGAAGGGTGTCACTACAAACATCCACTGTTCGATCGAGACAGTCAAATTGTGGCAGGCGGCGATTACATTACTTCTGATTCGGGGACGGGATTGGTACATACCGCACCGGGCCACGGACAAGAAGACTTTATCGTTGGAAAACGCTACAGTTTGCCAATTTTAACTCCCGTAGATGAGAACGGAAATTTCACCGCCGAAGCCGGAGAATTTGCAGGTTTAAATGTTCTCCAAGAAGGCAATGCAGCAGTCATTGACGCGCTGGCTGCGGCAAATTGTTTGATAAAAGAGGAAATTTACGCTCACTCTTATCCCTACGATTGGCGCACCAAAAAGCCGACAATCTTTCGGGCTACGGAACAGTGGTTTGCCTCGGTTGAAGGGTTCCGCGATGCAGCTTTAACAGCAATTTCCGGCGTGAATTGGATACCCGCCCAAGGCGAAAATAGAATCACCGCAATGGTGGGCGATCGATCGGATTGGTGCATTTCCCGACAGCGAACTTGGGGCGTGCCGATTCCGGTATTTTACGACGAAGAAACCAACGAACCGCTGTTAAATGCAGAAACTATTTCTCGCGTTCAAGCTATCTTTGCCGAAAAAGGTTCCGATGCTTGGTGGGAAATGTCGGTTGCAGAATTGCTGCCAGAATCCTACCGGAATAACGGCCGCACTTACCGCAAAGGAACCGACACGATGGATGTGTGGTTCGATTCCGGTTCTTCCTGGGCTGCTGTCGCGCAAGGTCGATCGGAATTAACTTATCCTGCTGATATCTATTTGGAAGGTTCCGACCAACATCGGGGCTGGTTTCAATCCAGCTTGCTGACCAGCGTCGCAACTAACGGCATCGCACCTTACAAAACAGTTTTGACTCACGGTTTTGTGCTCGATGAAAAAGGGCGCAAGCAAAGTAAATCGCTGGGGAATGTAGTCGATCCGGCGGTGGTAATTAACGAATACGGCGCTGATGTTTTGCGGTTGTGGGTGTCCTCGGTAGACTACTCCGCTGACGTTCCTTTGGGTAAAAACATTCTCAAACAGCAGGCGGATGTTTACCGCAAGATTCGGAATACGGCTAAGTTTTTGCTGGGCAATTTGCACGATTTCGATCCGGCAAAAGATGCTGTTCCCTACGCAGAATTGCCGGAACTCGATCGCTATTTGCTGCACAGAATGTGCGAAGTATTTGCCGAAGTCAAAGAAGCTTTTGACAGCTTCCAATTTTCGCGATTTTTCCAAACAGTGCAGAATTTCTGTACGGTGGATTTGTCGAACTTTTATTTGGATATTGCCAAAGACAGACTGTACATCAGCGCTGAAAATGCCACCCGGCGGCGGAGTTGCCAGACAGTAATTGCGATCGCAGTTGAAAATTTGGCAAGGGCGATCGCGCCTGTTTTGTGTCACATGGCCGAGGATATTTGGCAGTACATTCCCTATCCGACTCCCTACAAATCGGTATTTGAAGCCGGCTGGGTGCAAGTTGAGGAAAAATGGCTCGATCCTGAGTTAGCAAATCGCTGGCAGTATTTGCGACAAGTGCGCGGCGAAGTTAACAAAGTTTTGGAAAAAGCCCGGATGGAAAAGGCGATCGGTTCTTCTTTGGAAGCTAAGGTTTTATTGTACGTTCCCGATGCGGAAAAAAGAGAACTGCTGCAAGCTTTGAATCCGAGCACTGAAGCTTTGGTGGAATACGTGCGATCGCAAAATGTTGAAGCCGAATTAATTGCAGCCGAAACAGCAGCAACTGAACCAGCAGTAACAGAAATTGCGGTTGAAGTAGCGCCGGAAGTTGTTGCAGAAATTAGCGAACCGCTGGATGAAACAGCAGAAAATCTGGAAAGTGCAGCGGGCGAAACTTGGCAGGAAATCTTGGAGAAAGCGGTCGCGTTTATCGGCAATTTACCAGACTATGCGGGTAATTTGTTCGTAGAATACCAAAAACCGCTGGTCACTCTCGGACTGTTATTATCTGTTGCGGTAACTGGCAAAGTTACCCTGTCGGTTTTGGATACGATAAATCGGATTCCGCTGTTGGGCGGACTCTTGGAAATTATCGGCATTCTATTTACAATGTGGTTTGCTTTCCGCTACTTGCTGTTTGCAGCTAACCGCGAAGAACTAGCAGAAAAGGTGGAAACATTCACAGCAGAGGTGGTGGGAAGAAATGCGCCGATCGTCCTTGCAGAAACTCAAGCAATTGTGGTTGCTACGCCAGTAGAAACCGCGATCGTCAAAACAGCAGAAGTTCTGAAACCAGAAGCGATCGCGCCTGCTGCCAAACCGGAAATCGTCTTGCACCAATCTCCGATTTCTTACGAAACAGCGGGAAATGGTGTTGATGAATTGCGCTATTTGTTCATTACTTCGGAAGTGGAACTGATAGAATCTGGGGAAATCCTGCAAGAATTGCCTTACAGTTTCCAGTCTCCAGAATTGGCAATTGGTGCGGTGAAAGCGGGCGGGCACAAGTGCGATCGGTGTTGGAATTATTCGACTCACGTCGGCGAGTCGATCGAACATCCGTTAATTTGCGAACGCTGCGTTTCGGCTATCGCTGGCGAATTTTAGCATTTCTAGGATAATTTAGTTTGCTGTCAGGACTTGAGTCTTCAAAATCGATCGGACTCAAGTCCTCTTCTATAGCGATCGCAAATCATTCGTAAAAGCATAGAAACCCGGTTTCTCTAAGAAACCGGGTTTCTGAACCTTAGAGTATTTACAAATCATTTGCGATCGCTATAGAGAGAGGTGAACTAGGATAAAAGACGCTCTAATTTTTTGTAAACGTCATCATCGTTACGCTTAGCAACTAGAATAACTTCTACCAAATCTTCATCTGGGTTAAAATTGTAAACAATCCGATACTCGCCACTATCTACTCGATAATAACCTGGATATCCTATTAATTGCTTGCTATCATTGGGTAAAGGATCGACATTCAGCGCTAAGACTTTTTTAGCAATTTGAGCAGCTATTTTAGGTTGCAAACCCTTCAGAAAGTCGAGAACTATTTGCAAACCATCAAGTTTCGCCATTTGCCAGTTTTGTTAGTATTTCTACAAAAGTCTCCGAACCGACCATTTGAGACTGACTCAACGCTGATTTTGCTGCTTTACCTAGCAGCATATCTTCTAATTCCATCAGTCGCTCAATCAAGCGTTGATAGGTATCAGCGGACATGATTACATGGCTGGGCTGAGATTTATCGGTAAGTAAAACGGGCTCGACAGCCGCTCGGTTAAAAACTGTCCCCTGTGGATTGCAGGCTTCTGCTAGGGTGTAACTTTGCATGACTGATGTTATGAGTGTGGGTTATTTCTATTTTAGGCAAAGTAACTGGTTCCCAGGCTGTGCCTGGGAACCCATGCCCCGAGGCTCTGCCTCGCGCGTGCACTGGAGGCAGAGCCTCCAGATCTGCATTACCAGGCAGAGCCTGGTAACGAGTAAAAACGAGTAATACAAGTAACTGGTTCCCAGGCTGTGCCTGGGAACCCATGCCCCGAGGCTCTGCCTCGCGCGTGCGCTGGAGGCAGAGCCTCCGGATCTGCATTACCAGGCAGAGCCTGGTAACGAGTAAAAACAAGTAATACAAGTAACTGGTTCCCAGGCTGTGCCTGGGAACCCATGCCCCGAGGCTCTGCCTCGCGAGTACACTGGAGGCAGAGCCTCCGGATCTGCATTACCAGGCAGAGCCTGGTAACGAGTAACGTGAGTAAAACGAGTAAACGAGTAACAAGTAAAAAGATGTTACTCTTCGCCACCTTGGATTTTGAGCAGCAAGAAGCCTCCGCCAATACCTACAAGAATTAAGGTAAAAGACAAAAAGGCCGCGTTGAAAATTTCAGGATTCATTAAATTTATATCTCCGTTGGGCGATCGCATTAAATTAACATAATATAATTTCGGCCATCAGGCTACCGGAATGCTAGAATTTCAGGGCTAAATTTGCCGTATTTTGTGGGAAACAACTGCCGTGAAGCCCGATCGCCCTTTAAAATTAGCTGTAACTCTCGGAGATCCGGCGGGTATCGGGCCGGAAGTAGTTCTGAAAGCTTTAGGTTCCCCGGTAGAGGCTGCTAGCGTCACAATTATCGGTTCTCGAACTATTTTGCAGCAAACCTACGACACGCTGCGATCGCTCCACTCACCCTCAGCTTTAGCCGATCCCGAAACTTTAGATATTATCGATATCGCACCCGACAGCAAGTGGGGCGAAATTGTCCCCGGTACGGGCAATGCAGCTAGCGGGGCGGCGAGTTTTGCATATCTCGAAAGCGCGATCGCCCGCACCCTCGCCGGGGAATTCTCTGCCATTGTCACCGGCCCGATTTCCAAAACTTGCTGGCAAGCCGCCGGCTACAATTATCCCGGACAAACAGAATTGCTCGCAGAAAAAGCGCGATCGCACCGCTTCGGAATGCTGTTTGCCGCCAAATCTCCCCACAGCAACACCCTGCTGGTCGTGCTGCTCGCTACCACACATCTGCCACTGCGTCAAGTACCTGATGCTTTGAATCCGAAATTGTTGAGCGAAAAACTAGAATTGCTGGTAGAGTGTTTGCGGGAAGATTTTGGGCTAGAAAAACCGAAAATAGCGGTTTCTGGCTTAAATCCCCACAGCGGCGAAAATGGCAAACTGGGAACGGAAGAGCAAGACTGGATGATACCTTGGTTGGAAACGCAGAGAACTCGCTTTGAGCAAGTGCAGTTAGACGGGCCAATTCCCCCGGATACTCTGTGGGTAAAACCGGGTCAAGCATGGTACGGTTTGACCGAGAAAGCTCACGATGCTTACTTGGCAATGTACCACGACCAGGGGTTGATTCCAGTTAAATTGATGGCGTTCGATCGAGCAGTCAATACTACAATTGGCTTGCCTTTCGTCCGCACATCTCCCGATCACGGTACAGCTTTTGATATCGTGGGTGCAGGAATTGCGGATGCTTCCAGCATGAAAGCAGCTTTGCAACTGGCAGCAGAGTTGGCAAACCGCAGAACATCTGTTAAATTGGGGCGATCGATTGATAAATGAAGGAAGAAGGAAGAAGGAAGAAGGAAGAAGGAAAAATTCTACCCAATCTCAAATCTCAAATCCCAAATCTCAAATCGCTTGACAGTTGACAGTTGTAAGTGCGAGCGTCCCCGATCGCGATTGATTGAGAGTGCGAGCGTCTCCGTTCCCGATCGATTAAGAAGGCTCGCGATCGATTAAGAAGGCTCGCGATCGTTGTTTTAAGATAGTTGGCAATGGAAAATTGATGCTCGATCGCTGTTTGCTGTTCTCTCAAAAAGGCGGGTGCTCGTCGCCCCTAATATTTGGTAAAAAGTTCCGCCGTTTCGATCGATTTTTCTTCGCATGGGAGCAAGCAAGCTGCTAATTTTATTTATCATTTAAAATCCAATCCGGGTGGCACAATATGGCAGAACAAGAACAAAATTTAGGGGAAGTCGATCGGTCGGAACAAAGCGTTTCCGAGCAAAATACTGCGGTTCCCAAAGCAGGCGAACAACTTGAGGAATTGCTGGAAATTTTGACGGAATTGCAGTTATTGAAAAAGTCGAAGAAAGAAACTAGAGAAACCAGCAGAATTTATTTGCCACTTTCAGAACAGCCGATCGATAGAATTGAGAGCGATCGCCCCAATAGAGATCGGTTGTCTTTTACGATCGATGTAACTGCCACCCACGAAGCAGGGGAAAACAGCGAGGAAAATCCCAACCCCATCCAGGAAAAAGACCGCCGTTACGAGTCGGAAATCGTTAAACCAGCTAGAAATTACGTGCCGTCGGAAACAGATTTTGAACAGGCTGCTGAGAAGTTCAAAAGATTGCAACAACTGCTGTTTGAAAAGAATATACCGGAATTATACAACAGCATGGCGAGCGTCGAACAGCGGCTGGAAAATTTTGAAAAGCGGCTGGCCGAACCTGTTGAATTGATTAATTTATTGACACCGTTAATTCCCCAATTTTTGAACGATAAAATTCGGGAATTAAAAGCAGAATTGAGAGAGTCGATCGCAGCCGATGGCACTCCAGCAATCGATCGCGGCGAAATCGAAGCTAAAGTAATCGAACTGCAAAATCAAGTGGCGATTTTATCCCAGCAGCATACCGCCAACCCGCAAGAGTTAATCGAAGGACTGTTGCCCGCGATCGGCGAATTGCTCGATCGCAAAGTAGCCGAGTCTAAGGTAGAAGTAGTATCGGCAATTTCACCGACAGTTAGCGAAGTCATCGAACACCAAAGCGGACTGGAAGAAAAAGTAGCGACAATTGAAGACGAATTTGCTCTTGTCCAGCAGCGTTTCCAACAGCAACCGCAAGATTTGGTGCAACAGTTAGTGCCAATAATTAACGAGTCGCTGCACCGCAAAATCGAAGAGTTAAAATCAGAGGTTGTAGAATCGATCGCCCCTTCGGCACAGGTAAGAATTGCGTGGGCAGAAGTAGAAGAAAGAGTATTAAATATCATCGAAACCAGGCTGGCAAGCGAACACCTCCAAGTCCAGCAACCGGAAGACATCGTATCGCGGGTGATGCCGGTTGTCACTGAATTGCTGAACCGCAAAATAGATGAGTCGAAATTGCAAGTAGAAGCAGCGATCGCGCCTTTAATGGAAAGTTCGATCGAGCGCCGGGAAACTCAATTAAAACTGTTAAATATTGAGAATCAAGTAAACAACATTCAACGGCAGCAAAAGTCTCAGCCGGAAGAGATTCTGGCAAGGCTGATGCCCTTAATGATTGAATCGTTGAACCGCAAAATTGAGGAAACAAAATTAGAAGTTCAAGAAGCGATACCTCCAGCAGTTTTGGCCGCACTGCAAAATAGCGGTACGGCCGATCGATTGTCGAATAACGAGAATCAACTTGTCGAAGTTCAGGAGCAATTATTAGCTCAAATCGAAGGATTGATGGCAAGAATCATGCCAGCAATTAAGGAAATTCTTAACAGCAAAATTAGCGAGGCAAAATTAGAAATAGAAGCCGCGATCGCGCCCGCTGTCGATGCCATCATTCAGAATCGCAGGCTCGAAGAAAGACTCGCGAGAATCGAACAAAAAATTGTCGCGATCGAACACCGGATTTACGAATCGACTGATTTGTTTACCGATTTGCTGAAACCTTTGATTGACGAACTGATGGTCAGCCATCACGAGCAATTGGAAAAATCCGCGATCGCTTCAATTTTGCCGCTGTTAGATGAAGTGGTAAATTACAATTACAAACTCAACGATAAAGTTACCAATTTAGAAAAGAAAGTCAGCGATGCTGAATGGGGGGGCGATCGAGAGGAAATAATTAACAGGATTCAAGCAGCAATGCCCGAAATTATGCTGCAAGCGATCGCGGAGTCAAAAACAACATTTTCGGAAATTGTTGCGCCGATAATTGACGAAATAATTGAGGCAAAAACCAAGCAAAACAGACAGTCGATGGGAGAGGCACTCGCCCCTGCAATTCCCGTAGCAATTAGCCAAAGAGTTAAGGAATCGCCCGAAGAAATTGCACGGGCGATCGCGCCGGAAATGGCAGCAGCTATCAAACAGCAAATCGAACTTGAAAAAGGAGCAATGTCAGATGCGCTGTACCCAGTAATCGGCGGTACAATTTTAAAATCAATTGCCGGCACAATTAAGTCAATAGATGAAAAACTCGAACGAGCTTTAAGTTTCGAGGGAATTAATCGCAAATTGCGCGCAAAAATGCAGGGAGTTTCTGAAGCTGAATTGCTGCTGAAAGAATCCACGCCGCTGACTGTTAAAGCTGCCTTTTTAATTCACAAAGAATCCGGTTTGCTAATTGCCGGAGTCCAAAATGCAGAAGCCGAACAATTAGAATCGGACATGGTAGCGGGAATGCTGACAGCTATTCGCAGTTTTGTTAACGATTGCATCGCTCAGTCTGGCAGCATTGCAGAAGTTGATTCCATAGAATACGGCACGTCGAAAATTTTATTGGAAGTAGCGGGATATTGCTATCTAGCCGTAGTAATTCAAGGAGAAACCAGGCAGTGGTTTCAGTACAAAATGCAAGCCATCCTCAAACAAACTCTCCAAGAATGCGGCAGCCAAATACAATCGTTTAATGGCGATCCGGCAACCGTTCCCGAGTTGGTAAACTCCAACTTGCGCAAATTGGTAAATGCCGACGAACAAGAGAAATCCTCCAAATCTTCACCGTTATTAATTGCGGGGTTAGCAACTTTAGGTTTAATTGTTGTTCCTTGGGGCATCCACGAATATTTTAAAGGAGTCGATCGCCGTTTGGCAGCAGAAACGAATTTAGCTTTGCAGTCGGCCCCCGAACTATCAGTTTACCGCCTGACAGCGGATGTTAAAGGCAATTCTGTGGAAATTTCCGGCAGAGTACCCAACCAACAACTGCGATCGAAAGCCGAACAAATTGCCAAACAAGCAGTTCCCAAATTAAAGATAGACAACAAAATTATCGCCGTTGAAGTTCCTCCCGATCCGACTTTAGTCGCAGCAGAAGTGCAGCGGGCGACAGCTATTTTGAATCAAGCCGAAAGCATTGATATCTCTGCCCGCTATTCCGGTGGCAAAGTTGCCGTAGAAGGCAGCACTACCCGCCTCGAAGATGCTCAAAAAATCACCCAAACATTTGAAAAGATTCCGGGCGTGAAGTCAGTAACAAATACTTTGGGAATCGGCACAAAACTGCCATCAAAAGCAATGTCAATTCGGCTTTATTTCAGTTCCGGTTCGCCGAGCTTGAATCCAAAAGACATAACAGATAAACTGAATAAAGTCAAGGATTTTCTGGCAGAAAATCGAGACAAAAATTTGAGAATTATTGGTTACAGCGATTTCAAGAGCAGTCCTGAAGAGAATGAAAAACTGGCACTGGAGAGGGCAAGAAATGTCAAAACAGCCCTTGTCAGGTTGGGAATTAAAGGCGATAGAATGCAAATTGCTGCGACTAAAAACCGCCCTGCTGGTGTTGGTGCAAATGAGCCATTGTGGCTGAGAAGAGCAGTAGGCTTTGAGGTAATTGGGAGATAGTTAATAGTTGATACTGCGAGCATGCCCGCTCGCGACCGTCACAAAGTGCGAGCGTCCCCGATCGCTAACTCAAGTATTCAGTAATTAGCCATCAGTCATCAGTCATCCAAAGTTCTGATTGGTTTGCTTTCCGAAATCAATCTCTGTTTTCCATTGTGCATTTTTGCCAATTACTAACGTCCCAATTGATTTGGCGACTAAAAGGTCAATAATCAGACGGCTGCTATGATGCAAGTAATTATCAATTTAAGAAGGTGGTGAATCTTCCGCTTCCAAGCCCCATGCCTTTAGGCTGGGGTTAGTGAGCAAGTCAGGAAAGCTTTTTAAGTTAAACTAGGCCTCAATTATACAAAATAATTTTAAGATATCGCAACTCCCTTTTTTAGTCAAGTCCCCAAACGCACAAAATTCGTCGAATAATTGAGAATTATTTCTAATCTTTTTTCAGATAAACTACCAAAAACCCCAAATTAATAAATTTTACGAACAAATCTAAAGTATTGTGAAGGCACGCGCCCGACAACACCCAGACGCGCACATATGTCTGTGACAAATTCTCGATCGAGTTGCGCTCGCATTGTGGAAACGCAGGCTCGATCGCGCGACTTTAGATAAAAGTTGCATCCAGTGCATCCTTAAGGAGAAATGATATAATCCGTAACGCTCACACAGCGCCTTCAGTTTGCCTCTGAGCGCGTGAAAAGGGATTTGGACAAAGTTTTGATTGTTGCGACTGCCAATATTGATTTCTTGCTTCATCCCCAAATTGAATCCAACAATTACCTTGCTGATTTTGTTGGCTATACAGTATTCGTAACAAGTTAAGCTTGTATGGCAGTTGTCAAGGGGGCACCAGAAGATGTCTCAAAGAAATATCGATCGGATCCTCGCTGTCGATCGGGTTTTAAAATAACCAGCAATCGAAATAACCGACTGGCGGCTCATCGTCGGTTAAAATCTTCGCTTGGTTTAAATTAGGCATAACATTAACCAATTCTAAACCTAGTTTAACATTTAACGATCGTTCTGTCAAGGGAAATGAAAATTGATGGCAATCTTGCAAAGATTTTGCTCTAGCAATAATTTCGCTTTTCTCTAAAATAGGAGCATTAGTTCCGATCGCAACGCTGTTAATATCTTTCCAAGGACACAAGCATACCTGAGAAAACTCGCTTTGAAAAGTCTTGAGCTTTTCCACATAAAACTCATCTCTTTGCAGCAAATTTACTAGCACGACTCCCTCGCTTGACAAATGTTGTTTGCAAGCTTGATAAAATTCTTGAGTTGCCAAGCGGTGCGGGAAGTAACCGTTACCAAAAAATACGTCGGTCATAATTATATCGTACTTAACATCTAGACTTTGCCGTTCTAGATACTCTCTACCGTCTTGAATCGTGACTGTCAGCCGCTCGTCCAATTTTACCCCAAAACATTGAGTAGCAGCTTCGATCGCGATCGGGTCTACATCCGCACATTCTATAAAAGTTTCCGGCAAATAGTGGTGCAAAACTAAGGGAATCATACCGCCTCCAAATCCTGCGATATAAATTCTTTGAGGTTGGTTTTGCCAGACTAAACCCAACAACATCGCCTGGGTGTATTCTGCAACTAAATGCAGGGGATTGTTGAGGTCGAGGACGGATTGCAACAAATCTGTATGCAGATTTACCTTTTCTACTAAAGACAGCTTAATTTGAGACTTATCTTTTCTGACGGCGACATAGTGAACTCCCGATTCTTTGCAAAAAATAACTCCGTCTGGCTGCTGTTTCAGGGCAGCAAGTCGCTGTTGAATGGCGGATAAATTAATCGCTTGCCAATTTTGGTGTTGGTCGGTCATTTGTTAGTAGTATTGCCCGCTGTCCGGCTGGAGTTTAAAACCCTAGCGGTATTATTCTACCCGCTTGTACGCCACCAATTCCAAACCTGAAATTGAAAATTCTACTTTTTCCCAAGCTTCCTTGTTGCCTGCGAAATTTTCAAAGGCTGCGGAAGTAAGTAAAATCTCTCCCCGTTGAGCCAAATCCTCGCCTAACTTCGATGCGAGGTTGAATTCCGAACCGTACATATCTTCTGCTTCCAGCATCAAAATTTCGCCGTAGCCGATGCCGATGCAGAGGTATATATCCATTTCTGGGGGCAAAGTTGTGTTGACAGCCGCTGTTTGTTTGAGAGAGTCGATCGCAGTTTCTACAGCAGATTTTACGTCGGGAAATACTGCAAAAATATTGTCGGCTTCTTCCTTAACTATAGTACCGCCGTGTTCGGAAATTATCGGCTTGACAATGACATGCATCCGGTGAATCATTGCTAAAAAATGAATGATGCCGTAGCGGACTGTCGTTCGCGAAAATCCTGACATATCCATTACTAAAATCGCGTGAGTTTGGCGGAAAGTTGCATTAATTTCCGCATCAATTTCAGCAGCTTTTTCGGGACGTTCGTTTCTTTCTTGCAGCAATTTTTGCAAGTAAGCTCGGTTATTTGTTTTCATTTCAGTTGATTTAAGTTGAGTTAATTAATTAAATTCCCAATCACGACACAGTTCTTGAGGGCGACCGGCCGGATGCACGGCACAATTGATGCCATCCCTGCCGTAATAATAATCGCATGCTTTGCACGGTTTAGTTTGCTCTAATTTTGCCATTAAACTCGATCGCAGCCTCTGAACTCGGTGGCGGTAGTTGTTAGCCTTCGCGTGAGTTGGTTCGATCGCCAAAGCTCGATCGAACGCTGCTAAGCTGGCACCGTACAATTTAATAATTTGAGCGCTGTATTTGCTCCAAGCACCGGCACAACTTTGATACAGTTCGATCGTATTTAAGTTTAAAATACCGTATTCCGTCCAATTGTCAGCAGAAGCTCGATCGAACTTAATATTGGCATTGAGCAATACTTTTTTGATGGTTGCCAAAAGTTCGATCGGCTGCCAAGGTTTGCTCACGTAAGCTTCGGCGCGATCGTGCGCTGCGGACAATAAAGCTAACTGCTGTTTCTTCCCCGTTAAAAATACTACCGGAATGTTCCGAGTTTCGGGATTAGCTTTAATTAAACGGCAAACACCGCTGCCGTCGAGGCGGGGCATGACAATATCTAACAATACTAAATCCGGGGAATTTTTCTCAACTTTATCCAACGCTTCTACGCCGTCAGATGCCTGAATCACATTCAATCCGCTGCACTTCAATTGATGCGAAATGCACTCCCGCTGGCTGCGGGAATCTTCTACTACTAAAACTGTTCTCATCACTCCCACCCGGTTTTGAAGTAAATTTGTTTGCTGTTGCGAGTTGCCCTTGCTGAAATTATTCTACCCGCACTGGATGAGTTTATTATCACTTGTTAACTAAGTTTGCTCTAATTGCAACAAATCTTATAGAAATGCCTCCGCAGTTGACAGACAGATTGAAAACTTCTAACACAGACACTGTTTGATAACGATTATCATTACCGCAACAGGAGAACGATCGTAATGTCAAAAAGAATCAACTTCAAGACCGTTGCCCTATTTAGCATGACAGTAGTGACGGCAGTATCGAGCAACATATTGCCAACGGTTTCGCATCCCAACATAAATTCGGCTGCTGCAACGGATCGAACTGTTGCCCAAAGTCGCCCGGAAGTAGTAGCAACTTCCAGCGTAATTTGCGGTTTAACTCAAGAAATAGCCGGGAATACCGTTGACCTCAAATGCCTCGTCAGTCCGGGTTCAGATCCTCACGTTTACCAGGCAAAACCGGACGATCGCAGGGCTATAGATCGAGCGAAATTAATTCTTTACAGCGGCTACGATTTTGAACCGAGTTTAATTAAACTGATTCAAGCAACTTCCAACAAAGCGCCAAAAGTTGCCGTAGCAGAACAAGCGGTTCCCAATCCGTTGATGGCGGAAGATGAAGGACACAGCCACGGAGGACACAGCCACGGGAAGGATGGAAAAGTTCCAGATCCTCATGTTTGGCACGATGCAAAAAACGGGATAGCGATGGCAAAAGTAATTAGCAATCACCTGGCAAAAGTAGCGCCAAACCAAGCAGCAGTTTACAACAGAAACACTCAAAAACTCACTGGCGAACCAACTCGCCTTGACAATTGGATTGGAGCGCAAATTGCGACAATTCCAACGAGGCAGCGCAAGCTAGTAACTACCCACGATGCATTAGGTTACTATTCAAAAGCTTACAGAATTCCTGTAGTGGGAGCCCTGGAAGGAATTAGTACGGACGAAAATCCTACAGCAGGAAGAATCGCATCTTTAGTCAGAGATATTAGGGCTGCTGGTGTGCCGACAATTTTTGCAGAAGTTACAGTTAATCCCAAACTAATCGAAACTGTAGCAAGAGAAGCAAAAGTGAAAGTTTCGCCCAGAAAATTGCATGCAGATGGTTTGGGAGAAGCGGGAAGCGAAGCCGATACTTACCAGAAGATGATGGTGGCCAATACGCGGACAATTGTTGAAGGTTTGGGCGGCAGATATGCGGCTTTTGGGCCTTAATAACGGAAAACCGTACTGATGTCGGGCAAAAAGCTTGTTGAATTAACGGTGATAATCCGCTACCCTGTATTCTCGACACACTCAAGCACGACAAATGAATCGATTGCTCCTCACTTTACTTGTAAGTCCGACGCTGCTGGGATCTGTGATGTCTTTGGGCGCGATCGCAACTCCCGCCTTAATTGGCGAAATGCCCGGTCGATCGGGTGATGCGGCCCTGTGCGCGCGATCGGTCCACACTCAGCGCTTGACTTGCATCCGCCTTCCCGGCAAAACTGCTGCTGCTAATGCCAAAGCCAGAATTGGTTGGCAGCGCCCGAATCAAGAATCGGTGGCGATGCTGGATTTTACGGAAGAAGAAAGCGATGCGGCGGCGGCGCTGTTTGGCTGCGATTGTCAGTTGTGCATTAACTCCCTGCGCAAGTTGCGCGGCTTGCCACCCTTACCGATAGGTTAATTGCCTGATTTGAGATTTGAGATTTTAGATTTTAAATTTGTGTTGAGATCTAAATATTTAAAATCTAAAAGGTCGATCGACAGATAATTGTACATCTATTCCGTAATAGGAGACCATCAATTTGAAAACCCTTCCCGGCTTGGGTTTTCAACCGAACAACCTCACAAAAGAGGCAATGGAATCGCAATTGATTGCTGTAGGCCTTGCCTCCTACGAGTCGATCGCCCGCTACGGGCGATCGTTCTACCTGTTTCAATCCCTAATAGGGAGTGTAGTTGATTGTGGCGCTGTATCAGCAACAACATCAATAAAGCTATCATAGTTTCAATCCCTAATAGCGATTACTCTAACCTCTTTTTCGGGCAAGAGGCGTCAAAGCTTTGCCCTGTCTGCATTCTAGCCGAAAAATTTGACACCCCAATTTTTACACCTGCTGGTTAGTGACATTCTCACGCAAAAAAGACCGATCGACCATCCGCCACACAAAATTTATACTGCCTTTTGCGCTATCGATCGTCATCTTCGGGCCTAAAACCCGCAACTTCCGCCAGCGTATACAGAGGCCGCCCCTTCACCTCCTCATAAATGCGTCCCACATACTGCCCCAAAATCCCAATGCTGACCAACTGCACCGCACCCAAAAAGAAAATTGCTATCATCACAATTGTCAAGCCTGTCAGCGGAGAATGGGGGTAAAAAAGACGCCAATACAAAACCAAACAAGCCATTGCAATAGATACAAAAGCAGCAAACAATCCCAGATAAATAGACAACCGCAGCGGCACTTTAGAAAAAGATACTAAACCATTCATCGCCAATCTTAAAGATTTGCGAAACGTATATTTTACATCGCCGGCAAAACGCGGATCTCGTTCAAACTTTACCGCTGTTTGTTTGAAACCGATCCAAGCGCGCAAGCCTCGAATGTAGCGATTGCGTTCCGGCATCGCGTTTAGTACCTCTACCACGCACCGATCCATCAAACAAAAATCTCCCGTATCGATCGGAATGTCAACATCAGCTAAATGCCGCAAAATCCGGTAATACATATAAGCCGGCAACCGCTTAAACCAACCTTCTTTGCGCCTTTGAGTGCGTTGGGCGTAAACAACTTGATAGCCACCCCGCCACTGTTCTACCATATCTAAAACTAACTCTGGCGGGTCTTGCAAATCGCCATCCATCACGACTACAACTTGACCGCGAGAAAAGTTTAAACCCGCAGTCACGGCAATTTGATGGCCGAAATTGCGCGCCAAGCTGAGATAGCAAACGCGCTGGTCTTTTTCGTGCAATTCTCGCATGATTTCGAGGGAGCGATCGCGGCTGCCGTCGTTAATCAAAATTAACTCTGCCTGTCCGTCCAAGCGAGCCATTACCGCACTAATTCGTCGGTACAGTTCTACCAAAGTCTCTTCTTCGTTATAGATGGGAATTACTAAAGAGTATTTAGGTGCATCGGACATTGCATTTTCGGTTTGGCGAGCGTAAAATGTATTTTTTTGTAACATATTAAACGGTGATTGAGAATATATCATGTGGGAATAATTTGTTAGATAATCGCTCGATATGCTATCATAAATATTCAACCTAATTCTCAAGATAGGAATAATAATTGCTCGCTCCCAAATTGCATGAAAAATTCTAATTATTTGTGGCAAGCAAATCAAGATTTAAGTACAGCTTGCCTGCAACATCCCTTTGTCAGAGGTATTGCTGGCGGCAGCCTCCCCCAAAATAGTTTTGCATATTATGTCGGACAAGACGCATTTTTTCTGGGAGCATTTGCCCGCGCCTACAGCATTGCTGCTGCAAAAGCACCAGACTGGGAGGGGTTTGAAATCTTCCACAATCTTGGCAGTCCTAAATCATTTGTAAAGTTTTTCACCCCACCCCAACCCTCCCCTTACCAAGGGGAGGGAGTAAGAAATTTACAAATCATTTACGATCGTTTTGTCCAAGATGCAGCGTGTCGGAGGCAGATTGTTAATCTAAAACCCGTTCTTTAGCAGAATAGTATTGATAGTTGTTTCGCCCGAACCTTTTTGCTTGATATAAGGCAACGTCGGCATTGTGGAGCAATGTATTGCTGTCTGTACCATCGTCAGGATATATGGCAATACCGATACTAGCAGTAACATCTACACAATGCCCTTGCAGGCAAAACTGAGGTTGCAGCACTTCAACCAGCCGGCGGGCAATCTCGCTAGCATCTTCCCGCCGCCGAATTCCTGGCAGAAATATCACAAATTCATCGCCTCCCCAACGCGCGAGTACATCTGTGCCTCTCAGACAACCAATCAGACGTTGCACGACATTTTGTAACAATAGATCCCCCACCAAGTGACCTAAAGTATCATTGACTTGCTTGAACCGATCTAAATCTAGAAACATCACGGCAATGAGTTTTGAATTGTTGGCTGCATCGCTCAAACTGGAAGCAAATTTTTGATTGAACAAGATGCGATTGGGGAGGTTGGTGAGGGCATCATGCAATGCTTGATGCTGGGCGATCGCTGCTTTTTGCTTTTCCTGAGTCAGGTCTCGAAAACTCCAGATCTTGCCGACAATTTCTCCCATGAGTTGTTGGGGGCGCAAATAATATTCAATTGTTGTGCCGTTTTTTAATCGCAAAAAATTGTGTTTTTCTATGTTATCTTGGGCGATCGATATTTGAAAGCTGACGGCATCTGCTTCGGTTAACTGCTCTAAGATGATATCTAGCAGAGCGTCTTCATTAGCCTTGGAGGCTGAATCTACAATGTTCCAAATTTTGGCAAATTTTTGATTGAAGCTCACAACTTTTCCCGCTCGATCGAGTACGAGAATCCCCTCAGATGTAGCTTCTAAAGTTGCCAACAACAATGACAAAGAACTGTTTAACTTAGCGTTAGTTTTCTTGAGCAATTCATTTTGCTCGGCTAATTGTTGCTCTTGATTGAAGCGCCGCACAGCTTCAGCAACGGTTAAAATCAGGTCGGTTTCATCCCAGGGTTTAGCAATGTATCGGTATAAAGCGCCTGCATTGACAACATTGCCCACAGAAGTAACATCAGCTTGGCCGGTGAGCATGATTTTTAGGGCTTTGGGATAGAGGGCGTGGAGTCGAATCAATAAGGTATCTCCTCCCATTCCCTGCATTTTCCGATCGGAAATTATCAGAGCAATGTCTTTGCCTTCTGCGGTTAATTCCGCGCAGAGCGAAATAGCATCTTCTCCATCGCTGGCGAGTTCGATGTCATAGTCTCTGCCAAAGTGGCGCTTGAGTCGATCGCTCAAGCTCCTGAGAATATCCGGCTCATCATCAACACAAACAATTACCGATCGCATCGTTTATTTATAAATTGGGAATTGGGAATTGGGAATTGGGAATTGGGAATTGGGAATTGGGCATCGGGAATTGGGCATCGGGAATTCTCCATTTCTCCCAATCTCCCCCTCTCCCCCTCTCCCAATCTCCCCCTCTCCCACTCTCCTCCTTCTCTATTGATTCAAAGCTGTACGAATAACTTGATGTAACTCTTCTTCCGCCCAAGGTTTGTAGATGCAAGCATAAAGATTGGCTTCTTTTCTGGCGCGATCGATCGCGGCTTCGTCGGCTTGTCCGGTGAGCATTACAGTTACCACATGGGGAAACCGCCGGTGAACTTCAGCTAAAAATTCATCGCCTTTGATATTGGGCATCAGCCAATCAGAAACAATTGTTAGAATTTGAACTCCCTCCTGTTCCAGTTCGTCGATCGCGATCCACGCTTCTTCAGCACTCTGGGCTAATTCATAGATATACTGATTGCCGAAACAACGTTTCAATTGTTCCTTAAGCACCTTCAAAATCGGAGCTTCGTCATCCACACAAAGAATAGCAGCTTGAGACATGGTTGAATCCCCTCAACTTGTTTGACCTGCCTTGGCGCAGAATTCCCCATCCGCCGCCGCGGTGGGAACGGTATCACAAAGATCCTACAGGCAACCACACGCGGAATTGAGTTTGTCCTGGCTGACTTTCTACTTGTATCCGTCCTTGGTGCTTGTCAATAATCTTCTGACAAATATTTAAACCCAGACCGCTGCCCTTGCCAACTGGTTTGGTCGTGAAAAAGGCATCAAAGATTTTTTCCTGTATTTCGGTGGGAATACCTGGTCCGTCATCTGTAACGATCACTTCAACGCCATTGTCCAGGGGACGGGCAGCAACGGTGAGCGTCCCCCCTGATTCTATTGCCTGGATGGCGTTGTGAATCAAGTTTGTCCAGATTTGAATGAGTTCGTCCGGGTAGCCCAAAATGGTGGGAATATCTTGATAATCTCGGATTAAATTGATGTTGCGTTTGATTTGATTGTAATAGATTTCCAGGGTAGCCTCTAGCCCGTCAGTTACTTGGACTAACTGCTTGGTCTCGGTTTGCTCGACACGAGCATAGCTTTTGAGCGCAAACACAATTTTGGACGAGCGTTCGACTGCCCGCAGAATCATCTGATTGTTAGTAAAGGTACAAGTTAAATTGTAAGCAAAGTGGACGGCCCATTCACGATTCTCGCTCTTTAACAGGGGCAGCAAAAACTCAAAATCTTCACAGATTCCCATGTCCATCAAGATATCAGCAAGATTTCTGGCATCTTGAATGTCCTGCTCTTGAAAGTAAGTGGTAATTTGGCGTTTGAGGGCGCGACTTTCTTGAGAGACAACCACCTGTTGGCTGCCGATCGCCCGATTGACAAGCTGAAAAAATATCTCTTGTTCTTGAGGGTTCAAACGCTGGTGAAATCCGGGGAGTTCGTCGATCGCTTCTTGCAGTGCTTTTTGGGTGTTACTGGCGGCGGCTTTGATCGCACCTAAGGGATTGTTGATTTCATGAGCTACTCCCGCAATCAATTGCCCTAAAGCTGCCATTTTTTCTTTTTGAATCAGCTCCATTTGAGACTGCTGCAATTCCTTTAGTGCCTGCCTCAATTCGGTCGATCGGGCTTCAATCTGGCGCACGGATTCTGCTTGTTTGAGAGCGATCCCCAGTTGTTCGCCAATCTGAGCTAATAACTGGACTTCATCAGTATTCCAGTGCCGAGGTCCGGTATTTTGGAAAGCAGCGAGCAATCCCCACAGGCGATCGCCATCAAATATCGGGGAAACTGCGTAGGCTTTAGCTTGAAATTCTTCGAGCAACGCTACATGGCAATCTGAGTGTCCTGATGTATAGATATCTGAGATGGCAAAGGTTTCATTAGCTGCGTAGCGCCCGCCCCGAGTTTCCATTAAGTAGGTATCTTCAATGCATGAAAAAGCGCCAACTAAGGGTTTCCATCCATTTGCCAAGGATTCAAACAGAAAATCTCCACTCCAGTCTGGATTGAAGCGATAAATGGCGACGCGATCGACTTCTAGCAAGTGGCGCACTTCATCGGTGGCGGTTTGGCAGATGTCAGTCCAGTCGAGGGAGTTGCGAATTTTATTGACGATTTTAACGAGGGATTGCTGGCGGTCGATCGCTCGTTTTTGTTCTTTGGCTTGTTGGAGGGCAATCCCAAGTTGTTCGCCGATTTGAGCGAGCAATTCGATTTCATCGGCTTGCCAGTTGCGGGGGGCAGAATTTTGGAAAGCAGCGAGCAATCCCCACAGGCGATCGTCTTGAAAAATAGGGGCGATCGCGTAGGCTTTAGCTTGAAATTCTTCGAGCAACGCTACGTGGCAATCGGAGTGTCCGACTTGGTAGATATCTGAGACGGCATAGGTTTCATTCATTGCATAGCGCCCGCCCCGAGTTTCCATCAAATAAGTATCTGCAACGTTTGGGATAAATGCCACCAACGGCTGCCAGCCTTCCGACACTGACTCGAAGATAAACTCCCCACTCCAGTCTGAATTGAAACGGTAAATAGTGACGCGATCGGCTTCTAACAACAGGCGCACTTCTTCCGTTGCCGCTTGACAAATCGCTTCCCAATCGATCGATTGTCGGATGCGATTTGTAATTTTGACCAAGGCTTTTTGACGGGTCAGGGCTTTCTCTTGCGCCTGGGTTTGAGCCAGCAAGATCGCTTGATGTTTGATTTGTGCTAAATGTTCGGCTTGTTGCAGTGCCACCGCAAAATAAGCGGCTATTTTTTTGACGAATTCAATTTCTGAGAGTTGCCAGCGTCGCGGATTGGTGCACTGATGGATGCACAGCAACCCCCACAATTCATCACCTTTGAGGACGGGAACGATGAGATTCGCGCGAATCTGGAATTGTTCGAGAATCCGAACGTGACAATCGCTCAATTGTGCGTTGTGGATATCCGCAACTGCCTGTACCCGCCCTCGAATGTAGTGGGGGGCAAATTGCGAACCGAAACAATGGTCGAAAACTTGGGTTGCTAAGGCTGAAGGAAATTCTAAGGACACATCTTCTGCCACAAACTCCCCTGCATCGCAGCCGCTACCGGGAGTAAAGCGGAATACGCCCACGCGATCGGCATTGAGCAATTGGCGGATCTCTGTTGCCGTTGTTTTAAGGATGGTTTCTAAATCTAGAGACGAGCGAATTTTGTCGATAATGCTGGTTAGCGTTTGTTGCTGCTCGATTTGCTGGAAAATTTGGTCGGTACAGGACGCCAGTTGGTAGGCAGCTTGTTGCAGGGCATTGAATTCCTTGTCGGGCACGGGTAAGTTAGACATTCTTATTATTTAAGAGATTGGCAACTGTCACTCGATCGCCGCACATAGCTGTACGTTTACTATTATTCTGGATATATCTAGCTGCAATCGCAACCACTCTTATTGTGTATTGACATTAGGTATGGCAGTTTGCTTTCAACTAATTGACCATCTCAATTCTCCAAAGCTTTGCTACAGTATCCCGGACCTATCGAAGGCAATTCCCCTGTAATTCCGCGAGGGTCTAGGGCGAGGACTGTAGCATAATTTTAGAGAACTGGTATCGCAGTTGTTAATATTGCCTGTAGTGCCAGTTCATTAGAATGATTTTTCAACCAAAAATGGTTGTTTTAGCGCTCGATTGAGCCATAATTTGCTGTCTCGAATCTCACGATTTGGTTCTCCTGTACTGATGCTCTTGCTTTTCATAAATGTAACATATTTGACATACTAGCCGTCCTAAAAGCGCGGTAATTCTTGACATTTCATTGACTGGGAATCGATCGGCAATTGAATTGTAAAAGTTGTACCTTGACCCAATTGCGAATCCACTTCGATATTTCCTCCATGTTTTTCTGCGACAATTTGACGGGCGATCGCCAATCCCAATCCCGTGCCTTTACCGACGACTTTCGTAGTAAAAAAAGTATCGAATACTTTATTCATTACTTTAGTGGGTATCCCTACCCCATTATCTGCAATCTCGATCGCCACTTGCCTGTCCGATCGCAATTGAGTCCGAATCGAAATCTCACCAGCAAAATCCTGTGTTGTTAGATTGGTGTTCTTTTGCGCGATCGCGTCGATGGCGTTGAGGAAAATATTCATAAATACCTGGTTTAGATCGCCAGCCGCACATTTAACCAGAGGGAGTTCGCCGTATTGTTTGATAACTTGAATGTTCGCAAGTTTCGGTTGGAGTACCATCAATGTATTCTCAATCCCTTCGTTAATATCGACCGATTTGTATCCAACTTCGTCCAGACGAGCAAAGTTGCGCAGCGCTAAAACAATGTCGCGAATCCGCTGGCTGCCAACTTGCATGGACTGTACTATTTTTGGCAGATCTTCTTCAATAAATTTGATGTCGATCGCCTCTCTTTCCAAGCAAATTTCTGCTGGCGCTTCTGGGAAATTGCGCTCGTACAAATTTAGTAACTTTAGCAAGTTCTGAGTGTGTTCTGTCAGATATCTAAGGTTGCCATAAATAAAGCCGATCGGGTTATTTATTTCATGGGCAATTCCTGCTACAGTATTGCCTAATGCTGACATTTTTTCACTTTGAATCAGTTGGACTTGCATGGCATTCAAATCCGCCAAAGCAATTTCTAAATCGTGGCTGCGCTGTTCTAGAGTTTGTTGCGATTCTTGCAGTTTAGCAATTACTTGCTTGAGTAGAAACTCCTTGGCTTCCATATGAGCCTCGATTTGGCTGCGTTCTTTTTCAGAGCGTTCCAGTTTCTTCCGCAAAATGCGAATTGTTTTCTCCAATTCCTGAATTTGTAAATCCTGGTTTTCCATACACAGGTTTTAGCAATCTGTATCCCATAGATGATTAAATTATTCTCCCATCAACAGCGTAACAAATGTCTTGTTGTGAAATTTAGCTTGAGAGTGAGTCTCCAATGGCGCAATTTCACCGTAGGCATAGAAACCGCAACAAGGTAAGTCTTTAGATAGATGATTTTTGACCAGTTGATATTCCTTTTGGGTCAAGGTTCCTAAAATCCGGCGGCGGGCAGAACAGGAAACTAAAAAGACAGCAGTTGGGTTAATACCAGGATAGCGGTCTAAGGCTTCTTTTAACGATGTCTCCGATGCAGCTAAAATATCCTCGCGGGAAGCATCGGTAATTTGCACGATCGCTCCTTCGGGAATATCTGCAAAAAAGGTGACGCTGCCCGTTTCTGGATCGTAGCTGTTTGGGGCACGCATGTAGAAGCGATCGCTGCTTTCAAACACGGCTAGGGCATGGATCGTATAGTTGGCGGCAAATCGCTCCGCACCCAGATAATATTGGTAGAAATCTAAAGCCCGACGATGGCCAATTTCGTACACTACGTTACCCCGAACTTTTGTCACGCGGCTTGGCGGACTAATGGGCGTCCAACCGCTAGCAACTGCGTGAGAAACCAGTAATTCACCCCAAAACAGCAGTACGGGAATAGCGTCGCTAAGCACTCGATCTTGACAAAATTGGTATGTTTGTTCAAAGGTGTAGTCATCCGCTGCCATGCCGCCCACAATGGGAATTTCTTCGCCCAGACTTTGCTTGAGCCCCTCTAAGAGAGATACCGCGTTACTTGTCAGGCTTTCGGGAAAGGTCAGGCATAATTTGGGTGGAACCGTGCTGTTTGCTGTCGCTTGTTCGACTGCTTGTCGGGCAGCGCGAATTGGATCTTTTGAGACATTTAATCCAACTCCCGCCCGCATTTCTACGGTGTCTGACGCAAATAGCATTAATGCGATCGAGTCCTGCTGAAACTCCAATATCGAGGAGATTTCTCCATTCGTAGTGCTGCCAATTAATTGAATGCCGGGGAAGACCATCTGGATTTCTTGCATGATGAGTGGGAGATCGAAGTCGATACCCGTAAATAAAACTCCTGCTTGGGGCACCACTCCGGCAAGAGAACTGGTACATTGTTGGATTGTTTCAGCGATCGCGCTTGGCGAATCCGGATCGTTACTGTGACCTACAACTACTTTAAACACTATTAACTCCAGATCTTATATTAGATTAACATTAATTCAGCGGTAAAGTCAAGATAAATTCTGTTCCTTTAGCAATTTCAGAAATAACTTCGAGTTGACCGCCATGTTTTTCGCTTTGGACAATCTGGAGTTGCGATTGTTCGAGTTGTTGTGCGTATTTTCGCCCATAGAGTTTTTCGGGAATATTGAAGCGATCGCACAGATCCCTTTTACCAATTTCAAACGCTTCAATCTTACCTGTTTCATTTAGTTGATGCAGGCAAATCTCTAAGTCATGCTTGAAACCCAAAGAGCTTTGATAGCGATCTTCGGCATTCTTTGCCATCAGTTTTGCTACGATGCGATCGAGCGGTTCGGGAATGTTAAATTGAGTTAGAGAGGGCGGTTGTTTGGCGATGTGACCGTGTACCAACTCCATCGGGTCGTTTGACTCAAAAGGCAATTGTCCGGCTAATAATTCAAATAATGAAATCAAAAGGTTTGTAGCAAAGGCTCAAGTCCTCGCTTACCAGCGGACTTTAGTCCTTACTACAAACCTTATCCATCGATCGGACGCGATATGCTGGTGGCTGATTTCTAGTTAAAGGTCAACTGTTTGCTGTCAACTATCGACGATCGACTGACTAATTAAGATTCAGCCACTTTTGAGCGTTAAGCCGCTGAACCACACCAAAAACCATCAAGTCGAGAGTAATCTTGCGTTCGTCAATCAAAAAAGGTTCCAGAGTGCTGGTTTTGGTATCATTTTCAGCACAAGAAAAAGCCCTTTGACTTTGAATGTTTTCTTGAGGAAAATACAGATTAAATTGTCGCTGACCTTCTTGGAACTTACCAATTACCTGCCAGCATTCTCCAACAGAACTCATGCCAGCAACGGGGACTTTTTGCTTAGCCAAACTTACCTCTAAATCCTTAACGCCCTGCTTAGTCAAAGCAGTTTGCAAGGCGGGCAAATAATCTTGTTGGATAAACTCTGCAAAGGGCTTGTCTTCAACAGCAGGTGCTTTTTCTTTTTTAGCTTTAGCTGCGGGTTTGTCGCCTTCAGATTTCGCAGCAGGCTTTTTAGCAGCGGCTTTAGGCTTGTCAGTGCTGGGAAGATCGGTGGTTTCAGGCGAGTCGGTACTCGGGGCGCTTTCGGTGGAAGCACTGGGAGTTTCCGATTCTCCAGCGGCGGGATTTTTCGGTTCTTCTGGCATTGACGTTTTTTTCTAAAGAGTGATGAGACAAGAGTTGCGAGTTGCGCGATTTCTCGAAACAACTCGCAACTCTTCTGAATATTCTAAATCTCAGCGACAGCGCGTTCAATCAAGCGGCGGGCGAGAGTTTGAATGCCAGTGTGTTCGTAGTAGTTGGTAGTCATGTCCAGGAAAGCGCCCACGTAGTCTACCTTGTCAGCAGAAATTTCCACAAAATTCTGCAAGTGACCGAGGACATTTTGGGGGGTCAAACCCCGATCGCTCACAAAAGAGCTCATCCAACCCGAAACCGAGTTAAAGCTTTCCCCGATAAAGCCGAGTTGGCCGGCGGGCGAACCCCCAGGAATCATGCCCCCGATTGCCTTAAACGCCGGATTTTCTTGCATGTCGCTGGGGGACAGCCTGGCAATCCAACTCTGAGTCATCATGATAAAGTCCGGGCCCAGGGGAATCAAACCGTCAAAACAAACCAAAGCAGCCATCCGCATCAGGGATTCGCCGCCGTAGTCGGCCAGAGAAGCAGCAAAATCGCCAATACTGTCGCCCGGAATCCCGTTAATTTGGCAAAAAGCCAGCAACTCAGTAACTAACTTCAAAGAAAGGTCGATCGTTTGAGCCTTTTCCGGCTTGGGGGTGAGATTGCCGATTACCGACAAAAACGGCACATTTTGAGCAACCTTATTCGCCAGGGCAGCCGTACCGAGGGCGCTAGAAGCACTGTCGATCGTTTGGTAGAGCCAGAGAGCGCGCTGGTAGCCTTGAGATTTATCATTGAAGAGGTAAATAGCGCGCTCGCCGATTTGCTGGATCATCTCTTCATCAGTTTCGCCAGTTACCGTGCGAATGGTATTTTCAAAACCCACTAAATTGTCCCACTCGCCAGGAATTACAAAGTCAAGAGCTCGCAGGGCTTTGACAGTCATGTTGTCCTTAGGCAGTTTATCGACTAATTCAAAGACTGTTGTACTCACAAAAAACTCCTTATAGTTGAAGGGAACTTTAACAACAGTTAAAGTTATTTAACGTTAGCGAGACCGCTGAGATTGAATTTTGCCAGCCAAGCTTCGCGATCGCTCGCTGTAAAAGAAGGGTCGCGAGATTGAACTTTCACCTGATAGCGATTGGCGACTAAAACAGCAGTGATATTAGCACCTTGATTGACAGCAGGATAGCCGCTAATTTTCTTGGTACTGCTTTTGAATTTATCTCCGGCTGAGGGGTTGCCTGCGATATCGTTAATCGAAAGCACCGCGACATTTTTACCGTCTTTATTCAACTTAGCTTCAGCAAAACCGGATTTTTCTTGAGCGAAGACGCGATTGAATCCGCCGCCCGACGCCGGGAAGTATTTATTTAACTTGCCACCAGCTACAGCCTTCTTGGGCAGGTTTTGATTTTGAGCAGCAGTTTGTTGAGCTTTAGCTGCAGGTTTTTGGGTGCTTTCCTGCTGAGCTTTGTCCCAGCGAGATGGGGCTTGGGTTTGACCGCAGGCGGTCACTAACAGGAGCACCGATATCAAGAATGGAGCTAAGATTTTGCGCGCGGGGGGAAAGGGCATCGCTGCCTCCTCGTGATGTAGTTTCCGATCGCAATTATGGCTCAGAATTTGGCAAATTGTCTTGTCCGAGGAGATGATTTTATGCTTGCTGTAAAAAAACTTCATAAAAAAATCCCCTGCCCTGCGGACAGAGGATTTTTGGCTGTGGCAAATTCAAATGGAAGAGAACAAAAGGATTGCTTCAAACCGTTGAGCCTGGGTATTTAGGTAAAGAAACCAAATTTTCTAATTACCAGCAATCTGAAAACAATTTTTTTCCGATCTTCCTCAGATCGATCTAGAGGTTTCAGAGCACTTGTTTGGCACTCTTCCAAATGGGGTCTTGCGAAAGCTGGGAAAGCTTAGGCGTCGCTTTCAATGTAGATAAACAACAAACCCATTACCACAACCGGCATCAGCCAGCAAACTACTGGAATCAAAATCCAAGGCAAGAAAGAAGCAGCGTAAGAACCTGTCATATCAAATTCTCCAAACTAAAGTTAGTGCAATCCAACAGGGACATTTCGGAGGAGAGTCAATTAATTGACTAAACCCCGGAAAATGGCATCAATGCCCTTAAAGTTTTCGAGTAAGAAGTAGGCAGCAAAGACGCCGCTCATCCCGCCAACGAAGAAACCAGCAGTAAACTGGCTCCACCCTTCAGCAGTTTTGAGAGCCTCCGGAGTCATGGGATTGGCACTGGGGTAGCTGGTGTTGTCTTGTTTGAAAGAGACCAAACCGTAGGCTGACATACCTGCTGTGCCTAGCAGAACTAAGACAAGGGCTGTAATCAATCCGCCGAGATTAGCTGCTTCTTCGTAGTCCCGCAGGGGTCCGAAGACGATTTGGGGACCGACGAGAAAATAACCGTGTGCCAAACCAATTTCGAGACCTCGAACTATAGGCGAGAGTCCTTTGCGGTAGGCGGGCAAGTTGCCGATGAATGCTTTTGTAAAATCAGAAGCACTGATGGGGGTGGCTAGATGACCCGTGAAGGGGTCGCCGTTAAAGGGTTTAATAAGCTCTGCATCTCTGGGATCGGCCATATTCTGTTTGTCCTCGCTGTTTAAAAAAGTTGAGGCGTTCCTGTCATATTTTACGCAGGGAGGTGTTTCGGATTTACATTATTAACAGCTAGCTTTAGAAAAGTTCACGTTCTGTAGCATTTCTCTCACTTGGAGCGACATTTGCCAGGTCGATCGCGCGATCGCAGCCATCTCGGACAGAATCTACGCATCAATATGCGATCGCCAATAATTTCCCAGAGGATGGCGCACACTTTCTTTAGGCTGAAGTTCCCCCCGTAGAAATACTGAGACGTGGGTTGAAACCCTTGTGCTGCTTGGTGTTTCAGCTTATGAACCAGAAAACACGTACCCATGT
>JALOON010000098.1 GCA_025454405.1 Oscillatoriaceae cyanobacterium Prado104 | reverse complement strand
TTCTTAAGGGGGATTTAGGGGGATCGAAACTCGGAAACCAGCGAGATTTCTCCTGCATCATCAAAGTCCCCCTTCTTAAGGGGGATTTAGGGGGATCGAGACTCGGAAACTAGCGAGATTTTTGTGAATTTCAGTCTTAAGTTAACACTAACCAAAGGTTACAATTCAAACATCAATCCATCACAACCAATTTCAACTCCTTGAATTCCAACAGCCTGCTGCTGTGCAGAGTTAGGAATCAGAATAGGATTGGTATTGTTGATATGAACTAGCATTTTGCGCGGCGTTGTTAGTCTCGCGAGTTCCTGCAAACTACCTCCCTCTCCTGATAGTGGTAAATGTCCCATTTGCCGGGCCGATCGCGAGCTAACACCTAAGGCTGGAAGTTCGTCATTTGTCCAAAACGTGCCGTCTATCAAAATGCAATCGCTGGCGTTTAACCGGCGCTGCATTGCTTCGTCAATCTCAGCCAATCCCGGTGCATAAGTTAGAGTTTTGCCGGTGCTGCGATCGCGAATTGTCAATCCAACTCCCCAAACTTCATCGGGCGATCGAGTTGCATCCTGCATGTATTTTGGCGGTTTTGATGAAAGCGCAAAAGATTCAACTTCCAAATCTGATGAAAGTGAGATGGCAGCATCGAGAGGCGACCAATCTACACCGCAATAATTTTGCAATGTCGAAAGTAATGGATAGCCTGTGGTCAGGGCAAATTTGACTCGATCGGGACTGTAAATTTTTAAAGGCTGCGATGATTCTCGCAACAAAATTAACCCAGTTGTATGGTCAATTTCCGCATCCGTTAAGATGATGCCTGCAAAAGGCACCGATCGCCCATTTTGCGGAGCAAAACAATTGTTATTTTGCGGGGGAAAACAGTTGTCCGCTCTCATTAATTCAATTTGCTGGCGCACGTCCGGCGAAGCATTAATTAAAAACCAATCCCCACCGTTCGATCGAATCGCGATCGATGATTGAGTGAGCGCTCGAACACCGCCCGATCGACTCGTTTCGCAGCCCTGACAGTGACAGTTCCATTGCGGAAATCCCCCGCCCGCCGCTGCTCCCAAAATCCTCACGATCGTCATACAAAATCAATTAAAAAGAAGAATTCAGAAGTCAAAATCAAGAATAATTCTAACCCCTGATACCAATTTAATGGGTCATTGCACATATCTCGATCCCCCTAAATCCGCGCCACTTGCTCGACTTGGGGGGACCCCAAGATCGCAGTGGCTTCCCTTAAGAAGGGGGACTCTGAGAAGAATCTTGTCCCCCCCTTATTAAGGGGGGTTAGGGGGGATCGGATCTATGCAGCCTCATGAAAAATTGCTATGACTCCTGAATTCTGTTGTGTTAATCAACCTCAATTATTTAGTTGGTTCCAGCCGGATCAACTTACCGTTCGACTCGTCGGTGAGCACGTACAGCAAGCCATCTGGACCTTGCCGCACATCCCGCACCCGCTGCCCGATGCTTATCGATTCCTGCTTGAGGACATTTCCCGCAGCATCGAGTTCGATGCGCCGCACGTCTTGAGAAACTAAGCCGCCCGCAAACAGATTGCCCTTCCAACCGGGAAAGCGATCGCCAGTATAAAATGCCAGTCCAGAAGGGGCCGTTGCTGGAGTCCAAACGACTTTTGGATCTACCATACCGGGGCGCGATCGCTCTTGGGAAATCTCGCCGCCTGCATACTCCTGACTGTGCGTCACGAGGGGCCAGCCATAATTTTTACCCGCTTCAGCTAGGTTCAATTCATCGCCGCCGCGGGCCCCGTGTTCCGTCGCCCAAACTCGTTGCGTTCCCGGATCGAAGGCCAGCGCTTGAATGTTGCGGTGTCCGTAACTCCAAACAGCCGGATCGGCATTGGCATTCGCTACCAAGGGATTATCGCGAGGGACCGAACCATCATCGTTTAAGCGCACAATTTTGCCGAGACGGCTGCGTAAATTCTGCGCTTGCTTCCGAATCAGATCGCCTTCTAGCTGCACCGGTGGATTTCCGCCATCTCCGATCGCGACTAACATCGTGCCATCCGGCAACCACAGGATGCGCGAACCAAAATGTTGCGTGTCCGGTTTGACTTGAGACACCTCGAAAATGACGCGCAAATCCTGCAAAGCTTTGCCATCAAATCTCGCTCTCGCCAGGCGAGTCCGATTCGCGTCGGGCGTGCCGTAGGAGTATGTTAGGTACACCAACCGATTTTCTGCAAATCGAGGGTGCAGCGAAACATCCAGCAATCCGCCCTGCCCGGCCGACATCACTTCAGGTACGCCCGCGATCGGGCTTGGTTCCAAAACTCCATTTCTCAGCAGCCGGAGTCGCCCTGGTTTTTCGGTAATCAACATGGTGCCATCCGGCAGCCATGCCATGCCCCAGGGACGTTCTAACCCTTCGACAACCGTTGTTTGTTGGTAGCCTTGAACCGTTCCAACTTGAGCCGTTTCAGTTTGAGCCGTTCCAATCGGAGATACTGCTTGAGTGGGCGACGCTTCCGCAGTCGGGGCAGGAGTAGCTGCATTCGGGGAAGTGCCGGAACAAGCCGCGATCGCAATTGCAGCGATCGCGATTCCAATCCTGGGAATTGAGTTTTTCAACGCCAGAAGCATGATCGTTATTGCCAGTTGTAGACGTAGGCGGTGACTTCCAAACACAAATCGAATTCTTCAATTTCGGGCTTCTCCCAATCTTCCGAAGTGCGAATTGGCTGCCGCGATTCAGTTGGCTCGATCGCTGAATTTTGCTGTGAGGTTTGAGATGGGTTTTGGGTGTCCATGAAATTTCTCCAAAAACTACAGTCGCGTTCTGAGCGTTGTTTGTGCTGTGGCAATTTCAACGGGACTGGCGCGCTTGCTCTAGATGTAGGGTGCGCAGTGCGCACCTTACGCTGCATGAATGCGTAAGTCCTGTTCAAGTTATATCGCAAAATCGAAAATGCGATCGGTGAAGCACTTTTAGTTTCGATTTTTTGGGTATCTTGTATTTGTACGGCGCATTGCGATTTAGCTAACTCTGCTTTTTCTGCGCGTTGAAATTGCAGTATTTGCAAATGCGATCGGGCTGTACAAACGGTTTGTAGTGAGGACTTCAGTCCGCAAGATTAGTTCTGAAACAAGAATTCTTTGCCATTGAGGTAGGGTATCAAATGATTTTTGACAACATAAGGTACGGCACGAGACAGCCCTTCATGTTCTTGTGGATTTGCGCTCAGAAAAGCGAAATTTTCCACAGTCGAGCCGACAAAAAATGCTTCAACAATGTTTTGATAATCCGCAGGAAGCGCGCGAACTTTCGCATAGCCCTCGAAAAAGTTCGATCGTAGCGGTGCATCAATATATCCCAGCGATAAGCCGATATCGTAAAGATAAAAACCAAAGCCGCAACGTGAAAAGTCGATCGGGCGAACTTCTTCACCGCAGAAAAGGTAGTTTCCTTGATGGAGATCGGCGTGAATCAAGCCCCAATTATCGCGAGTGGGTTGAATGCTAAGCATCAATTCTTGAACTTGCGCTGAGGCTTTTTGAAACATCCGATAATCGTCTGTTGAGATCGTGCCGTTTGTTTCCAATACGCCAAATTGAGATGTTGCAGATTTAAGCTGTTCTGCGTCATGTTTGGGACGAGAAAAGCCTGATGGTAATGACCAAGAAATTGAATGTTGGTGCAGTTGCGCCATCAGTTCGCCCAGTTTGCTAACTTGCTGCGATGTAGGTTCAGTATCAAGATGTTCTCCTTCTATCCAGCGCAATAACGAACAGGATATCGAAGAACCAAATTCTGCACTATTAAAACTTGTTACCCATTCGCCCAAACGATTCTGCACTGGTTGAGGGACGATTAAATTTGTGTCGCGAGCGATCGCATTCAGCCAAACCAATTCAGATTCAATAACTGATGGTTCTTTCCAAACATCCTGCGCATCGCCACTAACAGCTTCCATACCTCTATGCAAGCGAAGCAAAAATCGATCGCCCGTCGGTGTTTCCACTAAAAATGTAGTGTTTTGACTTTGCCCCAAGAATTTAATTTGAACATCGGTTGCATCGCAATACACCAACAGGGCTTCAGCAATTTCTGCATTCATCGATAACCATCATTTTTGTTGTAGAAAGGTTGCCATGCAAAGCGACCGATCGAAAACCTTGGCGATACCGGATATTATCACAAACTCCGATCGATCGCAGCGGGCAAATTCAATTTGCGACGGGCGATCGCATTCCGCAACCGCCAAAGAAACAGCCCCGCAACAACTGCGATCGCCACCGATTGCCCGATCCACAGTCCTACACTACCCATCCCCAAATAAAACCCCAATCCATACCCCACCGATAAGCCGACACCCCAATAACCAAAAACATTCAGCAACATGGGAACTTGAGTATCTTGCAATCCTTGCAAAGAACCGTATACTGCTTTTTGGAAACCATCGAGAACTTGGGCGATCGCGGCAATAATTAACAATGGCAATGCCAGGGAAATAATCGCTGCATTATCTGGATTTTGCACGTCTAAATAAATGCCAATTACCTGTTTGGGAAACAGACAAAATACGATCGAAATACCCAGCATAAAAATCGTACTCGTACCCGTACTTACCCAAGTTGCTTGCTGAATGCCCGTGAAGTCGCGCCGTCCAAACCATTGACCGACTCTGACTGTCGTCGCGAAAGAAATCCCCAACGGCACCATAAACACCACAAGAATAGTTTGAAACACGATTTGATGGGCCGCCAAAGCTTCAGTACCCAAAGTTCCCATCCAGAACATCATCACCATGAAAAATCCGGTTTCTAAACCTGTAAATAACCCGATCGGCACGCCCACCCAAACTAATTCCCGCAGAATTTGAGGTCGAACGCGATGCATTTCTTGAAAAATTCGATAGTTTTTCAGCCTCGGATTGATGAGAAGATACAGCGCCATCGCGAGAAACATTCCCCAAAGAGACAGCACGCTAGCTAATGCTAAACCTGCCAATCCCATTTGCGGGAATCCAAATTTACCGAACCCGAGAATGTAATTCCAAACAACATTAAATGCAGTTCCCGTTACCACAATAAACATCACCGGACGCGCTTGAGATAATGCTGAAACCGTCGCCCGCAGCGCCGCAAATCCCACAGCAGGAAACAAGCCCCACAGCATGATATCGAGGTAAGTATTGGCAAGTTTTACTGTCGTGGCAGTTTGCCCGGTGTGGCTCATCCAACTATCTAAATGTCCGGTAATAATCATCATCGGAATTGAAACGATAATTGACAACCAAAGTCCCTGACGGGCAACTTGTTGGATGCGCGTTTTCTGCCCCGCACCAAAGGCTTCGGCAATCAGCGGACTCACTCCCATGACAATGCCGCTGGCGGTAGTCATTATTGACATAAAGACGATCGCGGCAAGTCCTCCGGCAGCTAAAACATCTGCTCCCATTCTGCCCATCATCACAGTATCTGCAAAGCCTGTAGCAGATTGAGCTAATTGAGCGCTAGCGAGGGGAACGGCTAATTTAAAAAACTCTCGCACCTCTGTTTTGAGGCGATTTCGCATCTGAAGGACTGTCATGTGGAAATTTCCTGAATTACTTATTATAGCGCTACTTTAGAGAATTGAGTAAAGTAAAATCTTTCTGAATTTTGCGGTTTTGTCAAAATCTTGCGACTCATTTGTCGTGCGTCGCGAAGCTTTTTCAAAAACTGCTGTGCTGCTAATTCGATCGCATAGTTTGTAGTAAGGACTTCAGTCTTTTCTTCGAGATTTTGCTTCAATGGGGATTGAAGTCCTCACTACGAACCTGTTTGATGCGGACTGAAGTCCTCACTACGAACCTGTTTGATGCGGACTGAAGTCCTCACTACGAACCTTACGACGAACTTTTTTATACGATCGAACTTCACCACAATAAATCATCGATTGTTTTGCAAACACCAACAAAATCAATTCTGCTCATCGCTTTCATGCAATGAATCTTGTGGTAAGTGCGTTTAACACCCGATGAAAAGAGCAAGTTAAACGAGCCGATCGCCAGCATCAGCCACGGAGAAAATTGGTAGCGCAGCAAGCGCCATCTCCGATAACACAATTGAGTCAAGGATGAAAGTTTCATTGTTAGTTTCAAACAGCGTGAAATGATTGGAAAATATCTATTTCAAACGCTCGATATAAAATAAGGTATTTCGATCGAGCGTTTGCCAATTTGATATCTATGCTGTTTGCAGCAGGATTCGATCGCTATTTTTGGGACGTATCGGTTGAATATTCAATTCTGCCTGCCATTGTGTGAGAGGTTTTTCCCAACCCTCTTCCCATTTCTGAGCAAACAAGGATTGAGCCGTTTTTCCCATTTGCATCCCTCGCGCGATCGTATCGAGTAAGTCAGGCAACTGTTCCGGTGCAAGCAGCGTGCTGGATATCAAACTATTGGCAACTAGCATCGTCCCCAAGGGATACGGAAACTGAGTCAAATGGAACGCCTGCAAGCCGATTTCATCAACCTCAGAGGCACCAAAACCCGTGATGATATGCCAGATATCGTGAGTTTGACTCAATCGAAATTCAACGTACTGAGCATCCGATTCTGTTGGCATCCCGACATGGAGGTTGGGATCGAAACCTCGCTGTTTCATAGTTGCAGCGTAGATATAACCCAAAGAATCTGGGGAATAAGTGAGGAGTTTGTCGAGATCGTGTGCGGGGGGAATGTAGCGATCGCGAATCAGTGCCGCACAAGCCGGATCGCGTTTTAAATGCTGCGCTAGCAGTTCGTATGCCGGCGTTCCCGTTAAGGATTCATACAGTGCGTTCACTGTTCCCAAACTATTGTTGCCAAACAACAGGAAAAAGAATGATGTGAAGCCTAACAACATAGAAAACAATGACTTGAAACCCGACAGCAGGGAAAAGAATGGTTTGAAGAAAGCTAACATTTGGTAGCGAGTTTGCTGTTGAAGGTCGGAATTCGAGGGACTCTCGCCTTGAGATCTGGGTAGCGTCGCAATATTGTTGCTGAGATTTTGGACTGTCATAGTTTCCTCCGGGACAAATCGGGTTAAAATATGAGCATCGCTCACATTGACTATAATACGAGTATCGCTCATGTTTTGTCAAGCAAAAAGTGAGTATTGCTCATTTAATTTTTAGTCACGGATCGATCGCATGGCTGTCAACTCATCAAAATCGCCTGAAAAACCGTCTGGAATGCGCCGTCAGCCCCGACAAGCCCGGAGTCAAGAACGGGTCGATCGAATTTTGGATGTTGCCGAACAGATGTTTGTTACCGAGGGCTACAATGCGACAACAACGAATGCGATCGCGGCTCGCGCCAAAGTGCCGATCGGCTCGCTGTACCAGTTTTTCCCAGACAAAGGGGCGATCGTGCAAGCCTTAGCCATCCGCTACACTGAGGAACTCCATCAAATGTTTGTGGAGTTAAACACCTCGGAAAGTGGGAATTTGCCGCTATCAACCTACGTAGATCGGGTAATTGATGCGACCGATCGATTTTTCGCCGATCGTCCGGGTTATTACGCTATCTTCATGCAGGCGCAGTGGACTATGCCAGAATTAGAAGCGATCGAAAACGCCGCCGATGCCAAACTGATTCAGGATTGCGCAGTTTCCTTATCGCAACGCCGTTCGGATTTGCAGCCTGCAGATTGTGAAGCGATCGCATTTGTGCTGGTAAAAGCGATCGGGACGCTGCTGTGGCTGTCTTTGAGTCAAGAACAAATATTCCGCCAGCGATTGGTATCTGAAACCAAGCGATTGACATTAAGTTATTTGCAAAGCTATTTCCCAGACGATGCTATTTGATGTCGTGTCAGGTCGATCGACCATAATAGAAAACGGTTTGTCGTGAGGACTGTTGTGTTGAGTTTTGAGTTTTGAATTTTGAGTTTTGAGTTTTGAATTTTGAGTTAAAGACAGTTCTACGGAACAAAGTAAAACTAATTACTGTAAACTATGAATAGAAGCCTCCCCAGCCATTCAGTTTAGAGATGGACGCAGCATTTATGCCCATCACGGAGTAAGATTGCCAGAAAAATACGGCAAATTCCACTGGCAATTGCCAACGAAGCGGAAAATCCCCAACGGCAAATGCTGTGGTTTCAAGAAGCCAGCCAAAACCAAGGAATCTATTTCAAAGAATGCAATGTTTTGCAGCTTCACGAACATTTGCTGGAAGTTCTCGAACAAGGGATGGCGCAAGGATATTTTCGCCCGCTAAAACCGTTTTTAGCGCTGACTCATATCTTGAGTGTTTGCTTGTTTTATTTCACAGTACATGAAAACTGGAAACATCTCATGCCAGAAGTCGATCGCTTGAGTGCAAGTGCGATCGAGCAACATACAGAAGAAGCGATCGCTTTTATTTTGGCTGCCGTGAAGCGAGTCGATCGATGAAAGCTGTCAACGAATGTAAAATTTTACCACTCATTTAGACGCGCTATATACTCCGAGGGTTTAAGGTTGACTTGCGATCGATATCATACTTGTCGCTAATCCTAATCTCACCAGTTGCTAGATGCTGGGTTTAAATTGGAGTGAAGAGCGTTCGGCTATCCCATGCCCTGCGAGCGAGTGTTTCTCCCACGGTACATTTGAGGAGTGAGGATTCATGTCAATTTCAGGCATTATTCAAGGATTAAACGAGTTTCACGATAATTACTTTAACGAACACCGAGAGATGTTTGAGCGTCTGTCTCATGCCCAAACTCCCGAAGTTCTGTTTATCACTTGCTCCGATTCTCGGATCGATCCGTGTCTGATTACCCAAGCCCAACCAGGGGAATTATTTGTGATGCGCAATGTGGGCAATATCATTCCACCCTACGGTGCTGCCAGTTATGCAGAAGGGGCTGGTGTTGAATATGCCGTCCATGCTTTAGGGGTTAAGGATATCATCGTCTGCGGTCATTCTCATTGCGGTGCAATTAAAGGTTTACTGCAGTTGGGCAATCTCTCAGCAGAAATGCCCTTGGTATACGATTGGTTGCGCCATTACGGAGAAGCAACACGCCGATTAGTTGCCGACAACTACTCGAAATCCTCTCCGGAAACCATGCTGAAAATTGCGATCGAGCAGAATATTCTCACGCAAATTGAAAACTTAGAAACCTATCCTGTCATTCGATCGAGAATGCACGCAGGAAAACTGAATCTCCATGCCTGGATGTACGAAATTGAAACGGGTGCTGTATTTGCGTACAGGGCAGAAATCGGTCAATTTACACAGTTAGAACAGCGGTCTTTCCCCGTTCCCAATCTCCTCACTCCCATCCATTAAAAAGCCAGTTGGCAGTTGAACATCTCATGTCAGAGGTCGATCGCTTGAGTGCAAGTGCGATCGAGCAACATGCAGAAGAAGCGATCGCTTTTATTTTAGCAGCAGTGAAGCAAGTCGATCGATGAAAGCTTTCAACGAATGTAATTGTTCTGATAGCTTTGTCAAAGTTGATGGTGGCGTTTACACGATTACTCCCTTCCCGCTAAAAGACTATGTACTTCTTTCTTCTTCTTCTCTTCGCGTCCTTCGCGTCTTCGCGGTTCGTTCAATACAAATTCTTCAGGTGGGAAGGGAGTAACGATCGCGAGCGGGGACGCTCGCACTGGTGCATGATTAACGATAACTACTTTTACGACAAACCCAAAAAATCTCTTTCTCTAAGAATATCACCCCCTTCTCCTTTCAAGTAAAGCTCCCCTGACATACCTTGAGAAAGCTCATCAAGATCTCGATTGTACGCTTTGATTCTAATGACTTGCAGTTCGATCTCTCTAACATCTGACCTGCCCAATACTTCATACTCATATCTTCCTTCAAAGAAACCAGATTTGGTTATATGTTGATAGGCAACTAAAAATATATCTCCTAATTTGATATCACCTTTATTGCAGGCACCTTGAACGCAATACATATCCTTTAATTGCACGACATTATCAACATCAAATTCTTTAATTTGTTTATTCATTGTTTCCTGCTTAGCTAAATCCTGGATTAGGTACGCACAGTGCATCTAAAAACTGTGACATTGACAGCGTTAGCAGCGCGCACCCTACTCCGATCGAAAAAACTGGGTTGTTACTTAATCTGTTAGCGAAAGCAGCAGATATTCGCAAACAACCCAGTTGCTAACTATTCTTACCTAAATCCTGACATCATTGCCTTGTTTGTACGTCAGTTTCAATTAGATCGTGCCAACTGTGCTACACCTTATACCAAATCAGGGTTAGATATCCCCAATAAGACTCGGCGGTTTCAACCGCTACTAGACAAACAAAACCCGCCTGCGCGGGTTTCAGAAATAAAAGGGATAAGATACCCGGATTTGGTATTACTTAGCCAGACAAGCAGCTAAATCTTCATCTGGAGTAGCGATCGCCTTCAATTTATAGGTATCCGACAGCAACTTCATCACGTTGGGAGTAATAAACGCTGGCAAAGTCGGCCCCAAGCGAATATCTTGAATTCCCAAATAAAGTAAAGTCAGCAACACCGCTACAGCTTTCTGTTCGTACCAAGAAAGAATCATTGATAGAGGCAATTGATTCACATTTACCTCAAAAGCATTGGCAAGCGCGATCGCGATTTGAATCGCAGAATAAGCATCGTTGCACTGTCCGACATCTAACAACCGGGGAATGCCTTCAATGTTGCCCAAATCTTTATCGAAGAAGCGGAATTTACCGCAGGCAAGGGTGAGCACGACGCAATCTTCGGGAACTTTTTCGACAAATTCGGTGTAATAATTGCGATCGGGCTTGGCACCATCGCAGCCGCCGACTAAGAAGAAATGGCGGATCTTGCCGGATTTTACAGCAGCAATTACGCGATCGGCAACTCCCAATACCGCATTCCGGGCAAATCCAGTCGTTACCTGGCGGGGGGCTGATTCTTCAGTAAATCCGGTCATTTCTAAAGCTTTGCGAATCACCGGGCTAAAGTCGGGCACTCCTTGCGGGCCGGCCGGAATGTAATTGAGTCCCGGATAGCCCACGGGTCCGATGCTAAATAGCTTGCTGTGATAATTTTCGTGAGGCGGCATCAAACAATTAGTCGTAATCACGATCGCGCCCGGAAACTTAGCAAATTCCTTAGTTTGATTCTGCCACGCCGTTCCGTAATGTCCGTAAAGGTGCGGGTAAGTTTGTTTTAATTCCGGGTAGCCGTGGGCCGGCAACAATTCACCGTGAGTGTAGACAGTAATTCCGGTATTTGCAGTTTGTTTGAGGATTGCTTCAAGTTGGGGAATATCGTGGCCGGAAACCAGAATCGCTTTGCCAATTCTAGGATTGAGGGGCACGGTGGTGGGCGTGGGATGACCGTAGCGGCCGGTATGGGCGGCATCGAGGAGTTCCATCGCCCGCAGGTTAATTTCCCCAACTTTCAGCGCTAAATTAACCCAATCTTCCAAACTTAAATCTTGGCGGTCTAATGCGGCCAATGCTTCGTAGCAAAATTGATAAACGCGCGAGTCTTCTTGTCCCGCTTCTGCTGCATGAAATGTGTAGGAAGCAACACCTTTAATACCGTAGAGTACCGTTAGTTTGAGGGAGAAAATATCAATATTAGTTCCCGCTTGGCTGATGAATTGCAAGGAAAGATCTTGTCCTTGGGCGGCTAAGCTGTCATTGAAATCGGGTTCGTAGGAGGATATCGCCGGCCAGTTTTGGGCAGTGCCCGTAACTGTTTCGATTTGGGCTTTGAGTTGTTCGCGGAGGGCGATAGTGTGGCGAACGTCATCCGCAAATCGTTGGGTATCGAAGTTAACATTTGTCATTGTGGCAAAAATGGCTTCGCAGACAAATCGATCGAGTTCGAGAGTCGAAATGCCGAGTTCGCCAGCCCGCAGCGCTACCGGGGCGAGCCCGCGCAGCAGGTAAATCGACAAATCTTGAACCGCATTCACCTCGGGGCTTTTACCGCAAGCGCCCCATTGGTGGCATCCTTGTCCGCTAGCTGTTTGTTCGCATTGTTCGCAAAACATCGTCGTCTGTCCTTTCATCAAGTATCTATGTTTACAACTTTACGGGTCCCGACTTTCTGAGGCTTTGACTTAAGTCAAGAAATCGAGGCAAAGCAACAAACTTTAGATTTCTTTCCACTTTGTTGATGAGTCTGGAAGAAGGAAGAAGGAAGAAGGAAGAAGGGGAGTTTTAAGTTATCATTTGTGAATGCGCGAACTGTCTTTAACTCAAAACTTAAAACTCAAAACTCAAAACTCAAAACTACTTACCAATTCCCTATTCCCAATTTATGAGTATTTCCCAACAACCGCCTGCTGCTTCTTTATTGGAGTTTTTGAGTCAGACAATGATATTTCAGGATTTGCCGATCGACCAATTGGCAGAAGTAGCAAATCTAGCGAGCGATCGCTCCTATACTAAAGGAGAAATCATTTTTCATCAAGGGGAACCGGGGATTGGATTTTTTGTAGTGCGATCGGGTCGAGTTAAAGTATTTAAAATATCAGCCGATGGCAAAGAACAAATTTTACACGTCTTTGCTGGAGGCGACCATTTTGCTGAAGTTCCGGCTTTAGACGGGCAGTGTTTTCCAGCTACCGCGGCCGCTATTGAAAAGTCAGAAATCTTATTTTTTCCGCGCCAGTCTTTTTTGCAATTGTTAGAACAGCAACCCACCCTTGCTATCAACTTGCTCAAAAGTTTTGCCCGCCATTTGCGGCTGTTTTCCCATCTAGTTGATAATCTGGCATTGCGAGAAGTTCCAGGGCGACTCGCTAGTTATTTGCTGAGTTTGAGCGAGGGTGCGGGCAATGCTGAAACCGTAGAACTCGATTTGCCTAAAGGACAATTGGCTTCCCGATTGGGGACGGTTCCCGAAACCCTATCGCGGGTTTTTGCCAAACTCAAACGCGACGGTTTAATCGAGATGGATGGTAGCAAGGTCAAGTTGCTAGATTTCAAGCGTTTAAATCTCTTAGCTGCGGGCGGGAGTAGTTGATTTTGTCATCTCCTTGAGTTTTGAAGATGGACTAGATGGGGGGATGGGAAGAAATCACCTCGCAATTTTAAAAGGGAATCACTAGGATCTGGTTGGCTTTCCCCGCCCCTACAGGAATTATTAATCTCAAATCTCAAATCTCAAATCATCAGATAGCAGATCAAAACAAGTAGGGGGCGCAACGCACCCCCTACTTGTTAACTAACTAAAGTGGTTAACACTGCGATCGACAATTAATTACTCGCCGATTTGCACTTTCACTACGCGGTTCTTTTCCGCTTCTGCCTTGGGCAAATTCAGGTGCAAAACTCCATTTTTGTACTCGGCTTGCACGCTGTCGTTTTGAACGCGCGCCGGTAAAGGAATCACGCGACGGAAAGAACCGTAGCGGAACTCGGAACGAGTCATGCCCTTCTCTTCAGTCTTAGTCTCCGATCGCCGTTCGCCGCTAATAGCTACAGCTTCTGCTGTCACTTGTACGTCCAAATCCTTAGCTTCCATTCCTGGAATTTCTAACTTAAGGTGGATGGCATCGTGAGTTTCTTCCATCTCGGCTGCCGGTACGAAAGCTACACCGTTACCAGCGCGATCGGCTGCTGGTGTCAAGCTGTCAAACAACCGATTCATTTCCCGTTGCAAGGTGTCCATTTCCCGCAAAGGTTCCCAACGAATAAGTGCCATAACTAATACCTCGATTCTCTTGAATTGATTGAGGTTGAGTATCGCTCGTTCAACCTGTATCTAATCTATTCAATATCCAGAAACTCGGGGATTCGGTTCTCTGCAATTAGGGCGATCGCATTACCGAACATTCGCGATCTGCATTGGTATATCCGGCTTCTGGGCGGAGTTCGAGCGCAGCGGGTTCAAACAATTTGAGATTTTAGATGCCACAGACAATCAGCAATCTAAAATCTCAAAGCAGCACTCGAATCACCGTCAACTCCACCGCGAGGAATGACAATAAGCGTAGGTATCAAACAAAGCACCTACCAAAGCAAAAGTCGTGCCGATAACTAAAAATCCCTGGAGGGGACAGCCACTGCCGAAAGTCGCTAAAAACTGCAAAATCTGGTATTCTCCAGAATGACCGATGCCTTCGAGAACCGGGAAAAAGCCGATCGACCAACAGCCAGTCAATCCCACACCGATGAACAATAAGGGAGCAACAAAGCTTAACAGGCTGGTCAGCAGTACAGAGCGCAGAAAATTGGGAAAAATGCTCATACAACGTCGGTAAATTCAGCTAAACTGCCGAAAGGAGTACAAGTCTGCAAGACTTGTCTTTTTCTACGATAGGCAGCGATCGCTCTCCGCGATCGAATCTGTCAGAAATCTTAAATGTTATTTAAAAAATCTTGTTTAAGATTTGTAGATATATCTCATTTTATGCAGTTACTGTAAAGCAATCTCCTTGAGCACTACTACACCTTCTAGCCTCAATTTGTGGAGTCAGCGCTTGTTGGCAGCAATATTATTGGGCGGCCAAGTAATGCTGCACTTGTTCACGCGCAAAATTCACCGCCGCAACACTCTCGACCAAATGGCAGCAGTCGGCCCGGAATCCCTGCTGATTGCTTTGCTGACTGCGGGTTTTGTCGGTATGGTATTTACCGTTCAGGTAGCCAGAGAATTTATCACCCTCGGTGCGGGCAATGTCGTGGGCGGCGTGTTGGCCCTGTCCCTGACTCGCGAACTCGGCCCGGTTTTGACGGCGGTAATCGTTGCGGGGCGGGTAGGTTCGGCTTTTGCTGCGGAAATCGGGACGATGCAGGTAACGGAACAGATCGATGCGCTGTTGATGTTGAGGACCGATCCGATCGACTATTTGGTGATTCCCCGCGTCATAGCTTGCTGTCTGATGCTGCCAATTCTCACCATACTATCCCTGGTTACGGGCATCGCTGGCGGACTGCTGATTGCTACGGTGATGTACGGCGTTTCTCAAACCGTATTTTTAGAATCTGTCCGCAATTTCCTGAGTTTGTGGGATATTTGCAGCGCTGCGATTAAAGCCTTTGTCTTCGGTGGTTTAATTGCGACAATCGGCACTAGCTGGGGACTGACTACCACTGGCGGGGCAAAAGGCGTCGGTCAATCGACCACAACAGCAGTTGTGACAGCTTTGCTAGCTATCTTTATCTTTAACTTTTTTCTGACCTGGCTGATGTTTCAGGGGACGGGCAGCAGCGTACTCCAAAATCTCTAAGCTGGCAAACGATAAAATATGTACATTGGACTTGCGCACCTGTATCAAAGAAACCGGGTTTTTTGCTCGAACTCCGGCCACAGGCTTTGGATTTTCGTAAAAAACCCGGTTTCTAAGACTGGGAGAGGGGAAGTTCTGAGTTTTAAGTTTTGAACTTCAGAACTCTCTTTAACTCAAAACTCAAAATTCAAAACTCAAAACTCCTTACCAACTGTCAACTATTTAATTGCCGTGAATACAACAGCCCCTTCAACTGCACCCACAAGTACGATCGAACTTGCCCCGAGTTACGCGATTCCCCTGGTATTGGTACTCAGCGCCATACCCCTGCTGCTGGTGCAAAAGTGGGCGAGTTTGCCCATCGCCCTGTTCGGCTTGTTTCTGATGTACCAAGCAGCCACTATCCGGCTGCAATTCACTGACACCGCTTTAGACATTTATCGATCGCAAAACTTAATCCGCCGCTTTCCATATCGGGAATGGCAGAATTGGCGGATCTTTTGGCCGGCAGTGCCAATTTTGTTTTACTTCAAAGAAATTAACAGCATTCATTTTCTGCCGGTTCTGTTCGATCGTAAAATGCTACAGGCTTGCTTGGAAGAGCGCTGTCCCCGCCAAGACTGACAAGCAGAACGAAGGAAGAAGGAAGAAGGAAGAAGGAAGATGTAAGAAGGAAGATGTAAGAAGGAAGAAAAAATAAGAAGTAGAAATTCTTTATTTCTCTTCTCTCCCGTCTCCCACTCTCCCCCTCTTCCCCTCTTTCCCTCATCTATCCCTCTCCCCCTCTCCCCCTCTCCTCTATCCTTCACCAATTAAAAATTAAAAACTTTTAAAGTTTAATTTTTAACTTATTCATGCACAATGTCGGAATAACTTTCTCATGAATTCAGACGAATCTCAAAACCAAAAACCCGAAAACCAACCAGTTGGCTCGCCCGTTGAAAGCGAAGAAAATCTACCTGAGAATGAAGCCGATCGCCCCCCAATTCCCCTGAATATTCCTGCTGTTGGAGAACCACCAGCGAGCGATCGAAAACGCTTAGAATTAAACCTGCGCCCCAGAATCGAAGACCCAGAAGTTACCGGAGATGTTTGGGAAACAGTCGCGCCAACTAGCGAAACAGAAGAAGAAATCGATAATCCGATCGAGCCTGTAGAGCCTGTAGAGCCGATCGAACTTGGCGAATCTCAGCCAACAACAGCAGAACTGGTAACGCAAATAGAAGAAAATATTGCCGGAGAATTGGCAGACCAAGTTGAAGAATTGCAGCAGCAAGAACGGGATTTGACAGCAAGAATTGCTACCCTCGAAGCTGAAAAAAACCAAGCATTAGAAACATTGAGCGAAACTCAAGCATCGATCGGGCGTTTGGTGCAAGAGGGATTGGCGCAATTAGAACATCGCAAACAAGCGCTGCAAATCGAAGTAGAAAAACTCGAACGCAGGCGCGATCGCATTCAAAAGGAAATGCGCACTACTTTTGCCGGAGTTTCCCAAGATTTGGCAATTCGAGTTCAGGGTTTCAAAGATTATCTAGTCGGCAGCTTGCAGGATTTGGCCGCTACCGCAGAACTGTTAGATTTGACGCCGCCGCCAGCCCAAGAAACCTTAAAACAAACTGCTGCCGAAGACTCCCAATCTTCAGCACCGATAAATCCTAGATTTGCCGAACAGGGATTTCAAGAACAAGCCAAACAAATTCGCCGCACTCTCGACCAATATCGCACTCTTCCCGACTATTACGGCCCTCCCTGGCAACTCCGTCGCACTTTTGAACCCATCCACGCGGAACGAGTTTCTAACTGGTTTTTCACTCAAGGAGGCAGGGGCGCTTTGCGCACTATGGGCTCGCGACTGCAAAATATCTTGATTGCTTCAACAATTATTTCCGTGCTCAGAAGCGTATACGGCGGGCGCGTGCGGACTTTAGTCCTCGCCAACAGTCCCGAACGTTTGGGCGAATGGCGTCGGGGCTTGCAGGATTGTTTGGGAATTACTCGCGCTGATTTTGGTCCCGATCGCGGGATAATTTTGTTTGAGTCTCCTGAGGCTTTGGCTCAAAAAGCCGATCGGTTGGTGAAAGAAGGCAAATTACCGTTAATTGCGATCGACGAAACTGAGGATTTAATCAGTCTTTCGCTGCTGCAATTTCCGCTGTGGTTGGCTTTTGCCCCCGACCCGCAAAGCTTGATGTCTGCGAAGGATTTTTGAATTGGTAATTGGTAATTGGGGTAATTGGTAATTGGTAATGGCTAATTGCTAATTGCTAATTATTCAACAGTTACCTAACAGGTAAAATTGGCAAATTCTCAAAGTACAACCAATTTCAAATCAAAAGATGGCAGTTTGTAGTGAGGACTTTAGTCCACAAAAATTGTGAATGAGGGAACTGATTATGGGCGGGTGGTTGAGTTTAAATGGTGCATTACTAATCGCAGCTTACTTGCTGGGTTCGATTCCGACGGGCTACACGGTGGGAAAATGGCTGCTGGGAATTGACATTCGCGAAGCGGGTTCTGGTTCGACTGGTGCGACTAACGTACTGAGAACTTTGGGTAAATGGCCGGCGGTGGGAGTGTTGCTGGTTGATGTGTTGAAAGGGGTAGCTGCGATCGGCCTTACCCGCTACATTTACTCTCTGGATTTTACCGCACAACTAGCAACCGCTGCGGGTTTAGAAAATATTGAAATTATCTTGCCTTGGATGGCAACTTTAGCAGGCTTGTGTGCGGTTTTGGGACACAGCAAATCGATTTGGTTGGGATTTACGGGCGGCAAATCTGTTGCTACGAGTTTGGGAGTTTTGTTTGGTTTGTACTGGCCTGCAGGTTTGGGAACTTTGGGAATTTTTGCGATAGTTTTTGCAGCGTCGCGAATTGTGTCTTTAAGTTCAATTGTTGGAGCAATTAGCGTTTCTGGATTGATGTTTGCTTTGCATCAGTCGCTGGCTTATGTATTGTTTGGCATTGCGGGCGGTATATTTGTCATTGTGCGGCATCGGAGCAACATTCAGCGTCTGTTAAACGGTACTGAACCGAAAGTTGGGGAGAAATTGGAAACGGCAGCGCTCGAGCAATAAATCGCTAAGTCCAGTTTTCGAGGATTTTTTAATTGTAAGTCAATACTTCAAAAACGAAATCGAGCGTACATTTTTCCCTAGCATCTCACAACAATTCCATCTCAGTTCGACGGCTGCGATCGTCCTGTGGTGTGTTAACTCAAACACTAAAAGTTGTTTGGGCAACTATACCTTGCACCCGTCGCAGCCAACGGCAACGGCTGCACCGTATCAGTCTCATCGTTGGGATGAAGAGGCTGTTTGCGGTGTGACCGTTGCCGTTAGAAATTAACGCAAAATAGCCGTTTCTGGGAGCGCCTTGACAGGGCTGGCAGTGCTCACCCTAGATAGGGCTTGCTGAATAAGTCTTTTGGTGAGGGGGGAATAGGGCATTGGGCGAAGCGTTTTGACCATCTCTATGCGATCGTCCCGCACTAAATCGATCGCAAAAGGCTCAAAACCCTTGCTCTCGGGGGCTGAGAGTTTTATTCAGCAAACCCTAGATATAGAATCGCGGGCGCACTCTGACTGAAGAAACCGGGTTTTTTATTGAGTGTGTGTGTGAGTGCCAAGAATTTCCGTCAAAAACCCAGTTTCTGATTCCCTTTGCGCAATTCACGTTAATTTGCCTACTTTTCCAGGTTTTGCACCGATTCGATGAGAGCTCGAACAGTTTTAGTTCCTTCTGAACTCTCAAAAGACAGCGGGAACTTGCCGCGAGCGATCATTCTCAAACCCAAGGGGCCGAGACTTAACAAGCCTTTGACATCTCGGAAGAAATTTCCTACTACTTCGATACCAAATTTGCGTTCGTCTACCCAGCCACCTTCTTTGACGAGATCGATCAAAACTTTGCGGTGGCGGATTTGGCGGCTGGCTTGCGCGTCTTTGCGATCGAGAATTTCCTGCTTGATTTTGCCAATTTGATCCATCGGCGCGACTTCCATCGGACAAACAGAATTGCAGTAGTAGCACCGCGTGCATCCCCAAACGCCAGAAGTGCCTTCGTTGTATTTTTCGATTCTGTTTTCCTTGTCGGTGTCGCGGGAATCGGCGATCGTTCGGTAAGCTTTGGCTAGGGCGTGGGGCCCAACAAAATCCGGGTTGACTTCGCGGGCGTTGCACTCGGAATAGCAAGCGCCGCAGAGGATGCAGTTGCCAGTTTGGTCGAGTTTCGATCGCTCTTCGGGAGTTTGCAGGAATTCGCGTTCGGGAATCGCTCGCCCGCTGGTACTGACATAGGGGTCAACGGCTTCGAGATTGTCCCAAAAACTGGTCATGTCCACCACCAAATCTTTAATTACCGGCATATTTCCCATTGGGGCGACAGTAATTTCAGGAATTGCGCCGGCGGGCTTTTCGGCCAAACTAGAACTCGCAATTTTTTGCAATCTGTCAAGTTCGCTACCGATATTTTCTTTGCAAGCTAAGGCCGATCGACCGTTAATGCGCATCGAACAACTGCCGCAAATTGTATTGCGACAATTTTTGCGAAAAGCTAAAGTTCCGTCCTGTTCCCATTTAATAGTGTTGAGGCAGTCGAGGATGGTGTTGCTTTCTTTTACCTCTAAGGTGTAACTCTCAACGCGGGGAGCCTCGTTTTGATTTTGCCGGACTATGTTAAAACGGACTTGCATATTTTGAGGTGTCAGTAATTTTTTATCTATTTTAAGCTGATTTTTCTGGTTGGTTAAAATATTTTCAATTATTTAACAACTATCTAAAGTGGTAAATAAACTCAGCCTAATTATTGTTTGAGTGCAGCAATAATTCCCAAGTAATAAATCAGAAATTGCAACTTTTTTAAGCGGATTTTGCACCTATTAATTGGAGAGAGAAGTTATTCACTGGTGCAATTTGCGAATCGGAGGTGCTGTGATGTCTGGCTTATTTGTTTTAACCTTTATGTTTTCGATGCCGGCTTTGTGTCTGGGTGTGGTAAATCCGAAATGGGTGGGGCTGCCAAACCGCAAGCGGGCGATCGCCTTGTACGGCGGGTTGATGGCAGTTTCGTTCGTTTCGATCGGATTTGCAGCACCCAAGCCACCGCAATCAGTTTCCGCCGAACTGCAGGCTGCGATCGAACGTTAAGAAGAAGGAAGAGGGAAGAAGGAAGAATCGTTACAAAATAATTAAATTTTATTTCTGGCTTTTTGTTGGTCGATCGATTGAACAAAGGAATTCGATCGGCTAAGGTGGAATTATGGTTGAGCTTGGGGTGCGATGACTTACAGCTTGAGAATTGCAGATTTGCCAACTAGCGAACGGCCGCGAGAACGGCTGATGGCGGGAGGTCCGAAAAGTTTGGCAACTGCGGAATTGATTGCAATTCTACTCGGCACCGGGCAGGGAAAGGGCAAACTTTCGGCAGTCGGGCTGGGACAGTATATTTTAAATCAGTTGAGTTTGCACCAGCGCGACCCTTTGGCGGTGCTGCGCACGATTAGCGTCCAGGAATTGACGCAGATTCACGGCATCGGTCCGGCTAAGGCGACTTCAATTTTGGCTGCGGTAGAGTTAGGCAAGCGAGTGTTTCAGTCGCGCCCTCCGGAAATGGCTGCGATCGATTCTCCGCAAGCGGCGGCGGATGCGCTGAGTCACGATTTGATGTGGCAATCTCAGGAACGTTTTGCTGTGGTATTGCTGGACGTGAAAAATCGCCTGTTGGGAACTCAGGTAATTACTATTGGCACGGCGACAGAAACTTTGGCTCACCCGAGGGATATTTTTCGGGAGGTAATCCGCCACGGGGCCACGCGGGCGATAATTTCGCACAATCACCCGTCGGGAAATCTGGAACCGAGTCCGGAAGATATTGCTTTAACCCAGCAGTTGCTGGCTGGGGCGCAATTTTTATCGATTCCCCTACTGGATCATTTGATTTTGGGCAATGGAGATTACAGGAGTTTGCGGCAGACTACGACGCTTTGGGAAGAGTACCCGCAGGGCGATTGAAATATTCTGCTTAACTAACTCATAGCTGTCATTAGTTATTTGTATAGTTGGACGATCGAGCGGGCTGGAACGGGGTTTGCAGCAGGCGGACTTGAGTGCTGGGGCTTCTGGAGACAGCGGGTTGCGGTTGAATGTCGCTGTCGATACTTCCCTAAGATTGCCGTTGGGTTAACCTGGTAATAGTGCGTTGAAGAGGTCGCTAATCCGATTTTTTTTCAGCATACTGAACTTATACCGTACCAGCACCTAAACAAAACCCAATTCTTAAGAAATTGTGAAATTGGGGGTAAAATAGACGGTGTGGTGATAGGAGGACAACTGTGTTTCTGAGACTTGCAGAACAGCACCGTAAATTCGTCCAAGATTTGGTAATGAATCTCCAAGCTCTAGCGATCGTGCTAGAGAATCGGGGATATCTGGCATCCTGCTATACTTGCGGGGGTCAGATGAACAGTGCCTCATTCATGGTGAGTTTGACGGACAACCATCTGA
>JALOON010000097.1 GCA_025454405.1 Oscillatoriaceae cyanobacterium Prado104 | reverse complement strand
GACCAGCGTTCGGCAAGTTGTTCGGCATTCGAGTCGGCTAAGTTTAATTTGAATTTTGCGTTGATGGCTGCGGTCAATTTCTTCGGCGAAAACAGGTGCGGTACGGCTTCAGGAAATGAAGAATTCAAGCGTTTGATGAGGTCGGCACAAGCACTTTTGTAGGCGAATGCAATGGCAGATGATTTGGATTTGTTAGCGGGCATTCCGAAGTGCGACATTTGCGCGAAACCGGGACTCGCGGCGCATTCAATTAAATAAGAATTTGCAACGCCGATTTCTTGAAGCAAGGGCATCAGGATATCGCCAATTTCCAGCACTACTTCGGCATCTTTTGCCGCGTAATTGATTTGGGCGTTAGAAAGTTTTCCTCCTTCTAAATCGCCCCAACCCCAAGAGCTTTTTTGTTTGGTTTTGTCTACCGGTAAGTTCAACCTGCAGCATATAGATGCGAGAGAGTGCGGTTTGCCGTTGATTTGTTCGAGCCAGGGGTCCAGTCCCGCCCAGTAAATTTGACTTGCCAGCTTGACATCCCGCAGGTTTCGCAACACAAAACCGAAGCTTGAGAGCATCCATTTTTGCTCGAATTCCAGGGAGTGACCGACAACTTCTACTGCTGGGTTTTTCAACCTTTCTTCCAGCAGTTGCCAAACACCTAAATCTGCCAAAAACTCGCGGGTGCGTTCCCTTTCTTGCTGTTCCCAGCCCAAGTCCAAGAAAATTACTTTTGTTTCTTTAGGAGAAAGTTTGCATGCAATTTGAATGCAGCGGATTTCTCCTGTTTCCGGCTCGGCAGCATTGCCGTTCGGTACTTTTGGAAAAGTCTCAATATCGAAGCCGAAGCGATCGGTCTTTTCCCACTCTTTCAAAGCATTTTGGAAACCGACATCTTTGATTTGAACGATATTTGCTGCGAGCGGCAAGTCTGACTGCATTAAAGGCAGCAAGCTGAGTTGGTATCCTTCCATAAATTTACTCGATCGAGGGCTGCGAATGCGAAAAGGTTAACAATTAGCTGCTAGTATTTGAATTCTTGAGAAGCAGCTAGTTGTTAACTTTTTTGAACCAATTGACTTAAAAAGAGAATCGGTTAACTGTCGAGTTATGATTCTCTTCGTTGAAAGTGGTCGATCTAGTGTTGAGTTGTTAACTCGATCGATCCTGTTGATTTAAAAACAGAATCAGTTAAATGTCGAGTTATGATTCTCTTTGCTAGAGGCGGTCGATCGAGCGTTAGAATCCCGATTCAATGCAATCATTTTTTTGGCAAGTGCAGTGAAGTTGTTGGAGTTGTTCTGCTTCTTTAATTTGGGCTAAATTTCAGCGTGATGCTGGTTTCGTTCAGTCCTTCAAATAGCGTAACGCTGTCGTGACTGGAACAGCAAGCAGTCGAGCTGCCGATCGATACGACGTAGTTGGATGTAATTTTCATGGTATTTTTGAGGGTGAATGCGATAATTTACGCGGCTAGACGTGCGGAGCGCCAGTCATTCTCGATCGGCGGCAAAACCATCGAGCAAAATCCGTGCAGTCTACCAGTTTCCAGCCAGCTTTAATGCAGGAACGGCTGGCAGTTTGAAACTCTCCTTCAGTCAGGGTTTTGTACTTGTATGCCTGACCGTTTTTGGCGAACAAATAGGTTTTGTACGAGTCGCCGGTTCGAGCGTAACCTACTGTTTTAGTAACTAAATGCGGTTGCAGTAAAAATTCGGCGCAGTTCCAGACTTTTACTTCTAGAGGGCAGCCCTCGATTCTTTTTGAAGGGCGAATTTGGCAGTCGCCCCACTCGTTGGCGATGAGCGACTTCATGAATTTTTCGGCTGCTGCTTGGGAATCAAATCCGAAATAAGCCGTTTGTCGCGTTCCTTGAGGGTTGATTATTTCACCGGCTCTGGGAGAATGGAGTACGAATTTCCAACCGTCGCCCAGGAGCCTGGTTTGCGGAAAAGTTTCTGTCATTGTTTTAGTTCGGGATTAACTTCAATAACGCGGCGCGGAGCGCTAAAATTGACCGACTTACCGACTGCTTGTTTGCTGTTATAAAAGTAGGCTTGCCTTTTACACTTAGTAACCTTTCCTCCTATTTGCTAACTCCACTTTACCGAACGAGCGAAACTTCAGATAGTAGTAAGGTAGTAATGAGGGTGCAGCTAAAAATTGGAACAAGAGAGTTTGAGCTTTTTTAAATTGAGTCTCAATTGAGGCGAAGATTGGTCTATATTAGGGCTTTAGCAACAGCTCCTTGGAATCGACCTGCTATTACCAATTCTCCTACTTACAAAGGAGTCGGTGGAAATCTGATAGATTTTGCGATCGCTCGCAGTGAAGAATTAGGATATCGAGGGAGAATAGGTTTGCACGCACTTCCCGGTGCGCTAACATTTTATAGAAAACTGAGAGTGGGGCTGTTAGACTGCGGTCCAGATCCTGAAGAACCCGACAATCTTAATTACTTTGAAACATTAAGGACAGACAGATGAGTAAATCAATTCCTTCCGAGCCTCAATCCACAATAAACGATACAACCCGCCACCAGCGTTTGATGGAACTGGTAGAAGCTGAAGATGCAGCTAATGGAGAAGTTGGCTGCGGCCGGAATTTGGGAGAGCGACCTTCAGTTTATTTAAAAACCTGCGGCATCAATATATCCGATGAGAAGTTAAGAAATTTGTTGAGGGAGTATTTAGGTCATTTATTGATGGAGGTAGATTTTGACTCGATCGTCACCCAAGTGAGTTATTTTATAGAATCGCTAGTAGTGCAAGAAAGCACTCGATCGGCGAATCCCCAACCGAAATTAACGCCCTCTGAATCGGTTGCAGAAAGCATTCCCACGCCAGAACTCAAACAGTGTATTGAATCGGAATTGGGGGAGTTTTGTTCTTCAAGTGCGATCGAGCAAATTGTTCTGTATGCTCGCCAAGTAATTCACAATTCAATTCTACAACCCCGACATAAGTGGCCCCAACCTATTTGGGTGTTAAACTCTATGGAAAAGGTGTATATTGCTCAGGCTTCTACTTTAGATGCAGCAATTGCCCGAGTGAAAGCACAGTACCCTCACGAAACCGGAGAATTGCAAGTTATCAAAGTCGGAGGTGTTCTCGCGCCCGATCGAGTTATTTCCTTGGACTTGAATGATGATTTTAGATAAAAAAATTGCCCAGTTAACCGCAACAGAGTATCCCGAAGCTCATCACTTCGGGCATATAAAAAACTTTTGCTTTGAGCGATCACCTCAATTCAATCTGGATAATTTAACTTGACATTCATATTTTGCAGTTTCTCTTTTAACCATTCCTCAAACAAAAGATTTTCCAAATCTCGCTTTAAAGCTCCTTCTAACGAAGCAGGTAGCAGTTGCTCGACTTTCAACAAACAATAGCGTCCCTCAATTTGAAGCGGGCCAATAATTTGCCCAACTTCGGCATTTTCTGTAGCCTTGCGGATCGTGTCTGGCATTTGAGCGCGAATAACTGGCCCCATTACACCGCCGACTACAGCATCATCTACTGTGGAGTATTGTTTAGCTAATTGGGCAAAATCTGCACCTCGCTCCAATTGCACTTTCAAATCTTGAACAATTTCTGGATGCTGTACGACAATGCGGGAAAGGACAACGCGATCCAAACCTTCTTTATTTTGCACAAAGTATTTTTTGACTTTTAATGCCGTGACCTTTTCTTTGAGGTTTTCTTGTTTAATCCGAAAACTAACTTGCTGCTTGAAATCAGCATAACTAATTCCATTTCTCAATAACCATTTTTGGAAAATTTCAGGGGTTGTTAATTGCTGCTGCAAGCGAAATTCTAGGATAAATTGTTCTACGAGCTCGGCTTCTGGTTCGGAAATTTCTAGAGCTTGGATTTCGTTTTCTAACAGATACTGCTGGGCAATTTCTAACACAACTGTTGATAATTTACCAGCCGTGCGGAGACAGACAAGGGAGTGCTCTAAAGATAAAGTTACACCGTCGATGGTTAAAAAATTGTTGATGTCCATTGGAAAATACTTACTAATCAGGGCGGTTGAAATTGGGGACGGGTTACAACTATTTCTAATTTACCCGCCCCGTATCCATACTAGCTAACAAGCAATTCGAGCAAGGTGGGATTAGTAACTACTTTAGCCAGAGAATTAGCGACCCCCTTAAAGTTGCCAGCGCCTACTGCCTCGAAAGCATTAATTAAATCTCCAACGGCAGGAACAATGCGTATACCTTCAAAGAAAGCATCCAGGTACTTACCCTCTCTTAAGTTAACAGCAGCTTTGGCTAAATGTTCGCCTTCCGCGAATCCAGCAACTTTGAATCCTGTAGAAAGCGCTTTGAGATAATCGCCCCGCTGCAAACTCCACGCCATGTCTACCCAGTCTTTGCCTTGTGAAAATCCAGCTAGGGAGAACCCAGTGGAAATGGCACTAAGGTAATTCTTGTCTTTGACATCCCATGCCATGTTTACCCATTGATCTACATTTTTGAACCCAACGGCTGCTAACCCTTGAGTGACAGCAGTGCGGTCATTATTAGGATTGCTGTCTTTAAGATCCCGAACCCAAGAACTACTAGCAAACTGTGTACCTGCAACAGAGAGTAATTCATCTGAAACCTTGCTAGTTTGATTATCTTTGAGCGCGATCGCAGAGTTAACAAATGCGGTAGCTTGGTTTGAATTGATGCCTAATTTGTTCAGTCCAGCAACTTCTAGCCCTGCCGTGAGAGCTTTCTTATAATCGCCATCTTTCATCACGCCCCAGGCAATGCCTACAAATTTGTCAGCATTGCTGAATCCAGCGCCGGACAAACCTGCACCTAAAACGTTCTTCCAGTCACCATCTTTCATTGCCCAAGCAACATCCACAAAGGTATTTGCTACCTTATCTTTCACCTCAAGCTCTTTGAGGACATCTTTCAAGGCTGTCTTGTAGTCTTTAGTAATAATTCCCCAGCCGACATCTATTAGGATATTGACCACTTTCTCTGGCACAGCAGAACCACCAGGTATTATTTTTAGTACCCCATTAATGCCGCTCTTAACAACCCCTTTCCAATCATTTTGAACTAGAGCAATCAATCCCTCGATACCATTGACAACTGTGCCAACAACTGGAATTTTCTTCAAGGCATCGAGAACTGCACCAACGTCTACACCATCTAGACTGCTCTTAATGTTTTCGCTGATATCCTTTGAAAACTGCTTGACACTATCACTCAAGCGGTTAAAGAATCCTTTCTTGCGCCGATTCTGTTCCTCTCGTTCGCGTTCTAACTCCTCTTGCTGCAATGCTTCAAATTTGGCTACTGCTTCTTGATGCTCTTTCGTTTTTTGCTTCAATTCAGCTTCTGCTTTAGCTAAAGCAGCGTTAGCATCTGCAAGATTTTTTTCTGCTGCTTTAGATTTTGCTAGTGCGTCTTGATATACCTGTGCTGCTGCTGCTGCCTCTGCTGCTACTGCATCGTATGCAGCTTGAGCGTCTGCCAATATCTGCTGTGCCTGCGTTGCTGCTGCTGCTAGTCCGGCTTGGGCATCGTCTATAAGTTTTTGTGCCTCTGCTTGGGTCTGTGCCAAGACCGCTTCAGCAGACGCAACAATGCGGTTGGCTTCCTCTATAGCTGCGTCCAAAGCTTGTTGGGCAGCTTCAATAGCCTCCTGAGAGGACTGGTCAGCATTTGCTAAAGCTGTCCGGGCATCGTCTATTAGTTGCTGTGCTCTTGATTTTTCGGCTTCTAGTGTATTCTGAGCATTTGTCACAGCAGTTTGGGCAACCGCCTTGGCGTTTTCTAGATTAGTTTGAGCCGTAGCAACTATATTCTTGGCATTTTGTTCAGCCTCTTGCTTTTTCTTCTCTTCCTCCCGTCGTTTTGCTTCCGCTGCTGCTGCATCTGCTGCCGCCTTAGCTGCTGCTGCTTTAGCTGCATCTGCTGCTGCCTTAGCTGCTGCTGCATCTGCTGCTGCCTTAGCTGCTGCTGCTGCCGCCTTAGCTTTTGCCGCTGCTGCTGCTGCTGCTTTTTTTTCTGCTTCTATAAGAGCGTCATTAGTGACAACAAAAAGCTTTTTAGTAACTCCCCAGGTCACACTTACTGTGTACCCTAGATATTTACTTCCAATTCGCTTGCTGTAGCTATGTTCTTCATCCCTAACTTCATACCTGGAGTGCTTTGGTAGAGGGTGAAGCTTTTTAAACTGGTCTATGGCATAGTTCGCCGCAGCCTCTGATACTGCATCTCCTGTAACCCATCCTGGCAACCAGTGAGGTAATCCACTCTTAGCATAGGTAATTGAAAAAACTTGTTTCTCGCTCGTCGCTCGCTCTGTAGAAGTTATTTCATCCGAATCTATCCAAGCAGATTTTTCGAGTTTGGATTCCAGGTCATAGTAGTGGTACAGGTTGTAAAATTCAGGCCAGTTAACTTCTGGAATATTTCCGTTCTTGAGCGTAGCCTGAACCAAATCAATGTTAGGAGGTGTGTAAACTTCTGGTTTTGTTGCCTTCGCCAGATGGACTGCGGCGGCAATGTTTAGCAATCCCAAACCAGTCTCAGCGTCCCAATTAGACGCATTCAGGTCGGTAGCTGTGCGTTTTAGGATATCGATAACCTGGGTGTAGTTCAGGCTTGGATTGGCTGCCCAGATTAGAGATGCAGCACCCGTGACCTTGGCAGTTGCTACTGATGTACCAGATGCACCATTGCTGGCAGTCCCTTGTGCTAGGATATCCACCCCTTTGCCGTAGTTGGCATAATCGACTTCTCCATAGCTGGAATAATTTGCTTTTTGCCAGCCTTCAGCAGCCCCAACCACTAGGATATTGTCAAACTCCTTAGTAGCCTGAGCAAGTGCTGACATGGTAGTTCCTTGGTTCCCAGTAGAGGTAGCAACCAGAACATTATTCTGTTGAGCGTAAAGCAAAGCTGCCCGTTCAAGGGAAGTCAGTTCGTAGCGTGTAGTTACACTTCCATCCAGATTTGTTTGGGTCAAGTCAAAGCTGAGGTTGACTACAGCATTCGGTTGCCCCGATGCTTTAGCAGCGTCCACAAACTCAATCAACGACTGCGCCCAGTCTCCAGAACCAATCGCACGACCTAGCCACAGAGGAGACTTGTCATTGATGCCATCAATACCAATGCCATTGTTACGAGTGGCAGCAATTACTTCTAACATCTGAGTACCATGTTCATCTCCCTCACCTGGTTGCAACAATGGGTTGCTGTCACCATCTACCCAATCCTTACCCAGAGTGATTCGAGAGGCATTAATGTCAGGATTGTTAACCCGGAAGCCTGAGTCAATTAGACCAATTAAGGGCAAACCATTTTTCAGCAAAATATCTGCTGGCGAGGTTTTATACCAGCGATTTTCAGAAGCCAGAATCTTCGCCCAAACATCTATTTCAGCTTGAGAGTCGTCTACCCACTCGCTCCAGGAGTTTTTCAGACCATCGTACTCAGTCCAGCCATCATCCATTATTTGATGACGTTGCAGATCTAAAGCCTGATAGTCTTTCCAAGCATCTGCCATGATTGAATTTTTGGAGTTTTGCAGTTGCTCGTACTGACTCCAGTAATCACCCATAACTTGGCTACGCTGGTTTTCCAGTGCTTGATACTCGCTCCAAGCTTGACTCATGAATGCTTCTTTAGAATTCTTAAGAGCATCCAACTGATTCTCAGCATCACCCATCACTTGATGACGGTAGGTATCCAGGTTCTGGTACTGGCTCCAAAGGCTATTCATTACAGTTTCTTTATTGCCTTTGAGAGCATAGTATTCATTCCAGGCATTATCCATACCCCGATCGCGGTATGCAGCTAAGTTGTAGTATTGATTCCAAGCATCGCCCATCTCCTGACGACGGTAGGCATCCATGCTCTGGTACTGATTCCATAGACTGCTCATCACAGTCTCTTTACTGCCCTTGAAAGCGTTGGATTGATTCCAGGCATCAGCCATAGCTGTATGCCTGTAGCTATCGAGGGCGCGGTAGTCATCCCAAACGTTGTTTCCAAACCCCTTACTATTCAGTTGATTCCAGGTGTAGAGCACCCAGTCATACATGAATTTATCGACGTTAGAAACAGTATTTTTTGCGTAGTCAACCCACTGAGTCAAGTAATTGCCCGTATTGGACAGGTCACTCCAGGTATAGTACGCCCAGTCATACATGAATTTATCGACGTTAGAAACGGTATTTTTTGCGTAGTCAACCCACTCATTTGTGTAGTTACCACTGCTGGAGAGATTGCTTTCTACATACTCTACCCAATCATTCATGTAGTCTCCAGAATGAGAGACTTTGCTCCAAACGTTGTACACTTGGTCGTACATATCGTTACCAACGTTTGAAAGTTGGTCATTGGTAGCACTTATCTGAGCATCTATTGAGTTTTGGATTTTAGAAAGCGTACTCCAGTGATTGTAGCCTGCGTTGTATAACTCACCATCAACATTGGTAAGTTGCCTTCCTAGTGATTGCAACTGACTATTAAGAGAGTCCTCAGTTGCCAAAATAGAGGTTTTAAAGTCGTCTACCTGTTTCTGAATTTCGCTGTTAATGCCAGTTAATACATCTTGAAGATGATTTAAACTTTGAGCCTCCTGATTATTGAGAGTAGTTAATTCTTGCTTAATCTCATATAGCCAGTTGTTAACTGAATTTTGGGCTGTAGCAACAGGCTTTTGTAAGGTTGGCTGTGTAGTAGATGCGATCGTGCCTCCCTTCTCATTCTCACCCAACACATTTCCTACTACTGGTTGCTGTGTAGTAGAAACCAGAGGGTTTGCTTCTTTTATTAATGTAATTCCATCCATCTCCTGACTCGCCACTGTCTCTGCTACGGTGAGCTGGGTATTAGCATCAGTTGTCGGCGCGATCGCACTTCCATTATCCCCAATGTCATTAGAACCATAATTGTCTGCTGTTAGTGAATTTGGCGATGTGGTAGAAGTTGGATTAACAGCGATCGCACCCACATTATCCCCGAGCAATGGTTTATCGGTGGCAATGGCTTTCTCTTCACCGCTATTCGTTCCTTTTGCATCAGTTACTACAACTGTTTCTACAACGACAACGGATGTCTGATTTTGAGTTTCTATTACCCCTCCAGTGTTAGTGGAATGTGACGGGGAAGATGTAGCGGATGAAGTATCAATTACCGAAGTTTCTGGCTTGGTAACAACTGAGGCGATGCCTTCTGAATTTTTATCTGTTGTAGAATCGGGATTTGTTGTAGTATTGGATGCGATCGCTCCTGGATTATCTGTTACTACGACTGAATCGGGATTTATAGTAGTATTTGGTGCGATCGCTCCTGAATTATCTGTTACTGCTGTTGAATCTGGATTTGTTGGAGAAGTATTGGATGCGATCGCTCCTCCATCACCTTTGACACTAGATGAAGACTCGGTGGTAACAACAGGCTGTTGTGGCGATTTTGGTGCGATCGCTCCTGTTTTGCTATTATTATCTACCTGGTTATCTCGATCGCCGAAAACGCTATCTAGCAACTCATCTGTTACTAACTCCCCGACTTGAGGATTCTCCGGCGTTACGTAAGGTTTAGCATACTCAATCAACGCTTTCCCTAAGTTAGTTGGACGCCAATCTTTGTTTAAATCGATGACACTATCTATACTAACTGCACTTCCCTTTGCATTCCGCACCTGGAAGATTATGTCGTTGTAGTCGCTATCTGTACCTGACTTGTCTACCCGCAAATCTTCCATCACAAAAGTATTTCCTACACCCGTGACATCGGCAATTTGCCCTGTCATAAAGCTGCCATTTGGATTAGCCATTGGCAGGGAAAATAAAGGTCGCGTATCATCGCCTGTAGCAGAATTGTTAGCGACTTGCTGTAAGGTCGCTCTGTTGGGTACTAAGATGAAAGCAAAGGTATCTCCCGGACGCATAGTAAAGGTTTTAACGCCTTTATATTCGCCTTTATTATGGTTGGTATCGTAGGGGAGGTCACCACTAAATCTGGCTCCTTCAGCAGCATCGTTGATGACAACATAACCCAAAGTAGAATTACTTACAGCTCTGCGTGCAGCCTCAGTAATAAAGGTGTCTGAGTTTTGAGCTAATTCCTCCATCCCCTCCAGGCTAAAAATTCCTAACTCTCCCTCATATCCACCGCCGTCTAACAGGTAATCAATTCCTACACTTCCTTTTTCATCAACTTTAAACACCCCTGTATTAAATGTAAAGCTTGGAGAGACTAATTGGGAGTTCTTCTGGTCAGTTGTGCTGGTTGGAGATGTTTTAGTTACGCCAGCAGTGGTTGAATTTGTGGAACTTTTAACCTGTGAATTTTCCTCACTATCTTTGTCAGCCGTAGCATTTAATTCAGTTGTGGTTTTGCTTGAATCGGTTACATTTGATGCAGGTGCGATCGCTACATTTTCATTGGAAGTAATAGCAGACTCGGGCTTATTAGATGAGCTTATTGTTGGCGTCAAGTTCCCTTTTGCCTGTTCAGTATCTTTATTTGTAGAATCGGTATTAGCCTGAGACTCTTCTGAAGTTAAACTAACCGAAGCTTTGCTTTCACTTGTATTGAGTGAATTAGTCTTACTTTCTGGTAGCGTCTGGCTTTGAGAAGCAGAAGGATTAGTTAATGAGTCTGGTTCTGAATTATTTACTAGCGAGTCGCTTACTTTTAAGCCAGTCAGCGCATCGATTTCTGTATCAGATGTACTAGATTTAGATGTTGTGTCAATTGAGGAAACACTTTTTTCGCTAGTGCTAGAAGTTGGTAAAATTAGAGTATCAATTTCATTGTTGTTTGCTACATCAATACTCGTCGTTAAATTTTTCTCTGTCGCTAAATTGCTAGGAGTCACTAAATTAGAAACAGAGCCTGCACTAGGTTTCGTATCTAAGCCCGGTACGAGTGGATTTGTCAATCCTAGTATTGGATCTGAGTTAATTTTTCCATTCTCAAGGTTAAGTGTAGCGTTGTTGCTGATTAACTCTTCCACGGTAGATTTCCTCTTTTTTATCTGGCTTGTATGATTGGTTGTTCGCTGGTTTAGGTCGATCGGTACTAAACTATAGCCATCCTAAATAGTTTGTCAATCATGAATATTGAACCACTGATGGATCTAGCCCTCGATCGATTTATGAATGATTTACGAACACTCTATTAGCAAGTAAATTTTGAAGTTGTATCGACTTTTGCTGGGTTATTGGTCAAATAAATCGCAGGAGAAAGCGCGATACCAGCAAGAGATAAGTTTTGTAAAAAGGCTTTATTATACATGAATTATTAATCCAACTTTGTGAAGTTAATTATGGGCGGTAAGATGCACTGTTACTTCGATTAACTTTCCGAAAAAAGGGTTTTTTAGCGTGCGTTTTGGCAAGCCTGAACAGCAGCAGCTTCACTGATTTCTGTTCTGACTCTGACGGTTCTACAGTTCACATCATTCGGAACACAAATCCAGCCTGAAAATGGTTTCTGTACTTCTGTTCGATACAGCAAATTCTCCATACACTGCTGAATCGCCTGCGGAGAACCACCAATTTGCGGTTGCGGTTGGTAAATTACGGGAGTTTGCTGCGGCTGATAAATGACCGGGGGCTGCGCTGCTGGAGCGGCAGCAGGAGTTGGCGAAGCCGGACAGCCAAAAGGAGTGCAAGGAGCTGCACCTGGATTGGGGCAACCAAAGGGGTTACAGGCACTGGCACCGGGTGGAGAACAGCCGAAGACATTGCACGTTTGGGCAACTGAAGGCTGTGCGCGTTCGAGTAAAGGTAGAGCGACGCTTAAAACGCCGATCGTTAACGCTTTACTAAAGGTGACTGAAAAAAACCCACGCTTGCGTGAGCATCCGAGCGATCGATTCATTTTTGTTTCCATTCCTGTTTACTGAAAAGGTTTTTTTAGCGTGCGTTTTGGCAAGCCTGAACGGCAGCAGCTTCACTGATTTGTGTTCTGACTCAGACGGTTCTAGAGTTCACATCATTCGGAACACAAATCCAGCTTGAAATCAAATGCACTGAATTCAGGTGAATTTATACAAGACAACTTTAATCATCTTTGCCAGTCCAAGTCGAACACTTCCTTGCGAATTGAACATATTCTTGCTACATCATGCGAAACTGCTTGGGTGAAATGCCTGTGTATCTGCGAAAATGCTTAGCAAAATGACTGGGGTTGGCAAAACCACACTCGATCGCAATATCGAGCATCGTGTATTCTTTTTGCTTCAGGAGTTGCTTCGATCGCTCGACTCGCTGCTGTATCAAATACGCATGAGGAGTCATGCCCGTAGATTGCTTAAATAATCGACAGAAGTGAAACTGGCTAATCTGCAATTTATCTGCAAGGGTGGCTAATGATAGGTTTTCACTTAGATGAACGTTCATATACTCAATAGCTTGCTTCAGTTTGTACTTAGGTAAGCCATCTTCATACTCTGGTAGAATGTGCTTGCGGGTTGAGTAGTTTCTCAAAAAATGTGCTGCCATAGCTGTTGCCATTGACTCCGCATAGAAGCAACTATTTGTTGCATCAGTTTCTAATACCGTTTTCAGAGCTAAAACAATTTGATAGATTAACGGATCGAGCGTTGATAGCGTCGGCTTCAGTTCGATTTTCTCTGGATTTGCAGACTCGTAAGCAGCATGAGCTAGAAATGCAGGATCGAGATAGCAGTGCGTCGTTTCCCCTGCCTGACTCGACCTCACTTTGAGCAGCACACGAGCAGGAAAGATTTCAATATGCTCCTTTTCCTGTTGGTCATGTTGAAATCGATAACGCTTTCCATCAACCACCATTTCTACTTCCGTTGGCTGCTTCCACGATGGTAGCGAAATGACGTGCTGAAGACCTGTTGTTTCAGGGAAGTCAATTGCAGGCAGTTGATAATGTGCAAGATGGATATTTTTCCATCCCGCTTGTTGACTGGAGTGAATTACTGGACGCGGGGCAAACGTTAGGGTTGAATCTTGTTGAGAGTAATCGATCTCTAAACTTTTTTTTGCTGACATATAAATTTGCTTTCCAAATTTGTACGAATAATGGTTCTTTGATTGCGCAAGTCCGAACTCACAGCCCGATCGTCCTACGCATCCACCTCCTTCAACCCATCCTCCAGCAGCATCCGCACCAAGAGTCCACTTTCGTGCGCCCCGTTTTTGCCGCCAGCACCGACAGCTTGCGGTGCAGGGATATCGAAAGAATACCGATCGCTGACGATTTCTACTACTGTGACTGCCAATCTCTAGGACGGCAGAATGCCATGCACCGCCTGCATGTACTTAATTCAGCTAAAATGTCTCAATACGGCGTTTAGTCGTGCTGATATTTCATCAACGATAAGTGCTGCTGTATTTGATGCTCTGCTGAACTGCATAACTCAGATGTAACTACTCTACTACTGTGTAGCAAGTCCAGCAGTCGGAAAAAGTCCGATAAAAGTCCGATAAAAGTCCGATAAAAGTCGGATCTAAAATCTAAAAATTATCTGTCTCTATTGACTAGCCCATTAGCTCATTCTCCATAAAGTTATGAGTATTTATACTTAAACAAATGTCCGATCGCTCACCTCTGCTAGCTGTGGTTGTCTGTGCGACAGTTGAGGGTGCGGAATCATTACCTGAGATCGAATAGAAATAGTTATTTTAGAAGTCTATATGGAAAAAATGACTGATGATGAGGCACTAAATATCCTTGAGGAAATTCTGGAAATAAAGCAATTAAACAATGTGCAGAAGATAGTCTTTTGTCAAGCTTGGGAAGGGCAGTCTTATATGCAGATTGCTAATGCTTTTGACTATGACTACAGCTATATCAAAGATACTGGCTCGCAACTTTGGCATATGCTCTCAACAGCTCTAGGACAAAAAGTGACAAAGTTTAATTTTCAGAGCGTCCTCAAGCATTATGCCAAACATCGAGAATCTCAGTTCGCTAGTCAATCGGCTTTTTCTCGACCAGAAGTTGAGCCCTTAGAGAGTTCATTGTCATCCAACTTTTCTACACTTTCTCTAGATGAGAATGAAACTCGTTGGGTTGGACGCGAATCGTTAGTTGATGCGCTAACTGAGAAGATTCAAGGCATTTGTCGCGTCCTAATGCTGGTAGGAATTACAGGGATTGGCAAGTCATCTCTGGCAATTCGACTGAGTTTAGAACCAGCGATCGTTCAAACACGGCCAGTAGTTCATGTAGTTTGCTTTGATGCCAAGCAGCCAACCTTTGAACACTTCGCTCGCTCACTTTTAAAAGAGCAGTTGAAATCGGATTTTGAGTTAGAACGCGACTCTCAAAAACTGGTCATAGATTTAGTTAATTATTTGCAAACCCATCCTTGTTTGCTGCTCCTCGACATGGTTGAGGAAATCCTGGAAACGTGCGTGAGCGGCGAGTTTCACTACAAAGATCCCTTATTTGCCCAATTTTTCGATCGCTTTATCCAAGTAGAACCAATGCCATCTCGCTTGATTCTAACTTCTCAGGATCGCCTCCCTGTCATAGCCGAGGGACGGTATTTAGAGCGATCGCACCTAGAATGGCTCAAAGGCTTAAATTCCGAAGAAGCCCTCGAACTTTTTGGGAGTTGGGAAGTTTATCCTCAGACAGATGAGGAACGTGAATACCTACAACGCATCATTAGGGTTTATGAAGGTCATCCGCTTGCTTTGCGAGTAATCGCTGGAGAAATTCGAGAAAGTCCATACAACCGCGACATTCAAGCCTACTGGCACGATTATGGCGAAGAGATTGCAACCATCGAACAACAGCAAATAGCTTCGGATTTACGTTCGAGCGCAGACTCAGTAACTTTAGCCAATTACAGCATCAATTTAACCGATCTAGTTAAGTGCCGCATCGAACGGACATTGACCCGTCTGCGCGTTTCGTCTCCTTTGGCTTACGTTCTGCTCTGTATGGGATCTACCTATCGATGCTCTGTAGAGCGAACTGCTTGGCTATTATTAATTGCAGATTCTCCTAAAGAAGCGCAAATAATTGCCTTTCAAACCTTACAACGCCGCTTTCTCCTAGAAACAGACTCTAAGGCTGGGCGCGTATTCTATCGGCTTCACAGTTTAATTCGCAGCGTCGCGCTCCAGCATCTTGTTAATTTTAAACCAGAGGCGCTGTTATGAATTTTGCCTTGGATCGAGCATTGCAACTGAAGACGCTAACAGAATCCCAGATTTTAAATTGTTGCTTGACACCAACAGGAGAGTTGGTTCTAAATAATGCACATCCTCTCGATCGACAACCGACTCTCTATGAAAAAGCGCATTTACGAGCCGCTTTTTACTGGCTCAAGCACTATCAACCCAATCACCAAGCTTCTCATCTCGAACAAGTCCGAGGCTACTTGGAGGCGGCTCACCATCTAGAACAGTTAAAAGCCTGGGATCTGATTCGCCAAATTTTATTTGTTCGTCTTAATATCGAAGGGAATTTGCAGGTTTTACACCAACAGCTTGGCATTTGGGGACTTTACCGAGAACAAATCGCTCTATGTCAACCTTTATTAGGTAAAGTTAATTCCCAATTGGATTGTCTTTGTGTCAATGACCTGGGCTATGCTTATACCCATCTTTGTCAGTTTCCCACTGCTGTCGATTACTACCAGCGTTTATTACAATTAGCCACAGAGAATCACAATACAGAGGCTCAAGCTAAAGCACTGGGTGGTTTGGGGCTTTGCTACGGCAATTGGGGACAATATCAAACAGCTTGGAATTACTGCCAGCAGCAATTGCAGGTATTGGATCGAATTGATGAATCTCGCTGTCGCGTTCAATCGGAGGATGCCGTATCGCTAGAAAGCGTTGTAGGGGAGCAAGAAAGTTACGGCAAAGGTTTTTCTGCAGTGGTTGAGAGAGGTCAAACCTTGGCAATCATGGGATATTTAGCCATTCACCTGCGACAGTTTCATCAGGCGATTCATCACTGTCAGCAAGCATTAGCGATCGCCCGTACAATTAACGATACGCAAACCCAATGGTACGCTCTCGGTCGGCTTGCAGTTGCCAACGCTCAATTGGGTAAACGCCAAAAAGCTTTAGATGCCTTAGAACAACAGTATCAGCAACGACACCAAAACCGCAATTGCCATCAAGTTAGTGCTTTATTGGTGAATTTGGGCTTAGTCTACTGTTACCAGCGCAACTTTAGAGCCGCTCTAACCTGCTCCCAAGAACTTTTGGAAATTAATCAACACACTGGTGATATCAGCGCTCAATGTTACGCCTTACTAACTCTGGCATTCATTCATACTTGGCAAGATGAGGTTCAACTAGCTTTAGAAACAACCCAGCAATGTTTGAATCTTGCCCGTCAATATCACTATCAACACCACGAATCTCAGTCCTTATCGCAATTTTCTTATCTCTATAGCGCACAAGGAGAAATTTCCAAAGCACTTCATTACGGAGAACAGGCTTTAGCGATCGCTCAAAATGTCAGTAATCATTTGTATAAAGGGATTGCACTGACTGTTTTAGGATTGGCTTACCTCGAAGCGGGTAAGTTTATCAAGAGTCTGCGTTTTATCGTTGCTAGTTTTATCGCGCTCCCTCCTTGGCGCGGTGGAGATAGCCAATTGTTGCTGGCGATAATTCTCAAACGATTATTCAAATATTATGGCGATCGGTCGTCAAGATTTTAGTTGGGTTGAGCTGTGAGGTGGGTAAAAGACTGTCGCGCCCGATCGCTGCCTATTTGCGTTACATTGAAGGAATTAAGCGCGATCGGCAATTAGGGTCTGGATTAAGGGGGCGATCGCTCAATTTAAAAAAGCAAGTACAAAAAGTCGTATTCGCCCAGCGAGTATCGGGCAATTTAACCAACTGCGAAACCATCGTACTGGCGGATAAAAGGAGAATGGTAGGCCAGGACAATATCTGTTTTAGGAATGCCAGCTTCAACCAGTTCGTTAGCTACGCCGACCTCCGTACCGTCATACTGAATCCAAAGTTTTTCTCCTTTGATATCGATGTGAATTAGAACGCCGTAGACACGTTTTTTTTGGAGCCATCCGGCGCGCAAAACTTGATAGCGATCGCGATCGACATCGAACAAAACTTCCATCTCGATTTCGCCGTAAGCAGGTATGATTTGGCTGTGGGCAATTAGAATTTCTCGAACGATCTGCCTGTACTGGCTCATTTTATCCACTGCACGATCCTCCGCTCTTCTACATCATAAATAACTAAATAAAGCTGATATTCTATCACCCCTTCTTGAATGAATCTGAGGCGAAAGAATTCTTCATAGGTTGCATTGGGTATTGCTAAATAAAGTATTCTGGCAGGTTCTTGCGATCGCAGCGCCCGACGGTAGTTGAGGTACTGCCCGACAGCAGTATGAAATTCAGAAATAGCTGAGGGATTGACAAAACTTTTTATTTCTACAGCAATCTTTTCCGCATCTCGTTCGGCAGCGAGCAAGCGTTCGGCACCCAGATCGATCTGCATTTGCACGTCTCCATAGTCTACAGGAAAAGGATCGTGGGTAATTTGCCACCCTTCTGCAAGGAGGGCATCTTTAACAACATTATGAAATAGATCTTTTGCCATCGTCGATCCCTTTGCCATCAACGGTTGGATACAACTGAACTCAAATACGGTTGCATCGGAATCATATAGCTCACCGCCATTACCTTTCTCGAAGACCCCATCAAAAATATATCATTCTCATGGTAGCGGAAACGATATGAGTTGGGCGGGAGTGCGAGAACCCATGCTGGCAAACCCGCTGGAGACATGAAGTAGGCGAGGCGGTTGCAGGAAGTATCGGGTATTAGAATGTAGGGTGGAGGTATCAGGTAATTCAACAATGGATAAACTCGATGGCTACCGAAACTTAATCCAAAAGATTCTCGAAGAATACCGCCAGCTTGGTTCGGGCGATTCCGACGTTGAATCTGTCTTGTTAATCGACCCAGAGAGCGAGCAATATCTTCTCATAAAAATGGGCTGGCATCAAGATAACCGCATCAAATGCAATGTCATTCACGTTCGCCTGAAAGATGGAAAAATCTGGATAGAAGAAGACCGGACAGAAGACGGCATCGCGACTGATTTATTGCAAGCGGGCGTGTCCCGTGAAGATATTGTCCTCGCTTTCCATCCGCCGCGCTTGCGCCAGTTTACCGAATTTGCAGCCGCATGACGATCGCGCTCGATCGCTCCTGCAGATTGGTCTATTAACTATTAACAAGCAGATAGGTTTGCCAGCCAGTACAAATAGCGGAAAGTAATGCCGCAGCCTTTAAACGAAGCCCATTTAGCCTGACACTCACCCGGCTTGTACTTGCTAGATTGCCGGCTCCATTCGTCCCAGTCGGGAAGCAGGAGGGGGCTGGTATATTTAAGGGCCATACCTGCAAACAACCATGAATGATAATCGCTGGCAAATTTTGGGTGTATCACCTCCATCAGCAGCTTAATTTCTGATAGCTTCGGACAGTTAACCGCTGTCATATTTAGCTGTTTCGGAATGCGATCGCAATCGGTCGCGTTTCGCTTTTGAATCAAGTCGCTAGCCGCCGCGTTTCGAGCGATAAAAGTGCGATCGCTAGCTGGAGAATCGGCTGTTTGAGGTTGTTGCATCTGTGCCAAAATCCACTGCGGTGCGGGAGCGACTTCGCACTGTGTCGGGCCGGCAATCCAGACATACTGACCCGAAATCGGATGCGGTGAAGGAGGCAGCACGGACATCAATTTACTGCCCCTGAATTCTAAACCTTTAAAAGGGCCGGCAGTCGGGCGGCGCGATCGCACAAATGGAGCCGCATTTCGGGGCGCTTTGAACAGGAATTGAGCGCGGTGCGGCCTGCCGCTCGTAAAGGATACAGTCGGGGGAATTCCGCATCGTTCGATCGCTGCCATTGCAGGAGCGCCGTCAGCATCTAAAGCTATTAAAAACTCTTCTGAATTTAAACCAGTTACCAAGCCGAAACCTTTTGGTAAGGTTGCCATCTCTCCGTACTTGCCAAGCACTGTCAGCCTGCCGCTTGCTATCAGTTTTTCGGCGGCTTCAATCGGGAGAAAAGTTCTTTCATTCCAGCGGACGCCCAGAGGATTTTTGTTGCTGCCAACAGGTGCGAGCGGCCAGTGTTTCGGCAACAATAACAGTTGTTTGATTAATTCGTTCAGCACGATCGTTCGCCTTGATTGAAAATAACAGAACGAGGGTCAAGCAAGCGAAAAAAAAACTCCCCAAGCAAGTTGGGGAATTTTCTTAAACTATCTAGAAAGGAATGTGAATGTATTCGCTCTCATCTAAATCTACTTCAGTAGTTGTAAAACCATTCTCAAAAACAATCTGTTCCGCATCCGGCGGTACTGTAGGTTGCTGTTTTGGTTCGGGAGGCACTTGAGGAACGGCTTTCTTTTTGCGCCGGCTTTTAGTTTGTTTTGGCTCCGATCCTGCTGGCAGTTGAGAATCTAATGGAAGGTCAGCCGTTGGCGCGGGTTGCGGTTGCATTTTAGAGTTCGAGAGCGATTCTTTGTCCATACCGACTTCTGCATCCGGCTGCGTTTGCGCCTGCATTTGCGCCTGAATTTCCGCATCTTCTATGTAAAAGAGCGGAATGTTTTCTTCAAAGGTTATGTATCCTTTGCAGGTACAAGAAACTCGGTCGGTATTTTGAGATTCAATGAGTCGGGCGGGCAGATTTCTTGCCGAGAATGGAACGGTAGCAAATTCCATGCCTTCCCGACCGCGAAACTGAAAAATTCCAGTTCCCGTCGCACAGCAGTTGTCGCCTTGCAGCCGGAAATCATAGCCGTTATTTTTAACGACAATTAAAGATAAAGTGCAAGTTTGCATCATGGCATTTTTCCTCAATTTAAGGTTTGGGTTGCTAAGATTTGATGGGGCGAGCGAGAAAGTTTCGGATATTTTAGAAGACCGCCGGTGAAACGGGAGCATGACCGTTGCTGCTGTACGCGATCTTTCCAAAACTAGCTGATTGTCAATGTACCGATAAGATTGCCAGGACTGGAAGGATAAACTTGCCGTGACTGTGGCTGTAACGTTCACTCTGACGTTAAGCAGCCACCGGGGAGCTG
>JALOON010000096.1 GCA_025454405.1 Oscillatoriaceae cyanobacterium Prado104 | reverse complement strand
AACTTGTAGTCATGTAGGAGATTTTCCCGATCCAGGAAAGTCTCGCCCTGTAATGGTTTCATAAGAAATGAATTTCGTGCGGGGGGTAAGTTCCGTCTAGAAAATACCGGGCCGAGTCACGAAACAGGCGATCGCGAAATGCTCCCTTTTCTAATTGACATGGCGAATTTATACGAACAATTTGTCGCTGAATGGCTCAATAAAAATACACCAAAAGACTTTTTTGTCAAACAACAACACCGAGTCACGCACGATCGAAATTATTCAGATCGAATTGACTTACTGTTGCGCGATTGAGCCACAAAAAAAGTACAATATGTCTTAGATACCAAATACAAAACACCCGATAAAGTAGCCAGTAACGACATTCATCAAATAGTCGCCTACGCAAATGCGTTAAATTGCGAAAATGCAATTCTCATCTACCCGCAACACCTCAAACAGCCACTAGATATCCCACATGGCGAGATCCGAGTTCGCAGTCTAACATTCTCCCTAAATAGCGATCTCAATGAAGCCGGAAAAACCTTCTTAACCTCTCTCTCTCCAAATATCCTCCCCTAACTCTTCTCTGCGTTCTCTGCGCCCTCTGCGGTAAAAAAAAGAGGCGCGATCGCGCCTCCCAAATCCTTCATGTCAGAGTTCTAAACACTAACAGCAACTTTCGCTTCCTTCGCAGTCAACTTCTCGTAAGTCGCGCGCATCTTCAATCCCACCAACACCTGGAACAAACCAGTTCCATTGTTGGAACCGGGATATTCGCGGTGCTGCAACAACAGGTGAGTTAACTCGCCTTCGTACTTCGCAGAAGTTTTGCTCAAATGGCTTTCGATGTAAATCACTTCTTCGAGATTTTCAAACTGGCCGTCCACTTCCAAAATCGAAACTTCGTGACCGTAGAAAGAATCCGGTCCGTAGTACATCTTAATTCCCGGATAGGAACAAGTCAGTTTGCGACCGCACGGAATCCAGTTAATTGTCGAACCTTCGTCAAACAAATACGCAGGCTCAAAGTTGGCAACGCCTTCGCGCTGGATCATCTGCACCCGCAGCACCTTCCGCTCTTTATCATCCTTAATTAAATTAGTCGGCAACACTTGAATTACCACATCAGCGTATTGCTTTTGCGGGTCGATATAAGCCGAGAAATCCGGTTTGCGAGCGTTGATTGCAAACAGCACGTCTTCGTAGCGGTGGCCGCGTTCCGCCATGTCGCGCTGAATTTTCCAAGCAATTTTTACTTCGTCACTGATGTCGAGGTAAACGCTGAAGTCGAGGAGCGATCGAACTCGCTCGTCGTAAAGCGGGTGCAAACCTTCAATTACGATGACGTGATTCGGCTCAATTCTTTCCGGCGGGTCGATCGCACCGGTTTCGTGGTTGTAGATCGGCTTGTCAATCGCCTTACCTTCTTTCAGAGCCTTCATTTGCTCGGCCATCAGGTCGAAATTGTTGGCTCTCGGGTCAAGGGCGGTAATTCCCGTTTCTTTGCGCTGCTTGCGATCGAGACAGTGATAATCGTCAAGGCAGATTACTGTCACGAAATCTTCCCCAAACAAATCGGTCAATCGGCGCAAAAAAGTAGATTTTCCGCATCCGGAATCTCCGGCAACGCCAATTAAAACCACGCGATCCGGCTTACTGGTCATAGTTTCCCTCTAACAAAAAACAATGTTTACTAACTGCTTAATAAAACTTACCCAAACCTGACTAAAACTGTTTTTAATCGCGGTTCGGCGTTTACTTCCTGCGCTGTTGAGTGGTCGGCCATCCCAAGATAAGCAGGCTATCTCCCTCAAGCCGAGGGTTCCCAGTTGAAAATATTCAAACTGGCATTCAAGTCGCGATTAAGCGAGACCCCGCAGGTAGTGACAAGCAGAATTTTTGTGGCTTTGCTACCCCGATGGGATCGAGCCAAACCAGCCTGCTGCAATCACCAGACTGCTTGCTCTGGAAGACCCGAGAAATCTTCAAGGTAGTTGACACTCTCCCGCAATCAATTAGCGGGGATGCTTGAGAATTCAACTTTTTGGGATAGATCCGCAACCAGTTTCATTCCTAATCGCCGTGTCAGACGGCATCTGTCCGTTTCCCCGACAGCAGTCGAGGTTGCGGTTACTTGTGAAAGCTGCACTTGTCGGGACTAAAGTCACGGGGCTTTCAGCTTCGTCTGCGTAATTAATACCAACTTTAGCCGTTAATCTTACCAGAATGCGATCGCCCCTACAACCTCAACCTCAGCAGCAGCAATTTATTTTTTTTGATATTTTCACCTTTGGGGTCAATTTTTCTGACCCGAGCCGTCTGCACAAACAATTTATTTTGACACTCCCGAGTCGCTTATGGACGAGGATGCCTGGTTAGTAGGGGTTGCTTGCCCTAACAGGATCGGTCCAGTCAAAATATAGGTATCCTCTGTAAAGGTTGAATTAGCGACGGGCGACGGGCGATCGCAACGACTTATCGGGGCCGATCCCCCGATCGGGTAAAATATTTGGAGCACGCAGACAACAATAGCTATAGGTCAACAGCCGAACGCCGTCGAGTTCAGCAAGTGTGACGTTCGGCTAGTGGGGAATTGGAGGCGCGAGCGATCGCAACTTGACACTCCCGCCCAAAGGCGAGACTGAGAGATTGGCGCGGCCAATTAGTCCAGATTGCCTTAAGAAAACAGTAAATTGAGTCTCACGTCACATTCTCATTCTTTATAACTCTGTATCGTGAAGGACAAGCAACAAATGTACAGCCCGAGCATATCTGGTGTGGCAGCCAACTCAGAGTCAGGCAGCCGCATCTTTATTTACGAAGTTGAGGGGTTGCGTCAGAACGAAGTAACTGACCAAATGAGCCAGCCGATTCGCCGCAGCGGTAGCGTGTTTATCACCGTACCCTACGAGCGCATGAATCAAGAAATGCGCAGGATTGCCCGCATGGGGGGCAAAATCGTCAGCATTCGACCCTCAAACGGCGCTGCCAGCACCAACGGCAAAGCCGCACCAGTATCGACGGGGCAACAGAGTCAGAAATCAGCAGAAACCCCTAAATCCATGACTCAAGCCAAAGAAAAAGTTCAAGTTCCAGTTAACCTCTACAAGCCAGCCAATCCCTATATTGGCAAGTGCATTTCTACAGAAGAATTGGTCAAAGAAGGCGGCGACGGCACAGTCAAACACGTCACCTTTGACATTTCTGGAGGCAACCTGCACTATCTGGAAGGTCAAAGTATTGGAATTATTCCAGACGGCACCGACGCTAACGGAAAACCCCACAAATTGCGCTTGTATTCGATCGCTTCCACCCGCCACGGCGACAATCTCGACGACAAAACTGTCTCTTTGTGCGTCCGCCGACTGGAGTACAAAAGCCCGGAAACCGGCGAAACAGTATTCGGCGTTTGTTCTACTTTCCTCACAGGTTTGGAACCCGGTGCTGATGTCAAAATCACCGGCCCGGTAGGCAAAGAAATGCTGTTGCCCGAAGACGAAGATGCCACCATTATTATGATGGCTACCGGTACGGGTATTGCTCCTTTCCGCGCTTATTTGTGGCGGATGTTCAAAGAAAACAATCCAGAGTACAAATTCAAAGGTCTAGCTTGGCTGTTCTTTGGAGTTGCTTATACTCCCAACATTCTCTATAAAGAAGAGTTGGAACAATTGCAGCGCGAATTCCCCGATAATTTCCGCTTGACATATGCCATCAGCCGCGAGCAAAAGAATGCTGACGGCGGCAAGATGTACATTCAAAACCGGATTCAAGAAAACGCAGACGAACTGTGGGGCTTGGTTCAAAAACCGAAAACTCACACTTACATCTGCGGTTTGAAGGGAATGGAAGGCGGCATTGATGATGGAATGTCGGCAGCAGCAGGCAAGTTCGGCGTCAATTGGGCTGACTATCAGAAACAGTTGAAGAAAGAACACCGCTGGCACGTTGAAACTTACTAATTAATCTGCGGGATGATTTAATTTGAATTGTAGGGCGGGCATTGCTCGCCCTATTTTTTTTGAAACAATTGCACGGGCGACAAGAAAGTGAGTTTTTTTTACGAATAATATCAATTCCGGTTATCGGAAGGATTTAACCGCAGAGAACGCAGAGAACGCAGAGGGAGAACCCAGAGAGATGAATAATTCCGCTGCCAACAGTTTCCTGAATTTATTTTACCTGTGGATGAAGTGCTAGATCCGCCTTTAGTAGAAGATTTAATGCGGGAAGCAGCAACACAGCTACAACAGCTACAACAGCTACAACAGCAAAATCAGCAGCTAGCACAGCAGGCTAATTTAGAAAGGCAGCGTGCCGAAAGATTGGCGCAGCGGCTGCAAGAAATGGGGGCAGACATGAATGCAGAACTTTGAATTTTGAGATCAAACATTTTTCATCTCTATCGAGTACCCCCCCAGAAACCGGGTTTCTTTAAGAAACCCGGTTTCTTAAAGAAGTTGCGGCTCCGGGCATTCTGTGAATGCGCGCCGATCGTACAATGGTTGTAGATTAGAGTTTCAACGGGTCAAAGTCGTGGCTTTCAAAATTGGTTTGCTCGGTTTGGGTACAGTCGGTACGGGAACGGCGGAGATTTTGCTCTCTCCAGAAAATCGCCACCCGCTGTTGCAGGAATTGGAAATTCATCGGGTGGGAGTGCGCGATATTTCTCGATCGCGCTCTTTACAATTGCCACCAAATGTGCTGACGACTGATGACTTAGAAGCGATCGTCACTGACCCGGAAATTGATATTGTAGTAGAACTGATCGGCGGATTGGAACCGGCTCGATCGCTCATCCTGAAAGCTATTGCCAACGGCAAGCACGTCGTCACCGCTAACAAAGCAGTTATCGCCCGCTATGGCAGCGAAATCTTCGATGCTGCCAACGAAAAGGGCATTTATGTCATGCTAGAAGCTGCTGTCGGCGGCGGCATTCCAGTCATTCAAACTCTCAAACAATCTTTAGGTCAAAACCGCATTCAAACAGTCACCGGCATCGTCAACGGCACGACTAATTACATTCTGACGCGGATGCAAACAGAAGGTGCAGACTTTGACGAAGTGCTGGAAGATGCCCAGAAATTAGGCTTTGCAGAAGCCGATCCGACAGCAGATGTAGATGGATTGGATGCGGCAGATAAAATAGCTATTTTAGCCTCGCTAGCTTTTGGCGGACTCATCAAATTAGATGATGTTTACTGCGAAGGAATCAAACAAGTTAGTGCGGCCGATATTGACTACGCCGACAAGCTGGGTTTTGTAATTAAATTATTAGCGATCGCTCGGGATAATACATTTAGCAATGCCGATCGAACCGGAGGAGAAAGCGAACAGTTGTCTTTGCGAGTGCATCCGACTCTCGTCCCGAAAACTCATCCGCTGGCAAGCGTTAACGGCGTTTACAATGCAATTTTAGTCGAAGGAGAGCCGATCGGGCAGTTGATGTTATACGGTCGCGGTGCGGGTGCGGGTCCGACCGCTAGCGCCGTAGTATCTGATATTATGAATATTGCCGCCATTCTGAAAACAGAAACGATTCCGATTCCCCATCCTTTGCTGAGTTGCACTCACCAACATTACTGCAAAATAGCTCCGATCGAAGAACTTGTCACCCGTTTTTACGCCCGATTTCTCACCCGCGATACGCCTGGGGTAATCGGGATGCTCGGTACTTGTTTCGGCGATCGCAAAGTTAGTTTAGAATCAGTCGTGCAAACAGGAATTCACGGCGATTTAGCAGAAATAGTCGTGGTAACTCACGACGTGAGAGAAGGCAATTTTCAACAGGCAATTGAGGAAATTCGGCAGATGGAATCGATCGATAAAGTTGCTAGCATCCTGCGAGTTTTGTAAACAGTTGAAGGAAGAAGGAAGAAGGAAGAAGGAAGAAGGAAGAAGGAAGAAGGAAGAAGGAAGAAGGAAGAAGGAAAAGGGAAGAGGGAAGGAGGAAGAGTTGATAGTTGACATTTGAGGAGGTAGAAACCTGGTTTTTACGACTCTACTTTGTCCGGGCTGTAAATCCCATAAAAACCCGGTTTCTTGTGTCTCAATTACTACCTGCTTCTTTCTACCTGTTAAACTACCCTGTCAGGACTGTAAATCCTAGAAAAACACGATTTCTTGTGTCTCAATTACTACCTGCTTCTTTCTACCTGTTAAACATTACCGTAGACTGGAATTGCAGCGCCGCGAATATCTTTTGCTGCTGCAGAAGCGAGAAAGCAAATTACTTCCGCCAAGGATTCCGGTTTCACCCATTTATCGGCATTTTCCGCACCCATGACCGATCGATTGCTCGGAGTATCGATTACACTTGGTAAAACGCAATTAGCAGTAATATCAGTACCTTTTGTTTCATCCGCAATCGCCTTTGTCAGCGCTACCACACCAGCTTTAGCAGCGCAGTAAGCTGCCAATTGTCCCACCGGCTGTTCGGCCCCCCGCGAACCCACCGTGACAATCCGCCCGTAACCGTTTTCTAACATTTTTGCGAGACTGTGCTTGCATACAAGAAATGCAGTATTCAAGTTGAGGTCAAAATCTTTTTTCCAGGCATCAAAACTGTATTCGTGAGTTGGTCCCATAGAAAATCCACCGACTAAATGAATGAGAACATCTACCTTTCCCATGCCATTTATCAGTTGTTCAACCGATGCTTCGTCTGACAGATTTGCAGGCACGAAGCGAATTCTGGAAAAATCAGCAGGAGGCAAAATTTGCTTGAGGCGCTCCACATTTTGCAGGCTGGTGTAAGGTATGGTTACGTCTCCACCTTCAGCTAGCACAGTTGGCGTAACTCCGAGTCCTAGTCCTCCCGTGCCACCCGTCAGCAGTACCTGTTTGCCTTTCATGTTTTCGATAGGTTAAGAACGATCGACTGTGTTATCATACCAAATAGCTGCTGCACTTGCCGATCAAATAAAAAACAACTTTTTCAAACAACTTTCTCAAACAACTTTTTGCAACGACCTTTCTCAACTATTTTTTGAAACATTTTTTTGAAACGTTATTTTAAAACTTTTTGGGAAAAATGCAAATTCTTCAATCCCTCCACGCGGCTCTTCTTGTTTCCAACCTCGAACAGTCAGAACACTTTTACAGCAATGTATTGGGACTGTCAAAAATAGAGAGAGATTTAAAATTTTCCGGTATCTGGTATCAAGTCGGCAACTTTCAAATTCACCTCATTCTAGCCGAAAAAATCGCCCCCGATGCAGCAGACTCCAAAAAATGGGGGCGCAACCGACACCTGGCATTTTCAGTAGCTGATTTAGAGGCTGCAAAACAACAATTAATTGCCTACAATTGCCCGATTCAAATGAGCGCTTCAGGTCGAGCCGCTTTGTTTGTCCGAGATCCAGATGGTAACACGATCGAACTGAGCGATTTGAGATTTGAGATTGGGAATTGAGGATTTTAGATTAACAGCAGTGCGATCGTCCCTGTTTGCAACTTGAGCATCGATCGTTTAAACAATAAAATGCCCCGCCTTTTTGGCTGGGCATAACAAGCGAATACCAGTAATCAAACTTAAATCTCAAGTTAAAAAACTCAAACCCAGAGACTATCTAAGTTTTTCTTACTTCAATTTTTTATAACAAATTTTTTTTAGATGTGCAATCCCTGTATCATTGCAATACATAGCAGATCCAATAAAAGTAAATTATCGATAAGTCCCCAAAAAATAAACGAAAATCATCGCAGAACGCCACACAACTATTTTTTTTATGCTATTGCTAACGATCGATCGAGCAAAAAGGAAAACAGGTAACACTTCTCAAAAACATCAACCAATCTGTGTACCCTGCACCGAAGGCTTCGCCTACATCAGCGCTCATCTGCCCCATCCGCGGTAAAAAATCAATTCACAACACTAATGCCAACTACCCAATGAAAATCATCGCCTACTCCTACAGCGAACCCCTACTAGAACCCGCCCCCGCACCAGAAATTTGGGGACAAGAAATCGATCGCACTTATCAAGATTTAGGAGGCAGACAGCAACTCCAGCAACTCCTAAAAGACTGCGAAACCGAACAAATCCAATATTTATTAATTCACAAACTCGAAGAACTTGGCGACACAGTGCCAGAAATATGTTCGCGACTCACCCAACTCGAAACCCTTGGCATTCAACTAATTGTACTAGGAGAAACCCAAACAGAAAACAAAGCCAATTTGCTCAAACTCCTAGCAGAAATCCAGCGCAACCAACACAGCCGCAGCATCCGCAAAGCCCAAGCTCGCAACCGCATCAAAGCCCTGCCCCCACCCGGAAAAGCCCCCTACGGCTACCGACGGGGCAAAGACAAATATACCGTCGATAAATCGACTTCCCCAGTCGTCAAAGACTTTTTTGAGCATTTTCTCCTCTACGGCTCCTTGCGGGGTTCCGTGCGCTATTTAGCCAAGAAATACAACAAAAAAATCTCCGCCAGCACCGGCCGCCGCTGGCTGACAAATCCCGTTTACCGAGGCGATTTGGCTTATCAAAACGGTCAAGTAATTTCTAATACCCACATCCCGATTATTTCCCGAGAAGAAGCAGCCCAAATAGATAGATTGCTGCGCCGCAACCGCCGCCTGCCTCCCCGCACGGCCAGCAGCCCCCGTTCCCTGGCGGGTTTAGCAGTTTGTGCCGAATGCAAATCGCCGATGACAGTATCAAAAGTCACTGCGTACCGCCAAGATAAAGAATACCTTTATTTGCGCCCGATCGACTGTCCCAAACAGCCAAAATGCAGAGGGTTTTCTTATCAAGAAATCCTGCAATTAACTATTGAAAGAATCTGTGAGGATTTGCCCGCTGCTGTTGCCGCGCTGCAAATGCCGGATGTGAACGGAATTAAAGCAGGAATTGTCGGGGCGATCGACTCAAAACAAGCAATATTAGAGCAACTGCCTTTGCTGATAGATAGCGGAATTTTAGATACAGAAACTGCTGCTTTGAGAGCCTACAAAGTTCGGACTGAAATTGCCGAACTGCAAAGTAAATTAGCGCAACTACCGCCAGTAAATTTGCGAGAAACCGCGCAAACAGTTTCTCTTACCGAATTTTGGCTGGATTTGTCAGAATCGGAACGCAGGTTTTATTTTCGAGAATTTATCCGCCAAATAGAGCTCCTGCGGGAAGGTGCAGCGGTGAAAGTAGAAATAATCTTCATTTTTTAAGAATTAGTTCGACATTCACCAGCAGTCGATCGGGTTCGTAGTGAGGACTTTAGTCCGCTCGATTTTGCTGAGTTTAGTCAGTTTGATTGCCGTATTGTATCGTAAGGAACGATCGATTTAATTATAATATCTCCTAATGAAAAGAATTACGAGCTTGCTGGTAGACCAATAAATTGCGATGAATTAGTTTGTAGTGAGGACTTCAGTCCGCTGAAAAACTCAAATCATCACTACAAACAGCTTGGATAATATTAAATCGTTACCTGAGTGAAATCGCTAGCAGTAAGAGTACCGGGGGCAACATTATTGAGTCGTGCCAACAATCGATCGCTAGCAGCAATGCTAATTAAAGTTTGGTTGTTGCTGGAAGTAATCGCGAGTTGACTGAAACTCAACCTCGGATTCAAACCAATTAAATCCTCGCCCTTGCGAAAATCAACAATTAAACCAACTCCCGCAGTTGGATTCAGCAAAAACACGTCATTGCCAGAACCGCCGATTAAAGTATCGTCCCCAGCATCTCCCGACAGCAAATCGTTGCCAGCATTGCCAAACAAACTATCGTTATCTTTACCGCCGAACAGCGTATCGTTGCCCGTATAACCTTCAAGCAAATCGCTGTCATTGTTGCCAAAAACTGAATCGTTACCGTCGCCACCGCCGAGACTGTCGTTGCCTTTGCCACCGTACAGCGTGTCATTTCCTGCTTTCCCAAAAATTAGGTCATCATCCTCATTTCCGAATACAGTATCGTTGCCGCTGCCAGCATTAATTGTGTCCTTGCCTAAGTTGCCGGAGATGAAGTCGTCGCCATCTTCTCCTAATAAAACATCCTCATCTTTGCCGCCAAAAATTGTATCGCTGCCAATCCCGCCAGCAACAGTATCTTTGCCGTTATCTCCCCTCAACGAGTCGTTGCCCTCACCGCCAACAACAGTATCGTTATCTTTGCCACCGAAGGCGGTATCGTTACCAGCATCACCCAGAATTAAGTCAGTGCCGTCATTGCCGAAGAGGGAATCATTAGCGGCACCGCCGTCGATGTTATCGCTGCCGCCCATCCCGAACAAGGTATCATCGCCACCGAGTCCGTTAACTGACTCGTTGATGCTGCCACCCATGATGAAATCAGGGCCTTCACCGCCGTTGAGAGTTTGTTGGACTCCATTTGGGGTGATGCTGCCGATTTCTGGGGCATTCAGGCGTTCGACGATCGCATCATCGATGGGTGCGGGAGTTGGTGCGGGCGTGGGAGTTGGTGCCGGAGTTGGTGTCGGAGTTGGTGCGGGTGTGGGAGTTGGTGCCGGAGTTGGTGCGGGCGTGGGAGTTGGGGCAGGAGTTGGTGTAGGAGTGGGCGTTGGTGCCGGAGTTGGTGTCGGTACGGGTGTGGGTGTCGTACCGGTAGGTGTGGGTGTCGGTGCGGGCGTGGGTGTCGGAGTTGGTGTCGGTGCCGGAGTTGGTGTCGGTGTCGGTGTTGGTGTCGGTGTTGGTGTTGGTGTCGGTGTTGGTGTCGGTGCCGGAGTTGGTGTCGGTGTCGGCGTTGGTGTCGGCGTTGGCGTTACTGTGCTGCCAAATTCAAAGGAACCGCTGTCAACGATCGCCCCTGGAATTGTATCGCCATCTTGAGGGCGAGTCGCGCCGCGCTGATCCGTAGCGGGCGCGCCAGCAGCAACTCCTTTATCGATCGCCGGACTTCCTGCTAGCAACGGCATCAATAGTACGCCATTAATGTTTTGCAAAACGTCAAGTTTGGGGTCGGCAATCGTAACAGCATCTGTCACGTTAACATCGCTTGGATCGTTGGGATTTTTGGCAGGCCATTGAAAGTTGCCACCACCGTCACTAAATTTGAAGCCGGTATTTTGTTTGATATTCCAAGGATTGCCGCCGTTATCTGCAGTATTGTTAGCAACGATCGTATTTTTCAGAGTAGTTTGCAGGCCGCCACCCCAAAATCCCCCGCCTTGAAATCCGGCAGAATTGTTAGCAATAGTGCTGTTGGTAATCCTAATAGCTTGAGAAGTAGCGATCGAGATTGCACCTCCCAAACCGCCTTTCCCGCTGGGATTGCCCGGAACGTTTGGATCTTCTGCTTTATTGCCTGAAAAAGTGCTGTTGGTAATCGTACCGGGTGCTGTTTCTCCCACCCACAAAGCGCCGCCTTGATTGAGCGATAGATTGTTAGCAAAAGTAGTATTGCTGATGGTAAATTCACCGTTACCAATCCGCACGCCACCGCCTAAAGCATCGCCATTCGAGCTTTTAATTACCTGATTGTTGGCGATCGTGCTGCCTTCGATAATGATTTTATCTGGAGGATAAGCAAACAGAAACATCCCGCCGCCTTGTCCCGCGCCTTTATTCCCCTCAAAGCGACTGTTGCGAATGGCGATCGTGCCGCCAACGCTGCCAGGGGTACTGTTGGGACCGGAAGCATTAGCGCCATCAGTGTAAATTGCACCGCCGTAACCGCTGGTATGAACTCCTCCCGCCCCGGCGGTAGAATCGTTATTTAAAAAGGTGGAATCTTCTACGGTGAGATTGCCTAAAAGATGGTTAATAGCCCCACCGTTAATACCTTTGTTGTTAGTAAAGGTAGCGCCTTTAACAGTGAGAGAGCCTGCACTTTTAGTGGCGATCGCGCCACCTCCCCGTTCGCTGTTAGCCGATCGCCCGTCGTTACCTTCAAAAACGCTGTTTGTTACAGTATTAGTGCTTTGAAAGCCCGTATAAATTGCACCGCCAAAGCCAGCACTATTGTTCTTAAACTGGCTATTTTCTATTGTTAAAGTGCTGCCGTCGCTGCCTCGAATTCCAGCACCAGCACCAGTAGCTTCATCCGTACCTGTAAGTTTGCCGTTGGCAACCGTCAGATTTTTGAAATTGAAAGTAATTGCTCCCTGCATGTTGATAACGCGAGAGGCATTGTTACCGCTGATAGTCAAACCCGAGGCAGCACCGCCGTCAATTGTCAGGTTTTTATCTACTACTAATTGACCGCTGGTTAGGGTAATCGTTTGGTTGGCTAAGCTGGCAGCAAAGATAATTGTATCTCCTGGTTGTGCCGAGGCGATCGCCGCTCTCAAAGAACCGGACCCGCTATCATTATTGTTGGTAACGGCAATCGTCGCTAATGTTCCCCGGTAATCTGCCATTGCCTCTGTAGTTAAAGCTAGCGGTGTTTCGATATTACCCCGAGAAAACTCTAAATTCCAGTTGCCGCCGCCACCGGTTAAATCGGTAGAAGCTGCAATATCGGCACCAGTTAATTCGCTCAGTTGACTGACAAAATTAGCACCGTCACCCGCAGCCACATCGCACCCGTACAGTACGAGATCTGCTTTGTCGCTGAGGGCAGTCCGCCACTCTTGTAACTGGCTGGCATACTGATTCAAGTTACCCGAATTTAAGGTTGCGGAACCTAACTGCAAGCTGCCAGAATTGCCGTGCGAAAAAATGTGAACCGAGCCTACAGTTTCGCCAGCAGAAGCGATTTCTTGCAATTTTGCAGTAATTTGCTCGATGCCGTTGCTATTTTTATCGAGGACGATCGCCTCCGTGCCGGAAAGTACGCCGCTAGCGAGAGTTTGATAGTCATCCAAGTCAGGATCGATAAAGGCGATCGACTTGTGGCGGGAATTTTTTAAAATCAATTGAGTGTCAGTAGGGGTAAAATTTGCACTCATTTTGTATGTCCTCTAAAAATGTTTGTTGTTTGCCAGCAGATGCACCCAGAAAATTATTCGGTTTTGTGAAAATCTATTTCGATTAAGTTTTTGTATTAAAATTAGTGGCGATTCGGTTGGAACAAGTTCGACAAATTAATTTTGATTGCGTCAAATAAGGTCGATCGAATATTGCGATGAATTAGTCTGTAGTGAAAAATTCAGTCCGCTGAATAACTCAAATCCTCACTACAAACCGCTCGTCGGATAAGTTTGTAGTGAAGGCTTCAGTCCGCTGAATGACTAAAGTTCTCACTACAAACTGTCTGCTTCCTCCTCAGTTAAATCGTTACCTGAGTGAAATCGCTAGCAGTCAGAGTATTCGGAGCAACATTATTGAGTTTTGCCAACAATTGATTGTTAGCAGTCACGCTAATTAAAGTCTGGTTGTTGCTCGAAGTAATCGTCAGTTGGTTGAAACTCAAACCCGGATTCAAACCAATTAAATCCTCACCCTTGCGGAAATCAGTAATCGTATCGCTACCCAAACTTTGACTCAGCAAAAATACATCATTGCCGGAACCGCCGATTAAAGTATCGTCTCCAAAATCTCCCGCTAGCAAATCGTTACCTGCATTGCCTGAGAGACTATCGCTACCTTTACCGCCGAACAGAGTATCGTTGCCCGTGTAACCCTCCAGAAAATCGTTGTCATTGTTGCCGTACAGCAAATCATTGCCGTCGCCGCCGCCGATACTGTCGTTGCCTTTGCCGCCGTACAGCGTGTCATTTCCTGCTTTCCCAAAAATTAGGTCATCATCCTCATTTCCGAATACAGTATCGTTGCCGTTACCAGCATTAATCGTATCTTTTCCTAAGTTGCCGGAAAGGAAATCGTCACCATCTTCTCCCAGCAATAAATCATCCTCTTTACCGCCGAAAATCGTATCGTTACCAATCCCGCCAGCAACAGTATCCCTGCCGTTATCTCCCCTTAGAAAGTCGCTGCCATCTCCGCCGACAACGGTGTCGCCATCTTTACCGCCGTAAACGGTATCGTTGCCCGTACCGCCTTGAATTAAATCGGTGCCTTCATTACCGAAAAGGACATCGTTATCTGCGCCGCCGTCGATGTTGTCGCTACCGCCCATCCCGAAGAGAGTGTCATTGCCGCCGAGTCCGTTAATTGACTCGTTGATGCTGTTACCCATGATGAAATTCGAGTCTTCACCGCCGTTGAGAGTTTGTTGGGTGGGATTCGGGTTAATGCTGCCAAGGTTGAGCTCGGGGGCATTCAGGCGTTCGATGATGACTTCATCTACTGGCGTGGGAGTTGGTGCCGGAGTTGGAGTCGGCGCGGGAGTTGGTGTCGGCGTTGGAGCAGGTGCTGGAGTTGGTGTCGGTGCCGGTGTTGGCGTCGGAGTCGGAGTTGGCGCGGGTGTTGGTGTCGGCGCTGGAGTCGGCGTCGGAGTCGGAGTTGGTGCTGGAGTGGGCGTTGGTGCCGGAGTTGGTGTCGGTACGGGTGTTGGTGTCGTACCGGTAGGTGTGGGAGTTGGTGCCGGAGTCGGTGTCGGCGCGGGAGTTGGCGTCGGTGTCGGTGTCGGCGCGGGTGTTGGTGTCGGCGCGGGCGTCGGTGTCGGTGTCGGCGTTGGTGCCGGAGTTGGTGTTGGCGCGGGAGTTGGCGTCGGTGTCGGTGTCGGTGCCGGAGTCGGTGTCGGTGCCGGAGTCGGTGTCGGTGTCGGTGTCGGTGCCGGAGTTGGTGTCGGCGCGGGTGTTGGTGTCGGTGTCGGTGTCGGCGCAGGAGTTGGTGTCGGCGCGGGCGTCGGTGTTGGCGTCGGTGTCGGCGTTACAGTACCGTTAAATTCATAAGCGCCAATATCCACGATCGCACTTCCATTCCCATCGCCGTCAACCGGGCGAGTCACGCCCCGCTGATCTGCAGCCGGCGCGCCCGCACCGGTACCCTTGTCAATTGCCGGACTTCCCGCCAGCAAAGGCAAGACGAAAGCGCCGTTAATGTTTTGCAAAGTGCCGAGTTTCGGATCGGCGATCGTCACGTTTGCCGTGGCATTATTATCGTTCGGATCGCCCGTGGTTAATTTCGCGGGAAATTGCAGGTTGTTGCCGCCGTCGATTAGTTCTCTACCGGTTTGGTATTTAACTTTGAAAGGATTGCCCGCCGTATTGCGATCGAAAATCGTATTCTTGACAGTAACCGGCTGATTGCCAAAAGTAGCAATTCCTCCGGAATATTCGCCGGCTGTATTGTTAGCAAAAGTCGAATTGACAATATTCGTCGAGAACGAATCTCTGTTACCGACTACCATGCCACCGCCTTGTTTGGCCGCGGTATTGTTGGAAAAGGTACTGTTGGTAATCGTGACATTGCCATCTTCCCCAAACCACAAACCGCCGCCGTTATCCTCTGCTGTGTTGTTGGCAAAGGTAGTATTTGTCACGGTCAAATCGGCATTGCCGTGGCGGACTCCGCCGCCGGAACCTCCAATACCTGCCGCATTTTTGACTGCTTTGTTGTTAATGAAAGTGCTATTTTCTAAAACAAATTTGTCTTGAAAATAGCCGAACAAAAATGCTCCCCCTGCTTCTCCAGCAGCAATATTTCCGTCAAATGTACTGCCGCGAATGATCACATTTCCGGGGACAGGACCGGGTGTTGCATTCGGACCTGAAGCATTCGCGCCGTCCACAAATACCCCGCCGCCAACGCCTTTTTCGACACGGTTGCCAACGAACTTAGAGTTTTCGATCGTCATGCTGCCGAGCAAGTTATTGACAGCGCCGCCGTAGCTGCCTTTATTGTTATTAAACTCGCTGCCCCGAATCGTCAAAGTACCGCCGCTTTTAGTCGCGATCGCCCCGCCGCCGCGTTCGGTATTGTCAGCTAAAGAACCGTCATTATTGTTAAATTTGCTGTTAATTACAGTCGTGGTACTGCGGAAACCAGTGTAAATTCCTCCACCGTAACCGGCAACATTATTGTTGACTTGAGAGTTTTCTAAAGTTAAAGTGCTGTTACCTCCTGTTTGAATGCCGCCGCCGCCGCTAGTTGCTTCGTTATTCGGATCGGTCCCCGAAACTCGGCCGTTAGCAATAATCAGGTTTCTCAGCGTTACATTTGTCGAACCTTCTGTCAGAAATACCCGCGAAGCATTGTTACCGCTGACAGTTAAATTAGCTGCACCAACTGCGTCAATTGTCAAGTTTTTGTTGATGACAAGTTGGCCGGAAGTGAGAGTAATTGTTTGATTTGCCAAACTCGGGGCAAATTGAATTGTATCCCCTGCTTGTGCCGAGGCGATCGCATTTCTCAAAGAACCAGGTCCGCTATCAGCATTGGTGGTAACGGTAATCGTAGCTAAAGTTCCCCGGTAATCTGCCATTGTCTCTGGAGTCAAAGCTAGCGGTGTTTCGATATCACCTTTAGCAAACTCTAAATTCCAGTTGCCTCCGCTGCCGGTTAAATCGGTAGAAGCTGCAATATCGGCACCAGTTAATTCGCCCAGTTGACTGACAAAATTAGCACCATCACCCGCAGCCACATCGCACCCGTACAGCACGAGATCTGCTTTGTCGCTGAGTGCAGTCCGCCACTCTTGTAACTGGCTGGCATACTGATTCAAATTACCCGAATTTAAGGTTGCAGAACCTAACTGCAAGCTGCCAGAATTGCCGTGAGAAAAAATGTGAACCGAGCCTACAGTTTCGCCAGCAGCAGCAATTTCTTGCAATTTTGCAGTAATTTGCTCGATGCCGTTGCTATTTTTATCGAGGAAGATCGCCTCTGTGCCGGGAAGTACGCCACTAGCGATAGTTTGATAGTCATCCAAGTCAGGATCGATAAATGCGATCGACTTGGGGCGAGCATTTTTGAAGAGCAATTGAGGATCGGTATTGGCAAAAGTCGAATTCATGTTACATACCCTCTGATAATGTTTGCTGTTGGTTGAAAGAGGCGCACGATAAATTTTGGTTGGGCGCGATCTTTCTCAAATCGCAACTTGTAAATCACTTTGTTTGCGAATACTTTTTTCCTGAATCAACTTCAGGCAACCACCAGATTTGTTGTTGTTGCGGTTCTAATCTGGTTTGAATAATCTTGGCGATCGGTATTGTCGAGTTCTTGCGCGATCGACTGCTTGCTATTTACTGTCCCAGGTCTACTGCCAACTATCGTTCGATCGGCTGTCAGCTATCATCAGCATCATTTTTGTTGGGCGGGACAGGAGAGTGTTGGTATTAACTAGGGCGTCAAGTGCAGTCACAGATTTTTGTTTAACCTTGAGACTTAGATCCCCCCTAGCCCCCCTTAAGAAGGGAGGGACCGGAGTATTCTCAAAGTCCCCCTTCTTAAGGGGGATTTAGGGGGATCTAGACTTCTCAAAGTCCCCCTTTTTAAGGGGATTTAGGGGGATCTAGACTTCTCAAAGTCCCCCTTCTCAAGGGGGATTTAGGGGGATCTAGATTTCGGGAAGTCCCCCTTTTTAAGGGGGATTTAGGGGGATCTAGACTTCTCAAAGTCCCCCTTCTTAAGGGGGATTTAGGGGGATCTAGATTTCGGGAAGTCCCCCTTTTTAAGGGGGATTTAGGGGGATCTAGACTTCGTTAAATCGTTACCTGAGTGAAATCGGAAGCGGTGAGAGTATTCGGAGCCAGACCGTTGATTCGTGCCAACAATTGATTGTTACCAGTCACGCTAATCAAAGTTTGGTTGTTGCTCGAAGTAATCGTGAGTTGATTGAAGCTCAAACCCGGATTCAAACCAATCAAATCCTCACCCTTGCGGAAATCAGTAATCAAATCAGTTCCCGAATTTCGAGTTAGTAAAAACACGTCATTGCCAGAACCGCCGATTAAAGTATCGTCCCCAGCATCTCCCGACAGCAAATCGTTACCAGCATTGCCCAGAAGGCTATCGCTACCTTTGCCACCGTACAGCGAGTCGTTGCCGGTGAAGCCCTCAAGCAAATCGTTTTCGTTATTGCCGAAGAGCAAATCGTTGCCATCGCCGCCGCCGATACTGTCGTTACCTTTGCCGCCGTACAGCGTGTCGTTGCCAGCTTTACCAAAAATCAGGTCGTCATCCTCATTTCCGAAGACAATATCGTTACCGCTGCCAGCGTTAATCGTGTCTTTTCCTATGTTGCCGGAGATATTGTCGTCGCCGTCTTCTCCTAGTAGCAAATCGTCATCTTTGCCGCCGAAAATCGTATCGCTGCCGGTGCCCCCAGCAACAGTATCCTTGCCGTTATCTCCCCTCAACAAGTCGCTGCCTTCGCCACCGACGATGGTGTCGTTATCTTTGCCACCGAAGGCGGTATCGTTGCCAGCGCCACCTTGAATTAAATCGGTGCCGTCGTTGCCGAAGAGGACATCGTTATCTGCGCCGCCGTCGATGTTGTCGTTGCCGCCCATTCCAAACAAGGTGTCACTGCCGCCGAGTCCGTTAACTGACTCGTTGATGCGGCTGCCCATGATGAAATCAGGGCCTTCACCGCCGTTGAGAGTTTGTTGGGCGGGGTTCGGAGTAATGTTGTTGGAGTTGAGTTCCGGGGCATTCAGGCGTTCGATGATGCCATCATCTACTGGTGTGGGAGTTGGTGCCGGAGTTGGTGTCGGCGCGGGTGTCGGTGTCGGCGTCGGTGTCGGCGCGGGGGTTGGAGTTGGTGCCGGAGTTGGCGTCGGAGTTGGTGTCGGCGCGGGAGTTGGTGTCGGCGCGGGAGTGGGCGTTGGAGTCGGAGTTGGGGCCGGAGTGGGCGTTGGAGCTGGAGTTGGTGTCGGTACGGGTGTTGGCGTCGTACCGGTAGGTGTCGGCGTTGGAGCCGGAGTGGGCGTTGTCGGTGTCGGCGTTGGAGCCGGAGTGGGCGTTGGAGCCGGAGTTGGTGTCGGTGTCGGCGTTGGAGCCGGAGTGGGCGTTGGAGCCGGAGTTGGTGTTGGCGTTGGCGTTGGAGCCGGAGTGGGCGTTGGAGCCGGAGTTGGTGTTGGCGTTGGCGTTGGCGCCGGAGTGGGCGTTGGAGCCGGAGTTGGTGTTGGCGTTGGCGTTGGCGCGGGAGTTGGTGTCGGCGTCGGAGTCGGGGCGACTGTTCCGCCAAATTCAAAAGAACCGCTATCGACGATCGCCCCTGGAATTGTATCGCCGTCGATCGGACGAGTCGCACCGCGCTGATCGCTAGTGGGAGCACCTGATGCCACGCCTTTGTCAATAGCCGGACTTCCCGCCAGCAGCGGCCTTACTAAAGCACCGTTAATAGTTTGCAGGGGACCCAGCAGGGGGTCGGCGATCGTAATGCTGGCAGTCGCATTGAAATCGCTTCCATCATTGGGGTTTTTTGGAGGCCACTGAAAATTCCCTCCTTGGTCAGCGTATTGGGCGGTGGTGTGTTGCTGAATTCCCCAATTGTTCCCGCCGTTACCGGCTGTATTCTTGGATAAAACCGTGTTTTTGAGGGTGACATTATTAGCGGTAGCGAAGATACCTCCACCAACCCAGCCGGCGTAATTATCGGCGATCGTGGTGTTGACAATGGTTGTGGGTGCACCAAGAGTCATCGCACCGCCGAGTTTGTTGAAATCACCAGGAGCAAACGCCGTAGAGTTGTCAGAAAACGTACTGTTAGTAATCGTACCTGGTGCATTGCGAGTCCACAGGCCGCCGCCTTGATTGCCTGCTTTGTTGCCAGCAAAGGTGGTGTTGTTAATCGTCAACCCCCGGTTGGTGCTGTCGCTCAAAATCGTTGCCCCGCCACCGTTTCCAGGATTTCCACCGTTGGGTAGCCCCAGAATTTCGTTATTTTGGAAGGTGCTGTTTTCCAGAATTACATTGTCTTGGCTGCCGGTGAACAGGTAAGCTGCGCCTCCTTCGCCCCGACCTTTATTGTCTTGAAATACGCTGCCGGTAATGCGAATTGTGCCAGAGGGTTCGCTGGGATTGCTGGCTCTGTCCGTGTAAACTGCACCGCCAAAACCCCTTAAGAAGGCATTGCCTTGGCCTGTTGCGTAAACGGCTGCGGTGGTATCGTTGCCGATAAATCGCGAGTTTTGAATTGTCAACTTGCCTTGAAGGCTATTAATCGCCCCGCCATTAATTCCTTTGTTGTTGGTGAATTCGCTGTTGGTGACTGTAATCGCTTTAAAACTCAAAAAGCCGATCGCACCTGCACCGCGTTCGTCATTCGCGGCTGTGGCGATGTTGCCGTTGAATTTACTGTTTGAGACTGTGAGGGTATTGTTGAAATTACCGAAGATTGCGCCACCGCCTTTATCGGCAACGTTGTTATTGAACTGAACGTTGTCTACTGTGATGCTTACTTCGTCTGTTGTGCCGATCGCGCCACCTCGATCTGTGGTTTTACCGTTGGTGATGTTGAGGTTTTTGAGCGTAAAGCTAGTGGCCGTAACAACGTTGGCATTGACAAAAAAGGCACGGGATGCGTTGTTGCCGCTGATGGTTAAACCGGAGGCTGCGGCACCGTCGATCGTCAGGTTTTTGCCGACAGGAATGTCGAGCTGACCGCTGGTGAGGGTAATGGTTTGGTTGGCTAAACTGGGGGCGAAGGTAATCGTATCGCCGGCTGCTGCGGAGGCGATCGCGGCTCTTAAAGAGCCGGGCCCGCTATCAGCATTTGTGGTAACGACGATAGTTGCTAAATCGCCTTGGTAATTTGCCATTGCTTCCGGCGTTAGAGCTAGCTGCGATTCAATTTCGCCTTTAGCAAATTCTAAGTTCCAGTCGCCACTGCGACCTGTGATGTTGGTGGATGCTGCAACATCAGCCCCTGTTAATTCAGCAATTCTGCTAACAAAATTAGCGCCTGTATCGGAGGCTACATAGCAGCCGTAGACCATGACATCCGCTTGGGGAGCTAGCGAAGTTTGCCATTTTTCTAACTGGCTTTTATATTGTTCGATGTTGTCCGAACCTAGAGTGGTGTTGCCCAGTTGCAGGCTGCCTTCGCTGCCGTGGGAAATAATGTGTACCGAGTTGATCGCCCCGTTTGTAGAGGCATATTTTTCCAGTTCTGAGGTAATTTGTTCGATGCCATTTTTGTCCCGATCGAGCAGGATTACCTGCTGTCCTGGTAGCACACCCGCTGCTATTGATTGGTAGTCTTCTACCCCAGCATCGATAAATACTATGGCACGAGGTGGTAAATCTTTCAGGGAAGTTTGTGGATTAAATTGAGCGAACGTAGCTGTCATATTAGATTCTCCATCAATGGCATTATTGGTAGATACAGCCTGGGAGTAATCTCATCAGAATCATTTGTTTTTAACTTAACACATATTTTCGCCTCAAGGCAAGAGATGAAAAAATTTTATTTGTTGTTTTTTTGTCCGGAATTGACAGTTGTCTTTTGTAGTAAATTAATTTTTTAGCAGAGTTTTTTGCTAAAAAATAACAATAGTTTGTGGGTCTGTTCAAGATAGATAGCAGGGCATTAGTGCTTTGATTTCATGTAAAAATATGCGAGCGCAGGCAAAAAAGCAGCAGGATATAGATGCACTACCATTGCATCATTCCAGCCGAAACTAGCTCGATAAAATGTAGAATTTTAGGGCAATGCGACTCTTTCTTGAATGCGCGGTAGATATTCAAGACAGTTGAATGTAAATGCCGAAAAGATTTTCAAGCATTTATTAAAAGCAAAACTGTATTATCGCTCGCCAATTTGCTGAAAAAATTCTAATTGTCATGGGGCTAACTTGTGCGCCACCCACAATCTCCAGCTAGCCGCAGCAATTAAATCGATCGGAACTTTCGCAAAAAAGCCCGGTTTATGAGAAAAATTGTGGTTGTATGCCTGAGATATCGATCGGTATCGAGCCAGAAACCGGGTATTTGACCCCGCCCGTGTAAGTCCTGTTTCTGTGGAAAATTCTGTTAAAATCGAGCATTGGCAGCTTACCCCTGAAAACTTGATGCTGGCAGCGCTTCTAGAATTGAATGCAATGCAGGCACGCGGTAAAGAGACAGCAGTGTTTTGTCCGTACCCGATCGCCAACAATTAAGAATAGCTGTATGATTATCAAACAACCGATCGAGCCTTTTAGCCTCAAATATTGTGTCACTGTTTCGATCGGCCTGTTGGAGCAATTTTGAGTTTTGAGATGGTTTGCAAAAACGCGCAAAGCTTTGCCAGAGGTAACTTGTGAGTTGTTCTAAAAACTTAGAACAAGTAGGATTTGCGATGTCGCAGCAGTCAAGTGCAACATCTTTTTGAGTTGAGGAAATGTACCATTTTGAGAATTGGCTGATTTGCAATTTGAATTGATGTTGATGTTGGCACAAGTAGTCGATCGCAAAACCCAGTTTTGGCTTGCCGGGACTATCCTGGCAAACAATTTTTAGAGTGTCAATCTGTCCGAAGGTAGAGGCATTTGGCGGAAGTGGTAGATTATTTAACCCGACTCCATCCGAGGGGGAATTAAGTAAGATCGCCCGTTTTCGGGGCAAAATTGTAGAGACAACAAACCAATCGCCGTGTAAGCTGGAGTCGTTTAAGCTTGAGACAATCAATGCAAGGCTTCTGGAAGCAAGAGAGCCGTCTGTCAATGCGGGATGCGTTTCGATCTGATAATTTGACATTCTCCTGGCTCCAAGATAGTGCTAAGTGGTAGATGCACCTCTGGAGTCAGACTGTCAGGTAGGTACTGATGATACCGGGCATGGGACGCGGTTGCTTCATCAATTTTTATTAAACCCACTTATTAGCATCACCGATTTTTGCCGAGTTAGCATCCGCGATCGCACGGAAATTTACAATTTCCGTAGTTTCACGCAGTTAAGCAGCTCTAACCGCAGAGGGCGCAGAGGGCGCAGAGGGAGAGTCCGGAGAGATGAATAATTCCGCTGTGTTTGTGCGATGTTCGTCAAACTTGCTTGTTGACAACGGTCGGGTGTCAAGTATCGCTAAACCAAAATTGGTTTACAAAGACCTCTTTCCTAAACCACTTCCCCGCAAGGGGACGAAAACAAGCAAAAAGTTGCAAACAACCTTGAACGGAAATTATACCAAATCCAGGTTATCTATCATCTTTATCTTCTTCCTCTTCTCTTCGCGAACTTCGCGCCTTCGCGGTTCCATAAAAATGACTTTAAGCAGATTTAACATTGCCCATTAAAGCCAAAGAAACCAAGTTTTTACCGAATTTGCTGGCAGCCAGCGAAAGAAGTTTCTAAAAACCCGATTTCTGACAATTCTTGAGTGCAGGATTATTAAATTATTCCGTGTTAATCTGCGTTCAGCGGCAATTATTCTGCAGAAGACGGCGGCTTTTTCCCAGCATTGCGGATATTAATCACCTTGCTGAGCACGTCAAACCAAAAAACCGCTCCCATAGAAATAGCCACACCGCTAATAATCCAGCCCAAAACTTTTACCAACAAAGCCGACAATAACTGATTTCTATTAGCAGGTTTCGGCAATTTATTAGCTTCGCTCCAGCCAAACGGCAAAGCTAAATTATCCAAAGCCCGATCGACCTCCGATTGCACTCGTGTTAAATTTGTTAAATTACCCTGTCGGTTTGCCGCATTGTTTTCTACCACCTGCTGCGCGTAGGCATTCACAGTCGATCGCAACATTGAATCCTTCGACAATCGATTAATAATATTGATACTGTCAGCATTAGCAGCAACCGCCATCGCCGTACCGATTAAAATTGCAACCCCCCTAGCATTTCGCTTGTAAACACCAGCAGCCCGCTGCATCGATCGATCGAACCACACTTGAATTTCTTGCTGAAATTTCTGCAACTGTTCCTGAGTATTGGCACTGCTGACTTCGGCGCGCTGCGCTAAAATATCGAGGCTGTTTTGCAGCGATTCCGGCATACTCTCAACTATTTCTGCAATTTGTTGGTAAATCGGACTGCCTACTTTTTCTTCCAAAATTTCCGTTACCGTATCCTGACTTGTCCTAACTTTCCTAATCGCATTTAAAACATTGCTCAAACTCGGCTGCAATTGCGATCGCAGCGTCTCCCGCTCGACTTCGCTGTCCAAGGTAGCCTTAACAAATTCCATCTGCCTGTGAAATTCTCTACCAGCAACCTCAGTTTCCGGCAGGTAAACCTGAGAATCGTTAATATAAAATCCCAACTTTTCCGACATTCTATCCAGAGCAGAATTCAAGCTACCGCAATTATTTTGATAATCTTCAACAACTCGATCGAACTCCACAGCCAGCCAGCCGAATTCTTGTTCGATAATCGGCTGAACCGACTCCGGCAATTTCAGACTGTCGGCAATCGTTTTAATTTGCGCCAACTGCAAATTTTTAAACCTTTCCAACCTCGATTCAGTTATCGATCGCATCAAAGGAGCAATCTTTAAAGTATCCAAAACACTCTCAGCAAAATTTTCCGAAGCGATGTAAGAAGGTCCGGTCGATTTATCGCCAAAAACATTGCGCCTCCCCGTAATTTTGCGGTAAAATGCCCCCAGACTGTGCGTAAAATTACGGCACATCTCTAAGAAAGGCCCTTTAGCTCCCTGATTTAAATCTTTAATAATCGGATTGTCGTAAATTGAATTGGCAAAATCTCCGATTTTCCGAAGTTGCAACTCATCTTCCACCCCTTCGGTGCCGCCCGCAATCAGCATTTCGATCGACCTTTTTAAATGTTCGGCCCGCCACTGCAAAACAGTAGCAATCAATTCCTGAATTTCCGAAGCCAGCAAGCTTAAAGTTAGGTAGATAAAAACCAAGCCGATGATAATATCTATAACTACAGGTAAGTTCATAACTAAAGAGCAACAACAAGTAACATAGAAAATGCCCGTTTCTGGGTGTCTTAGGGCGTGTTTTCAAACCCTCAGATCCCCCCCAGCCCCCCTTAACAAGGGAGAGCAACACTCTTAAAGTCCCCCTTTTTAAGGGTGATTTAGGGGGATCTGGACTAAACTAGCTACAATCCGAGTTGAGCGACAATTGCGCGCCAACAAGATATTTATGTAATCTTATGATAAAAGCCTCTTAATTTATGTCAGAAAATTTTTATTCGGGCGATCGCAAATATCAAAATCCCTTCAATAGCAAGCACGCAGACACGCTGTGGCTGCTAGCTTTTCTGTTGGCTGCGATACTGATTTTCAAACTGAATCTAGGCGGCGTACCTTTGCGGGATTGGGATGAAGGCATTGCAGCCCAAGTAGCGCGAGAAATCGGGCGCGGCGGTTCGGCTTGGCTGTATCCCACACTCAGCGGAACGCCTTATTTGAACAAGCCGCCGCTGGTACACTGGCTGATTGCGACTTGTTTTGCTGCAGGCGGCATCAGCGAATTGACTGCAAGATTGGTGCCGGCGATGCTGTGCGCGACTTCCGTACCCCTGCTTTACACCGTAGGCAGGGAATTATTTCCCCAGCAGAGGCTTATAGCTATTTTTTCAGCCCTAGTTTACCTGACGCTGCTGCCGGTACTGCGACACGGGCGTTTGGCGATGTTAGATGGTGCGGTGTTGTGTTTTTTGCTCGCGGGAATGTGGTGTTTGCTGCGATCGCGCCGGGATTTGCGTTACGCTTTGGGTGCGGGCATCGGTTTCGGACTGATTTGCTTGACAAAAGGCGTGATGTTGGGGATGTTGTTAGGTGCGATCGGATTTTGCTTCCTAATTTGGGATACCCCGCGCCTCCTCACTTCCGGCTATCTTTGGGGCGGATTGGCTTTAGGGAGTTTGCCGGTAGCAGCTTGGTATTACGCGCAGTGGCTGCACTACGGACAAGACTTTATCAACGCCAATTTAGTCAATCAATCTTTCCGGCGAATTTGGGAACCCGTAGGCAATAACACTGGCGGTCCCTGGTATTATTTATTAGAAATTTTAGAATCAGCTTGGCCGTGGCAGTTATTCTGGCTGCAAGGATTGCGTTTGAATTGGGAAAATCGCAATTTTGCAGGTCCGAAGTTAGTATTAGTTTGGAGCGGAATTTATCTGCTGGCTATTTCCGTAATGAATACTAAATTACCTTGGTATATTTTACCGCTTTATCCAGCTTTTGCCTTAGCAGTCGGCAGTTATCTCGCGGCCGTTTGGGAGCAAATGCAGCAGCGAGAATCTGGTAGAAAATTTGAGGGCGATTCCCTACCTTACCCTACCCTAACCTTCGGGGAACGAGAATCTTTTCGGGGAACGGAAACACTTTCGGGGGACGGGAACCCCTTACAGGAAAATAGCTTCGCTTCGCGACCTTTTGATGTTATATCTTGTTTGCCCCATCCCGCAATTTTTGTCATCATTGCTTCTGTAGTTGCTGCGGGTTGTTTGTACTTCACCGGCTGGATTCCTTTGGGGGGAAAAACTGTAACGCCCCAGCAAGATTTGCAATTAATGCTAGCATTTACAGCTTTGACAATGACATTTGCAGCCGTGCTGTTACACCGCAAAGACAGACAGTTTCTGATAATTTTATTTTGGGGAACTTATGTCTCGCTGTTAGTATTTGTCGCTTCTGACAACTGGGTTTGGGAACTCGCCGAAGATTATGCTGTCAAGCCAGTAGCTGCAATTGTCCGCGAAGCAACGCCTCTCGGTGAAGAGGTTTTCACTTCTCACCGTCACCCGCGTCCGTCTTTAAATTTTTACAGCGACCGTCAAGTTATTGTAGCCGATGCGCGTACACTGCAACAAAAATGGCAAACTTTATCTCAACCTTATTTTTTGTTAGAAAAACCCGTTCTCAAACATTTAGCATTGGATAATGCTAAAATTGTGAAGGTTGCTGATGATTGGGTTGTCGTAACTCGAAAAAAGCGCTCTAACAAACCATGGTGAAAAACCCCTAGATTTTCGGTAAAATATATTGCTCTACAGGACTTACGCAAAAAAAAGAGCTACTGCGAGCGATCGGCACTGCAGCTCGGGCGAGCGAGTATTTTCACACCAACTTTGTTTGAGGTGCCAGAGCCTCCTGCAGCAGACCATTAAAGAGACAATTTAAGTTAAACCATGCCTCAATTATACAAAATATTTTTAGGATATCAAAACTACCTTTTTTAGTCAAGCTCCCAAACGCACAAAGTTCGTCTATTAATTGAAAATAATTATCAATAATTTGGGGCGCGCAGTCACGATCGACCCAAATCGATAAGTTTTGTGAATGAACGTAAAGAATGATAACGCGATGGCTGTTTATTTGAAAGAGAAACCCCGATTCTTGAGACTTGGGTACAGTTTGTGTAAGTCAACAATCGTAACTTTCTTCACCCATACTCCCGTATTCTTGGGTTTCTAAACTTTCTAATTCTGGCAATTCATCCTCATTAACCGAACTAAAACTTTCAATAACAAACGGCAAACCGGCTGCCATCAAACCGCGCTGAATTCGATCGCTCGTTTCATCAGATAGCACAAATAAAGGATGAACGGCTTCAGCTTCATCGCTGTAAATATGCTTGTAACGGTAAGGCATCACCCACTCGTAACTTTTATCCAGCCACACCTGACACTGCCGCCAGCGGCCCAACAAATCGGAAAAATCCTCATCGGGGCGGTGAATGAAAACCAAAATTTCCACCCCAACTTTCACTTTCCACTCCGGATCGCACATCAAAATCGCCAAATCGCAAGGCAAACAAACTGCTTGTCCCGGTGCGATGCTAGCGCCACTTTTACCCGCATAAGAAACTCCTTCCCGCAGTCGCGCAATTGGCAAAGGAATGCTAATTAAACTTTCGTTAGCGCGGCGGATACTCGGAATCATTTCCATGTAAAGCCGGTATTTTTTCAACAGCGAGATCGCAGCCGAAGATTCGCTGTACTCTGCTAGTAGGGTTTCGTAATGTAATTGTTTAAGCGACATTTTAAATCAATAAATAATTAGCCATCAGCCATCAGTCATTACTCGGAAAGTCCCCGCTTAATTTCGGTGAGTCCCAGGTTTTTATTTAGGAATATTGACTGATGACAACTGACAACTGACAACTGTCAAACGATTTTCAATTTTCGATTTGAGATTTGCGATGGGGTGAGAGGGGAAGTTCTGAGTTTTGAATTTTGAACTGTCTTGAACTCAAAACTCAAAATTCAAAACTCAAAACTCCTTACCAACTGTCTACAGTTTTTGGAACACTGCAAACATCGGCAGATACATCGACAGCAAAATCGAACCTACAATTGCCCCAATGACCACAATCATCAGAGGTTCTAACATACTCGTAAGTCCTTTTACCGCTTCTTCTACTTCCGTTTCGTAGAAAGAACCAACTTTCATCAGCATCTTGTCAAGTTCCCCAGTTTCTTCACCAATTGCCATCATTTGAATAGCCAAAGACGGAAAAACCTGCTGTTCTTGCAAAGCAATACTGATCATGCCACCGCTTTGAATTTCAGTTCTGGCATATTCAATAGCATTAGCGATTGCCTGATTTCCGGCCACATCCCGCACGATTTCCAAAGAATTGAGAATTGGCACGCCCGATCGAGTTAGCGACCCAAATATAATACAAAATCGAGCCACCGCCGACTTTTCGATCAAATCTCCAAAAATCGGCAACTTCATCGCAATCTTGTCAATTTGCAAGCGACCTACTGGAGTTTTGTAATACATTTGGAAGGCAATATACAGCGCTGCAATCACCCCAATCACCGTCAACTGTTGGATCGGAGGCCAAGCCGTACAAAACGCGCTAATTCCCAACATAAACAGCGTAAAAGCTGGCAAATCCGCGCCGATATCCTTAAAGATTTTTGCGAATGTCGGCAGCAGGAAAATAGTCATTGCGAAAAAAATCACGATCGCAATAAACAGCACTGTCTTGGGATAAGACATTGCCGACTTAATTTCTGCTTGCGTCTTGTGGTTTTTTTCCATCATTACCGCCAGACGGTCCAGCACTTCATCGAGTACGCCCCCGACCTCTCCCGCTGCCACCATACTGATAAACAGTTGGTCAAAAACATCAGGAAACTTCGACATTGCTTCTGCCAAGTTGATACCTTCCTGCACGTCGGCATTCATGCTTCTGAGCGCTCTTTTCAATCTAGCATTAGAACACTGTTCGTGCAGTACAGAAAGGCATCTCACAATTGCTACGCCTGCATTAAACATCGCCGCAAACTGACGGGCAAAAATAGCCATATCCTTAACAGTAATACTGCTAAGTGCTACTTCGATTTGATCCTGAATATTACTTAAATCAAAACCGCTTTTCGGTTTGGGATTTACAACATTGGTAGCCACAGCTCACCTCTAATAAATTATGAAAACTTAGTGGAGAGTTGATAGTTGATAATAGTTTTGAGTTTTGAGTTTTGAGTTTTGAATTAAGAACTGTCTTTAACTTAAAACTCAAAGCATACTTGGTCCAATCCGCTTGACCCTAATTCGCTATTCCAAACTCCTTACCGATTACCGATTATCAATTACCAATTACCAACTCTCAACTGACAGATTAACGAGCCCCTGCTTTAGCAGCAGGTGCTTGCCCCACCGGTGCCGGACCGATCAAACGTTCGAGTTCGTCAGCCTTAGAAGCCTTGGACATTGCCGCTTCCCAAGAGACTTTATTTGCCTTGTAAAGTTCAGCAAGAGCCATTTCCATCGTTCTCATGCCCAATTTTGCCCCCATTTGAATTTGGGAGTAAATTTGAGGAGTTTTGCCTTCCCGGATCAAGTTAGCCATAGCTGGAGTGTTAACCATGATTTCCTGGGCGCAGCAGCGACCGCCCCCAATTTTCACCACCAAGTTTTGGCTGCAAATTCCGATCAAAGAGTTAGAAACCTGAGCGCGGATTTGGGGCTGCTGGATCGGCGGGAACACGTCCAAAATCCGATCGATCGTTGCCGCCGCCGAATTTGTGTGCAGAGTTCCCATCACTAAGTGACCCGTTTCTGCAGCCGAAATTGCCAGACCGATCGTTTCCAAGTCCCGCATTTCTCCCACCAGAATCACATCTGGATCTTCCCGCAAAGCTGCTCTCAGCGCATTAGCAAAGCTCTTGGTATCTTCGCCCTTTTGCCGCTGGTGAAACAAACTTTTAATATTAGGAAATACGTACTCGATCGGATCTTCAACTGTGAGAATATGTTCCGCCCGCGTCCGGTTGACCAAATCCAACAAAGCCGCCATCGTAGTCGTTTTTCCGGAACCCGTTTGTCCCGTCACCAACAACATACCTCTGGGCCTTTCCGTCATGTCTCGCAACACCTGCGGTACGCCCAGCGCGTCCGCATTCGGAATCTTAGATTGCAGGGCCCGCAAACAAGCAGCCCAAGAACCGCGTTCCCGGTACACGTTCACCCGGAAGCGAGCCAACCCTTTAACCCCGTAAGCGCAGTCTAGTTCCCACTCCATTTCCAACTGCTTGCGCTGCATGTTGTTGAGCATCTGGAAGATCAGGATTTGCACTTCCTCAGCAGACATGACTTCGCCGTACTGCACCTGAGGGGACAATTTCCCGCTGACGCGGAAGAAGATAGGTGCGCCCGCTTGGATGTGTATGTCTGAACCTCCTTGCTCTACCAAGGACTCCAGAACGTCTTCAATCATCAGACCCATAGATACTCCTCCCTCGATCGAGTTGATTGTTATTGACCAATTTAGCTCAGTTGACAGAAGGAAGAAGGAAGAAGGAAGAAGGAAGATTAATTACTAACACCTCATGCTCTCCTTGTCCCATCCCTGGGCTTCGCTTCGCTCCATGCCACATTCCTCGACTCAATGCCCCATTCCCAACAATCAACTACGGTCAGTTGTCAGTTGTCAGTTGGTAGGGGCAAGAAGCCCGAAGCGGAGAAGGTGCCTTGAGTGCCCGCCCGCCCCTTGTTTTTCTAATGACTAATGACTAATGACTCGTGACTGCTGACTGCTGACTCCTGAATCAATCCATAAAGCGCGGTGTCAAACAGTACGGACAGTCCAGCATCTCCGGCTTCAACTCCGCGTGACAAGTTTTGCAGGTCAGCCCCTGTTTGCGTTTTGCCTTCAGTTCCGCCTCCAATCCCGAGTCAGTAAACGTTACCCGCTCGACTTCTTCAAAAGTAGTCGCCCCTTCTCGCACTAACTGCAAGCTGTAAGCCAGCAAGGTTTTCATCCCTTCTTCTACCGCTGCTTCCTTAATTTGCTCTGTGGGAGCTCCTTGAGTGATCAAAGCTTGCAGCCGCTCGGTATTTTTCAGGAATTCGTAAACCCCTACCCGTCCTTTGTAGCCGATGCCGCCGCATTTCTGGCACAGTTGCCCGCGTTCTGCAAGTTCCTTCCTTTGTTCCATCGGGACGACATTAGCTTTGTAGACAGTCAAATCTACTTCTTGAGAAGCTGACAAGCCGTAGCGACCGAGTTCTTCAGCAGTAGGTTGGTAAGGAATGCAGCATTTGTCACAAACCCGCCGCATCAAGCGCTGAGCCAACACGCCCAACAAAGCTGCCGAAACCATGAACGGTTCCACGCCCATTTCATCCAAACGGGCAATTGCACCAGCAGCATCGTTCGTGTGCAGCGTAGTCAGCACTAAGTGTCCGGTCAAAGCAGCTTCCAGTGCTGTTTTTGCCGTTTCTTTGTCCCGCGTTTCCCCCACCAGCAACACGTCAGGATCTTGCCGCAAAAATGCCCGCAGGATGTTGGCAAAAGTCAAGTCTTTTTCCCGAATTACTTGACACTGAGTAATACCGGGCAGAGCATATTCGATCGGGTCTTCTGCCGTACTGATATTAATCCCCGGATCGTTCCGTTCCGCCAAAATTGAGTACAGAGACGTTGACTTGCCCGAACCCGTCGGCCCCGTTACCAAAATCAGTCCGAAAGGACGGCTAGCTGTTTCTCGAACTAAAGCTAAAGTTTCCGCATCAGAGATTAACAAACCCAAACCCAACTGAGTGCTGGAACTGTCCAAAATCCGCAGCACGATTTTTTCGCCGTAGCGGGAAGGCAAGCTGTTCACCCGGAAATCCACCGTGCGCCCCTCAAAAACCCGGCGGATGCGACCGTCCTGAGCTTGCCGGCGTTCGGCAATATCCAGGTTGGCAATAATTTTGAAACGGGAAGTAATTGCTGCCACAACTTGTTTGGGAAACCGGAAATACTCTTGCAGCACCCCATCTTTCCGCATCCGAATCCGCATGAACTCTTCTTGAGGTTCTACGTGGATGTCAGACACTTTTTCCGACAAAGCTTTCGCCAAAATGACGTTGACGGCTTTAATTACCGGAGCAGCCTCAGCATCGTCCAAGGTGTTGGCTAGGTCTTCTTGGTCAGCAGTGTCCTCTTCTAGCGAGAGCTCGCCAAAATCGCTTTCTCCCAGTTCTAACTTCTTCTGCTTTTCTGCTTCAGCTTTTTTGGCTTCCCGCTTAACTTGTTCGTCTTGATAGGTTGCCGTAATGTCCTGATAGTCGTCTGGAGTAATCACCCGGCGCACAAAACTCAGCCCGTGAGGCTGCAAAATCCGGCGCAAATCTTCGAGAGCGTTGAGGTTATCAGGATCGACCATTGCCACCACAATCGCTGCGGGTTCGGTTTCAGTCCTCGCTACGGGTAAAAACCTACCTTGGTGACAGATGTCGATCGAAATTTTCAGCCCGTCGAGCATTTCTCCAAGTTGGTCGTTGGACATTTCGCTCAGTTCCGGGTCAAAAGCTTCAACCCCATAGACTATCTTCAGTTCAAACATCTGCTGCTTTTTGTAAAGCCGCAGCAATTCAGGAGGCAAGGGTTGTCCGGTAAGGGCTTCCAGTACCTCAGTCAACCGCTTGCCAGACTTCCGGCTTTCGATTTGAGCTTGCTTCAGTTGGTCGCCGTTAACGTAACCAGACTGAATCATCTTGTTGAGCGCCGGAGAAAAATTGCTCTGAGCAACTAGCGAAGTAGAACGCCTCTGGGATGTATTAGTCATTTACCTATTAACCCGCGCGAAACTCCCGTGATATCGCAGCCGGCAACCGCAGGGAGATTGCCCGTACCGGGAGAGGAAAGCGGGGCGGGGTGTATCGCTTTCCTAAATAATTCTATGTTCCCAAATTGTTTTGTGCAGTAACTGCAGCGCCAGGGGCGCAGTTGGATGTACTGCGGTTAAATATCTTATGTGCGTGTTATGTGATGATAGCTTTTACGCCGTCGCCCGATCGACCTTTTGAGATATTTTTCGATCGGTCTGATGTTTTCTCGACTGCCCCGACCGGCATCTCAAGCTACTATAGACTTCCTTCTTTCCTGCAAGGGCGCGACCCTTCCAACTGTTGTGATAAGCTGTTTTGCATTTAAATTGTGAATCTTTTGTTCCCTGTTCCCTGTTACCTGTTGCCTTTCGGAGGTTTTGGTATCCCAATCTGAATGCAAAACAGCTTAAAGTCAATCTTTTCTTGTAAGTTCCTGGAACAATCTGGCAAATAGCATACTATAGGGAGGTGAAAACACATGCTCCCGCCCGCATAACTCGTTATATCACACCCAGACAAATCGCCTATCTCCAAGAAATCTACCCGCAAGGGCAAGTTTTCAAAGATATTGGGGGAGGACTCAACTTCAAAAGAAAAAACCTTCTTGCCCTTTTGGGACAAGTCATGTCAGGAGTTGTCGGTCAAATTGTGGTCTGTCACCCTGACAGACTCGCTAGGTTTGGTTGCGACCTCATCAGGTGGATTTGCGAGCAAAATGATTGCCAACTCGTGGTTCTCGGTAGAACAGACCTATCTCCAGAAAGAAAAATGGTTGAAGATCTCCTTGCCATCATCCACGTATTCAACGGACTCAGAAAATACAAATCTACTATCAAAGAAGATAAGATCCGAGTTTACCCGGAAACAAAATTAGCAGCAGTTTGGAGAACTTGGATAGCTGCTAGTCGCTGGTGTAAGGCTGCATCTAACATTCGGGTGAAAATCCGGAATTTGATTTCAGAGCTGCATAAGAAAACGGCGAAGTACCTTTGCGACAAATACAAGGTAATCTTTTTACCTACTTTTGAGACGCAACAAATGGTGAAGAAAGGCAAGCGCCGTTTAACAACAAAAACAGCGAGAGCGATGGTCACGCTCTCGCACTACAAATTTAAACAAACGTTGAAGCATCAAGCAGCCAAGCACGGTTGTATTGTAGTAAACGTAACAGAAGAATGGACATCTAAAACTTGTTCAAAGTGCGGACATATCCATAGAAAATTAGGAGGCAACAAGTGTTTCACTTGTCCCGACTGCGGTCATAAACTAGACCGCGATTTAAATGGCGCTTTCAATATTTTGTTGAAAGCTTTGAGAGATACCTCTTTGACTGGAATTCTTGCCGATTTCCAAGTCTTACCGTACTCAGTAATCTTGGATTGCCAGGAATTACCGGGTTAAATGTATCTGCTAGAATTAATAGGGTTCTGTCGCGCAGCTACTTTATGATTGACGAGGAAAACCAGCAATATCAAGATCCCAACTCAACAGGGGCAACCCCAGAGAGTTCGACCCTGCCCAGCGAAATTCCGGTAATACCAGCAGATCCCAACGACGCAGGCGATTGGGAACTGGAACTTGCTAAAGCTTATCAAAGCGCTCAAAACGAGCAAGCGTCCGCTAACGCATCTGGAGCCACAGCAGCCGGCAGCAGTTCCAGCAACAGCCCGGTGGCTGATACCCAAGAGCAACTCAAGAGAGAACTAGCGGCGGCCTCCAGCGAAAAAGAGGCCCTAAAAACTCAGTTGCAAGCCGCAACTTCTCAATTAGAAGATTTGAAAAATCAAAACCTGCGTTTAGCAGCAGATTTTGAAAACTTCCGGAGGCGGACGCAAAAGGAAAAAGAAGAGTTAGATTTGCAGGCAAGGTGCATTACTATTAAAGCGCTGCTGCCGGTAATCGACAATTTCGAGCGCGCCCGATCGCACATTAAGCCGCAAAGCGACGGCGAAATGAACATCCACAAAAGCTACCAGAGCGTTTACAAGCAAATGGTAGACTGCCTCAAGCAAATCGGGGTTTCCCCGATGCGTCCCGAGGGCGAACAGTTCGATCCCAACCTCCATGAAGCTTTGCTGAGCGAACCTACTAACGAACACGAGGAAGGCACGGTCATTCAAGAACTGGAACGCGGCTACACTTTGGGCGATCGCGTTTTGCGGCACGCTAAAGTCAAAGTTGCTGCAGGCGGACTATCTGTGGTAGCCTCAGATGAAAATTCCGACAGTTCGGAAAGTTAATCGGGTTGAAAGCTACGGCATTTCTCAAGGTCAACAACCCACCGCTAACCCTGATGGGAATTGCGGGGTCTGGAAATATAAATGCAGCTAACCGGCGCTCCCGATCGGGCTTGAGTATAAAACAGCCACAGTTAGCAGCAAGCATTCAAATTTCTACCTTGAGATGCTTAGCTAATCTGCAATTTCAGCAAACTCGATGTTAAGAATGCCTCCCTAGTTTTTCACCTCTGGAGACAGTCAGCGTCAAAGGATCGATCGGTCAATAAAAACCGTATTTCCCCTTCAACTAAAGCAAAATGGCAGTGGAAACTCAGGATAGCTAAATGGCTGATGTTGATGTTTCCAATATCAACTTTTTGTAAATTCTTGTGTTACAACTGGTGGCGTGTCGCCAGCTAATTTGTAAAGCCGTCCTCGAAGGACGGGGTTTCTACCCAAATTTCTGATGAGGTTCTATGTTCTATGGGAAAAGTCATTGGCATTGACTTGGGCACTACCAACAGTTGCGTAGCTGTTTTAGAAGGCGGTAAACCAATCGTGATCGCCAACTCTGAAGGAGGCCGCACTACCCCGAGCATTGTAGGATTTGGTAAGGGGGGCGATCGCTTAGTGGGTCAATTGGCCAAGCGCCAAGCTGTTACCAATGCCGTAAATACGGTCTACAGCATCAAAAGATTTATCGGGCGGCGCTGGGATGACACGGAAGAAGAAAGATCCCGCACTCCCTATAATTGCATCAAAGGTAAAGATGATACCGTTAACGTCCAAATTCGGAATAAGGTTTACACCCCCCAAGAAATCTCCGCGATGGTTCTCCAAAAGCTCAAGCAGGATGCTGAAGCTTATCTGGGAGAAACTGTCACCCAAGCCGTAATTACTGTACCGGCATACTTCACAGATGCCCAGCGGCAAGCTACTAAAGATGCTGGCACGATCGCGGGTTTGGAAGTCCTCCGTATCGTCAACGAACCTACGGCAGCAGCGCTGTCTTACGGGTTGGACAAGCAAAACATAGAACAGAAAATCTTAGTATTTGACTTGGGCGGCGGTACTTTTGATGTTTCGATCCTGCAATTGGGAGACGGAATTTTTGAAGTCAACGCTACGGCGGGTAACAACCATCTCGGCGGAGATGACTTCGATAACTGCATCGTCCAGTGGCTGGTTGAGACTTTCCGCACCCAAGAAGGAACAGACCTTTCTCAAGATAAAATGGCTTTGCAGCGCCTTCGAGAAGCTGCCGAAAAAGCCAAAATCGAACTGTCCAACCGCGAATCGACATCCATCAATTTGCCGTTTATTTCTTCTGACGCCAAAGGACCGAAGCATTTAGAGATCGATCTGTCTAAGGCTCAGTTTGAAAAACTGGTGGCTCATTTGGTGCAAGCGACGATCGACCCAGTGACTCAAGCTCTTAAAGATGCCAGTTTGACACCGAAAGCTATCGATCGAATTATCTTAGTGGGCGGTTCGACTCGGATTCCGGCAGTTCAAGAAGCCATCAGCAAATATTTTGGTGGTGTAGCACCGGACAAATCCGTCAATCCCGATGAAGCTGTAGCCGTGGGGGCAGCAATTCAAGCTGGCGTGTTGGGTGGCGAGGTCAAAGATTTGTTGCTGCTGGACGTGACTCCGCTGTCCTTGGGACTCGAAACCCTGGGTGGAGTATTCACCAAAGTTATCGAACGCAATACCACGATCCCTACCAGTCGATCGCAAATGTACAGCACGGCTGCCGACGGGCAAACTTCGGTGGAAATTCACGTCCTTCAAGGCGAACGTGCATTGGTCAAAGACAACAAAAGTCTGGGCAAGTTCTTGCTCAAAGGCATTCCCCCGGCTCCCCGCGGCGTCCCTCAAATTGAAGTGACTTTTGAAATAGATGCTAACGGCATTCTCAAAGTTGCTGCCCAAGACCAAGGCACGGGCAAAGAACAAAGCATCCAAATTTCCAATACCGGAGGATTGAGCGAAACCGAAGTCGAACGGATGCGCCAAGAGGCAGAACTCTACGCTGACGAAGACCTCAACCGCGTCCAACTCGTCGAACTCAAAAATCAAGCCGACACCTTGCTCTACAACTATGGCGTCACTCTGACAACTAACGCGCAATTGCTTAGCGAGGAACTCACAGCCGCAGCGGAGAAAGAAGCAACAGCCTTGCAAGCTGCGATGGCTAACCCCGACACCACCAGCGACGAACTCGCCCAACAAATCGAATCTTTCAAACAAATGCTCTACTCTCTCGGCACTGCCGTCTACGAGCAAGCTCGCAGCGGTGCAGCCGAGGCAACCGCAGCAATTGAAAGCGATATCGTACCAGAATTAGAGGAAGTAGCAGCTACCGCAGATGTTGCAGCTACCGCAGATGTCGCAGCTACCGCAGATAGCGTCATGTCGGCAGACGAACTGTTCCAGATTCCGGAAGCGGAACCGCAGCCTGCACCCAAGCCGGAACCGAAACCCCAACGTCAGCCAAGCCAACAGTCAAAACCACAACCCAAAGCACAACCAAATCAACAGTCAAAACCGCAGCCAAAACCGCAGCCAAAACCACAACCCAAGGTATCAGAACCTGACCCTGACTATGACGAGATGAACCCTTTCCTCTAGGACGTCAACTACTCAAAACGCTCGCGGAGGACTGCAGAGCATTCTTAATGCAATAGACATCTCCCAAAATTAGGTGTTTTTCCAGATCGGGCAAGGCTTCTAGAATCTTTTTAGGAGATGTCTAATATTTCTGGAACCAACCAAATCAGCGTGTAGCTCATGACCGCAGCATTCACATCGGAATAATAATCCTTTATTGTGTCGATTAGTCTTCGAGGTATGCCCACACTAAGGCAAGTGATTTGTTCGCTTGTCGCACACCCCTCACTTTCCGATAGCTTTGCTTGTCGGGCTTGTTCGAGAGTGCGGCTCCGCGCTCACGCGAATTCCTCCCACCGCTCACCCGAAACTGGTAGAGCGGGGGACTCCTTCTGTTCGAATTGAATTTTGTGAAAGCTAGATAGTTTCTTTATCGTACACTTTTTGTTATTTACCTCCAGGCAAGCAGCTTTATGGCAGGCGATTACTATGAAATATTGGGCGTTTCTCGCAGTGCAGACCAAGATGAAATCAAGCGTGCCTACCGCCGCCTAGCTCGCAAGTATCACCCAGATGCGAACAAAGAACCCGGTGCTGAGGATCGGTTTAAAGAAATCAACCGTGCCAACGAGGTACTTTCGGACCCAAAAACCCGCGAACTCTACGACCGCTACGGCGAGGCAGGGGTAAGCGGTGCAGGCGGGCCCGGATTCCAAGACTTCAGCGACAGCTTTTCTGATATCTTTGACAATTTCTTTAGAAATATTCAACAGCCCCAGACTGGAAGGCGGACTGGATCGATTCGGGGAGATGACCTGCGTCTGGATTTGCAGCTCGATTTCCGCGAAGCCGTGTTTGGCGGGGAAAAAGAACTCCGCATCAAGCACCTGGAAACCTGCGAAACTTGCACCGGTAGCGGTGCCAAACCCGG